>JBGPFE010000014.1:0-86135 GCA_041483135.1 Gammaproteobacteria bacterium | reverse complement strand
CGCGTCCCCTGTGCTTGAAAAAGCCACAGCTTCGCGCAATCCGCGATTCAAATCGGAGACATCACTAAAATGAAACATCCAATCTCTCGATCAATTACTTGTACGCTTCAATCTAGTCGTTAACCGGACAGTACTGACTCATAACTCATCACTCATCACTCATCACCCCTAATTTTGGCGAGCGTGGCGCTGGTCGAATACTCGTGGGTGAACGGTATCGAATGCACGGCGCCGCCCCAGCTTTTGACTTCCGTGCCGCCCACGATACTGTCCGGCGCCCAATCGCCGCCTTTCACCAGCACGTCGGGCTGCGCGAGGCGTATCAGCGCGAGCGGCGTGTCGTCGTCGAACCACGTCACCAGATTCACCGCTTCGAGCGCGGCGACCAGTGCCATGCGGTCGGCGAGTGCGTTGATAGGGCGGTCCGGCCCTTTGCCGAGGCGCTGCACCGAAGCATCGCTGTTGACGGCAACGAGCAGGCTCGCGCCGAGCGCGCGCGCCTGCTCGAGATAGCTCGCGTGGCCGCGATGCAGAATGTCGAACACGCCGTTGGTGAACACCAGTGGCCGCGCGAGTTGCGCGATGCGCGCGGCGAGCTCAGCCGGTGCGCAGATCTTGGATTCGAAGGCGGGGGCAGTATGCACGCCGCCAGTGTAACGCCGCTGATGGCGGCGTTCCAAATGCGGCGCATTACGCGGCTACGGCACGAGCAGCGGGTGGGACAGCAAGGGCGCTCAAGCAAGACGCATCTGGCCGGTGGTGAAATTTTCCAGCAATTGCGCAGTTGCGCGTAAAATTGTCCTGAAACGCGATTGCCAAGGAGGGCGCAGTCATGACGGCAGGCAGAGCAAGTGACGAAGTGATCGATGCCATTGCTCAAATCGAGATACAGCGGCAGGAAATGGAAAAGGACAGTGGCGTGGCGGCAGCTTGCAGCGAAGCGTTGCGCAAGCTGCACGAATTGCTTGGCCGCGAGCAGGCGGCACCGCAGCCGCACGACCCGGGCGCTGGTTATCTGGCAAATACTGAAGTCGTGATGATCGACATCAAGAGAGTACAGAAATTGGCCGGCGTCACGGGCAAGGGCGCGCTCTCCAAGAACCCGCGCCCCGGCCAACATCAGGTGTCGATGCGGAGCGGGACACGAAATCCCGCCAGGAACAAGGGCCGCAGGACCATGGGGCGGCGCGGCGACCGTTAGAGCCCGCTGCTGGTTGCAATGAGAAAGGCCGCTGGCAGCGGTCTTCCCTAGTGACTGAATCCCGGTCCCGTTGACGTTCTGCGCACGCCTTCGCCACGCTCATGACGGCCGGCGAGACTGTTACGCTGCGGTCAATCCAGGTATTCGTACAACTTCACGACCTTCTGCACGCCGCCGGTCGTGCGCGCAATCTCGGTCGCATCTTCGGCTTCCTTGCGCTTGACCAGCCCGAGCAGGTAAGCCACGCTGGCTTCGGTCACGACCTTGACGTGGACCGGATTGAATTTCCGCTGGTCGACGAAGCGCGCTTTGACTTTCGACGTCAGGTACGAGTCGTTGGCGCGCGCTGTCAACGAGCTGTTGCCGGCGATCGCGATCTCGTTGTAGATGCCGCGTACATTCTCGACCGCGCGCGCGATTTTCTCGATTTCGGTTTTGGTCGCCGCGTCGGTCGCCTCGCCGGTCAGCAGCACCATGCGGTTGTAGCTGGTGATGTTGATGTGCGGACCCTTGAACTTGTCGCCGATGCGGGTGGCCGCCTTCAATTCGATGCCCTGATCCTCGGTCACGGTGCCGACGGTGCGCCGGTCTTCGGCGACGACGATTGCAGTGCCGGCCCCGCCCACGACGGCGGCAACGCATCCAGTAAGCGCGGAAACAATGGCGAGCAGTGCAAACAGACGTAATGTATTCATTTATTCCACCCCCAGTAACAAACAATCAATCGCATCGCACAGGCAATGCAGCGTGAGCAGGTGAACTTCCTGGATGCGCGCGGTGCTTTGCGCCGGCACGCAGATGTGGATGTCGGAAGGCTGCAATACTTCGGGCATCTTGCCGCCGTTCCTGCCGGTCAGCGCCACCACGCTCATGCCGTTTTCGTGCGCCGCCAGCACCGCCGCCAGGACGTTTTTCGAATTACCGCTGGTCGAGATGGCGAGCAGCAGATCGTTTTTTTGCCCGAGCGCGCGCACCTGTTTCGAGAACACCTGATCATAATCGTAATCGTTGGCGATTGAAGTCAGCGTCGAGGTGTCCGTGGTGAGCGCGATAGCCGCCAGCCCCGGCCGTTCCATTTCGAAGCGGTTCAGGAGTTCCGCCGCGAAATGCTGCGAATCGGCGGCCGAGCCGCCGTTGCCGCACGCCAGTATCTTGCCGTCGAGTTTTAGGCACTGCACCATGCGTTCGGCCGCGGCCGCGATCGGCCTCGCCAGCGCATCCATGCTCTGCAGTTTGAGATGGGCGCTTTCCGAAAAGTTCTCGCTGATGCGGTTGATCAAATCCATTTACGGGGGGGCCTGTTAAACCCGCGGATTATCTCACATATCACTCTCCGAACGCGTCTTTGAGCCATTCGATCGAGTTGTCGGCGCCATCGACGAGCAGCGCGTCGAAGCGGCACGCCGGCGCGCGCGCCGTGCCCGCGAGGTAATGGCGTGCCGCGCGCAACAGCTTGGCGCGCTTGGCGGCGGTGATGCTTGCGGCAGCGCCGCCGAAGCGGGCACTTGTGCGCATGCGCACTTCGACGAACACCAGCGTTTTGCCCTCGCGCGCGACGAGGTCGATTTCGCCGAAGCGGCAGCGGTAGTTGCGTTCGACGAGCTTAAGTCCCCGTTGCTGCAGAAATGCGGCAGCGAGGCTCTCCGCGTGCCGGCCGCGCTCACTCATCAGTGCGGTTCGTCAAGAACGACGGTCTTGCCGTCGATGTATTGCGCCGCGGTGAGCTCGCGCATGAACTGCTGATCGCGGGTCAAGCGGATGCGGCCGGTCACGCCGTCGAGCGCCGGGTCGCGATTTTGCCGCAGCAGCTCGAGCCCGATGCGAAACGCATCGATGCCGAGCGCGTACAGACGCTCGAAGTCGATCGCGTCACCGAACTGCGGCCGCGGGTAGACCATCACCGCCGGGTGATCGGCCTGCAGCAGCCACGGCATGTCGACGAAACGGATCAGATTGAGATCGTGCGCGACGAGCGGGTTGCCGCGCGCTGCGTTGACTTGCGATGTTGCGTAAAGCGCCAGCGGATTGACGAGGTAAGGCCGCACGGTACGGGCACGCGCGAAGTCGAGCGCCAGGAAAGCCATGTCGGCGACGCCCAGGTTAGCGGCACTGCGCAGCTTGTTCAGGCTGGCCTGGTCGGCGCCAAAATCGAGTTCGGCGACCGTGATGCCGCCGTGCCGCGCAAACTCCTCGACAAACGCCTGGCGCATGCGCTTGCTGAGCGTGGTGTCGTCGCTGATCACGAACGCATTGCGCCGTCCGTCGCCGAACGCGAGCTGCGCTATCTGGCGCGCCTCGAGCTCGAGGCTGAGACCGAACAAATACAGGCGCGCCGGTTGCGGCGAGCGCGGCTCAAGCGTGTTGAGCGCGAGCGTCGGCACGGTCACGAGAGTGCTCGCGGCAAGCGCGGCGACGCCGTTGCGCGTCAGCGGCCCGACCACGAGCTGTGCGCCGGACTCGATCGCCTGCTCGTAAATCGTGAGCACATTGAGAGTGTCTTCGTTGGCGGCGTAAATCCGGATCGGCGGGACATTTTTCCCGGCCACCTTGGCGGCGGCGACAAACCCCTGTTTCACGGCGTCGGCGTGGCGGCTGAATGAGGGTGAATTAAGCGGCAGAATCAGCGCTACGTGCGGCGCGCGCGCGATGGCCTCGGCGGCGCACGCAACCCCGGTGGCGAGCGCAGCCAGAGCCCCGTATAGTATCGCCGGGAGCAAAATCAGGGCGGCACTCAGACGATGGACGGGACAGCGCATCATGAGCAGACGGGACTGGAGCGGCCCTCATTATATGTAGTCGCGACACCGATTGGAAATCTCGCCGATATCACGCTGCGCGCGCTCGATGTATTGAAACGCGTCGACGCGGTCGCCGCCGAGGACACGCGCATCACGGCGCGGCTGCTCCAGCGCTACGGCATCGGCGCGCCGCTGATCGCGTTGCACGAGCATAATGAGCGGCGCGCGGCGCAGAAAATCCTGCGGCTGCTCGCGCACGGCAAATCGGTCGCGCTGGTGAGCGATGCCGGCACCCCGGCGATTTCCGACCCCGGCGCGCTCGCGGTCGCGCTGGTGCGTGAGGCGGGCTACCCGGTGGTGCCGCTGCCGGGCGCGAATGCCGCGCTGTGCGCGCTGTCCGCTGCCGGCACCACGGCTCGACATTTTCTGTTCTACGGCTTCCTGCCGCCGCAGGCCGCGGCCCGCCGGCGCGAGCTCGCGATTTTGAAAACGTTGCCCTACCTGCTCGTGTTTTACGAAGCCCCGCATCGCGTCATCGCGAGCGTTGCCGACATGGCGGCGGCATTTGGCGCGGAGCGCGCGATCACGATTGCCCGCGAGCTCACCAAACTGTTCGAAACCATCCATATCTGCAAGCTGGGCGAGGCAGCGGCGTGGCTCGCCGCCGCCGCCAATCGTACCAAAGGCGAATTCGTGTTGCTGGTCGATGGCGCGGGAGAACGGAGTGCTGCAGGCGCCGGCGCAGCGCAGCCCGCGCTTGAAATCCTGCTGCGCGAGCTGCCGCTCAAGCAGGCGGTCAAGCTGGCGGCCGAGATCAGCGGCGGCAAGCGCAACGAGTTGTACAGGCTCGCGCTGAAGTTGAAGCGTAAATCGTGATTCGTAAATCGCGAGCAGTGAATTGTGGTGATAGTTTGTTTACTATTCACTATTAACAATTTACCATTCACTCACCCATGAGCCGAGTCACCATAATCCGTCCCGACGACTGGCACCTGCATTTACGCGACAGCGATCATATGCGCGCGGTGCTGCCGGATACCGCGCGGCGCTTCGCGCGCGCGATCGTGATGCCGAACCTCAAGTCGCCTGTGACGACCACCAACATGGTGCTCGGCTACCACGAGCGCATCGTGTCGGCGCTGCCAGACGGCATGAAGTTCGAGCCGCTGATGACGCTGTATCTGACCGACGCCACGACGGGAGACGAAATCCGGCGCGCCAGGCTAAGCGGCCTGGTATATGCAGTCAAATACTATCCGGCCGGCGCCACCACCAATTCGGATTCGGGCGTGACGGAGTTGATCAAATGCGAAGACGCGCTTGGCGCGATGCAGGAATGCGGCCTGCCGCTGCTGGTGCACGGCGAAGTGACGTTTCCAAACGTCGACATCTTCGACCGCGAAAAACTTTTCATCGATCGCATGTTGATCCCGGTGCTGCAGAAATTCCCCAGGTTGCGCGTCGTGTTCGAGCACATTACGACCAAGGAGGCGGTGCGCTTCGTGTTGGCGTCGCCACCGCGTGTCGCCGCGACGATCACGGCGCATCACCTGCTGCTCAACCGCAATGCTCTGCTGGCGGGCGGCATCCGCCCGCATCACTACTGCCTGCCGATATTGAAGCGCGAGGAAGATCGCCAGGCGCTGATCCAGGCCGCAGTGAGCGGCAACCCCAAATTCTTCCTCGGCACCGACAGCGCGCCGCATGCGCGCAACACCAAGGAGGCCGCATGCGGCTGCGCCGGCATGTATACCGCGCACGCCGGCATCGAGCTCTACGCTGAAATCTTCAGCGCCTACAACGCACTCGAAAAGCTCGAGGGCTTCGCCAGTATCTTCGGGCCGAATTTCTACGGCCTGCCGCGCAACCAGGACAAGGTCACGCTGGTGAAAGAAGTG
This sequence comes from Gammaproteobacteria bacterium, assembly GCA_041483135.1. GTDB lineage: Bacteria > Pseudomonadota > Gammaproteobacteria > Burkholderiales > SG8-41 > PALSA-1004. Next base: position 80,298 of record JBGPFE010000014.1, on the reverse strand, counting down.
TGGAACGTGCCCAAGGAGCTGCCATTCCATAAAGACACGCTGGTGCCGTTCCGCGCCGGCGGCACGGTGGGCTGGCGCATGCTCTGACCGCATTTCACAGCGCGGCCGGGCTGCGTGTTAAAATTGCGCCGGGAGTTGGCCAGACAGTCGCTGTTGGCGCCTTAGGGAGCCAATAGAGGAAAGTCCGGGCTCCACAGGGTAGGGTGACGGTTAATGACCGTCCGCCGCGAGGCGAGGAACAGGGCCACAGAGAATGAACCGCCGATGGCCGCAAGGCACAGGCAAGGGTGCAAAGGTGCGGTAAGAGCGCACCGCGTTCGCGGTAACGCGAACGGCATGGCAACCTCCACCCGGAGCAACATCAAATAGGCAAGCGGCGACGTGACCCACCGAGCTTGCGGGTAGATGGCTAGAGGGCGCGGGCAACCGCGCTCCCAGAGGAATGACTGTTACGGGGGCGCAAGCTTCCGACAGAACCCGGCTTACCGGCCGACTCCCGTTCCCGCTATAAGAATGCTCGTCCATAAATTCGCAGACGCGCGCCGATTTTCCTGCAGGGCTACCCCACAGGTCGAGGATCGAAGATGAAGAAATACAAAATCGCCTACATTCCCGGCGACGGCATCGGCAAGGAAGTTGGACCGGAGGGCATGCGTGTGCTCGAAGCCGCGGCGCGCAAGTTCGGCGTCGAGCTCAAGTTCGATGAGTTCGGCTGGAGCTGCGATTACTATGCCAGGCACGGGCGCATGATGCCCGAGGACGGACTCGAGCAGGTACGCAAACACGACGCGGTGTTTTTCGGTGCGGCAGGCTGGCCGGCCACTGTCCCCGATCACATTTCATTGTGGGGGCTGCTGATTCCGTTCCGCCGCAATTTTCAGCAATACGTGAATCTGCGGCCGGTGCGGTTGATGCCGGGCATCAAATGCCCGCTTGCCGACCGCAAGCCGGGCGACATCGATTTCTGGGTGGTGCGCGAGAACAGCGAGGGCGAGTATTCGTCGATCGGCGGGCGCATATTCGACGGCACCGAACACGAAATGGCTGTCCAGCAGGCCACTTTCACGCGGCGCGGAGTCGACCGCATCATGCGCTTCGCGTTCGAGTTGGCGCGCAAAGGCAGGAAGAAGCACGTGACGTCGGCGACCAAGTCGAACGGCATCTCGATCACCATGCCGTACTGGGACGAGCGTTTCAGGGCGATGGCAGCGCACTATCCGGACATCAAAACGAGCCAGTATCATATCGACATACTATCGGCGCATTTCGTGATGCACCCCGACTGGTTCGACGTCGTGGTCGGCTCCAACCTGTTCGGCGACATCCTGTCCGATCTTGGGCCCGCGTGCACCGGCACCATCGGCATAGCACCGTCGGCCAACATCAATCCCGAGCGTGAATTCCCGTCGCTGTTCGAGCCGGTGCACGGTTCGGCGCCGGACATTTACGGCAAGGGGATCGCCAACCCGATCGGCCAGATCTGGTCCGGCGCGATGATGCTCGAGCATCTTGGCCACGCCGACGCGGCGCAGGCGATCATCGACGCGATCGAAACGATACTCGTCGAAGGCCCGCGCACGCCCGACATCGGCGGCAGTGCGAAAACTGCCGATCTCGGTAAGGCGATCGCAGACGCGATTTAGGTTTTGTCATCGGCCTCGCGACTTGTAGATATTCCATCAGTTAGTTTGTCCTTTCCGTTAGCGTCGCGCGCGGTGTAGTCGCTGGCAGCGCGGTTCTTAGCGTGTGCGTTCACTCCGCTGGTAGCGGTATGAATGCCTGCGTTCACCTTTCCGCAGGTCTCTGTGTGTTGCTTTTCTGCAACGCTAACACCCTGCTGTAACCCCTTGATAGTCAAAAACAAAGTTAAAGTGTTACTTTTGGAGTATGAAATATCACTTTGTTTTAAAAAGATTATCAAATTACAAACTTAGCTCAAGCGTGAATTAATCCTCATAAGTCATTGTCCTGAAAACAGAAAGTCCTTCCTTCGTGCTTGACCATGTGATTGATTTTTCATATAGTGGGTTCAAGTGGTAAAAAGTGGGAGAAGGGTGGTCTTCTCCCGCACCAGAGAAGGGGGAGTCGTGTTTCGTGGCGTAGCGCAATTGAGTCTCGACAGCAAAGGCCGGCTCGCAGTGCCGTCGCGGTACCGCGAGGCGCTGCTGGTGCGTTGCGCCGGGCGTCTCGTGATCACGGCCGACTTCGACAAGTGCCTGCTGATTTATCCGCTGCCCGACTGGGAGCCGATCCAGCAAAAGCTGATGGGACTGTCGAGCCTGAACCCGCGCATCCGCGATTTGCAGCGGCAATTGGTCGGCTACGCCGAAGACATCGAGATGGACGCGGCCGGACGCGTGCTGGTGTCGTCCGCGCTGCGCGAGTTTGCCGCGCTCGAGAAAAACGTGGTGCTGGCCGGGCAGGGCAACAAGTTCGAGTTGTGGGACAAGGTGAAGTGGGAGCAGGTGCTGGAGCGCGGCTCCGGCTTCAGTGACGGCGATCTGCCGCCCGAGCTGGAGGGCTTCTCGTTGTGAGCTCCGGCTCACACTCACCGGTCCTGTTAGATGCGGCAGTCGAAAGTTTGAAAGTACGGGCGGACGGCGCTTATGTCGACTGCACGTTTGGCCGCGGTGGCCACAGCCGGGAAATACTGGCGCGCCTGGGAAGGCGCGGACGCCTGATCGCGCTGGATCGCGATCCGGCGGCGATCGCGGCGCGCGGAGGGATCGATGACGAGCGATTGCAATTGGTGCACGCGAGTTTCAGCCGCTTGCGCGAGGTGCTGCGCGAGCGCGGCACAACGCTGGTCGACGGCATTCTGCTCGACCTCGGCGTGTCGTCGCCGCAGCTCGACGACGCGGCGCGCGGCTTCAGCTTCCGCTTCGATGCGCCGCTCGATATGCGCATGGACACCAGCCGCGGCGCGACTGCAGCCGAATGGCTGGCGAACGCGGACGAACTGGATTTAAGGGAGGTCATCCGCAACTATGGCGAAGAACGGTTTGCTAAGCAGATTGCAGCAGCGCTTGTTGCAGCTCGATCGCGGGGTCCTGTCGCAACCACACGGCAGCTTGCCGGGATCGTGGCCAAGGTCGTCCGCACGCGCGAGCCAGGGCAGGATCCGGCGACGCGTACCTTTCAGGCTTTACGGATTCATGTCAATCAGGAGCTTGAAGAGTTGAACGCGGTGCTGCCGCAATGCCTGGCCACGCTGGCGCCCGAGGGACGGCTGGTGGTGCTCAGCTTTCATTCGCTCGAAGACCGCATCGTCAAGCGCTTCCTGCGCGAGCACTCGCAGCCGCCGGGATTGCCGAAACGACTACCGCTGCGCGCCGCCGAGCTGCCGCAGCCGAAATTGAAGCTGATCGGCAAAATTCAGCGCCCCTCTGCAGATGAAATCGCCGTCAATCCGCGCGCGCGCAGCGCCTTAATGCGCGTCGCGGAACGGATAAAAGGAACCTGATGGCGCGATTGAACCTGATCCTGCTCGCCATCCTGGTCGCCTGCGCGCTCTCCGTTGTCACATCACAACATAAAGCGCGCAAGCTCTATGTAGAACTGCAGAAAGAGCAGGAACTCGCCAGGCAGATCGAGATCGAGTGGGGGCAGTTGCAGCTCGAGCAAAGCACGTGGGCGATGCACGCGCGCATCGAAAAAATCGCGAGCGGCCAGCTCATGATGCACACGCCGCCGCCGTCACGTGTGCAAGTGATTGCGCCGGAGCAGAAGCAATGAATGCCGCCACGCAGATGTTTCCGCTGACGCTGCCGGTCTGGCGCTCGCGGATCGTGCTGTTGCTGCTGCTGCTCGCATTCGGCGTGCTGACCGGGCGTGCAGTGTACCTGCAGGGGCTCAACAATAATTTCCTGCAGCAAAAAGGCGAATCGCGCTACAGCCGCGTGATCGAGATCTCCGCGACGCGCGGCATGATCACCGACCGCAACCACGAACCGCTCGCGATTTCGACACCGGTCGAGTCGGTATGGGCGAGTCCCGCGGATATCGAGATCAAGCCCGCGCAGATGAAGCGCCTGGCACAACTGCTCGAGATCGACGCCGGCGAAATCGAGAAGCGGCTGGTCGATACCAACCGCGAGTTCGTCTATCTGAAGCGGCACCTGCCGCCGGAGCAGGCGGCGAAAGTGGTGGAACTCAACATCCCCGGCGTGTTCCTGCAGCGCGAGTACCGTCGCTATTATCCGGGCAGCGAATACACCGCGCACCTGATCGGCTTCACCGACATAGACGACAAGGGCCAGGAAGCGCTCGAACTCGCATTCGACGCGCAGCTCGCCGGCAAGCCCGGCAGCCGGCGCGTGATCAAGGACCGTCTCGGGCACATCGTCGAAGACGTCGAGAGCATCCGCACACCGCAGCAGGGGCGTGATCTCACGTTGTCGATTGATGCCAAGCTCCAGTACCTCGCGTATCGCGAATTGAAAAATGCGGTTGCCGCGAACCGGGCGAAAGCCGGCGGCATCGTGGTGCTCGACGCCAAGACCGGTGAAGTGCTGGCAATGGCGAACCTGCCGTCCTACAACCCGAACAACCGCGCCAAGCTTGAGCCGAAACGCACGCGTAACCGCGCGGTGACCGATCTGTTCGAGCCGGGCTCGACGCTGAAGCCGTTCACCGCAGCGGCGGCGATCGAGGCCGGGCTGTTCAAGCCGGACACGCTGATACAAACCGCGCCCGGCCGGCTGACGATTGGCGACCGCACCATCCATGATGCGCATCCGCAAGGTGCACTCACCGTTGCGCAGGTGATCCAGAAATCGTCCAACATCGGCGCCGCCAAAATGGCGCTCGCGCTGCCGTCGGAAAAGCTGTGGAGCATCTTCAACCGGGTCGGTTTCGGCACACCGCCGCTCTCCGGCTTTCCGGGCGAAGTGTCGGGCCGGCTGCGTGCCTACCACAGTTGGCGGCCGATCGAGCAGGCGACGATGTCGTATGGCCATGGCATTTCGCTGAGCCTGTTGCAGCTCGCGCGCGCCTACCTGGTGTTTGCGGACAACGGCGAAATCAAACCGGTGACGCTGGTGAAGCTGGACACGCCGGCCGCAAGCACGCGCGTGATCTCACCCGAGACCGCGCTGCAGGTGCGCAAGATGCTCGAGCTGGCGGTGCAGCCGGGGGGCACCGCACCGCGCGCACAAGTGATGGGTTACCGCGTCGCCGGCAAGACCGGTACCGCGCACAAATTCGAAGGCTCAAGCTATGCCGCCGACAAATACGTGTCGTCGTTCATCGGCTTTGCGCCGGCCTCCGACCCGCGGCTGGTCGTCGCGGTGATGATCGACGAGCCCGGCGCCGGCCGTTATTACGGCGGCACAGTCGCGGCCCCCGTGTTCAGTAATGTGATGGCGGGCGCGCTGCGGCAATTGGGGATAAAACCCGACGCGCCGCTCAACAACGTGGTGCTGCCGCCGCCCAACACGCCGGAGATCCGCGAGGAGGTATGAGCAAATCATTCAGCGGCGCCGGCGCGCGCGATTTGAATTTGCGCGCGATCGATCAACTCGGCATCCGGCGGCTCGCCACCGACAGCCGGCGCGTCAAGCGCGGCGATACCTTCGTCGCGTATCCGGGCGAAACGCAGGATGGCCGGCGCTACATCGCGCAGGCGATTGCCAACGGCGCCGGCTCGGTGCTGTGGGAGAAACGCGGGTTCGAGTGGAATCCGTCGTGGCGCGTGCCGAATCTCGGCGTGTCCCGGCTGCGCGCACGCGCCGGCTCGATCGCAAGCCACATCTACGATTATCCGAGCACGCGGTTGTGGATGATCGGCGTCACCGGCACCAACGGCAAGACGACGTGCAGCCAGTGGGTTGCCCACGCGTTGAACGACTGCGGGGTGCGCACCGCAGTGATCGGTACGCTCGGCTACGGTCTGCGCGGCGCGTTAAAGCCGCTCGTCAATACCACGCCCGATGCGGCGTGGTTGCACGCGCAGCTTGCGGATTTCGCGCGCCGCGGCGCACACGCGGTGAGCATGGAAGTATCGTCCATCGGACTCGACCAGGATCGCGTCGCCGGCGTGCAGTTCGACGTGGCGCTGCTCACGAACCTGTCGCGCGATCATCTCGATTACCACCGCACCATGCGCCGCTACCAGCACGCCAAGGCGCGGCTGTTCGAGTGCGAGTCGCTCAAGCACGCGATTGTCAACCTCGACGACGATTTCGGCATCGAGCTGGCAGGCCGCGTGCGGCGGCGCGGACTCAGCATGCTCGGTTACGGTTTCGGGCGCGGCGCGAGCGGCGCACGCCGCCTGCCGCGCGTGATCGGCAGAAATCTCGCCACCCGGGCCGCCGGCGTGCGCTTCGATGTCAAGACGCCGTGGGGCGCGGCGACCGTCGAGAGCCCGGTGATCGGCGGCTACAACGCTTCCAACCTGCTCGGCTCGCTGGCCACGTTGCTGGCGAGCGACATCAAGCTCAAGGATGCGGTCGCGACACTCGCCAGGCTCGACGCAGTGCCGGGACGCATGCAGAAATTCGGCGGCGGCCGTCTGCCGCTGGCGGTCGTCGATTACGCGCATTCACCCGCTGCGCTCGAGCAAGTGTTGCTGGCGTTGCGGGAGCTGATCGAGGGCCACGCCTCTCGCCTCATCTGCGTGTTCGGCTGCGGCGGCGGGCGCGACCGCGGCAAGCGGCCGCTGATGGGCACGGTCGCGACGCGGCTCGCCGATCACGTCGTGATTACCAGCGACAACCCGCGCGGCGAGGATCCGCTGGCGATCATCGCCGATATCCGCAAAGGCGCGCGAGGCGATTGTGTGATCGAGCCTGACCGCAAGCGCGCGATTGCGCTGGCGCTGCGCGAAGCGCGGCGCGGCGACGTGGTGCTGATTGCCGGCAAGGGCCACGAGACGTACCAGGAAATCATGGGCGCCAAACGGCCGTTCAGCGACGGCGCGGTGGCGCGTGCCGTATTGCGGGGACTGCGCAAATGATGCGCGTATCGCAGGCAGCGCAAGCACTCGGCGCGCGTTTTACCGGCGGTGACGTGGAATTCAGCGCGGTCAGCAGTGACAGCCGCGCGATCAGTCGCGGCGACTTGTTCGTCGCGCTGAAGGGCGAGCGCTTCGACGGTCATGCATTCATCGCAGAGGCTGCCGCGGCCGGTGCAGCGGCAGTGCTGGTCGAGCGCGCAGCCGGCGACAGCAAGTTGCCGCAGATCCTGGTTGATGACACGACGCGGGCGCTGGGTCGGCTCGGCAATTACTGGCGCCGCCAATTCAAGAACCCGCTGGTGGCGCTCACCGGCAGCAACGGCAAGACCACAGTGAAGGAAATGCTGGCGGCAATTCTGCGCGCCGTCGCCGGCGAGGATGCCGTACTGGCTACGCGCGGCAATCTCAACAACCACATCGGCGTGCCGCTGACGCTGCTCGAGCTGCGGCGCGAGCACCGCTATGCGGTGATCGAAATGGGCATGAATCATACCGGCGAGCTTTCCTATATCACGCGGCTTGCCGAGCCCGATGTGGCGCTGATCAACAACGCCGGCGTCGCGCATCTCGAAAACCTCGGCTCGACCGAAGCGATCGCGCGCGCCAAAGGCGAAATCTTCGAGGGCCTCAAAGCTGACGGCATCGCCGTAATCAACGCCGACGAGCGCTATGCGCCGCTGTGGCGCGAACTCGCGGCAGGCAGGAAGCGGATCGAGTTTGGGCTCGAGACCAAAGCAACAGTGACCGCTACCTACCGGGTGCGACAGCTTGACAGCGAGATCGTGCTCAAGACCCCGCTCGGTGAAGCCCGCGCAGTAGTGCCGGCGCCGGGACTGCATAACGTGAAGAACGCGCTTGCCGCAAGCGCCGCGGCAACCGCGCTTGCGGTGCCGGCCGCGACCGTCGCGGCGGGAATTGCGCGCTTTGGCGGGATCAAAGGCCGGCTGCAGCGCAAGAGCTGCCTGCACGGCGCGACGCTGATCGACGATACCTACAACGCGAATCCGGATTCGGTGCGAGCCGCAATCGCCGTGCTGGCGCAGGCGCCGGGCAAAAAACTGCTGGTGCTGGGCGACATGGGCGAACTCGGGCCGCAGGCGCCGGGGTTGCATGCGCAGATCGGCGTGTTTGCGCGCGAATCCGGTATCGACCGGTTGTTCACGCTCGGCGAATTATCGGCGCACGCGGCGCAGGCGTGCGGCGCCGGCGCGCGGCATTTCACGCGCATCGAGGACCTGCTGGCGGAAGTCGAGAACGCGCTTGCGCCCGACGTGACGCTGCTGGTCAAGGGCTCGCGTTTCATGCGGATGGAACGAGTTGTCAAGAGTTTCGAGTTGAAAGTTCCGGGTTGACCACCATGCAGCGAAACCCATGCAAACCCGCAACCCGCAACTCGCAACTCGAAACCGCGGAGGCCGCATGCTTCTAGAGCTTGCCCAGTGGCTGGCGAAGGACATCCGCGCATTCAACGTGTTCAGCTATATCACGTTGCGCGCCGTACTCGCGTGCCTCACCGCGCTGCTCATCACCTTCGCGGTCGGTCCGACGATGATCCGCCGGCTCACGTCGTACAAGATCGGCCAGGCTGTGCGCGATGACGGCCCGCAGTCGCATCTGCCCAAAGCCGGCACGCCGACCATGGGCGGCGCGCTGATCCTGGTCGCGATCGTGGTGACGACGCTGTTGTGGTCCGATCTCGAAAACCGCTTCGTATGGGTGGTGCTGGCGGTGACGCTCGGCTTCGGCGCGATCGGCTGGGTCGACGACTACCGCAAGGTGGTGCACCGCAATCCGAAGGGGCTGTCGGCGAAGGCCAAGTTTTTCTACCAATCGCTGATCGGCGTCACCGCCGCGTGCTTCATCGCGTTCAGCACCAATCTGCCGGCGCAGACCGAATTCATCGTACCGTTTTTCAAGAACGTGGCCTATCCGCTCGGCGTGCTCGGTTTCATCGTGCTGACATATCTCGTGATTGTCGGCACCAGCAACGCGGTCAATCTCACCGACGGCCTTGACGGGCTCGCGATCATGCCGACGGTCATGATCGGCAGCGCGCTCGGCGTATTCGCCTATGTCGCGGGTAACTCGGTGTTCTCCAAATACCTCGGTTTCCCGCTCATTCCAGGCGCCGGCGAGCTCACGGTGTTCTGCGGCGCGCTGGCCGGGGCGGGACTCGCTTTTTTGTGGTTCAACGCCTATCCGGCGGAAGTGTTCATGGGCGACGTCGGCGCGCTCGCGCTCGGCGCCGCGCTCGGCACCATCGCGGTGATCGTGCGGCAGGAAATCGTGCTGTTCATCATGGGCGGCGTGTTCGTGGTCGAGACGCTGTCGGTGATGCTGCAGGTGGCGTCGTTCAAGCTGACGGGCAAACGCATCTTCCGCATGGCGCCGCTGCATCACCACTACGAATTGAAAGGCTGGAAGGAAAACCAGGTCGTGGTGCGCTTCTGGATCATCACGATGATGTTGGTCCTCGTGGGCCTCTCAACTTTGAAGCTGAGGTAACTGGTCATGAGAAAAGCGCACTACGGGTTGGTTTGGAGGAGGCTAATGCGCTTTGCGCATTACGACGACACCAAAACCAACCAGCGCTTCTGGATCATCACGATGATGCTGGTGCTCGTTGGCTTGTCGACGCTGAAGTTGCGCTAGGAAGCAGACGCAGATGAACGCACATGGGCTTGAAAGGTAAAAAAGTCTTGGTACTGGGACTGGGTGATACCGGAATGTCGATGACGCTCTGGCTCAAACGGCACGGTGCGATCGTGTCGGTCGCCGACACGCGCACTGAGCCGCCACGCGCGGGCGAACTCAAGCGCGAGCTGCCCGACGTTGCGCTTGAATGCGGTGAGTTCAGCGATGCGCGCGTGCGAGCAGCCGACCTGATCGCGATCAGCCCCGGCGTCGATCGCCGCACGCCGTCGGTGGCGGCGGCGATCAAGCGCGGCATGCCGGTGGTCGGCGACGTCGAGTTGTTCGGCCTGACGCTCATGGAACTCGAAACTCGAAACTCGAAACTGGAAAACGCGAGAATTCTCGCGATAACAGGGACCAACGGCAAGAGCACGGTGACACGCATGGCGGGCGACATCTGCGCCGCGGCAGGCCTCGACACCGTGGTCGCCGGCAACATCGGCACGCCGGTGCTCGACGCGCTGACCGAAATCGAGAACGGCAGGGCTGCACCCGACGCGTTCGTGCTCGAGCTGTCGAGCTTCCAGCTCGAAAGCACGACGAGCCTCAATGCGGATGCGGCGGCGATGCTCAATCTGTCAGCGGACCATCTCGATCGCTACGACGGCATGGATGCGTACGTTGCAGCCAAGACGCGGGTGTTCAACGGCAGCGGCGCGCAGGTGCTCAATCGCGACGACGCGGCCAGCAGCGCGATGAAATTGCCGGGCCGCACCGTCCACCGCTTCGGGCTGACCACGCCGCGAGGCGCGCGCGAGTGGGGTATCGCGCAGCGCGGCAACAAGCCGTGGCTTGCGCGTGGCGACCAGATGTTGTTGCCGGTTGATGAGCTGCCGATCGCCGGGCTGCACAACGCGGCGAACGCGCTAGCCGCGGGCGCGCTGTGCCGCGCGATCGGCGTTGCCGACAAGGCGATCGTCACGGCCTTGCGCAATTTCAAGGGGCTGCCGCACCGCGTCGAGAAAGTCGCGGAGATCGACGGCGTCACGTTTTACGACGACTCGAAAGGCACCAACGTCGGCTCGACGGTTGCCGCGCTCAATGGCTTCGCTCAGCCGGTGGTGCTGATTGCGGGCGGTGACGACAAAAGCCAGGACTTCGGGCCGCTGCGCGCGGCGGTCAAGCGCCACGCGCGTGCGGTAGTGCTGATCGGGCGTGACCGCGAACGGATTGCGGCCGCGCTCGATGGTTGCGGCGTGCCGTTGACGCGCGTCGACGACATGACGCAGGCGGTCGCGGGCGCATACGCAGCGAGCCGGCGCGGCGATGCGGTGCTGCTCTCGCCGGCATGCGCGAGCTACGACATGTTCAGAAATTACGCGCACCGCGGCGAAGTGTTTGCCGCTGCGGCGAGAAAGCTGATGACGGGTGACGGACGCTAGCACCATGTTTTATGCCGATGTAAAAAGCCGGCCGCAGCCGGCGGAATACGATCACACGCTGGTGTGGGCAGCCGTGCTGCTGCTCGCGCTCGGTCTGGTGATGGTCTATTCGTCGTCGATCGCGATCGCCGAAGGCAGCCGGATCACCGGCCAGCAGCCGATGTATTACCTGATGCGGCATGGCGTGTTTGTCGCGTTGAGCATCCTGCTCGCAACGGTCGCGTTTCAGTTTCCGCTGCGTTTCTGGCAGCAGATGGCGCCATACCTGTTCCTGCTCGGAGCCGGATTGCTCGCGCTGGTACTGGTGCCGGGCGTCGGGCGCGAGGTCAACGGCAGCCAGCGCTGGCTGTCGCTGTACCTGTTCAACCTGCAGCCGTCGGAATTGATGAAGCTCTTTGCGGTGCTGTACGCCGCCGATTACACCGTGCGCAAGGCGGCCAGCATGCACAGCCTGAGGAAAGGCTTTTTGCCGATGTTCGCCGTAATGCTGGTGATCGGCGGATTGTTGCTGCGCGAGCCGGACTTCGGCGCCTTCGCGGTGATCACCGCAATAGCGATAGGCATCCTGTTCCTCGGGGGCATGACCTGGCGGCTGTTCGCCGGCCTGATCGCAATGCTGATTGTCGGTTTCGTGCTGTTGATCTGGCTTTCACCGTATCGGCTGCAGCGCGTGGTCGGCTTCATGGATCCGTGGGCCGATCCGTTCGGCAAGGGCTACCAGCTGTCGCACGCGCTGATCGCGTTCGGCCGCGGCGAATGGTTCGGCGTCGGCCTGGGCGGCAGCGTCGAAAAACTGTTCTACCTGCCCGAGGCGCACACCGATTTCCTGCTGGCGGTGATCGCCGAGGAACTCGGCTTCGCCGGCGTGGCGCTGGTGATTCTGCTGTTCGCAATCATCGTCGTGCGCGCGTTCGCGATCGGCCGCCAGGCGGCCGCGCTCGAGCGCTATTACCCGGCGCTTACCGCGCATGGTATCGGGCTATGGCTCGGCGTGCAGGCGATCATCAACATCGGCGTCAACATGGGCGTGCTGCCGACCAAGGGGCTCACGCTGCCGCTGTTGTCGTTCGGCGGCAGCGGCATCGCCGCCAACTGCTGCGCGCTGGCTGTTCTGCTCAGAGTCGACTGGGAGAACCGGCAATTGATCCGGGGGTTGGCGGTATGAGCGCTTCGCGCCCCACTCCTCATGCCTCACGGACGATCATGATCATGGCCGGCGGGACCGGGGGACACATTTTCCCTGCATTGGCGGTGGCCGAATACCTGCGTGCGCAGGGCTGGAACATCGTCTGGCTCGGCTCGCAAGCCGGCATGGAGACGACGCTGGTTGCGCCCAGGGGTTACACCATGGCGTGGGTCAGCATGTCGGGCGTGCGCGGCAAAAGCTTGCTGCGCTGCATGCTGCTGCCGCTGCAATTGCTGATCGCGTTCTGGCAAAGCGCGCGCGCCATTTTCGCGCACCGCCCCGATGTCGTGCTCGGCATGGGCGGCTACGTGTCGTTCCCGGGCGGCATGATGGCGTCTCTGTTCAATCGCCCGCTCGCGATCCACGAGCAGAATTCGGTCGCCGGGCTCGCCAACCGCGTGCTCGCCAAGCTTGCCGACCGCGTGCTCGCCGGTTTCCCCGGCGCCTTTGGCGCGTCGACCGCAGTGATCTGGACCGGCAATCCGGTACGCGGCGAAATCGCGCAGCTCGCATCGCCCGAGAACCGTTATCGCGCGCGCTCCGGCCCGTTGCGCCTGACCGTGATCGGCGGCAGCCTCGGCGCGCAGGCGCTCAACGAAACCGTACCGCAGGCGTTGGCGCTGCTGTTACCCGCAGAACGCCCGCATATCACGCATCAATCGGGCGCGCGCCATCTTGCCGAAGTCGAGGCGAGCTACGCACGTGCCGGCGTCACAGCAACGCTCGTGCCGTTTATTACCGATATGGCGGCGCAGTACGCGCAATCGGACCTGATCATCTGCCGCGCCGGGGCGTCGACCATCGCCGAGCTAGCGGCGGCCGGCATCGCAGCCGTGCTGGTGCCGTTCCCGCACGCGGTCGACGATCATCAGACGCATAACGCGCGTTTTCTCAGCGAGCGCGGCGCGGCGGTGCTGGTGCCGCAGCACGAACTCACGCCGTACAGGCTCGCCGCTCTGCTGCGCGGATTTACGCGCGACGCGTTGCTCGGCATGGCACAAAAAGCTCGCAGCGTCGCCAAGCCGGATGCGACGCAAACCGTGGCCGACGAATGCGCGAGGTTAGCGGCATGAAATACGAGGTCAAACGCGTGCACTTCGTGGGGATAGGCGGAGCCGACACGAACAGGAAGCAGGGCCCCGTCACTTTCAGGGGGACGGGATGCGACCGGCCGCGAGTGGCGCCGCCCGCCGATTGCGTCTTGGTTTCCAGACGGGACGGCCGGCGATGAAGTACAAGGTCAAACGCGTGCACTTCGTGGGGATAGGCGGGGCCGGCATGAGCGGAATCGCCGAAGTGCTGCTCAATCTCGGTTTCGAGGTGAGCGGCTCCGATCTCAACGATGGCGCCGTGACGCAACGCCTGCAAAAACTCGGCGCCAAGGTGATGAAAGGCCACGCCGCTGGCAACATCGCCGCCGCCGACGCGGTCGTGGTGTCGAGCGCGGTCAAGGACGACAACCCGGAAGTGGTCGCCGCGCGCGCCCGCAAAATCCCGGTGGTGCCGCGCGCGATGATGCTCGCCGAGTTGATGCGTTTGAAGCAGGGCATTGCGGTCGCCGGCACGCACGGCAAGACCACGACGACCAGCCTGGTCGCAAGCGTGCTCGCCGAAGCGGGCATGGATCCGACGTTCGTGATCGGCGGCCGGCTCGAAGCCGCCGGCTCGCACGCCAAGCTCGGCAGCGGCGAGTTCATCGTGGTCGAAGCCGACGAGTCGGACGCCTCGTTCCTGTATCTCGCGCCGGTGCTCGCGGTGGTCACCAATATCGATGCCGATCACATGGAGACCTACGGCCACTACTTCGGCCGGCTGCGCCAGGCGTTTCTCGATTTCGTGCAACGCCTGCCGTTCTACGGTACCGCGGTGCTGTGCGTTGACGATCCGAACGTGCGCGAAATCATGCCGGCGGTGACCAAACCGGTCACGACATACGGCCTGTCGGAAGCCGCGCAAATCCGCGCGGTCGACGTCAAGGCAGACGCCGGGCGCATGCGTTTTCGCGTGGCGCGCAGCGACGCGCGCGGCGCGCGGCTGCGCGACCTCGAAGTCACGCTCAATCTCGCCGGCACTCACAACGTGCTGAATGCGCTCGCCGCGATCGCAGTGGGCATGGAAGTCGGCGCGCCGGATGCCGCGATCGTGAAAGCGCTCGCCGAGTTCAGGGGCGTCAGCCGGCGCTTCCAGCGTTGGGGCGAGATCACGCTTGGTCCGGCTGCAAAGCCGGGCGGGCGCTATACGCTGATCGACGACTACGGCCATCACCCGGCGGAGGTGGCCGCGACGCTCGCCGCTGTGCATGGCGCATTTCCCGGACGGCGCGTTGTGCTCGCATTTCAGCCGCACCGCTATACCCGCACGCGCGACTGCTTCGAGGATTTCGTGAAAGTGCTTGGCGCGGTCGACGTGCTGCTGCTGACCGAGGTCTACGCCGCAGGCGAAGCGCCGATCGTCGCCGCCGACGGGCGGGCGCTCGCGCGCGCGGTGCACGTGCAGGGCAAGATCGAGCCGATTTTTGTCGAACAGGTCACGGATTTTCCGGTGGCGATCCGCAACGCGGTGAAGGACGGTGACGTGGTGGTGACGATGGGCGCCGGCTCGATCGGCGGGGTGGCGGGCATGTTGGTGAGCGGCAAGCGGCAAACGGTGAACGACACAGCATGAATATGGCGGAAATCGAAAACCGGTCCGGGCTGCGCGGCGAGCTCAAGCGCAACGAGCCGATGGCGAGGCATACCAGCTGGCGTGCCGGCGGCTCGGCCGACCGCGCCTATGTACCGGCCGATCTCGACGATCTGCGCGCGTTTCTTGCCTCGTTGCCGGCGCACGAGCCGTTATATCTGGTCGGGCTCGGCAGCAACCTGCTGGTGCGCGACGGCGGCTTGCGCGGCACGGTGATCTTCACGCACGGCGCGCTGAAGCTGATCCGTCTTGAGGGCAATGCGATCTATGCCGAAGCCGGCGTGCCGAGCCCGCGGGTGGCGCGCTTCGCCGCGATGCATGAATTCGCCGGCGCTGAATTCATGGCCGGTATTCCCGGCACCGTCGGCGGTGCGCTGGCGATGAATGCCGGCTGCTATGGCGGCGAGACCTGGAACATCGTCGAGAGCGTCACCACGCTTGACCGCGCGGGCCAGCAGCGCCAGCGCACGCGCGCCAATTACGACATCGGCTACCGCACGGTCGTCTTGAAGGCCGGAAACGGGGAAGCGGGAGCCGGCGGCGAAGCGGCCGTGGCGCCTCACGAAGAATGGTTCATTGCGGTGCGCTTCAAGCTGCCGCGCGGCGACGGCGCGAAGTCGCGCGCGATGATCACGCAGCTGCTCGAGCGGCGCATAGCGACGCAGCCGCTCAATCAGCCCAACGCGGGCTCGGTGTTCCGCAACCCGCAGGGCGATTACGCGGCGCGCCTGATCGAGGCGTGCGGGCTCAAGGGTATGGTGCGCGGCGGCGCGCTGATTTCCGACAAGCACGCGAATTTCATCGTCAACACCGGCAGCGCGCGCGCTTCAGACATCGAGGCCTTGATCGAGACCGCGCACGACGCGGTCATGCGGCAGTTCGGCATCGATCTCGAGCGCGAGGTTCGCATCGTGGGTGAACCGGCATGAGCGCTCACCATCCATCCCCCGCCACTCATCACCGCGACTTTGGAAAAGTCGCAGTTCTCATGGGAGGCAAATCAGCCGAGCGCGAGATTTCGCTGCTGTCGGGCAAAAACGTGCTCGCCGGGCTGTGCCGCAAGGGTGTCGACGCGCATGCGTTCGATCCGGCCGAGCGCCCGGTGTTCGAGCTGAACACCGACGGCTACCAGCGCGTGTTTATCGCGCTGCACGGTCGCTATGGCGAAGACGGCACGGTGCAGGGCGCGCTCGAATTGATGGGCATCCCGTACACCGGCAGCGGCGTGATGGCTTCCGCGCTGTGCCTCGACAAGCTGCGCACCAAACAGGTGTGGCTCGCAACCGGTGTACCGACGCCGCGCCATGAAATCATGACTGCGGCCAGCGATTGGACGGCCGTGGCGAAGCAACTTGGATTGCCGCTGATCGTGAAACCGGTGCACGAAGGCTCGAGCCTCGGCCTTACCAAGGTGACATCAGTCGAGAAAATCCAGGCCGCCTTTGAGCTCGCGGCGCAGTACGACCCCCTGGTGATGGCCGAGCAATTCATTGCGGGGCGCGAACTTACCGCCGCCTTCCTCGGGGACCGCGCGCTGCCGTTGATCTGGATCGAAGCGCCGCAGGGCAACTACGACTACCAGAACAAGTACTTCAGCGACGAAACCCGATACCACTGCCCGTGCGGGCTGCCCGCCGCGCAGGAAAAGGAATTGCAGGCGCTGGTGATGCGCGCGGTCGAGGCGCTCGGCTGCGACGGTTGGGGGCGCGCCGATCTGATGCTGCGCGACGACGGAGCCGCGTTCCTGCTCGAGATGAACACCATACCCGGCATGACCGCTCATTCGCTGGTGCCGATGGCGGCGCGCGCCGCCGGCATCGAATTCGACGACCTGGTTTTACGCATATTGGAGATGGCGCATGTCGGCTGAGACGACATTGACTCGCAACCCGCAACCCTCAACCCGCAACGGTCTTCGTTATGTGGGATAAGCCCGACCTCTTGAACGCGGTGGCCAGCCTGTTGTTTGCGTCGGCGTTCCTGCTCGCTGCCTACGGTGCGGTGCATTACGTGGTGCGGCTGCCCGCGTTTCCGCTGCGCGAGGTGCGCATCAACGGTGAGCTCTCGCACGTCACGCTCGATCAGGTCGAGACGATCGTCAGACGCGAGCTGCAGGGCAATTTCTTCACGCTCGATCTGGCTGCCGCGCGGGCCGCATTCGAAAAGCTGCCGTGGGTGCGCAAAGTCAACGTGCGCCGCCAGTGGCCGGACCGGCTCGACGTCGCACTCGAAGAGCACGTGCCGCTCGCGCGCTGGGGCGACGCGGCGCTCATCAACACGCAGGGTGAAGTGTTCACCGCGGCCTCCGACGGCGCGCCCGCGAGCAGGGAGCAGGGGCCGGCGGAGCGTGGAGGAGGGACCCGCTTGCGGGATGCGAGCAGCCGCGAGTCTGGCGCGGCGCTGTCGAGCGCAGGCGTTGCATCCGTCTCCGGGGTCACATCCCCCAAGGGGGCCCCTGTTCCGACCTCCGGCGGCGCGCTGCCGCTCTTCATCGGACCGCCCGAGAGCGCCAAGGTGATGGCGATCCAGTACGGCTATTTTCAGCGCAGCCTCGCCGCGATCGGACAGGTGCCGGTGCAAGTCCAGGTGTCGCCGCGGCGCGCATGGCAGGTCCGTCTTGACAGCGGCCTCGTCATCGAACTCGGGCGCGACAGCATCGAGTCGCGGCTCGACCGCTTCACCGCGGTCTACGACCGCACCGTCAACCGGCTGCAACGCAAGCTCGACTACGTCGACCTGCGTTACCCGAACGGGTTTGCGGTGCGCATACCCGAATTGAGACACGACCCGCGGGAAAAACGCCGCGGCGGCAAGACAGCGCGCGCGACCGGATGAGTGCGGAGATGAGTCAATGAGCAAGGCGAAAGAAAACAGGAACCTGATCGTCGGTCTCGACATCGGCACGTCGAAGATCGCGGCGATCGTCGCCGAAGTGCGCCCGGACGGCGGGTTCGAGGTGATCGGCATGGGCAGCCATCCGTCGAAAGGCCTCAAGAAAGGCGTGGTCGTCAACATCGAAGCGACGGTCAACGCGATCCAGCGCGCGCTCGAAGAGGCCGAGCTGATGGCCGATTGCAAGATCCGCGACGTTTATACCGGGATTGCCGGCAGCCATATCAAAAGCATCAATTCGCGCGGCATGGTCGCGATCAAGGACCGCGGCGAAGTGATGCAGCAGGATGTCGAGCGCGTGATCGAAACCGCGAAAGCGATCCCGATCCCGGCCGACCAGCAGGTGCTGCATATCCTGAACCAGGAGTTCATCGTCGACGGCCAGGGCGACGTGCGCGAGCCGCTCGGCATGAGCGGCGTGCGGCTCGAAGTCAGCGTGCACATCGTGACCGGCGCGGTGTCGGCGGCGCAGAACATCATCAAGTGCGTGCGGCGCTGCGGGCTCGAAGTGCGCGACCTGATCCTGCAGCCGCTCGCCTCGGCGACCGCCGTGGTCTCGGAAGACGAGAAGGACCTGGGCGTATGCCTGGTCGACATCGGCGGCGGTACCACCGACATCGCAATCTTCACGCAAGGCGCGATCCGCCACACCGGCGTGATCCCGATCGCCGGCGACCAGATCACCCATGACATCGCGATGGCGTTGCGGACCCCCACTAAAGATGCCGAAGACATCAAGCAACGCTTCGGCTGCGCGCTCAGACAGCTCGCCGACCCGCAGCACATGGTCGAGGTGCCCGGTATCGGCGAGCGCGGCCCGCGCCAGCTGTCGCGCCAGACGCTCGCCGAAGTGATCGAGCCGCGCATCGAGGAGCTGTATTCGCTGGTGCAATCGGAGCTGCGCCGCTCGGGTTACGAAGATCTGCTGTCGTCGGGGATCGTCATCACCGGCGGCTCGAGCTCGATGCAGGGCATGGTCGAGCTCGGCGAAGAAATTTTCCACATGCCGGTGCGCATCGGCCAACCGCAATACCGCGGCGGCCTGTCGGAAGTGGTGCGCAATCCGCGCTACGCGACGGCCGTCGGTCTGCTGCTGCTCGGGCTGCAACAGCAGCGCCAGCATGAATTGGCGCAGGCGCAGATCGGCACGCTGCACGGATTGATCGAGCGCATGAAAAGCTGGTTCAAGGGAAATTTTTGAGGAGCACGGGAATGCGTAAGCGCGGGAATCTGAAATTCAGCGGCAACGAAGTCGGTAATTCGCGGGTTTTGTTTCTACTTTAGTCACAGGAGGCAGCTATGTTTGAAATCATGGAAATTCCGTCACAGGAAGCAGTGCTCAAGGTGATCGGGGTCGGCGGTTGCGGCGGCAACGCGGTCGATCACATGATCGCCTACGGGGTGAAAGGCGTCGAGTTCATCTGCGCCAACACCGACATGCAGGCGTTGAAGCGCACCCAGGCGCGCATCCAGCTGCAGCTCGGCGCCAACATAACCAAGGGGCTCGGCGCGGGCGCCAATCCCGAGGTCGGCCGGCAGGCGGCGATCGAGGACAGAGAGCGCATCATCGAGCTCTTGCGCGGCGCCGACATGCTGTTCCTGACTGCCGGCATGGGCGGCGGCACCGGCACGGGTGCTGCGCCGGTGGTGGCCGAAATCGCGCACGAGCTTGGCATCCTCACGGTGGCGGTCGTGACCCGGCCGTTCGCGTTCGAGGGCAAGCGCCAGAAAGTCGCGCAGGAAGGGCTCGACGCGCTGGCGCAGCACGTCAACTCGCTGATCGTGGTGCCGAACGACAAGCTGATGCAGGTGCTCGGCAACCAGGTCACGCTCAACGAAGCGTTCCGCGCGGCGAACGACGTGCTGCACGGCGCGGTCGCCGGCATTGCCGAAATCATCAGTTGCCCGGGCATGATCAACGTCGACTTCGCCGACGTGAAGACTGTGATGTCGGAGACCGGCGTCGCGATGATGGGCTCGGCCAAAGCGGTCGGCACCGACCGCGCGCGCATGGCGGCCGAACAGGCAGTCGCGTGCCCGCTGCTCGAGGACATCGACATGGCCGACGCGCGTGGCGTGCTGATCAACATCTCGGCCGCCAAGGACAGCCTGCAGCTGCAGGAAGTCTATGACGCGATGGACGTGGTCAAGGCGTATGCGGCCGACACTGCCTCACCCATCATCGGCACGGTGTATGACGATGAGCTCGGTGACGAACTGCGCGTGACGATCGTCGCGACCGGCCTCGGCAAGACCCATGCGCGCATGCAGCCGAAACCGCTGACGGTGGTGATGTCGGCAACCGGCACTGACGGCGCGCCGGCATCCGGTCCCGTCAATTACGAGGAGCTCGACCAGCCGGCGGTGATGCGGCGCAACCGCAATCAGACCGTGGAGGCGATGCGGCAGTCGGGCGTCGAGATGCTGGATATACCGGCGTTTCTGCGCAAGCAGGCTGATTAAGCGGCGGCTTTCGGGCCGCCGCCCGCTTGCCGCTGGACGATAAACAGCCAACGGAGGCTGTCGCCTGCCCGCGGGTTTTGCCGGGCCGGCATCGACCGTGATAAAATCATTTTTTAAGAAGCTGGAAAATCAAAGAGTTAATTCGTGATCAAGCAACGCACACTGAAAAACATCATCCGCGCCACTGGTGTCGGCCTGCATACCGGCGAAAAGGTGTTCATGACCCTGCGCCCGGCGGCGCCCGATACCGGCATCGTGTTCACCCGCGTCGATCTGCCGCAGCCGGTCGCGATCAAGGCTGATCCCTATCATGTCGGCGATACCCGGTTGGCGTCCTGCCTCGAGCAGGACGGCGTGCGCGTGTCGACGGTCGAGCATTTGATGTCGGCGCTTGCCGGTCTCGGCATCGATAATCTGTATGTCGACGTGTCGGCGGGTGAAGTGCCGATCATGGACGGCAGCGCCGGGCCATTCGTGTTCCTGCTGCAGTCGGCGGGCATCGAGGAGCAGCCGGCCGCGAAAAAATTCATCCGCATACTGAAACCGGTCGAAGTCACCGACGGCGACAAAATGGCGCGCTTCGCACCGCACAACGGCTTCAAGATCGAGTTCAGCATCGATTTCGACCACCCGGTGTTCGAGAATTCGGCCAAGTCGGTATGCGTAGATTTTGCGACCACCTCGTACATAAAGGAAGTAAGCCGCGCACGCACTTTCGGTTTCATGCATGAAGTCGAATGGATGCGCGGGCAGGGCCTGGCGCTCGGCGGCTCGCTCGACAACGCGATCGTGCTCGACGCATACCGCGTGCTCAATAACGACGGCCTGCGCTACGACGACGAGTTCGTCAAGCACAAAGTGCTCGACGCGATCGGCGACCTCTATCTGCTCGGCCATCCGGTGATCGGCATGTTCGCCGCGCACAAATCAGGACACGCGCTCAACAACATGCTGCTGCGGCGCCTGCTGGAGAGTAAAGAGGCGTGGGAGTACGTGAGTTTCCGCGCCGCAGACGCGCCCGCCTTCGTTGCCTCCACCCAGCCCGCGCTTGCCTAGGTGTCATTCCAGCGCACGCTGGAATCCGGGGCTTTGGCAGGGGTTCTCTCTAGGGCAATAAAACATGCTGGTCCTGCGCATCGTCGGTTTCCTGCTGCTGATCACCATCGGCGCCTCGCTGGTGATGTATTTGCTGACCAGAAACCGGCGTTACGTGACTTTCGCGTGGCAGGTGCTGAAATACGGCATGGTGATGGCCATCATCGTGCTCGTGTTCCTGCTGTTCGAGCGCCTGGTGCTGGTGATTTAAGCCGCGGCCAAATGACAACCTGTGCGCGGGCCGGCAGCTTCCTTGCGACATTCGGGATAAAACCCGTAGCCCGATCGGTCAAAATGGGACAGCTCAGACCCCGCAATAAATTCCATGAAACCGCGCTGAATCAACTAGCTTTCACCGCGCTGGCGCGCCGCCAGATTAGTTAGCGCCTGCTTCAGTGGCGAGTCTTCGAGGCCGGCCGCGAGCTTTTCTAAATTCTCAATAGATTCAGAGCTTAATTGCTTCGGCACGCGTTTCGGATCAGGGTTTGACGCGGCCTCCTTAACTTGCACTTCCACCCGGATTGAAGTAATCTCGAACCCCTGTTTTTCGTAAGCAGTTAATAATCTAGGGGCGAGCTGCTTAAGTTTCGCGGCAATCGCCGCATTTTCAGCCAAGAGAACGAGGGTTCCCGCGCGCAACTGCTTGACGCAGCACGCTTGTGTCAACGGTTGCGGCGCGTTTTTCAGGAATACCTGCTGCAGTTGGGCAATTCGCCGGGCCGCATGGGCCAGCGAGCGCAAGCTGCTCGACGAGTTCAGGTAGAAGTCGATCTTGTGCGCAGGCATGGCTGAGATTGTGGAGCAATGATGAACATAATTCTAGTTTCCGGGAAACTGACCAGGGCGCGGACGCTCACGCTCTCCGCCCCGCATCTGCTGCTCGGCGCGGGCGCGATTCTGCTCGGCGTGCTGGTCGTGGCGCTCGGGCTGCAGTACTTCATGCTGCGCTACGCCTCCAGCGTCAACAGCCCGCTGCTGAACACCCTGATCCTGAGCGCGCAACAGGAACAGAACGAGAAAACGCAAAGCTACCTGCGCGAAAACCTGAACGCGCTGGCCACCAAGCTGGGCCAGATGCAGGCGCAGCTGCTGCGGCTTGACACGCTCGGCGAGCGCCTCGCCAAGACCGCCGGCTTCAAACCCCAGGAATTCATGTTCGACCAGGCGCCGGGACGCGGCGGCGCGGTATCGACGCTGCCGACTTACGATCTGTCGTTCGGCGACCTTAGCCGCCAGGTTGATCTGCTCACCCGGCAGATGGACGACCGCAGCGAGAAGCTCGGCATCCTGGATTCGCTGATGATCGTCGACAGCGCGAAGAAAAAACTGCTGCCGTCGGTACTGCCGGTAGAAGGCGGCTGGTATTCGTCGAACTACGGCTGGCGCATCGATCCGTTCAACGGGATGCGCGCATTTCATGAGGGCATGGATTTCATGGCCGAGGTCGGCACCCCGGCGCGTGCCGCCGCCGGCGGCGTGGTCGCCTACTCCGATTTCCACCCTCAATATGGTAATATGATCGAGATTGATCACGGCAACGGGTTGATCTCGCGTTACGCGCATCTGTCGAAACGTCTGGTCAAGGTCGGTGACGTGGTGCTGAGCGGTGGAGAAATCGGCCAGGTCGGCAGCACCGGACGCGCCACCGGCCCGCATCTGCATTTCGAGGTGCGCCAGAATGGGGCCCCGCTGAATCCGGTGCGCTTTCTCCGCTTGCCCAGTTAGCGCGCTTGCGGTTTGAGGTTGCGAGGGGGTGGGGTGTTTCCCCACCCCTTTTTATTTAGGTGAACATTCTCAGTAATTCATGATCTCGGGTCTGCTCAAGAAAATCTTCGGCAGCCGCAACGACCGGCTGCTGCGGCAGTACATGCATTCGGTGCGCGCGATCAACGCACTCGAGCCCGCAATCGCCAAGCTCGCGGACGACGCGCTCAAGGCCAGGACCGCCGAATTCAAGCAACGGCACGCTAACGGCGAAACGCTCGATGAGCTGTTGCCCGAGGCCTTCGCAGTGGTGCGCGAAGCGGGCAAACGCGTGCTCAACATGCGCCACTTCGACGTGCAACTGGTCGGCGGCATCGCGCTGCACCAGGGCAAAATCGGCGAAATGCGCACCGGCGAGGGCAAGACGCTGGTGGCGACGTTGCCCGCCTACCTCAACGCACTGTCGGGCAAGGGCGTACACGTCATTACCGTCAACGACTATCTCGCCAAGCGCGACGCCGAGTGGATGGGGCGCGTCTACGGGTTCCTCGGGCTCACTGTCGGCGTGATCCTGTCGCAGATGGACCACGCCGACAAGCAGGGCGCCTACGGCTCCGACATTACCTACGGCACCAACAACGAGTTCGGCTTCGACTATCTGCGCGACAACATGGCGGCGAGCCCGTCCGAGCGCTTTCAGCGCGGGCTCAACTACGCGATCGTCGACGAGGTCGATTCGATCCTGATCGACGAAGCAAGAACGCCGCTGATCATCTCGGGGCAGGCCGAAGACACCACCGAGCTGTATTACCGCATGAACGAGATCGCGCCGCGGTTGACGCGCCAGAAGGACGAAAATAGCCCGGGCGATTACACCGTCGATGAAAAGCAGCACCAGGTGCTGCTCTCGGAGGCCGGCCACGAACGCGCCGAAGCGTTGCTCGCCGAGGCGGGCCTCCTGCCGCACGGCGGCAGCCTGTACGATCCGAGCAACATCAACTTGATGCACCACTTGTATGCTGCGCTGCGCGCACTCACGCTGTTCCACCGCGACCAGCAGTATGTGGTGCAGGAAGGCGAGATCATCATCGTCGACGAGTTCACCGGGCGGCTGATGCCGGGGCGGCGCTGGTCGGACGGCCTGCATCAGGCGGTCGAAGCCAAGGAGGGCGTGCAGATTCAGCGCGAGAACCAGACGCTCGCCTCGATCACGTTCCAGAATTATTTCCGCATGTACGCGAAGCTCGCGGGCATGACGGGCACCGCCGATACCGAGGCCTACGAGTTCCAGCATATCTACCGGCTCGAGACGGTGGTGATCCCGACGCACCAGCCGATGATCCGCGACGACCGCATGGACCAGGTTTACCAGACCATGCGCGAGAAGTATGAGGCGGTGATCAAGGACATCAAGAATTGCCAGGAACGCGGGCAACCGGTGCTGGTCGGCACGACTTCGATCGAGAACTCCGAGTTGCTGTCGAAACTGCTCGACAAGGAGAAGCTGCCGCACAACGTGTTGAACGCCAAGCAGCACGCGCGCGAGGCCGAGATCGTGGTGCAGGCGGGACGGCCGCAGACGATTACCATCGCCACCAACATGGCGGGCCGCGGCACCGACATCGTGCTCGGCGGCAATCCGGAACCCGAAATCAACCAATTGCTCGCCGACGCGAGTCTCGACGAATCGACGCGGCAGCGGCGCATCGCGGATATACGCCACAACTGGCAGCAGCTGCACAACCGGGTGGTCGCGGCCGGCGGGCTGCACATCATCGCCACCGAGCGCCACGAATCGCGGCGCGTCGACAACCAGTTGCGCGGGCGTTCCGGGCGCCAGGGCGATCCGGGTTCGAGCCGATTCTACCTGTCGCTCGAAGACCCGCTGCTGCGGATTTTCGCCTCGGACCGCGTCGCGGCGATCATGCAGCGGCTGAAAATGCCCGATGGCGAAGCGATCGAGCATCCGTGGGTGACGCGCGCGATCGAGAACGCGCAGCGCAAGGTCGAAGCCCGCAACTTCGACATGCGCAAGCACCTGCTCGAATACGACGACGTCGCCAACGACCAGCGCAAGGCGATCTACGAATCGCGCAACCAGCTGCTCGAGTCGATCGACATCTCCGAGCGCATTACCGCGGTTCGCGCCGAGGTCATCAACGGGTTCATCACGCAGTACATCCCGCCGGAGAGCCTGGAGGAGCAGTGGGAGATCGGCGGACTCGAGAAAACGCTCATCGCCGAGCTGCAGCTCGACCTGCCGATCAAGCAATGGCTGGCGGACGAGAGCGATCTCGACGAGGACAAGCTGCGCGCGCGCATCATCGATTACGCCAGCCGCAAGTTTCAGGAAAAGACCGCCAGCGTCGAGCCGCAGGCGATGCGCCAGTTCGAGCGCGCTATCATGCTGCAAAGCGTCGATTCGCACTGGCGCGAGCACCTTGCCGCGCTCGACCATCTGCGCCAGGGGATCCACTTGAGGAGCTATGCGCAAAAAACGCCGACGCAGGAGTACAAGCGCGAAGCGTTCGAGCTCTTCGCGCTGATGCTCGACATGATCAACACCGAAGTCACCAAGATCCTGATGACGGTGCAGATCAGGAGCGAAGCCGAGTTGCAGAAAGTCGAGGAGCCCGAGACGCCGAAAAACGTGCAGTACCATCACGCCGACTACGAGCAGGCTCTGGAAGCGGCGAATGCCGACGCCGCGGCTTCGTCGGCGCAGACATTCGTGCGCCAGGGGCAGAAGGTCGGGCGCAACGATCCGTGCCCGTGCGGGTCGGGCAAGAAATACAAGCACTGTCACGGGAAGTTGACTTGAAAGCAGTAAATAGTGAATAGTGAATCGTGAACGGTGAAAGGCAAGAACGCGCAACGCGGCGCGCTTGCCTTTCCCCATTTGCCATTTACGATTCACCGCATTTCCCATGCCCGTCAATCTCGCCGCTCCCGATCCCAAATCATTACACCCGGTCTCAGGCGTGTCTCTCGGCGTCGCGGAAGCGAATATCCGCAAGCCGGATCGCCAGGATTTGCTGGTGATCCGGCTCGACGATGGTGCGAAAGTCGCCGGCGTGTTCACGCAGAATCGTTTTTGCGCGGCGCCGGTGGTGGTTGCCCGTCAGCATCTGTCGATGCTCGATCCCAACGCTTCGTTCCGCGCGCTGCTGGTGAACACCGGCAACGCCAACGCCGGCACCGGCAAGGACGGCCTCGCGCATGCGCGCCAGTCTTGCGCCGATCTCGCCAGGTTGCTCGGCTGCACCGCGGCCCAGGTGCTGCCGTTTTCCACCGGCGTCATCATGGAGCCGCTGCCGGTCGAGCGCATCGCCGCCGGCCTGCCAGCGTGCATCGCCGGTCTGCGCGAAGACAATTGGCTCGATGCGGCGCGGGCGATCATGACCACAGACACGCTGCCCAAGGCGGCGTCGCGCCAGGTCAAGATCGGCAAAGCAACCGTGACGATTACCGGTATTGCCAAAGGCGCCGGCATGATCCATCCCAACATGGCGACCATGCTCGGTTTCATCGCGACCGACGCGCGCATGAGCCTGCCGCTGCTGAAAAGCGCGGCTGCGCACGCGGCAAAACACTCGTTCAATTGCATTACCGTCGACGGCGATACCTCAACCAACGACGCTTTCATGCTGATCGCCAGCGGCCAAGCCGATATGAACGAACTCACCGACGCGCGCAGCCCCGATTTCATCGCGTGGCGAGACGCAGCGACGCAGGTCGCCACGCGGCTCGCGCAGGCGATTGTGCGCGACGGCGAGGGGGCGACCAAATTCATCACGGTGCGCGTCGATGGCGGGCGCACGGAGGACGAATGCCGCAAAATCGGTTTCGCGATCGCGCACTCGCCGCTGGTCAAAACCGCGTTTTTCGCCTCCGACCCCAACCTTGGCCGGATACTCGCGGCGATCGGTTACGCCGGGGTCGCCGACCTCGATGTCGAGAAACTCGAGCTCTACCTCGATGACCTGCTGGTGGTGCGCCACGGCGGGCGCAATCCCGGCTACCTGGAAGCCGATGGGCAGCGGGTGATGAAGCAAAACGAGATCACGGTGCGCGTGGTGTTGAACCGCGGCAACATCTCGGCTACGCTCTGGACGTGCGACTTGTCGCACGACTACGTGAGCATCAATGCCGATTACCGGTCATGAGCGATACCGATAAACTGATTCAACGCGCCGACGCGCTGCTCGCGCGCCTCGAGAAGCTGCTGCCTGCTGGGCCGGTGCCGACCGACTGGAAGTCGATTGCATTCCGCTGGCGCAAGCGCAACGGCCGCGGCGTTATCGAATCCGTGCGGCACGTGCACAAAATAGCCTTGAGCGACCTGCACGGGATCGACCGGCAAAAGAAGATAGTCGAGCAGAACACGCGCCAGTTCGTCGAAGGCTATCCCGCCAATAACGTGCTG
This sequence comes from Gammaproteobacteria bacterium, assembly GCA_041483135.1. GTDB lineage: Bacteria > Pseudomonadota > Gammaproteobacteria > Burkholderiales > SG8-41 > PALSA-1004. The sequence continues at coordinate 52,819 of JBGPFE010000014.1, read as the reverse complement.
CTGACCGGCGCGCGCGGCACCGGCAAATCGTCGCTGATCAAGGCGCTGCTCAACAAATACGCGCCGCGCGGGTTGCGCGTGATCGAGGTCGAAAAACAGGACCTGATCGACCTGCCGGAAATCGTCGATCATATCGACAGCCATCCGGAGCGCTTCATCCTGTTCTGCGATGACCTGTCGTTCGATTCCGATGAGCAGGGCTTCAAGGCGCTCAAGGTCGTGCTCGACGGCTCGGTCGCGGCCGCATCCGAGAATTGCCTGATTTACGCGACATCGAACCGCCGTCATCTGATGCCGGAATACATGGCGGAAAACCTCGAAACCACGCGTGTCGACGACGAAATCCATCCGGGCGAGACCGTCGAGGAAAAAATTTCGCTGTCGGAGCGCTTCGGCGTCTGGGTGTCGTTCTATCCGTTCGACCAGGACGAGTACCTGGAGATCGTCGCGCAGTGGCTCGGGCACTACAAAATCACCGGCGCCGATTCCGAAGCGGTGCGGCAGGCGGCGCTGCAATGGGCGCTGCAGCGCGGCTCGCGCAGTGGACGCGTCGCGTGGCAGTTCGCGCGCGACTGGGCCGGGCGCTCGCGTATCGCGCGCGGCAAATAGCCGGCGCAATGCCGGCCGGAACAGCCGCCGTGGCAGCGTCGCAGCGGATCGAGGTCGTCGCCGCGGTGATATTCAACGGGCGCGGCGACTTTCTGCTCGCGCAGCGGCCGGCGGGCAAAGTCTACGCCGGTTACTGGGAATTTCCCGGCGGCAAGGTCGAAGCCGGCGAAGCGACAGCGGCGGCGCTCAAACGCGAGCTGCACGAAGAGCTGGGCATCGATGCGATCACCGCCTATCCATGGATAACTCGCGATTTCGATTATTCACACGCCGCGGTGCGGCTGCGTTTTTTCCGTGTCCTCAAGTGGTCGGGCGAGTTGCACGGCAGGGAGCTGCAGCAGTTTGCCTGGCAGTCGGTACGCGATATCACGGTCGCGCCGCTGCTGCCGGCCAACGGCCCGGTCCTGCGCGCGCTCGCGCTGCCGCACGTTTACGGAATAACCTGCGCCGGCGAGCTCGGCCGCGAAGCGTTCATGGCGCGGCTCGAGCAATCGCTGCGCAACGGTCTGCGGCTCGTCCAGGTGCGGGAAAAGCAGCTCGCCGACGATGCCCTGCAAGGGTTCGCGGCAGAAGTCGTCGCGCACGCCTGCCGCTATGGCGCGCGCGTGCTCGTCAATGGCACGCCCGATATCGCGGCTCAAGCAGGCGCGGACGGGGTGCATTTCACGGCATCGCGGTTGATGGCGGCAGCGCGCCGCCCCGACTGCGAGTGGTGCGGCGCGTCGTGCCACGATGTCGCCGAGCTTGAGCATGCGCGCGATCTCGGATTCGATTTCGTCGTGCTCGGGCCGGTAGCCGCAACACCCAGCCACCCGGGCGCGAAACTGTTGGGCTGGCGGCAATTCGCGCGGTTGATTCACGATTATCCGCTGCCGGTGTATGCGCTCGGCGGTATGCGTGCGATTGATCTGGAGCAGGCGTGGAACTGCGGCGCGCATGGCGTGGCGATGGTGCGCGGCGCGTGGAGTCTATGAGTTTCGAGTTGCGAGTTTAGAGTTGTTGGGTTTAAAGATTTAACGCGAGGAACTCGAAACCCGAAACCTGCAACTTATTTATCTGCTTCGGGCGTGCCTGATTCGATATCGTCCTTGGTTTCGGCTACCGGGATGCGGTAGTTTTCGCTCGCCCACGCGCCGAGGTCGATCAGGCGGCAGCGCGCCGAGCAGAACGGGCGGTAGGGGTTGGCGGTGTCCCACGCCGCGGGTTTGCCGCACTGCGGGCAGTTCACGATGCGCGCATTCATCGCCGTTCAAAGATTGCAGAACGTCAGCTCGAACTCGACGTCCGATTCGATGACCTTCGGACGCTGCCCGCCTTCCTGCATCGTGAAACGGATATTGAGCGCGTACTTGTTGGCGCTCATTTCGGGAACGCAGTGATAGTCGCGCTTGAGCCGGATGCGCAGCATTTGGGCGATGCGACCCGCCATCATCTGCTGGTAGACGCCTTGCACCGCGGTCTGCGACGACACTTTGCCGCTTTCACGCAGCAACCGCAACACGATCGCTATGCCATCGCGGATCGGCAGGAACGGCGCGAGCCACTGCTCGAGATCGTGACGATGCTGCTCGGCGCTTTGATGCAGCCAGTAATGGTACGATGGCACGTCGAACTCGCATACGCCGCCCGGAATGTTGGTGCGCTGCTTGATGCTCATCAGCCATTCGTTCTCGCGCAGCTCCTGGCCGACCTTGCCCGACATCTGGAACAGCTTTGATGAAGTGCGGTCGATTTCCCACAAAATGCTGTCGAGCGCTTCCTGCGAAATGTCGGGATTCTCGCGCAGCGATTCGAGCGATTGCTTCTGGCGCTCAAGCTCTTGCAGCAGGTCGGATTTGAGATCGGCGCGGCCCGCGACTTCGAGTATCTCGAACAGGCACAACAACGCGACGTGGTGCTCCTGGGGGTCGGCCTTGGCGGTGAAGTAGAACGCCCGCTCGTAAAGATCCTCGAGCCGCAACAGGGTGCGGATCCGCTCGCTCAGTGGGTATTCGTAGCTGATCACGGCACGAGACGAGGCGCAGGCGTTGTTGGGATGCGGCTAATTGTTCTACAAAACCCGAAAAAAATAAAGACCTTATTTGATGTTTTGACGGTGATTTAGCGGCTTTGGCCGGGATCGGCCTGGTTTTTTGCGAGTTCAAGGTAATGATGGTGCAGCGCGGCCACGCCGGCGCGCAGCGCCACGAGGTCGGTATCGTTGCGCACTATGTCATCGGCATGCTTGAGGCGCTCGCTGCGGCTCACCTGGCTCGCGATCATGGTGCGCACCGTGTCGGCAGTGAGTCCGCTGCGCTGCATCACGCGCGCGATCTGCTGCTCCTCGCTGCAATCGACGACCAGTATGCGCCGCGCAAGGTCGCGATACGCGCCTGTTTCGATTAGCAATGGCACGACGATCACTATATAAGGCGCGCGCGCGCGTTTGACCGTTGAACTCATCTCGGCGCTCATTTCAGCGTTTACCTCGGCGCGTATCATCGGATGCAGTATCGCTTCGAGTTTTTGCCTGGCTTGCGGGTCGGAGAACACCCGCTCGCGCATGCGCTCGCGGTCGAGCGCGCCGTCCCCGCGCAGATAGGCGGCCCCGAACTGCTCGTTGATCGCGCGCGCGCCGGACTGTCCAGCGGCCGTCAGGCGGTGCGCGATCTCATCGGTGTCGATGATGGCGGCGCCGAGTTCCTTGAGCATCGCGGCCACGCTGCTTTTGCCGCTGCCGATGCCGCCGGTGAGCGCGATCACGAGCGGCATGGGATTAGAGGAGTCGAAGATAGAACTGATTGATCGTGGCGCCGTGGAGCATCGCGAGAACGCCGGCAATAGCGAGATAAGGGCCGAAAGGAATCTTGGTGGACAAATCCCCCCTTCCAGCCAGCATCAATCCCAGCCCGACCAAAGCCCCGATGAACGAGGAGATCAGTATTGTTTGGGGCAGCATCTCCCACCCGAGCCATCCGCCTATGACCGCGAGCAATTTGAAATCGCCGTGTCCCATGGATTCAACGTTCCGGATGAGATTCCAGGTTTTCGAGACGACCCAAAGCACGAGATAACCGAGCACGGCGCCCGCGACTGAGGCAGGCAAAGTGGTGAACACGTTGGCCAGTGAAAAGAGGATGCCCAGCCAGAGCAGAGGCTGGGTGATGTCATCCGGAAGATATGTGGTATCCAGGTCGATGAAGGAAAGAGCGATCATCGCCCACACGAAAATCAACCCGGCCAGCGTCGCGATGCTGAAACCGAAGCGCCACGCAACGTATCCGGAAATTGCGCCGGTCAAGGTTTCAACGATCGGATACCGGATGCTGATACGGGCTTTGCAATGGGAGCAACGGCCACGCAACCATAGCCAGCTCAGGATTGGAATATTCTCAAATGCGGAGATTCCATAACCACACGAGGGGCAGGCTGAGCGCGGCGCAATCAGATTGTAGCGTTCATCTTTTTCGATCTGTTCGCGCAGCATCGTTATCGGCGCGCGCAAATTTTGCGCCGCCAAAGAGGCTTCTTTCCCATCTGACCACTCGATCAGAACTTCTGAAGCCTGGTGCCGCCACTCGCGCTCAAGCATTTTCGGCAGGCGGTGAATGACGACGTTGAGAAAGCTGCCGATCGCGAGCGAGGCGACGACAACCGCAGTCACGAACAGCGCGGGATGGGACTGAAAAGCCTGAATTAAGGGCATGTCAGTTTCGAGCCGCGAGTTTCGAGTTTCGAGTCAACCCGGAACCCGAAACCTGAAACCGGCTTTATACCGCCTGGCCCATCTTGAAGATCGGCAGGTACATCGCGATCACCATGCCGCCGATCAACGTGCCGAGCACCACCATGATCAGCGGTTCCATCAGGCTCGACAGCGCTTCGACCGCGTCATCGACTTCGGCCTCGAAGAAATCCGCGACTTTCGAGAGCATGCCGTCGAGCGAGCCGGCTTCCTCGCCGATCGCGACCATTTGCAGCACCATGCTGGGGAAGAGGTCGACGTTCTGCATCGATACCACCAGGCTGGAACCCGTCGCGACCTCGCTCTGGATTTTCTTGGTGCCTACCCAATATTCGTAATTGCCGGCGGCGCCAGCGACCGAATCGAGCGCTTCCACCAGCGGCACGCCGGCGGCGAACATGGTCGCCAGCGTGCGCGTCCAGCGCGCGATCGTCGCCTTGCGCACCAGGTCGCCGAAAACCGGGAGCCTGAGCATGATGCGATCCATCACGATCTGCACCGCCTTTGAGCGCTTCCAGGCGTAGAGGAACCCATACACGCTGCCGAAGGCGATGCCGAAGATCGCGTACCAGTATTTGACGAAAAAGTCCGAGATCGCCATTACCACCAGCGTCGGGCCGGGCAGGTCGGCGCCGAAGGCCGAGAACACCTGCTTGAACGCCGGGATCACGAATATCATGATCACCGCCGTGATGATGAAAGCGACGAGGATAATTGCGATCGGGTAGAACAGCGCCGCTTTGATCTTGTTCTTGATCGCAAGAATTTTTTCCTTGTAGGACGCAAGGCGCTCGAGCAGGGTGTCGAGAATACCGGCTTGCTCGCCGGCGCCGATCAGGTTGCAGAACAGCGCGTCGAAATACAGCGGATGCTTTTCGAATGCGTTCTTGAGGTTCGAGCCGGTTTCGATTTCGGTCTTGATGTCCATCAGCAGTTTCTGCACCGACGGGTTGTTGTGGCCCTTGCCGACGATATCGAATGCCTGCAACAACGGCACGCCGGATTTCAGCATCGTCGCGAGCTGGCGGGTGAACAGCGTAATGTCCTTGTCGGTGATGGACCTGCCACCACCCATTTTGACTTTCTTGACCTTGAGGACCTTGATGCCCTGGCGGCGCAGCGTCGCATTGACTACCGCTTCGCCACCCGCGCGCATCTCGCCGCGCATGGTTTTGCCGGCCTTGTCGGTACCGGTCCAGGAATAAGAAAATTCCTTGACGTCTTTCTTGGTTGCGGTAGCGGCTGTCGTGGCCATCATGCTTCTCCCATAAATCCAATCTAACCAATCGGTTAGATTGCAATCCCATACCATGATGCCCGTGCGCGCCGGCTTTGTAAAGCCGGTTTGGCACTGGTTAATGATCGCCGGTCGGGGGGGCTGTGAGGTCGGCAGGCGCAGCCAGGCGCACCGCTTTTACGACGCGATCCTGAGTTTGCATGATATCCATTTTCAGGCCGGCGATTTTGAGGCTGGTGCCGGGTTGCGGGATGTCCTGCAGGTGCTCAAGAATCAACCCGTTGAGCGTTTTCGGCCCGTCGAGCGGGAAACGGTAGCCGAGTTTGCGGTTCAATTCGCGCAGCAGGCTGCCGCCTTCGGCGAGGTAGGTGCCGTCATCCTGGCGGCTGAAGCGCGCCGGCTGCAATGGCGAGTGAGTCGCGAATTCGCCGATCAACTCTTCGACGATGTCCTCGAGCGTAAGCAGCCCCATTAGTTCGCCGTACTCATCCACTACAAAGCACAGGCGGTCCTGAATTTCCAGGAACTGTTGCAACTGGGTGAACAGCGGCGTGCCCGACGGCGCGAAATACGGTTCGCGCATGGTCTGTCGCAAGTGATCTGCAGCGAGCTCGGCGTCCTGGCTCACGATGAGCACCTTGCGCACGGTTATGATGCCGATGATATTGTCGGGCTGGCCCTGATATACCGGCAGCCGGCGGTGATAGGCGGTCGCGATCTGCTGTCGCATGACATCGGGCGGCGCATCGATATCGATCGCCTCGATCTGGTTGCGCGGCGTCATCACATCGTCGACCGTGATGCTTTCGAGGTCGAACAGGTTGAGCAGAATGCTTTGGTGCTTTTTCGGGATGTAGTTGCCGGCCTCGAGCACCAGCGTGCGCAGCTCTTCCGGAGTCAGTTTGCTGTCCACCGAGCTCGCAGATTTAAGCCGGAACAGCCACAGCAGTGCGTGCACGAACAGGTTGGCGAACCACACCATCGGGTAAAGGGCCGTCAGCAGCGGCTTCAGCACGAACGCGATTGGCAGCGCGATCTGTTCCGCGTAGCTCGCGCCGATGACTTTGGGCGTGATTTCGGACACGATCAGCAGCGCGAAGGTCACCCCGACCGCGCTCGCCGCCGGGACCCACCGGTGATCGCCCCACAGGGTGTGCGCGATGAGGGCCGCGAGCGTCGCAGCGCCGGCGGCCACTAGGGTGTTGCCGAGCAGGATCACGCCAAGCAGGCGATCGGTATGGGCCAGCAACTCCGTCGTCAGCTTGGCGCCGCGGCTGCCGAGCCGCACCAGTGCCTTCAGCCGATAGCGGTTCAACGCCATCATGCTGGTTTCGGCGAGCGAGAAAAACGCGGACATCAGCAGCAGGATGGCGAGCGCGCTGAGCTGCGCTGATAACGGGATGTCGTCCATTGGGGCGAGAGAGGCGAGAGGAGTGAGGCGAGAGGCGGGGAGTGCGCTGTCAGGACTGCGAGTGAAACGTGAAATGTGAAACGTGAAATGAATGTCGCATGGTCAGGGGCTCGCAAATTTTTCCGCCGTTACTTTTCATTTTTCACCGCTCACGTTTCACGCTCTTCCAAGGATCACTTCGAGCACGAATTTGCTGCCGATGTAGGCGAGCACCAGCATCAGGAATCCGGTCAGCGTCCAGCGCACCGCTATTCGCCCGCGCCACCCATAGAGCTGTCTGCCGCCGAGCAGTGCGGCGAAGATGAGCCACGACAAAATGCCGAACACGGTCTTGTGATTGAAACGCATCGCTTTTCCGAACAGTTCCTCGGAAAACACGATGCCGGTCGCGAGCGTCAGCGTCAGCAGCACGAAACCGGCAGTGATGATGCGAAACAGCAATGTTTCCATGGTCAGCAGCGGCGGCAATTTTTGCAGCATGGCAGGCAACTCGCCGCCGTGCAGCCGGCGCTCGAGCAGCGCCATCAGCAACACGTGCAGCGAAGCGATGGTAAACAGGCTGTAGGCGAGCATCGAGATCAGCAGGTGCGCCTTGAATGCCGCGAGTTCGGTGTTGGGTAATGCGCGCATCGAAGGAAACAGCGCGGGCAATAGAGCGCACACGGCCGCGACGGGCATTACCATCGCCTGCAGGCCCTCCACGTTGTAAAAGAAGTTGCCGAGCCAGTAGATCAGCACGGTGAGCCAAACGATGGCGGACACCGCGTTGCCGACCCCGAGATGCATGCCGCCGCCAGCGAACACCGAATCGTAGAGTAGCGTTGCGTGCAGCATGAGCGGCACCAGCACGGCGAGGTGTTCGAGCGTTTTCGGATTGTCGCGGGCCGCGGGCGCCGTCCAGCGCGTGCGCCAGAAGTACGCGGCAAGCGCCGCGTACGCAAGCGAGGTGATCAGATAGAATACGAGGTCGGGCATGCTATCAAGCGCGGCAATCGTTCCCAGTCTACACCAGAGGAAATTCCAGGGTCACGATGTTTGAAAATCTGACAGGCCGCCTGTCGCAGGTCATCAAGACGCTGCGCGGCGAAGCGCGGCTCACCGAAACCAACGTTCAGGACGCGCTGCGCGAAGTGCGCATGGCGCTGCTCGAGGCCGACGTTGCGCTGCCGGTGGTCAGGGATTTCGTCGCGCGTGTGCGCGAACGCGCACTCGGCCAGGAGGTCATGGCGAGCCTCACGCCGGGCCAGGCGCTGGTCGGCGTCGTGCACCGCGAGCTGATTGCGCTGATGGGCGAGACCAGCGCCGAGCTCGATCTCGCGACTACACCGCCGGCGGTGATCCTGATGGCGGGCCTGCAGGGTTCGGGCAAGACCACTACCGGCGGCAAGCTTGCCAGGATGTTGCATGAGCAGATGAAAAAGAAAGTGCTGCTCGTGAGTTGCGACGTCTATCGCCCGGCCGCGATCGAGCAGCTGAAAATGCTCGCGGCGCAGACGGAGACCGATTTCTTTCCGTCGGAACCCGGGCAGAAGCCGGCTGGTATCGCGGCAGCAGCGCTCGATTTTGCGCGCAGGCATTACCACGACGTGCTGATCGTCGACACCGCGGGCCGGCTCGCGATCGACGACGAAATGATGCGCGAGATTCGTGAGTTGCATGCGGTGCTGAAGCCGATCGAGACGCTGTTCGTCGTCGATTCGATGCAGGGCCAGGATGCGGTCAACGTCGCCAAGGTGTTTGCCGATGCGCTGCCGCTGACCGGCGTCGTGCTGACGAAGCTCGACGGCGACGCGCGCGGTGGTGCCGCGCTGTCGGTGCGGCAAGTCACCGGCAAGCCGATCAAGTTCGCCGGCGTCGGCGAAAAGCTCACCGGCCTGGAGGCGTTCCATCCCGACCGCATGGCCTCGCGCATCCTCGGCATGGGCGACGTGCTGTCGCTGATCGAGGACGCGCAACGCACGGTCGACCGCGGCGAGGCCGAGAAATTCGCGCAGAAGGTCAAGTCGGGAAAAGGCTTCGACCTCGAGGATTTCAAGCAGCAGATAGGCCAGATGAAGAAAATGGGGGGCGTCGCGTCGCTGCTGGATAAATTGCCCGGGCAACTTGCGCAGGCCGCCGGCCGGGGTGGCGTCGGGATGCAGATGGACGACAAGCAGCTCCGCCGCATCGAGGGCATCATCAATTCGATGACGCCGCAGGAGCGCGCCAGGCCCGAATTGATCAAGGCCTCCCGCAAGCGCCGCATCGCCGCCGGCGCCGGCGTCACGGTGCAGGAAGTGAACCGCCTGCTCGCCCAGTTCGAGCAGACCCAGAAAATGATGAAAATGATGGCGAAAGGCGGGATGGCGAAGATGATGCGGTCGATGAAAGGGATGTTTCCCGGCGGGATACGCTGAACTTGACTTGATAAGCCGCATCGCCACGTTCCGTTGTTGTCCTCTGATCTTGAAATCAATATCTTAGTACCCCGGGCCGCTATTAGAGCAGCAAGCCGGCCGCCATTTTCATGCCCCCGGTCTTTGTCTTGCGTTAAGGGCAAAAACTAGCGTAAAATCACGCCCTTTCCGCATTTTCGGGGTCGGATTTACCATGGTTGTGATCAGACTGGCACGCGGCGGCGCCAAAAAGCGCCCGTTTTTTAATCTGGTGGTCGCGGATTCGAAGCGCGCGCGCGATGGCCGCTTCATCGAGCGCATCGGTTTTTACAATCCCAAAGCACCGGCTGGCCAGGAAACGTTCCGCGTGCAGACCGAGCGCCTCACGTACTGGCAGAGCAAGGGTGCCCAAATCAGCGACACAGCGGCGCGGCTCGTCAAGCAGTTCGGCGCCAAGCCAGCTGCCTGAGCGCATGGTAGTGATGGGGCGGGTGACCGTCCCATTCGGGGTCAAGGGCTGGATCAAGATATACGCCCTGACCGCGCAGCCCGGCAATCTGCGCGATTATCCGGTGTGGTGGCTCGCGCGTGACGGTGACTGGCGCGAAATGCGGGTCGCGGCGGCCAAGATCCACGGCAACACGCTGGTCGCGCATCTTGAAGGTATCGACGACCGCGAAGCCGCGGCAGCGTTGAAAGGGTTCGAAATTGCAGTGCCGCGCGAACAATTACCGGGCGCCGCGGCCGGTGAATTTTACTGGGCCGATCTGATCGGCCTCAAAGTCGTGAATGGGGAGCAGCATGAATTCGGGCGGGTTGCCCGGATCATGCAGACCGGCGCGAACGACGTGCTGGTTGTGGTCGGCGACAAGGACCATGAGCGCGAAACGCTGATACCGTTCATAGCGAGCGCGATCAAGCGGGTTGATCTTACGGCGGGCGTGATCAGCGTGGACTGGGGCAGGGACTACTGATGCTTCAGTTCGATGTCATAACGCTGTTCCCGCAGATGTTCGACGCGGTCGCCGAAGCGGGCGTCATCGGCCGGGCGCGGGAACAAGGGATTTACCAGCTGGTGGCGTGGAATCCGCGCGATTTCGCGCGCAACGCCTACCGCACCGTTGACGACCGGCCATATGGCGGCGGCCCCGGAATGGTGATGATGCCAGAGCCGCTAGGCAAGGCGGTGGCGGCAGCCAGGCAGCGGCAGAAAAGCGCGGGAGTGAAGAAGCCGTGCGTGATACACCTGACGCCGCAGGGGCGGTTGCTGAACCACGCGCTGGTGATGGAAATGGTGGCGCAACAGGGTGTGGTGCTGCTTGCCGGGCGCTACGAAGGCATCGACGAGCGCGTGATTGCGCGCGAGGTCGACGACGAAATCTCGATCGGGGATTACGTGCTGTCGGGCGGCGAGCTGGCGGCGATGGTGGTGATCGATTGCATCGTGCGACAATTGCCGGGGGTGCTCGGCGATGCCGAGTCGGCGAGCCAGGATTCGTTCGTGAACGGGCTGCTCGACTGCCCGCACTATACGCGGCCTGAAATGTACGAAGGCAGGCCGGTGCCGGCGGTGCTGCTGTCGGGCAACCATGCGGAAATCAGCCGCTGGCGGCTGAAGCAGGCGTTGGGCCGAACCTGGCAGCGGCGGCCGGATTTATTGCAGCAACGTGTGCTGTCGGACGACGAGCGCAGGCTGCTCGAAGAATTCAAGCAAGAACTGAATGGAGCATGAACATGGACCTGATCCAGAAACTGGAAAACGAAGAAATCGCGCGTCTCGGGAAAAACGTTCCCGAATTCAAGGCCGGCGACACCGTGGTGGTGAACGTCAACGTGGTGGAAGGCGACCGCAAGCGCGTCCAGGCTTACGAAGGCGTGGTGATCGCCAAACGCAACCGCGGGCTCAACTCGTCGTTCATCGTGCGCAAGATTTCATCGGGTGAGGGCGTCGAGCGCACCTTCCAGACTTATTCGCCGCTGATCGCGTCGGTCGAGGTCAAGCGCAAAGGCGACGTCAGCCGCGCCAAGCTCTATTACCTGCGCAAGCTGTCGGGCAAGGCCGCGCGCATCAAGGAGCGCCTTGAGATCGGCGCCGACGACATTCTGCCGCCGGTCGAAAAAGAGCAGCAGCCGGACGCAAAATAATTCTTCGCATGTGGTCATTGAAAAGGCGGCGCAAGCCGTCTTTTTTTGCCCGCGTTTGGGCTCGTGTGCGTTAACCCCTACAATAGGCGCATGCGTCGCATCGCCGCTCTGGTTTTGCTGCCGCCGCTCGTGGCAATCGGCCAGGGTATTCCCGATGCAATCGAGATCACGCAGCGGTTTGCCGATTCCGGCGCGCCGCAGATCGCGCTTTCGCGCATCGAGCACTTGCAGCCCGCGGCGCCGTCCGCGCCGCGCTGGGGCGACTGGGAGCAGTTGCGCTGCGTCCTGATGTACCGTTTGAACCGTTACCAGGAGCTCGCGCAGCGCGTGGCGGCGCTGCCGCCGAACGCCCCTGAAAAGGTCGTGCGTGCGTGCCTGCTGCAAGGCGCGCGCGCCGCGATTGCGACGTCGCAAAGCGCCGCCGCGCGCGATTTTCTGGCGCGCCTGATCTGGCGCCGTGAGTTGCCCGAGGACGAAATGCGCCAGGCGCGACTGCTGGTGATCGAGAGCTATCTCGCCGAAGACAAGCCGCAGGATGCGTTTGCGTTGATGCTGCGCTATCAGCAGGATTACAAGCCCGTCGACCGCGATACCGCGGCGCGCTTTGTCGACGCATTGCTCGCTGTGGGCATGGAAAAAGAAGCGGTCAATTGGTTCTCGCAGCTCGACGAGGCGAGCCCGGTCAAGCTGCTGATGCGGCTGGAGACCAGGCTGATCATGCCGGATGCCGCGGTCGCTCAAGCGCGTGCGGCGCTCGCCAAAAATAGCGGAGCCGCCGCCTACTGGATTGTGCTGCAGCACGCGGCGGCATTGCAGAAAGACCGCGTGTTATACGTCGAGGCGCTCGAGAACCTGCTGCAGCTCGCCGGCGATAAACCGCCGGAGCGCCTCGCCGCGATTGCCGGGGAGCTGTGGAAATCCTACATCGTCGCGGCGCAGGAAGTCGCCAATCAAAACCAGCTGCTGCTCGGCGAGGATGCGAGCTGGGCTGATTATGCGTTGCGCCGCGCCGGCACGAGCCCCACCATCTCACGCGCGTTTTTTGCCTACGTCGCACTGCAAAGCAAGATCCGCGGCACGCGCCAGAGCGCGCAGCTGCAGCTGGTATTCTCGCTGCAGGGCAGCAAGCTTGCCTTGACCGCGATTCGCCTGTTCGACGAAGCGACGCGCCTGCCGGTCGCACAGCTCGATCCGCAGGCACGCTACCTGCTCGGCAGCCTGGCGGTCGACAACAATCAGCCGGCCGCCGCCGCGCGTTACTGGCAGGGCTTGAACGCGCCGCCGGCGCTCGAGCCCGACGAATGGCGCATCCGGCTTGTGCAGGCGCTGGTGCGCGCCGGCGCGGCCGGACCCGGCGCCGACGAGTTGCGGGCATTGATCGCCGGCAAGAAAACACTGCCGGCCGACGTCATGCGGCGTGCCGTCGCGGCGGTGCAGGAACTGCAGGACACCGGGTTCTACAAATCGGCCGATGAGTTGTACCGGGTGTTGCTGCCGCTCGCGGAAGCACGCGAGCGGCGCGAAATACTGTTCGGGCTCGGCCGCATCGCCGAGACTTTCAACGATTTTTCGGCCGCCGCGGATTATTTTCTCGAGGCCGCGTTGCTGCAGGAGACGCGCGCCGGCGACAGTTTTGCGATCAACGCGCGGATTGCGGCCGCCGCCAACCTGGGCCGGGCCGGCCTCAAGGATGACGCGCGCACGCAGTTCAACTGGCTGCAGAAAAATGTGAAAGATCCGGAGAAACTCGAGCTGATCCGCCGCGAAATGCAAAAACTGTGAAAGGTGATGGGTAATGGGTTATGAGTGATGAGCGATGAGTGATGAGCGATGAGTGATGAGGTCTCCCATTACCCATTACCCATTACCCATTACCCATTACCCATTACCCATTACCGGCCGCTCAGCGGCGCTCGTTTTTCCAGAGATCGCTCAAATACTCGTGGCGTTCGGTATTGACCCAGCTCGTGCGCAGTTCGACCGGTTGATCATGATAGGTATAGGCAACGCGCTTGATGATGAGCACCGGATTGCTCGCGCGTATGCCGAGCACGCCCGCAATTCGGGCATCGGGGTGCGCGGCCGACAATCGCTCGCTGATGCGCACGACGTTTATGCCGTAGCGTGCCTGGTATAAGCCGTAGATCGTGCCTTCGCGCGCGGCGAAGATGGCTTCGGTCAGATCGGGAAAGCGGGCTGCCGGAATCACGATCTCGTCGAATAACACCGGCTTGCCCGCGAGCTTCAGCACATTGTAGATGCGGTAGACGCGGTCGCCGCGGCTGACGCTCAAGCGCAGTTCCGCCTCGCTGTCGGCCCTGGCTTTGTGAAACGACAACAGCTCGTGCGTCGGCGGCTCCTTGTTGCCGTCCTTGCCGACGATGTGGAAAAAATAATAGAGCTGGCGGTCCTCGGTATGGGTCGCGACAAAGGTGCCGCGACCCTGCTGGCGCACCAGGATTTTTTCCGCGACCAGCTCGTCGATCGCTTTGCGGATGGTGCCGACCGAAACGTCGAAGTGCTCGGCGAGCCGCGATTCGCTCGGGATCGCGTTGCCCGGCTTCCACTCGCCGGCGATCAGGCTGCGCGTAATGCGGATCTTGACTTCCTTGTAGAGCGGGTTGAAAGTCAGATTGCCGCCGGCAAGGGTGTGGGCCATGGTTGTTCGCGCTGGGAAGCCGAATGCGCCGACATTCTAGCATTCCGCGCCGCCCAATTCATATAGGTCATATAGTTGACTAATCGCCGATGCGGCGTGTAATATCGCTGACACCCGACAACACCTATGCGGTTGCCCCGGCACGGGGAATTCGCGTTTACCGAAACGAGGAGTTCGCATGATTCACTTTGTTTTGCACGATCCCAAGGATACCGTCGCCGTGGTCGTGGTCGAGGGCGTGAAGGCCGGGCAGGATCTCACTGGCTGGATCATGGACGAAGACCGCACCATTGCGCTCAAGGCCCAGCAGGACATCCCGATCGGCCACAAGCTTGCGTTGAAGGACGTCAAGAGCGGCGAGACGATCATCAAGTACGGGCACGACATCGGCAAAGCGGTCGCCGACATCAAGGCGGGTGCGCACGCGCACGTCCATAACATCAAGACCAAACGCTGGTAGGCGCAAAGAGGAGACAGCATGATTTCCGGCAAAACCACATTCCAGGGCTACCGCCGCGAGAACGGCCGCGCCGGCGTGCGCAATCACGTAATCATTCTGCCGGTCGACGACCTGTCGAACGCCGCCGCCGAGGCGGTCGCTAACAACATCAAGGGCGCCATGGCGATTCCGCATCCTTACGGCCGGCTGCAATTCGGCGCGGATCTCGACCTGCATTTCCGCACGCTGATCGGCGCGGGCTCCAACCCGAACGTCGCCGCGGTGGTGGTGATCTGCATCGAGGAAAACTGGGCCAAACGCGTGGTGGACGGCATCGCCAGGACCGGCAAGCCGGTCACCGGCTTCGGCATCGAGCTGCACGGCGATCACGACACCATCCTGCGCGCGTCCAAGGTTGCCAAGGAATACGTGCAGTGGGCCTCCGAGTTGAAGCGCGTCGAGTGCCCGATCAGCGACCTGTGGGTCTCGTGCAAGTGCGGCGAGTCCGACACGACCTCGGGCTGTGGCTCCAATCCGACGGTCGGCAACGCGTTCGACAAACTCGAGCCGCTCGGCGCGACGCTCGTGTTCGGCGAAACCACCGAGATCACCGGCGGCGAGCAGATCGTGGCGGCGCGCTGCGCCACGCCGGCAGTCCGTGACAAGTGGATGTTCATGTTCAACCGCTACCAGGAAGTGATCGAACGCCACAAGACCAGCGACCTGATGGACTCGCAGCCGACCAAGGGCAATATCGCGGGGGGGCTCACCACGATCGAGGAAAAAGCGCTCGGCAACATCCAGAAGATCGGCAAGAAGTGCAAGGTAATCGGCGTCATCGACAAGGCCGAGGCGCCGACCGGCCCGGGCTTGTGGTTCATGGATTCGTCGTCGGCGGCGGCCGAGATGGTGACCCTGCTCGCCGCGGCGGGGTTCGTGGTGCATCTCTTCCCGACCGGGCAGGGCAACGTGATCGGCAACCCGATCCTGCCGGTGATCAAGCTCACGGCGAACCCGCGCACCGCGCGCACCATGAGCGAGCATATTGATCTCGACGTGTCCGGCCTGCTGCAGCGCGAGAAAAACCTCGACCAGACCGGCGACGAGCTGCTCGAAGTCATGCTGCGCACCTGCAACGGCCGGCTGACCTGCGCCGAGGCCCTCGGGCATCGCGAATTCGTGCTGACAAGGCTGTACGAAAGCGCCTGATAACGCAAGGATGAAGGCGGAAGGATGAAGGCGGAACGAAAAAAAACAAGACGGAAGGTGGAAGGCGAAAGGACGAAGTTTTTTTCTGAATGGCTACGTGGCATTCGGCGCAGCTCCTTCGGAACATTTCATCCTTCATCCTTCATCCTTCATCCTTAGGCCATCATGGCCACGACGCTCAGCGTCTCCGTCTGGCGCGGCGCCGAATCCGGCGAATTTCGGACCTATGACGTGCCGCGGCTCGAGAGCCAGACCGTGCTCGACGTCGTGACCTATATTCAACGCAACCTCGATCCGACGCTCGCGTACCGATTCGCGTGCCGCGTCGGCGTGTGCGGCTCATGCGCGATGACCGTCGACGGCAAGGCGCGCTGGACCTGCCGCACGCACGTCGCCAGCGTTGCCGCGGAAGACCGTCTCGAAATCGCGCCGCTCAACAATTTACCGGTGATCAAGGACCTGGTCACCGACATGAGCCGCTTTTTCGACAAATGGGCGCAGGCCAAAGGCCAGTTTCATGGCATGCGCTCGCGCAAGGACGATTTCGCGCGCGTGATGCCGGATTCGCCGCAGCGCGAGGAGGTCGACGCCGCGATCGAATGCATCGGCTGCGGCGTGTGCTACAGCTCGTGCGACGTCGTGACGTGGAATCCCGAATACCTCGGGCCGGCGGCGCTCAATCGCGCATGGACGCTGATCAACGACGTACGCGACACCGCGCGCGTCGCGCGGCTGGCGGCGGTTGCCGGTGACGCCGGCTGCCACGCGTGCCATACGCATATGAGTTGCAGCGAGCGCTGCCCCAAGCATATCGCGCCGACCGCCGGCATCGCGGGTCTCAAGCGCGCGGTGGTGGCGGCAGCGCTGAAAGGCGAAATATGAACCTGCGCAACCAGGTGTTGCTGTGGGCGGCGCAACGCTACAGCGCGATGGTGCTCGCGCTGTGCGTGGTCGTGCACCTGATCACTATCGTTTACGCGGTGCGCAACGGGCTGTCTGCGCCCGAAATCCTCGGACGCACGCGCGGCAATCCCGGCTGGTTCGCGTTTTACGCCTTGTTCGTCGCGGCGATTGCGATTCATGCGCCGATCGGATTCCGCACCATCCTGTCCGAAACCCTGGGCTGGCGCGGCGGTGCTCTCGATGCACTGATGCTGGCATTCGGCATCGTGCTCGCGTTGTGGGGTTGGCGCGCGGTGCTCGGGGTGTTTATTGCATGAACAACGATTTGCGCGCGCGCAACCATCCCGCTTACTGGGCGTTCATCGTCCATCGTGTGAGCGGACTCGCGCTCACGCTGTTCCTGCCATTGCATTTCTGGGTGCTGGGCCAGGCGCTTACCGGCGCCGCTGCACTCGACAACTTTCTGCGCTGGACCGAGCAGCCGTTGGTGAAATTCGCCGAGACAGGCTTGGTCGTTCTCCTTGCCGCGCACATGACGGGCGGGGTGCGGCTGCTGATGCTCGAATTCCTGCCCTGGCGTGACTGGCAGAAAAGCCTGCTCGCGGTGGCCGCCGGCGTAAGCCTCGCGGTCGGACTCGCGTTTCTATTAAATGTGGTTTGAGCTAGCGCTGATTGCCGTCGGGGCGTTTCTCGCCGCATTGGTTCTCGGCAGCATAGGCTTCGCTTTCGGGATCATCGCAACAGTAATTTGGGTCGTCGTGCTGCCACCCGCCACGATCGTGCTACTCGCTTCGATCTGCGCGACGTTATTGCAAGGGGCGAGCGTGTGGCGGTTCCGGCACGAGATTGAGACGCGGTTGTTGTGGCCTTTTGTCGTCGGCGGCGTGTTAGGCGTGCCGCTGGGCGTCGTCGCACTGCACCGAATAGACCCCATGTTGTTCCGTCATCTGTTCGGCGGGTTCATCATCGCCTACAGCGGCTATATGTTAATGCGGCCGCGGTTACCCGTTCTCAGGCTTGCGCCAGCGGCAGCCCCTGTGGCAGATGGATTCGTGGGGTGGTTGGGCGGCATCCTGGGCGGCTTGGCGATGCTCAACGGCACTTTGCCGGCGATTTGGAGCGGCTTGCGGGGCTGGGACAAACGCCGCGCCCGGTGCGTGTATCAGCCTTATATTCTGGTTACCAGCATCCTCGTCATGCTGGCACTGGGCTTGGATTTTTCGGTTGACCGGTCGCGTACGGTGCTGCATTTGCTGGTTTGCCTGCCGTCGCTGGCAGCGGGTTTATGGCTTGGTTTCCGGATTTTCAACTGGGTCAGCGAAGAGCGCTTCAGAAAAATCCTGTTGTGGCTCATACTCGCTTCCGGGATTTCCTTACAGTTTTGAAAAAATGGTCGAACAGTCGGCGTTGTAACGAAGAATGGGCCCGCTGGCGGTCACCGCCGGTAACGAGTCCGCGCGCCATACCGCCCTACGGCATGCGTTACTTAAATATGCAAGGCTTAATAAGCGCCCGCGCGGCGTGATTGTGCGAGTTGGGTTCGTCAACGCCGCTCGCGTTTCTTGATCTCGGCGCAGAATACCCGGCGTATTTTTTGTGGCCTTTATTCGATTCCCGGACTCCGCCTGCGCAGTTAACTTTGCTTGTGTCTCGCCGGACGTAATGTCAAATAGTTGACAGAAGTGCCAATATCATCGTACCGGTCCCGTGCCAGCTTTGCCGATTTGGAATGCTTGGTTTTATTGACGTGGATCAAAGCTCGCTTGCTCCGGCTGCGTAAGATTGAAACGTAGCTAGAAAGTAGGGTTTTGTCGGGTTTTTGAAACGGGAGGAATAAGTATGATCGATATCACGAAAAACGACTGGTCGCGGCTTGGAGAGGCAGTAAAGGGGACTTTTAGGACGTTGCTGGGTCTCCCGTCAAACAACACTTATCCGCGTCGCGAGTGTTTGGCGCGTCGTTACGCGGAATGCGATGATTTTGCCCACTGTCGCTATTGTTCGACGGTCGAACAGGCATTGCGCACTGCCAATTGGGTGGAACGCAACTGGCCACACGTACAGGCGCGCAAGCATTCCTAGTTGCGAAACGGAGGTCCAAAGTCGCCGACGAAACGGTCAAAACATTGCGGCTTTGTACGCTATGGGAGTAAAGCTCGGCTTACTGATTCACCGCAGTGGAGTGGCGGTCTTCGTCTGTAGAACCCAGTGACGCGTTCGTAAGCGGCCGCGATTCGCAGAATCATTCCTTCTTGAAGCGTATTACCTATTATCTGTAAGCCGATAGGCAAGCCGATGGCGTTGAACCCGCAAGGCACCGACAGCGCGGGAAGACCTGCGAAGCTGAACGGGAGGGTGAATTGGCGATGCCGGCCCGATAGGTCGGGCGCCGCAATCAAGGGCGCAACCGTCGGCATGGTGGGTGTAAGCAGGGCATCGATTTGCCCGAAGACCGCGTTGAGCTGGAGCGTAAAAATCTGTCTTTCCGATAGCGCCTCGTCGTAGTCTTCCTGGTTGATGTGACTGGCTATTGCCATGTCGCTATGAACGACCGGGCCAAGCGCTTGGGGACTGGCGGCACGATAATCGCGTCCAAACACTTTATTGAATTCGTAAAGCAATACGTTAGTGACGCTTCTTTGAATCACGTCACCTTCCAATGAAGGGAGTTTCACGCGTACGATTTCCGCACCCAACTCAGCAAACTTTTCAACAGCGTCTCCAACCGCCGCAGACACCTCCGAATCAATGTTGCGGAAAGTAAAGTCATCAATGATTCCAAGTCGTAGTTTATGCACGCCTTGCGCAAGACCAACCATAAAATCTTCCCGGGGAGCTCGTAATGAGTGCGGATCGGCGGAATCGAATCCCACGATAGCGCTGAGCAATAACGCTGCATCCATTACGGTCCGAGCGAGAGGCCCGCAGATATCGAGCGTGGGTGCGCGGGGAAATACGCCCGCGCAACTAACGCGACCGAACGTCGGTCGAATACCGACGATTCCGGTCCTGCTGGCGGGGCCGCGTATCGATCCTCCCGAATCAGTGCCCACGCCGCCTAAACATAGAGCGGCTGCCACAGCGACGGCACTACCGCTTGAAGAGCCTCCCGATTCGTAGTCGGGGTGCCAAGGATTTCGCGTTGTGCCGAAAAATTTGTTGTATCCTCCTGGCCCGCCGGCCGCCAGTTCGTTCATGTTGGTTTTACCCAGCATGACTGTTCCCGCCGTATCGAGCAGGCGCACCACAGTCGCATCCTCCCGAGGCACGCGCTTTCGGAAAAGTTCGGACCCCATGGTTGTCGGCACGTCGGCAGTATCGTAATTGTCCTTGTAGACTACGGGTATGCCATGCAACGGGCCGCGATCTTTACCCGCCCTTAGTTCTGTATCTAACGCGCGACCATCCGCCAATGCTTGTTGTTCGGTGATCGTGATGAAGGCACGCAGTTTCGGCTCTAGGTGCCGAATGCATTTTAAATAGGCATCGATCAACATTTCCGATGTTAGGGAACCATCGCGCAGCCGGCTGCCTGCTTCGGTAATCGTCGCCGGCATTGCAAGGAGAGTTTGTAATTTTTCAGATGAATGCAAGCGCAGAGTAAGAACTTATCCGTTATGTCAACATGCCCTGCGAAAAATACATCCGTAAGAACACCCAGAACCTCACGTAAAGAGAAAGGACGAGTAGCCCGGTGTAAGCGGTGTCCCGCAGCAAGAATTTCCGCGTAGGCGTTGCATACCGAGAGGGTGAGAATTCCACCGCCACGAGGGGTCGGCCTGACATTAAGCGGCTTACGATTGTTCCCTACCAGCAAGCAAGCTGAGAGAGCTTAGCAAACGGGAGTCGTCCATGCATGACAATACCGTCACGACGAATCGGAGTCCCGTAAGTACTTGTTGAAATAAGCAACAGCAATACGCATCAATTCTTGTCCGCCCAAAGGGTCCCCCGTGTACGATGAACTGCCGGGAAATGAATAGATGGACCTATGGGTTTGTCCTTTAAGGATAACGATATCTTTCGGTGGAGATGTTTTTGCATACATTTGAACAATGCCTCGAGGTGGGCACAAGGCGTCGTCTTCGGCGGCCACGTATAAGATTGGCCGGGGCGATATTCTGTGCACAACGTCGACAGGCCTGAAATCAATTATCGCCTGAGCAACTTCGAGTGGCATCATCATGGCTTCGAGCTCAGAATCGAACTGTCGAAGATTGGCTTCCGCCGCCCCCGAGTCAGGATCGAGGATGAGGATTACTTCATTTGTGTGCCCTTCCGGGGCGACCGACCTTGACAGGCCAGTGACCACCTTCTGCTGTTGATCTTCACGCACACTTCGGAGAAACTCCTGCCATTCCCACTCTCTTCGTAAACCTCGGAGCCATTCTTCACCATCGCCAAACCCCGTAGCGGCAACAGTGCAACGGGCTCGATCGTCTAGAGCTGCGGCATAGGGTGCCGTTGCTCCCCCGAGGCTAATTCCGTATAGCCCAATTTGGTCAGGATTGATATCGGCACGAGTTTGCAAGTAGGTGATAGCGCTTCTTATATCTTCAATCTGTTCCATGGGGATTGATCGATATCGCACGCCTTCGCTGAGGCCAAAGCCGCGACAGTGCAAATAGAGGACCATGTATCCCGCGTTAGCGAGCGCTGTCATCATGGGCTCGATACGAAATTCGTATTCCTTGAGCCCATGCCTGAAGCCCGGACAATGGACGATGGCTGGGTACCTAGACGTACTATCGTAACTCGGTGGCAGGTATAAAATCCCACCGAGTCGCAGCTTTTGTCCAGAATAGAATGTTACGGATTGACCCATAACTCAAGCTCCCTTCGATCTCACTCGACGTAATTTTACCATCAGCGCTTTAACAGTTAGCCACGTGAGGCGAATGAAGTCGTTACCGACACGGAGTTATCAAGAAAACTCTGTGTGCGTAATCTGCTACTCACGCTACACCCGTTTGCATTCCCCACTTGACCACAGTCTTCTTGACAAGAATCGAGAGAAGAATATTTTCGACCACGAACCCGATGGTCGCGATGATCAGCAAAATGCCCATAATGGCCGGGGTATCCAGGAGAAACTGGTACGAATAGATAGTCGCCCCAAGGCCCGCAACCCTCCCGACTGCCCCAAACACCATTTCGATGCCCACCACGGCCCGCCAGGACAGCGCCCAACTTATCCTGATACCGGCGATGATGCTTGGAAGGGCGGCAGGGATCAGAACATCAATCAGATATCTAGGGGTCGTTAAGCCGAAATTACGCCCAACCTCCAGAAGCGTTTTTCGTATCGCACTGAAGCCAGCCGTGACATTGATCGTGAGTGCCCAGACATTCGAGTAGACGACGACAAACATGATTGCGTTAGGCGTGAACCCAAACCACATGATGGCAAACGGAATCAAGGCCAAACCAGGAATCGGATTGAGGATCGATATCAGTGCATCGATCGAAACTCGGATGCGAGGAGACGTCGCTGAAAATGCAGCCAATAAAAACGCTGCTCCTATGCTGATTCCCATGGCTTTGCCCAACATCTCGAGTGTAAAAAGAGTGGCTGTTATAGCTTCATTTGCATGGGTGGCGAGCCAGGTTATCGATTGCGAGAGGCTCGGCAGTATTGTCGAGGGGACAAGTCCCGACTTGGCCACTATCTCCCAAGCCGACAAGAATACGAGAACCGTGAATAATTTCTGAACGGTAGTTGGCATTTCTAGTTCACCTCGAGCAGCTTTTCGAGTCGTTGGATAAGCCCGACAATCTGTGGCGACGCGAAGTCACGCGGTCTAGACGGGAGCGTAACTATCTCTATGATGGAACCCGGCCGGCTTCCCATCACGACAACACGATCCCCCAATAGCACGGCTTCCTGGATGCTATGAGTTACGAAGACGGTCGTCTTCGGTACTCGTGACCATATATCGAGAAGACTGTTGCCCAATCGTCGTCTCGTAATCGCATCGAGACTGCCAAATGGTTCATCCATCAACAGAACCAATGGATTCAGTGCCAGGGCGCGCGCGATAGCACCTCGCTGTTTCATTCCACCAGATAGCTGGTGCGGATATGAGCCAGCGAATGCTTCCAGTCCGACTAATGCGAGCAGTTCGCTCGCTCGCTCGGTGAGTTGTTCCTTTGCAATCCCGCGGCGCCGCAAGGCGTACATTACATTCCCTTGCAATGTCCGCCAGGGGAACAGTTGATCGAGATCCTGGAAAATAACAAAACACTCAGGGCCGGGAATACCGGAGATTTGCTTCCCCATGAGCAACACGTGGCCGCTGCTGGGATGTTCAAGGGCCGCTATGATTCTGAGTAAAGTACTTTTTCCGCATCCGGATGGACCGAGAAGGGTCAGAATCTCGTCCGGATAAACTTTGAGGTTGATATTCTTAAGCGCCAAGAACTTTGAAGTACCAAATACCTTCGAAACATCGCTCAACTCAATCAGTGCCGCCGCCTTGCGTTGTGTCGGGATGTCACTCGAGGTAGAAATATCCATCGCACGCCTGACCGGCTTAGCGCCAAGTTTCTTTGAACCAAAGCGACTGAATATTTGATTCGTCGATAAGATTTTGTTGTTTCATGAAGACTGCGATCGTTTGGATACTCGAATATTTCTGGTTCAAATCCCAGCGGTATTTGCCCACTTTGAGAGCCTTCAAAACAGTCTCTGCTGGTATCTTGAGCGCAGAGCCAACGATCTCCGCGGTCTGTTCAGGATTGCTCACCGTCCATTTATACGCCGCGTCCAAAGCCTTGAGATAGACCGCGAAGAGTTTCGGATATTGGCCCGCGAATTTTGTGCTACCTACATTGACGGTCACAACTAACGGCTCGCCTAGCGCGTCGTCGAAAGTAGTAAGAATGCGTGCCCCGGAAACCCGCATCCCGAGTACGGGTTCAGTTGACCACCACAGGTCAAGTTGGTGGTTCTGGAAGGCCTTCACCAAATCTCCTTGACCAGCCGAGACCAACGTACCACGAAGGTCATCAATCGATCGGCCCAACTCCAGCCACCTCTTTAATAATAGAACGCCCGGATTGCTTGCCAGTCCTCCGGGACTTCCAATCTTCATTCCTGGCTTGACGTCGGAAAGCGTCCTAATATCGTCGTGCCATGTCAGAAGCGGGCAAAACCAAGTAGCGTCTGGGCCGATGATCTTTATATTCGAATCCTGCTTCGCGGCCACTACGAGTGCTGGCGCAGTTCCCATAACCGCAAAATCCAGCTGGCCTGCCGCGAGGCCTTGAATAAGAAAAGAGCCGGAACCTGTCGTTATGTAGGTCACCGCAACTGGAATATCCGACATCTTTTCGATCAGTCGAAGCTTCTCCATTACAAAGAAGGGCGCGTTGGCGATCAGGGCGATGCGTCCTATATTGATCTTCACAGGATCGGCAGCCGAAGAGCTCCCACTATGCAAGCACGCAACTGTAAGAAGTAGGAGGGCGCTGATGACGTTAGTACGCTTCATGACAGTCTTCCTTTTGGGAACAGTGGTGTGCGGCCCGGTGACGATAGTGACGGGACGACAGGGACCCCGCTGCGGATCGTCAGTAAAACGAGGGCGAGGGGCGCTTGACTTCATCGATGGGCACTTTCTGGAGTTCGCGGACAAATTCGGCAATGCGTTCGGGGATGAGGCGAAAAGCGCGTTCGCCCTTTTCCCGGGTGGCGCGCAAAGAGCTCCCGACGATTCCGGAGCGAGTATGCTGAGTGCCGTCAAGTCCGATGCCCGGCTGGTAGGATCCAAAAGAGGGAAATTTGATGCTGATGGGGGTCTCGCGTGGCGCGGCGAGTATCTGCTCCGTTCCCTGGAATATGGGAAATGACATCTGCTCCTTCAGTAATTTGTCCGGCCGAACGTAGTCGGGGCTCACGGCCCATAATGCCGAAGTTTCGAGCTCTGAGCCGTGGCCCATCGGAAGTTCTTCCGGTGGATTTTCCAGGCCGATTTCCTTGATGAGCACATTACCGAGCTTCCACCAATCGATATGTACGACTAGCGCCCCCGTCTCGTATTTCAGCCGCAGCGCGAGGTCGTTCAGGATGGCCGTGTTCCGGCCGTGCCCATTGATGATCACGATGCGTTTGGTGCCGTGCCATAGCAGGCTCTTGCAGACGTCCTCCACCATGGCTTCAAACGTGCTTCGGCGCAGCATCAATGTCCCGGCATAGCTCATCCACTGACGGGCGAATCCGATCGGGAGCGGCGGAGCGCAAACACAATCCACCAGGCGCGCGACGCGCTGAGTCACTTCCCAGCTACACGCGGTGTCGAGACCAAGTGCGCAAGCGGGGCCGTGCTGTTCGATGCTGCCGGTGGAAATGAGGGCCGTGTCGGTTTCGCGAAACGCGACCGCCGCTTCCTCGTAGGTCATTTCGTATAGGTATTTATTTTTCATCGTGAAATCGCTCTATGTGACCGCTGGGTTGCCTGACGTGAAACTGGTCAGCGAATTTTGGTTCCGGATTCCTTCAGGAATTTGACCGCATCGTCGAAATTCTTCTGGACGAATTTCTTGCTGTCCGCCGGGTTCATCGCCGGGATGCAAGTGTAAGTTTGCGCGCAGAACTTCTTCCAGTCGTCGGTTGCCATGATCTTGCCGAGCGCCGCGTTTAATACGGCGAGGCGCTCGGCGGGGACCTTGGGGGAGGTGACAATGGCGCGCCAGTTGGGCAGGTCTATGTTGTGCCCGAACTCGGCGGAAGCCGGCACGTCCGGAAACTCGCGGTGCCGCTGCGACCCGAATACCACGATCGGACGCAGCTGCTTGGCGGACAGGAACTGCGCGACATCCCCCGGCTCCTCGAACAGCACATCGGTATGCTTGCCGAGCACGGAGGTGTAGCGTTCACCCGGTTTCGCGTACGGCGCATTCACCATGGTGTAGCCCTTGGTCGCAAGAAACTTCACCGCGAAGTCGTCCAGCGTGCCGTAGCCGGCGGTGGCAACCTTGATCTTGTCGGGATTGGCTTTAGCGTGGTCGAGCAATTCCTGGTAGTTCTTGAACGGACTGTCGGTCACGACGAACAGCATGGACGGCGAGGACTGCACCACGCCGATGTACGCGAAGTCGTTGACGGTAAGCCGTCCCATCCCTGCCGCCCAGGACGAGATCGAGATACCAGTGAGAGTGCCGACCGAATAGCCATCGGGCTGCGCGCCGGCCACCTTGGCGAGCCCGGTGTTGCCGGAGGCGCCGGCGACATTGGACACAGGAACCGCGACGCCCAGGACTGATTCGAGCAGGTTGGCGGCGATGCGGCCGAGTTGATCCGCACCACCGCCGGTGCCGAAGTTCACGATCATCTCAATGGGCCGCGCCGGGAATTTCTCCTGCGCCCAGGCATTCCAGCTAGCGAGGCCAGCGCAGATCAATGTCAAGCCGAATACTTTGGATCGCCTCATGACGCTCTCCTTTTACGTTGAATATATGCGTGCCAGCACATTCCGCGCCGCTTCAGGCGTCGATCTCTCCGCCCCTGCTTCTCGCGGCAAGCCAACCGCCGTCCACCTTCAGGTCCGCGCCCATGACGAAATCGGACTCGTCGGAAGCCAGGAATACTGCAGCGGTGGCAATGTCCTGCGCCTGCCCCCAGCGCCCCACGAGCGTTTCCTTTCCCCACTGCGCCCCTGGGCCGGCGTTGGGATCATCTCCTTCCGCGGCATGCAGCGGGCTCTCGATTAGTCCGGGGACGATTGAATTCACGCAAATGTTGGTGCCGGCCAGGTCGGAGGCCAACGCCCGGGTGAACGAGAGCAGGCCGCCCTTGGCTGCACAGTATGCGATACGATGCGGGCGGCCGACGCAGCCTGCAACCGATGCCATGTTGATGATCTTGCCCTTGCCGACGCGCAGCATGTGGGGCACGACCGCCTGGCAGCAGAGGAAATGCGCCGTCAGATTGAGGTCGATCATGTGCCGCCATTCGTCCTCGGTATGGTCCAGGAACGGTTTCTTGAGGCGGCTTCCCGCGTTGTTGACAAGCACATCGATGCGCCCGAAGCGTTGCACAATGGCATCGGTCATTTGTCGAATCTCGCGCGATCGGGTGATGTCGGCCTGGACTGCGAATCCAGCACCACCTCCCGCGGCGATTTCGGCCGCCCACACGCTGCGCGCTCTCCGCATTGATGTCAGTGACCGCCACGGAGGCACCTTGCAGCGCGAATTCGATGCATACACCGCGACCGATTCCGCTTCCGCCCCCCGTTACGAGTGCAACTTTGCCTTTCAGGCGCATGATCCGATTCACCTCTCAATTGGAATGAACAGCAACTGCCGCATTGTCAGGCGCCGCACGTGCCACGCCACTGCCCGACGACATTCTTCATGCCGCTGATGGTGTCCCGTGCGCTGGGCCGGAGATATCATGAGCAGCGTTCCATCCGTCGGATAAACGGAGCGGGTTAACTTTCGCAATGCTGAACATCGTGGGTTGGCCCCAAGTTCATGGTGAGGGTATTCCAAGCAGCCATTCGATCGCCGGGGGTGGATCGGTCAGCGATTTTTGGTTTCGGATTCCTTCACGAATTTGACCACGTCGTCGAAATTCTTCTGGACGAATTTCTTGCTGTCCGCCGGGTTCATCGCCGGGATGCAAGTGTAAGTTTGCGCGCAGAACTTCTTCCAGTCGTCGGTTTCTATGATCTTGCCGAGCGCCGCGTTTAATACGGCGAGGCGCTCGGCGGGGACCTTGGGGGAGGTGACAATGGCGCGCCAGTTGGGCTGGTCTAAGTTGTGCCCGAATTCGGCGGAAGCCGGCACGTCCGGAAACTCGCGGTGCCGCTGCGACGCGAATACGACGATCGGCCGTATTTGCTTGGCGGCCAGGAATTGCGCGACGTCGCCTGGCTCCTCGTACAGCACATCGGCATGCTTGCCGAGCACGGAGGTGTAGCGTTCACCCGGTTTCGCGTACGGCGCATTCACCATGGTGTAGCCCTTGGTCGCAAGAAACTTCACCGCGAAGTCGTCCAGCGTGCCGTATCCGGAGGTGGCAACCTTGAGCTTATTGGGGTTAGCCTTCGCGTAGTCGAGCAACTGTTGGTAGTTCTTGAACGGACTGTCGGACGCGACGAACAGCATGGACGGCGAGGACTGCACCACGCCGATGTACGCGAAGTCGTTGACGGTAAGCCGTCCCATCCCTGCCGCCCAGAACGAGATCGAGAAACCGGTCAACGTGCCGATCGTGTAGCCATCGGGCTGCGCGCTGGCCACCTTGACGAGCCCAGTGTTGCCGCCGGGGCCGACGACGTTGGACACAGGAACCGCGACGCCCAGGACTGGTTCGAGCAGCTTGGCGGCGATGCGGCCGAGTTGATCCGCACCACCGCCAGGGCCGAAGTTCACGATCATCTCAATGGGCCGCGCCGGGAATTTCTCCTGCGCCCAGGCATTCCAGCTAGCGAGGCCAGCGCAGATCAATGTCAAGCCGAATACTTTGGATCGCCTCATAACGCCCTCCTTTTACGTTGCATTTCAGTCACGGACAGTCGCTTTTCGATCGACGACCTTGGTTTCAGCGTCGTAGGCCGCCGCGCTCGTTCTAATGGAGCTCCTCGGAAACACGGACCACGCGACAAAAGCGAAAGTGAGCAACATGAGGACCGCGCTCGCCGGACGCGTGAAAAACACAGTCAGCGTACCGTAGCTCGCGACCGAGGTCATGAAGTAACCTTCGGCAAGCGGGCCCAGA
Organism: Gammaproteobacteria bacterium; assembly: GCA_041483135.1. Lineage (GTDB taxonomy): Bacteria > Pseudomonadota > Gammaproteobacteria > Burkholderiales > SG8-41 > PALSA-1004. The sequence goes on along the minus strand of JBGPFE010000014.1, from coordinate 24,383 downwards.
ATGACACCGAGCACGAGTGGTGCCGTCGGGAAGTTATGGCGTCGCATGAAATAGCCAATGATCCCGAACGCGAGGCAAATGAAAATATCGGCGACGTTGTTCCTGACCGCGAACGCCCCGAGCAGGCTCAGCACCAGGATAAATGCGTACAGGATAATGGGATCGGTCCGCATCAGCAGGCCGAAGCTGCGCGCCACGAGCATGGAAACGAAGATCATGAATATGTTCGCCAGCGTAAAGCTCGCGAAAATGGCGTAGATTAATTCTGGATCCTTGACAAATAGCAGCGGGCCAGGTTGGACTTGATGCAGCATCAGCGCCGCGAGCATGATCGCCGCTCCGCCGCTGCCAGGTATGCCCAAGGTCAGCAGCGGGATCATCGCGGCTCCGGTCGTGGCATTCTTGGATGCTTCGGGTGCCGCGAGGCCGTCCTCGATCCCGGTGCCGAACTCGTCGCCGCGCTTGTTGAACTGCTTTTCCAGCCCGTATGCGACGAACGCTCCGACGGCGGCGCCGGCACCCGGGATCACGCCGATCACGCTGCCGATCGCGGTGCCGCGCGTGATCGAGCCTCTCAACCTCCATAAGTCTTTGGGCGAAAGCAACCCCATTTTGGCCTTTTCTTTTACGCTGATGTCGGGTTGGTCCCGGGCGCTGAACGTTTCGAGTACTTCGCCGATGGCGAAGATGCCGATCATGACCACGACGAAGTCGATTCCGTTTTCGAGCAGTTCCGAGCCGAAGGTAAGACGGTTCACGCCGTAGAGCGGATCGCTGCCGACCGAGCCCAGCGCGATGCCCAGGAATAAGGATATCAGCCCCATCAGCAGATTGCCGCGACAGACGGCCAGAACGCTGACGAGTCCCAGCAGCGTGGCGGCGAAAAATTCGGGCTGATCGAACGTCAGGGCAAAGCTGGCAAACGGCGGAGCGGCAAAGGTCAGGAGCATCGCGCTGAAAAGACCACCGATCGCGGAGGCGGTAATCGCGATGCTGAGAGCGTGTACCGCGCCGTCACGCTGCGCGATCGGATAGCCGTCCCAGCAGCTCGGCACTGAATCCGGATCGCCGGGAATATTCACGAGGATCGAGGATATCGAGCCGCCAAAGACGCCGCCGACGTAGATGCCGCCGAGGAACATCATCGCCACGAGCGGCGACATCAGGTAGGTGAACGGCAGGCTGAGCGCCATCGCATTTACGAAGGAGATGCCGGGCACCGCGCCGGCTATCACGCCGATAAACAGCCCGGCGATCATGACTGCAAAGTTGAATGGCTCGAACGCAACGGCCATGCCGTGGGCAAGGTATGCGAGTGTGTCCATTGCGCGTCGCTTCGGGCGTGCCCAGTTAGTAGATTCCCAGCACTCGATAGAGCGATATCGTCAGCGCGTCGAAAGCGCCCATGCCCCGGTCGAGCGGCATTTTTGACACGCCGGCGAATAGATAGAGCAGCGCAATGGTGCCCAGCAAGCTGACGAGAACTACCGTGCGGGGCCTGCGCACTCCGCCCAGCCACAGCCACACGGCGAAAAAGGCGACCGTCGCCAGCGCAAAACCGACAACGGGTATCGCGACGCCGAATACGACGAGTATTGTTATGCCGATAACGGCTTTCCGGTTGTCGTATAACTCTGCAGTTTCAGCCGCGGCCTCAGGAAGGTGCTGATGGCGCAAGAACACGCGAGCCAGTTCGCGCAGCAGCATGACTGCCGCACAGACGGCAATTCCGATCAACATCACGCGCGGCCAGGTCGTCGGCCCCACGCCGCCCCGGCTGGCCGCGGCGCCGTCCAAACCCGGGGCTATGAAGTAACCGGCAAGGACCGCGGACGTGACCAGCAGGAACGCGGCAATGACGATATTCTTCCAGGCTTCTCTGGTATCCATGGTGGCGTTTTATTGGGCGAAGTCAGAGCCGACTGTCGATTTTCGTTTTCAAAGGCTTGAAGAGGCGGGTTAAGCGGGAAATATCGTCGAGGCGCTCGATGTCATTGACCAACTCGATGATCGCATCCGCATTCTTGCTGCCAATAATTGAGACCATTCGGCGGAATTTGTTTTCTATCTCTGCCTTGGGTATGGGATTCTGCACCTGGCCGATGTGGTACTCGAAGTGCTTGGAGAATTTCCTGCCCGCCTTGGTATAAACATCTGCCGCGCCGGGCCACTTCTCCGGCAAAAGTTTTTCGAGCTCGGAGTCTCTGATGATTTCGATTCTATCCTTGGAAAAGGCCAGAATCTCCGGATCCGTGAATTTCCTTTTCTCAAGCTGCGCGAATCCGTATTCACCGTCATGAGCCGCCGCGGCGATTGCATGGCGGAGGCTGTTAAACGCCTCGGTCGCATTGTGGGGCTCATAGAACGCTCCAAATGCATGCGAAGTCATGAACGCTGAACGAACAACGATTTTATCGATATCCTTGAACCTGATTTTTTCGTTCTTGATGATGTGGAGCACCGCATCCAGACTCGGATAATAGGTCTTCTTCGCCGGATAAATCGCCATATCGACGTTGAGGGTTTCCCAGGTTGTTCCCAAGGCCTTTGCAGCCGCTTCCAGTTCGTGGACCGGCGAAATGATTCCGGAACCATAGCACAGGCCATCCTCGAACAAACGATACCCCGCAACGAAACCGCTCCTTGCCAGGTACGCGCTTTCGATGCCGTTGGCCACCGCCTTCCCGGCATACCAGTGCTTGCCCATATACGGGCCGCACGGCCGGTACATTCCGGTTAGCTGCGCTCCTCCCATCACCATTGCCTGAACCATTTTGTCCGCGTTCAGACCGAGCAGCCTGCCAGCTGAAACAGCGGCCGCGAGCGGGCCGATAGTTCCGGTGGAATGCCAGCCACGCGTCTCAGGAGAGAAGTAACCGCCTTCGAGCGCGATATGGACGGCGAGGCCGGCCCGCGTCCCGACTTCGTTGCCGGCGATTATCGCCGTAACAATGTCTCTTCCCCGTTTCCCTTCTTTCTCGGCAACCGCAATCGCTGCCTGCGGAGTGATGTAATTGGTGTGTAGCAGGGTCGCGCGATGCGTGTCTCCTATGTTCGTCGTATGTGCAGCCGTCCCGTTCACCAGTCCTGCAGCGCGTGTCCCGACCTTTCGGCCGTAACCCCAGATCGTGGCTTCCGGCTTCTCGCTGCCTGATCCGGCGACAAACTCGAACAGTGCTCGCCCTGCCTGCCGTTGCGAGCCGAAAACCGTGCAACCGATTCCGTCCAGCAGCAACAGCCTGGCATAGGCGATGACGTTCTCCGGAATGTCCCGGAACTTGAGACCAGCGGCCCACTGCGCCACGCGCAGGGTCACCGCTCCGATTTTGTCAGTGTCGCGCATAGTCGGCCTGTTCTATGTCAATCGCTGCTGTTGACGATGGCTAGACATCGCCCGCTTGTACGTCGGAAGCTTTCGAAGCGAAGGCGGTTCCCGTAGAGGTGGTGTTCCGTTGGCGCAAATACCGGATCAGCGGGAACAGCAGCGCCATCGCGGACAGCGCCATGACCGCGCCGCTGATCGGCCGCGTGAAGAACACCGTCCAGTCGTTCTGCGAGCTGAACATCGTCGTCATGAAGGCATTTTCGGCGAGCGGGCCCAGGATAGAGCCCAGCACCATCGGGGCGATCGGGAACCTGAATTTCTGGAACAGATAGCCAACAACGCCGAACATTACGATCATCCACACGTCCGTGATGTTGTTGCGGGAGGAATAGGCGCCAACGAAGCAAAACAGCACGACGAACACCGAGACGATTGCTTCGGGAAAGTCGAGCACTTTCACCAGCAGCTTTATTCCGAGATAGCCAATTACGCACATGCCGATGATGCCGACGTAGAGCGAGGCGAAGATCGAATAGACGATTTCGGGCGATTTCACGAAGATCTGCGGCCCGGGCTGCATGCCGTGCATCATGAAAGCGGCAAGGATAATCGCAGTGGCGCCGCTGCCGGGAATGCCAAGCGTCATGAGCGGCACCATCGCGCCGCCGACGGATGCGGTGGCCGCCGATTGTGGCGCGACGATGCCCTCGGCAATGCCTGTGCCCATCTTATGCTTGCGCTTGCCGTATTGCGATTCGATGCCGTAGGAAACGAATGACGAGATAGTCGCACCGGCTCCCGGCACCATGCCAATCAGAATGCCCAGCGTCGAACCGCGCAAAAACGACCATTTAACGTCGCCGATTTCCTTCAGCGACGGCAATTTGGTCTTGATGGCACCCACTTGTTCGAGCGGCGCGGTCTTGAAACCTTGTTCCAGGCGGGAGAGCACTTCGCCGATGCCATAAGCGCCGACCATGATCGTGATGTATTGAATGCCGTCCTGCAACATGTCGATACCGAAAGTGTAGCGAGGAACACCATAGGTATCGTCGACGCCGACACAGGAGATCAGTAGGCCGAGATAAAGGCTGATCAGTGAATTGATCAAAGAGGCGCCCGCCAGCGCCACGACACTCGTCAGGCCAAACACGATGATGGTGAAGTATTCGGCGCTGGAGAATGTGAGCGCGATCCTGGCAATCGGCAGAGATAGCGTGACCATCACGGTGGCTGCGACCAGTCCGCCGAACAGAGCCGCAAACAAAGTCCAGCCCAGGGCCTTCGCCGGATAGCCGTTACGCGCCATGGTGTATCCATCCCACAGCAAGGGGACGTCGATGGGCTCTCCGGGGATCTTGAACAGGATTGCCGTGAACGCGCCGCCGTAGGTGCCTGTCACGTACATCGCGGTGAGCAGGATGATCGAGGGCGCAATAGGCATGCTGTACGTAAACGGCAGCATCAGCACGATGCCCATCGCCAGTGTAAGCCCCGGCAATACCGCTACCAGCAGCCCCAGAAACAATCCGATCACCAGAGCCAGCAGATTGATCGGCTGGAAGACGCTGACGAAGCCGATGCCGAGGTTAGTCAGGACTTCTACCATGACCGGCCCTTACTTGATACCCATCAGCCGCATGATCAGCAGCATCACATAAGAGAACGGCTCAGCGCCTATCGGTAACGAGACGTAGACGATTTTCATGAAGACAAAGATCAGAACCACGGTTCCCGTCAGGCTGTTGGCGATGTTCACCCACCAGTTGCGGTAGCGCCCGGCGTAGATGAAACACACCATGTAGAGGAGGGTGCAGAGGAAAAATCCGAGCGTTTGCAGCAGCGCCGCGTAGCCGATGGTGAGCGCGATCCCGATCCACAGCAAATGCGGATAGGACTCGTCTTCTTGCGGGACGGCGGATTCTTCTTTGACCGCCGAGGCCTTGGCAATGCTGACGATTACGTCCTCGAGCCGGGGTTTTTTATCGGCGAAAACCGTGTTCCTGACAATAGCGTAGACGCAGGTAGCCAGCGCCAGATATAGAACGCCCTTAGGCCACGCGTCAGGGCCAAGACGGTTTGAATCAGCGTCGAATGGAAACTGCGTGGTGAGATAGTACAAATAGCCGAAAATGACTAGCCCCAGCGCGTAAGGGACAACGCCTTTTAACTGGTTGTTCATCGGTATCTCGTCCTGTTGCTGTATTCACGGACAGCGAGCCCCAGCGCCGCTGCCTTCCTACAGATGGCCGTGCGCTATCGGCTGTCGTATTTTCGGTTATTTCACTTAGCAACCTGTCCGCGCGAAGCCGTTACTTCTTCATGGAGGCAAGGATCTTCTTGATGGTTTCTATCTCGTTGTGCACAAAAGCCTCGGTTTCGCCGGCCGACAGGTAGCTGTTTTCCTCCGCCCATTGGCCCTTGAGGAAAGCTTTGAATTCAGACGAGGCCGCCGCTTTGGCGATCGCCGCAGAGAGAATTTTGAGTTTCGCGGGGTCGGTGCCTTTCCTGACAGCGATCACGCGGTATTGGGGCAACATGACGTCGTAGCCGAGTTCCTTCGATACCGGTATATCCTTGAAGTTCGAGACGCGCTGCGGCGCGAAGAACAGGACCGGGCGCATCTGCTTGTTTTCGACGTAGCTCCTCACGTCTCCAGCCTGCTCGTACAAGATATCGGCGTGGCCGCCCAGGATGGCTAGGAACCTTTCGCCCGCCTTGGCGAACGGCACGAATACCAGTTTGATGCCCTTGGAGGACAAGTAAATAGCGGTCAGTTCATCAGCGCTGCCGATTCCGGTGCCGGCGAGCTTTAAGGAGGAAGGTTTGGCCTTGGCCTCCTTTTCCACGTCCGCCCACGTCTTCCAGGAGGCGTCGTAGGCGACGAAGAATGCGGAAGGCTCATTGGTGACCAAGCCGAGAATGGTGATGTCTTCGAGCTTCCAGGCCGGCGGCCTTATCGCGAACTGGGCGAAGGCATTTCCGGCCAAGATGACGATGGACTGTCCGTCAGCGGGCGACGTAAGGAGTTTTGCCATCCCGGTGTTACCGGAAGCGCCGGGGATGTTGAGCACTGGAAACGACACTTTCAAATCGACTTCGAGCAGCTGCGCAAGCTTGCGGGCAGCTTGATCTGCCCCTCCACCGGGGCCGAAGGGCACAATGAAGTCGATGGGGCGCAGGGGATACCGTTCCTGCGCCGGCGCGGATATTGCCAGTACAACCAGCGGCGCAACGAGCAGCCATCGAATGCAGGCACTCCAGTGCTTGATGCACGATTCCATGATCTCCTCCCTTGGCCTGGTCGTACCGACGAATCGTGGTGCTGCTTTTTTGTCCGGTCTTCTGCTGTGACGCCGGTGGTACAGCTCTTATTCGATCGTTGCTACGAAATTCGCAGGTATGTCAGGTAGTTGACAGCGGTTCTTTCTCCGGTCAATTAACGTTATCGTGGGTTGGTGTGTATTTCGGAACCCGCAAAGTCGACAACTAAACCCGCGGCCGGAGGCCGCGAGTTTAGCCTGTAACATTACGCTTTAAGCCCTAGAGCGTCGATGGCGGCGCGCGAGAAGAAGTTTACACGCGTCTCCTCGCTGATTTCCGTGAAGTGCTTCAGATATCGCACCACGCCCGACACGCCGCTCGAATCCCAGTGGGGGTAGTCGCTCGTGCAGGCCATATTTTTGCCGTTGAACCACTGCACGGTCTCCTGCAGCAGCGCCTCCTCCGGCTCGAACGAGCAAATGACGCACTGACGCTTGAAGTACTCCGAGGGCGGCATGGTGAGACCGATCATCTCCTTCGGGCGCGCCTCGTAGTGACTGTCCAGCCGGAACAGCATGTAGGGCACCCAAGTCGCGCCCGCTTCGCAGAACAGCACCTTGAGATTCTGATGACGCTCGAGCACGCCGTAGCCGAGAATCCCGGCAACCGCCGCCGCCATTTCCAGCGGATGCGAGACCGCGTGCGCGATCCAGTATCGGTCGAACTTGTAGTCGGTGCTATAGGTGGCGTTGTAGGTTCCGGTCGCCTCGTGAAAGACTAGCGGCATGCCGAGGTCAGTCATGGTTTTCCACACTGGATCCCAGTCCTCGCCCCACCACCGCACGCCTTGCATTACATTGGGGCGCATCCAGACCGCAGTGGCGCCGAGCTTACGGCAGCGTTTGATTTCCTCCACCGCCCACGCGGGCTTCAGCGGGATCGTCACGCACCACATATGGCGCTTGCCCGTCGCCCAAACCTTCGCAGTCCAGTCGTTAAGCGCACGGCACACTCCATACTGAAAGTCAAAATTCATGATGTCGGGGACGAACAGCCCGAGTGTCGGGATCCACACCGCTGCGTCGATGCCGGTCAGGTCCATGTCCACATCCCGGTTCTCGAACGCATGCTTGTACGCGCGCTCGTAAGCTAAGCCCTCGCCGCGCGGGCGCTGGTCGCCGCAGCCCTCGGTGCGTCCCGGGCCCCAGCCTGATGGCTTCTGGTAGAGACGCCCTTCGACCATGAGCCGCGGTGCGCCCGTGTTATCTGTGGTGGGCCTGGGCGCCATGTGCTGCCATTCTTTGTCGAGGTACATCGTAAACGCCTCCGGCGGTTCGATGATGTGCCGGTCACAGTCGATCACGAAGTACTCCTGGCCGAGCTTCTTCTTGCTCGAGCGGTAAGCGTTTTCGACCGCCTTGTACAGGTCGGTGGGCTTTTCCTTGCGCAACGCTTGTGCCGTGTTCATATTTGCGATTCCTTCTGGTGATATGCGATGTTGTCGATGAGCAGGCGATCGACGACCTTTCCTTCAATGATGTGGCTGCGCAGGATTTCCTGCGCATCCTCGACGGACGGCACGCGGTACCACACGGCTTCGGGATAAATCACGACCGTCGGGCCGTACGCGCAATGTTCGAAACAGCCGGCGCGGTTGATCCGCACGTCGGCAAGACCGGCTTTGTGGACGCCTGCCTTGAGCGTCTTGAAGACCTCATCGGAGCCGCGGTGCTTGCAGCAACCTTTCGGGTCGCTTGGGTCCCGCTCGTTGAGGCAGACAAATACGTGTCGCCGGTAGCCGGCCATTGGGATCTCTAATCGGTGAACTATGCTCCCGCCGGAAGATACGCGCTTGCCGCGGGGTGCGCTGTCATATACTTGACAGTCGGTTGGGACAACTCGTGCGCTCAGGTGTCACGACGCTGCCGCCATACGGCGACCTGATCTGTCGATCAAAAACTTCGCTTACGTGGCCCCGCGCTCGTGCGACAACCGGCACGCTGGCCCGCGCAGCAGCTCCCCTACGACGCGAGACTCGCACAGCGGCCATGTATCGGCCACGTTCGTGCAGTCGACGCCATCGAGAAGCAGCGGCTCGGCCCCCCTTGTCCGCAGCCACCGTTCCCGGTTGCCGCATGTCGTCCTGTCGGGTAGTTGACAAGGAGTTCTGCCGCGGCTGTGGCAGCATAGGGCCATGGAACGAACGCTAATCTGTAAAGTCACAGACGTCCCGGTCAACGAAATAAAGCAATTCGAATCGAACGGCAGAAAGGTTTGCGTCATCAACGCGGGCGACCGTATTTTTGCCTGCCAAGCCGCGTGTCCGCATGAAGGCATTGCCTTGTGCGACGGGGTGTTCGACGGAGAAGTCCTCACCTGTCTGGAGCATCTTTGGCAGTGGAGCTTGCGAAAGGGTGGCGAGCCTCGAGGTCTCGCTGAGGCGCCGCTCGAAATGTACCGGGTAGAAGTGGACGCCGATACGGTGTACCTGAAGGATTAATGTCTCCGGCAGTCACGTCCGATTTCTTCTGGAAATTCATGAGCTGGATGCGCTCGTCACCGCCGACATGGTGCGCTCGGCGTGAATACGATTTAAGTACTCGCGCAGGCTCTCCGGATGTCTGGGTTCGAATTCCAAGATCACGATTGCGATCGGTGCTGCTTCGGACTGCTAGCTCGGCAGGGGTTCGTCGGGAAACGTACGGAGCTCGTAATCGGCGCCGCGCGCCTTGAGGCGCACACGGTACGTCACTGGCGGTACGCCAGTTTTTCGATTGCCGCGCGGTCGGTGAGGATGATGTTTCTTCTGCGCGTGATCAGCAGCCCTCGCTGGCGCAGGTCGCGCAGCGTCGCATTGGTGAACTGGCGTGTGACGCCGGCAATGGCCGCGAGGTCTTCATTGGTCGGCTTCAGGTTGATCAGCACACCCTCGTCGCTATCGATGCCGAACCGCTCGGACAGTGCTAGAAGCACCGTGCATATGCGCTCGAAAGCGGGCTGGGTCTCGAGCGTGATGGCTAGTTGGGCGACCGAGCGTAGCCGGACCGAAAGGGCCCGGATTACGGCCAGCCCGAGCTCTGGAAAACGTCGCACGAGGTCGTCGAAGCGCTCGAAAGATAGCGTGTAGATCACGCATTCCTCGAGGCAGCGCACCGTCTGCTGCCGTGTGCTGACCGTGCCGACGTCGGCGGCGCCGAGCAGGTCCCCCGCGCACCAGAAGCCCGTCGTTCCGGTCTTGCCGTTTCTCGCCTGGAACCAGGACATCACCTTTCCAGAGACGAGGAACGCGACATACTGGGACGGCTCGCCTTGGGACCAGATCAGCTCGCCCCTTGCGAGCACGCGGCGCTGGCATTGCTCGAGCACCGCCTTATGATAAACCGGCGGAATGGAGCCCAGCACGTCGAGATGTCCGTCCGTGCGAGCTTCACGCGTCCTTGTCCTTTGAAGCATCGGGGTATTATAGGGATATGATGCAGATCGAGCCAAACCGCTGGCGTGGTGGAATGACCACCGACTGGAGGCGGCAATGATGACGGTACGGAAGCCGCAGGCAGACGGAAACCTGCGGCCGAACCTGAAAGTTCGCCGTCCGGGCTGACTGGCCCCCCTTCAACCGGAAACGTAGTACAGGCCGATCCCGAGCAGCACGACCGCAACGAAGGTTTTCAGCGCCTTCTCGTTCATGTAGCGGTTGAGCACCGGTCCGAGGAAAGAACCGATCAGGACTGCGGGCACTTCCACCGCCACAAGCCGCCAGTCCACGCCGACCTTGAGCGCAAGGTAAGTCATTACGCTTATCGTGAGCGGAATCATCAGAGCGACGAGGCTCGTTCCCACGACAAGGTACACGGGAAAGAGCAGAACGCTCGCCATGAAAGGAGTGACCAGGAATCCACCTCCCACGCCGAATGTGGAGCCGATAAAAGAGATGACGAAGCCGCCAAGCGCGGCACTCCAGGGATTGAAATCGAAATGCTCGCCACCAAAGCGCACCCGGCTCTGCCACATGCCGAAGCGCACGGTCCGCGGTCCATCGATTCCCTGGGATTCCCTGGCGCCCGCGGCCCGGGCGTTGCGCGACATGCGGTCCGACGCTTCGCGCGCCTTGCGCAGGCCAGCGTGATTCTGCGCTCTCCTGCCCCAGCTCTCGTAGAGTACGCGTGCGGCGACGAATGCTACCAACAATCCGAACACCGGCCGATACACGACCATGTCCGAGAGATAGCTCTTTGAGAACCACGAGCCGGCGATCGCCCCGATGGGCGTCCCAATGCCGTACGTGAGCGCAAGGCTCCAGACCAGGCGCTTCTGGCGGTAGTAAAGCGGCACCGAGACAATCCGGCTCGCGAACTCGAGGATCTGGTTTACCACCTTGATCATGTTCGCGTCGGCGATGCCCAGGAGGGAAATGTGTCCTATCCCGGCAAGAATGCCCCCGCCCCCGGCGCCCATGGACATGATGAAGCCAGCCAGCACGCTCCAGCCGAAGGCAACAAAGGGGTTAAAGCTGAAGTCCATATTTGGATTCTCGATTACTGTGGCTGAGATCGCGGGGCGCAATTTTCCAGCCAAGGGGTACTATACGAATTTACCCGTATTCCGCGCGTCGAAGTGTCAAATAGTTGACATGGTTTCGCAGTGAGAGCGGCGACAGCGCGATTTACCTGTATTTGTGCCCGCATCGCGTTTCGCAGGGATTGCAACCGCTGATCTGCCCATCACAAATTTTAATTTCTCAGCAACGCAAGCCGCGTCAAGAATGGGTATGAGCCAGCGAGCGTATTGGTTGATTGGTTGTCTGGCAGTAATCGTGAAATTCAAAGGAGGAGGGGCCATGCGTTGCGTGCTTATCGGAATGCCTGGAGCTGGAAAAGGAACTCAGGCGCGTTTCTTGAGCGAGAAATATGGCATTGCCCATATTTCCACCGGCGACATATTGCGATCGGCGATGGAATCCGGAACCGAGTTGGGATTACGGGCCAAAGAGTTCATCGAGGCTGGTGCACTGGTGCCAGACGATCTCGTCATTGAGCTGGTCAATGATCGAATCAGCCTGAGCGATTGTCGGCACGGATTCGTGATCGACGGTTTTCCTCGAACGCCGGCTCAGGCTGATGCGTTGCGTTCGGCCCGGATCAGGCTTGACTATGTCGTGGAGATCGATGTTCCTGAGCGCGTCTTGATGCAGCGTATGAGCGGCAGGCGCGTTCATCCCGCATCGGGCCGTGTTTATCACGTGAAATTCAATCCACCCAGGGTAGCGGGAAAGGACGATATTACCGGTGAAGACCTAGTGCAGCGTCCTGACGACAGGGAGGATATAGTCCGCAAGCGAATCGGGGCGTACTATACTCAAACCGTGCCGATTATCAGCTACTACATCGAGTGGGAGCGTTCACGCGACCCCTACGCGCCACGCTTCGTTAAGGTCTTTGGCGGCGGATCAGTCCAGCAAGTATGGGACCGGCTGTTCAATCTATTGGGTAAACTCACAGCGATTGTCTAGCAATTGACGCGACGCGTGATGGTGGCGCCGTGCGCCGCCAAATGGGATTCGTCATTTCCCACGCACACCTCATTATTGAAACTATAGTAGTCGGGCCTAACCCTCGGTGCCTACAGTCTGCGCTCTTGCTTTTCGGTGAGGCCTTCAGCCCGGCACACCGGGCGACTTTGATAGATAGTTGACAAAGCTCCCCAGAATAATCAACCATTATCGAGTTCATGTACGCAGCCGGCAGGCTATATAGTTAGGATGGATAGCTGTCAGTTAGGCGCATCGTGCCTGATCTCTAGTTTTGCAAGAACCCCCAGAGTCAATAATGAACCCTTGGCTTGTTGTGCTGCGAAGTATGGTTGCTTCAGGCATCTCGCTGAATTGTTAAGTCAAGAAAATATGGTGCGTACCTCATCAAGATCCCACATCGTGCCGTTCACGTTCGTCGAGCTGCCGCGTGCGCGCAGCCAGACGAAACCGCGCGCAACCGGCCTGACCATGGTCGCCGATTTCGGCCTGCCGTACGGCATGGTGGAGGATATGCTCGAGATGGCGGGGCGCTACATCGATCTCGGCAAGATCGCGGTGGGTACCTCGCGACTTTACGATCTCGGCTATCTGCGCAAAAAGCTCGCGCTGTACCGCAGGCATCGCGTGCGGCCGTTCATCGGCGGCCAATTCCAGGAATATGTTTATGCGGTCTACGGCAAGCGCGCGCTGCCGCGCTTTCTCAGGGAAGCCCGGCGCGTCGGCTTCGATGTGGTAGAGGTTTCCGACAACTGCGTGCCGTTATCACCCAGGCAACGCCGGGAGCAGATCCGGCTCGCGGTCGGTGCGGGTCTGGCGGTGTTCGGCGAGGTCGGTTCCAAGGACATGAAGAACGATGCGCGACTGCTGGTGAGCCAGGCCGAGGACTGTTTCGCCGCCGGTGCCGAGCTCGTGCTGGTGGAAGCCGCGGAGCTGATCGAGAACGGCAAGCCCAAGCTGAAACTGATCAACGGTATCCGTCGCGCGCTCGACATGTCCAAAGTCCTGATCGAGCTGCCAGGCCCGTGGATACACGGCGTCACGCTGTCGGCGGTCGAAGACATGAAGAAGTTTCTGGTCGCCGAATTCGGACCCGACGTCAACATCGCGAACGTCGTGCCGCAGGACATCATGGAAACCGAAGCGTTGCGCGTGGGGCTGGGCGTGGTCGGTCCGAACGTCCAAGCCGTGCGCTGCATTCGCCAAGCGGTGAGGCGCAATTAAGAACCGGAAGGACGCGCCTCGTCTTTGATACACCCCTCGAGTTCCCACTCTCCGAACTCTCGTAGTCGCTCTAGCTTCGTTCGACCGCTTGTCTGATCGCGCGCTGTTCTAATGCGTTAAGTGATTGGATCCATTACTCATCCGCGCCCCCGCCTCATTCAGGAATGTCTTACTTCACTCACTGGCTATTGACGTCGTTGCTGTTATGTTTTAAAAGTGGATTCACTATGGATTCAACTTGTAATGCCGCCGAATGCTACCAAGAAAAGGCTTACCTTTTCTTAAAGGAACGTATTACCAGCTTCGGATACAAACCCAATGAGCGGCTGAAGGCGTTGGAGATTGCGAAGGAACTCGGTGTCAGCAGAACGCCAGTCAAAGAAGCCTTGGGGCGGCTTGAACAGGAAGGGCTGGTTAAGCGAGAACTGGGTTCCGGTTATGTTGTTCAAGCCTTGAGCGTCCGAGACATTATGAATTTCTATATGGTTCGTGAGGCCTTGGAGGTAGAGGTGGCGAAAGAAGCGCTTCCTAACCTAAGTGAAGAGGCAGCCCGGCAAATGACGGGTATCTTAAACGGTTCGCAGACACTCCTTCAGCAAAAACGCTATGACGAGTTTCTGTTGGCGAATCGTAAATTTCACAACGCGGTAGCCGCGGCTACTGGTAACGACGTACTAAGGCAGATTCTGGCAGGACTTAACGCTCGCATCTGGAGTATCGGGACAATCATCGTCAAGAGGTATCCGCCGCGTGCTCATGAGATTCTCTTTGAGAATCGGCGTATTCTGAAAGCGCTCGTATCGAAAGACCCGGTTGACCTGGAGCAGGCGGTCCGGGCGCACGTCAGGCGCGGCGGAGAGCACGTCAAGAAGTTCATCGAGCAAGAGCCGCATCACGTGTATCTCGCATCAATGTAGCTGGCTGAGACTTCAAGGAGCAGAGTATGACCATCGTTGAAAAAGAACGTGATGCGATCACGTCGGATGCGGAAGCCAAAACAGACGATCTCCCGCCAGGCGCAGATCTCAGGACGATTCTTTCGAAGCGCTGGGTTCCTGCCGAGAATCTAGGCCGGCCGAGAAAGAGCACTCAGTATCACCCGGTCATCCTTAAACTCGAGCTTTTGAGCCAGGGTCTTAACGTATCGCCAGAAGCCGCAGCGGAGATCGGTAAGACATTGAAGGTCGATCATGCCGTCGGCGCGGTGGGTAAACACGCTTTGGACATCATCCTCGATCCCGGCAAAGTCTATGTTGGCCTGCCCGTGGGCACTACGGTTAGTGACCATTTGCGGGACAAAACGCCTTTTACGCTAGAGTTAGAAAACGGCAGGTATTACATCGGCAAAAAACCCGCGCGGCTGCGAGACGACGGACGGTGGCAGTGCCTTGAGGACAAGGTAAAGGCCGAAAAAATCATGAGCGTAAGTATCCCTCCGTATCCGCAATACTATGATCACAAGACGACGCGTGGGCTGCCAATGCGTAGCGTCATGCCGCTTGCCGGAGATTTCGGCGGGGCGACTATCTTCCCCCACTGCCATTATTTCGGGCGTTTTCAAGACGACTATAAAGGCGCAGAGTGTCGCTTCTGTAGTATCGATGAAAACCTAGAATCCGGGCGTGATGTTTTTCCTAAAAAGCCTGAAGATTTTCTTGAAACCGTGGCTGAAGCACGCAAGCAACCGAATTTTCGTCATGGCCCAGTGTTTGCTGGCGGCAGTACACCGCCTCCGGACAGGGGCGCAAAAGTTCACGCTAAATATTTAAGACCGCTGAAAGACGCGTTCCCCGATAACTGGCTACGGCTCACGATTGCTCCGCCGGACGACGAGCGGTACATCGACATGTTGTTTGAAGCCGGGGCGGACCTGGTGGGCTTTAACTACGAGATCTACGATCCGCAGCTGTTCGCAAAGATGTGTCCGGGTAAAGTCAGAGATATCGAGAAGGGGGTGCCTGGCCATGCTCATTACGACAGGATGATCCGGTATATGGTGAAGACGTTTGGCACCGGACATGCGAGCGCCAACATCATTGCTGGCCTAGAACCGGCTCAAAGCACCGTGAATGGAATCACTCATCTTGCGTCCATGGGTGTGATACCAACTATATTTGTGTTCGTTCCCCTCAAAGGTACCGCACTCGAGGGCCATTATCCTCCCAGCATCCGCGAGATGATTTATATCTACAACCGACTGAAGGAGATTACCGAGCGCTTCGGCACCGATACTTACTGTGCAGGATGTAATCGAATGCTGATTAACACCAAGTATTACGACGGTTTGCAGCCGACCATGCCGGCGATCACCGAGGACGACCTGCGTTTTGTCGGGTTGCCCCCCGAGGATCTTCACGTCCCTCCTCCGGTTCCCTACGTGCTCAAGCTCAGATGGTAGCGTTCTCTAGTCTAGAGATCGAGCCGCGTCGGTTGTGTTAGCAGGAGAGCCATATGCCTTATGTCGTAACGGAAGATTGCATTAAGTGCAAATACATGGATTGCGTAGAGATTTGCCCGGTGAGCTGTTTCTACGAAGGTGACAACATGCTTGTTATCCATCCGGACGAGTGCATCGATTGTGCCGCATGCGAGCCGACCTGCCCAGTCGATGCGATTGTTTCGGACGATACGGCTGCCGGGCCGAAATGGATTGAGCTCAACAGGAAGTATTCCGCAGCATGGCCAAGGATCGTCGAAAAGGCCGTTCCACCAGATGACGCCAAGCGGTGGGAAAAAACACCCAACAAGTTTGCGACCTATTTCAGCGCCGAACCCGGGTCTTCCTCCCTCTCCAAATCTAAGCATGGTCGAAGCGATAAGCCAAAAAGTCAAGGAACAGGCGTCGACGCGCGCGTAGACGGGGACAGTGATTTTGCCTGATAGGCGACCAGTAAGGTCAAACTGATAAGCAATGAACCGAAGGAGCGGATCATGAATCGAGTAATCGTGGCGATTCCGGGAACGCGACACGTCGCGCGCCTTCAAAAAATATTGGCGCACTTGCTGTCGAATTGAATGCCGATGAGGTCAAATTGCTTAACATGACTCGCGTGCCGGAGCCTTTTTCCGGCGAGCTATTGGGGCCCGCTGACATGGCCCGAATTGCACAGTAATCACCAATTCCGCAACCCCTCTGTCGTTGCTCCGAAAGTGACGACTCTTCGCCTCGCGCAGCCAGAATGTTTGGTATGCTAATGACCTCCTAGTAAAGCAATGCGTTTTTTAGCGGCGCAAATTGATGGGGAGAATATGCCGCATTCGACTTACTTCGCGGAACGCATGGGTCATGCCGAGATTTCTCCCCAAGGAGAGTTCGAGGCGGGCAGCTTCCAGTCGTTCACGCTGACATATACCGCCGGCTATTTCGGCATCGACGACACCGGCTCGCTCAAGATCGTCCACCGTTTCGCGTCCGACATGGGGCGGCCGCAGTTCAACGATCCCAAGGGCTGGAACTACACCACGGTCGAGGCTTCCAACGGCGCCGTGCTCGAAGTGCAGTACGACGGCAAGCGCAACATCCGGCCGTGGGACAAGACGCTCTTCATCCGCGTCGTGCGCGGTTTCCTGCGCGAAGGCGACCGGATCATCGTGCGCTTCGGCGACCGCCGGCAGGGCTCGCCCGGCATCCGCGTGCAGACGTTCAACGAGCCGACGTTCGAATTCCGCGTGCTGGTCGACGCGTGGGCGACATACAACTACGTCGAGCTGCCCGAGCAGCCGTGCATCTCGGTAGTCGCCGGCCCGCCGGTCACCTACAAGCTGATATTGCCGACGCTGCGCCGCCGCGGCCAGCCGTTCAGGCTCGGCTTCAAGGGCGAGGACAAA
The DNA here is from genome assembly GCA_041483135.1 of Gammaproteobacteria bacterium. Lineage (GTDB taxonomy): Bacteria > Pseudomonadota > Gammaproteobacteria > Burkholderiales > SG8-41 > PALSA-1004. Next base: position 7,215 of record JBGPFE010000014.1, on the reverse strand, counting down.
TGGGGCAATCCAAGTCACCAGGTGAACGGCACGTTCACACTCAAGGCCAATCGCAAAATCGACGGGCTGCCGGAGACGATCGCGATGAAGCTCGGCGAGTACGCGAAAGTGATCGACAACCTGAAAGCAGGCGAGACCGGCGACATCACTATCGAGGTGATCGATGCCTCGGGCAAACCGGTGTGCGTGAGCAACCCGCTGCGCATAATTGAAAATGCGGCCGAAGAAGCGCCGCTATTGCCGTACTGGGCCGACCTGCACGGCCAGTCGGAGGAAACCATCGGTACCAACTCGGCGCGCGAGCTGATCGAGTTCGCGCGCGACCGCGCTTTTCTCGACGCGATGTGCCACCAGGGCAACGACTTCCAGATCACGACGCCGTTCTGGCATGAGTTGAATAAGCTCAGCAAGGAATTCAACCAGGACGGCAGGTTCATCATGTTTCCCGGCTACGAGTGGTCGGGCAACACCGGGCTTGGCGGCGACCGCAACGTGATGTTCATGCACGAAGGCCGCCAGATCCACCGCTCGCATCACGCGCTCATCGACGATCTGTCGGACGTCGAGACCGATGCCAATTCGGCCTCCGACTTGTTCAAGGTGCTGAAGAACGAGGATTGCGTGGTGTTCGCGCATATCGGCGGTCGCTACGCCGACATCAAGATGGCTCACGACGCGCGCCTCGAGCGCGCGGTCGAGGTGCATTCCGACTGGGGCACTTTCGAATGGCTGATCCAGGACGCGTTCGAGCAGGGCTACCGCGTCGGCATCGTCGCCAACAGCGACGGCCACAAGGGGCGTCACGGCGCGAGCCACCCGGGCGCGTCGCTGTTCGGCGCTTACGGCGGATTGAGCTGCCTGCTCGCAACCGGGCTCACGCGCCAAGAGTTGTTCGACGCGATGCGCAAACGCCATCACTACGCGACCACCGGCTGCCGCGTGATTCTCGACACGCGCGTTGAATTCGACGCCGACGCGGAGCAATTCGCCGACGATCCCAATCTCGGACCGGCCACCCGCCGCAAAGTGAAAACCGCGATGATGGGCGACATCCTGCGCTCGGGCGCAAAAGACGTGACGTTCACGATCGAGGCGGTGGCGTCCGCGCCGATCGAGCGCATCGAGATCCGCAACCGGCTTAAGACGGTGGAAACCTTCCGCCCGTTCGACGAGAAATCGCTCGGCCGCCGCATCCGCGTGATCTGGGAGGGCTCCGAATACCGCGGCCGCGGCCGGCAGACGGTATGGGATGGCGGCTGCGCTTTGACGGGCAATAGTTTCGAGCGCGTCGCGCCGATCAATTTCTGGAACCTCGACAAGAAGCTCGAGCAGACCGCGCCGGGCGAGCTGAAATGGGCGGCGCTGACCACCGGCGGCTTCGGCGGTTTCGACGCGTGGCTCGCCGATCCTACAGCCGGCACGCTTAAAATCGATACCGCGCTGGTGAAAACCGAAATCAAGGTCGCCGATATCGGTATCAACGATCTCACGTTTGCGAACGGCGGCATCAAGCGCCAGATCCGGGTGTTCCGCCTGCCCGACGACAATACGCATCGCGTGGCAAAGCTCGAGCGCCGTATCACGCTTGCCGACGACTGCGACAATGCGCTTTATGTCTGCATCACGCAGGAAGACGGCAACCTGATCTGGTCGAGCCCGATCTACATCTTCAGGTAGCGCGGTCTGTGGTGGAAGGATGTAAACTAACCGACCGCTTCAAATCAAATAAACAGGAGGAATCATGCGAGTCATGCAGTTGCTTTTGCCGGCGGGCGCAATGCTGGTTGCAACATGCGCTGCGGCGCAGGGTTATCCGAACAAGCCGGTGCGGGTCATAGTGCCATTTTCCGCGGGCGGCGCGACCGACATCGTGACCCGGGTGATCGGCCAGAAGCTAGGCGAAATCTGGGGCCAGCAGGTGGTCGTCGACGATCGCGCCGGCGCCGGCGGCAACATCGGCGGCGAGCTTGCGGCGAGGTCCCCGCCGGACGGCTATACGTTGTTCATGACCTCGGGCTCGATCGTCACCGCCAACCAGCATATTTACAAGAAGATGCCGTTTGACCCCGCGAAGGACCTGGTGGCGATTACCAATGTCGCGAGCGGTCCGCAGGCGCTGGTCGTGACGCCGACCTTTCCGCCCAGGACCGTCAAGGAGCTCATCACGCTGGCGAAGGCGAGGCCCAAGGAAATCACATTCGGGTCGGCGGGCTTCGGCACGCAGACCCATCTCGCCGCCGAGAATTTCATTTACACGGCCCGCATCGACGTCGTGCACATCCCGTACAAAGGCGAAGCGCCTGCCATCGTCGACGTGATGGCCGGCCAGGTGCAGTTCGCGACGCCCAACCTGGCGGCGTCGATCAACTTCATTCAGCAGGGCAAGCTGCGCGCGCTGGGCGTGACGAGCAAGCAGCGCTCGCCGCTGCTGCCGAACGTAGCGGCGATCGCCGAGACGCTGCCGGGGTTCGAAAACCTGGGATGGTTCGGACTGATGGTGCCGGCCGGCACATCCAAGGAGATCATCGACAAGATCTACCGTGACACTGTGAAGTCGCTTGAGCTGGCCGACGTCAAGAGCCGGTTCGAGGGCCTCGGCATGGCGCCGGTGGGCAACAGCCCCGCCGAATTTGCCAAGACGATACGCGAAGAGACCGAACGCTGGAGGAAGATCGTACGCGAGCGCAAACTCGTAGTGGAATGAGCGCCGTGGCGGCAGCCGGCCCGTTGCTCGAAGTCAAGGGCGTCACGCTTCAGTACAAGACCAAGGAGCATCTGGTCACGGCGACCTATCGCGTCGATTTCCAGGTGTTCAAATCCGATCGTTTCGTGATTCTCGGCCCCTCGGGCTGCGGCAAGTCGACGTTGTTGAAAGCGGTCGGCGGCTATATGCAACCGACCGAAGGCAGCATGAGTCTCAACGGCGCGGCGATCAAGAAGCCGGGTTCCGACCGGGTGTTCGTGTTCCAGGAGTTCGATCAACTTCTGCCGTGGAAAACGGTCAAAGAAAACGTGATGTTTGCGCTGACCTCGAGCCGCAGGCTGGCAGGCAAGGCCGCCGAGGACAAGGCGATGCAGTACATCGAGAAAGTGAAACTCACCAAGTTCGCGGACAACTTTCCGCACATGCTGTCGGGCGGCATGAAGCAGCGCGTCGCGATCGCGCGCGGCATGGCGATGGAGCCCGACGTGCTGCTGATGGACGAGCCGTTCGCCGCGCTCGACGCGCTGACGCGGCGCAAGATGCAGGAAGAACTGCTGCAGTTGTGGGACGACACGCACTTTACCGTGCTGTTCGTCACGCACTCGATTCCCGAGGCGGTGCTGATCGGCAACCGCATCCTGCTGCTTTCCCCGCATCCCGGCCGGGTCAAGGCCGAGTTGAACAGCGACGGCAAGGACAACTTGAGCGCCGATGGCAAGCAGCTCTCGGACCGCATCCACGACATGCTGTTCGCCGATCAGATTGAAGAGGAGGTAACCCCGCATGGCTGACAATGTGCTGGTGCAACGCCCCGAGTTCGTGCGCGAGATCGAATCGAGCGCCTACGGCGTGGTCGAGAAGCCGCTCACGACGTGGGAGAGGATATTCAACAACGCAGCGGTACGCAAAGGCCTCATATTGCTGATGCTCGCGACCGTCTGGCAGGTCTACTCGGCATTGCTCAACAATCCGCTGCTGTTTCCGAAGTTCAGCGATACCATCAGCGCGTTCTACGACAACATCATGAACGGCGTCCTGCTCGCGCGCGGCTGGTTCTCGATCAAGGTGCTGCTGATGGGCTACGCCGCCGGCCTGTTCCTGGCCGGCACGCTTACCGCATTTGCGATCACCACGCGCATCGGCAACGATTTTCTCGAAACGCTGACTGCGATGTTCAACCCGCTGCCGGCGATCGCTTTGCTGCCGCTGGCGCTGATCTGGTTCGGCCTCGGCAACGGCAGCCTCGTGTTCGTGCTGATCCACTCGGTGTTGTGGCCGGTCGCGCTCAACACGCACTCGGGCTTCATGTCGGTGTCGCAGACCATGCGCATGGTCGGCCGCAACTACGGTCTGGCCGGGCCGCGTTACGTGGCAAAGATACTGATACCGGCGGCATTCCCCAATATACTGACCGGCATGAAAATCGGCTGGGCGTTCGCGTGGCGCACGTTGATTGCGGCGGAACTCGTGTTCGGCGTATCGTCGGGTTCGGGCGGCCTCGGCTGGTTCATCTACGAGAACAAGAACCAGCTCGAAATCGCCAACGTGTTCGCGGGGCTGTTCTCGGTGATCATCATCGGGCTCTTCGTCGAGAATTTCATTTTCCGCAATATCGAGCTGAAGACCGTGCGCAAATGGGGCATGCAGAGCTAGCGCGTGAAGAGTGAATGAGTGAATGAGTGAATGAGTGAAGGGGTGAAGGGCTAAACCGTGAAAGTTGATCTGAAACAAGTCGAGGAAGCGTGCAAGGAGCTCTACATCCGCGCGTGCAAGATTTTGCCGCCGGACATCAAGCAGGGCTTCGCGCGCCTCGACCGAAGCGAGACCGACGCGACGGGCAAGGCGATCCTCGGCACCATGATCCGGAACATCCAGGTCGCAGAGGACACCAACAACCTGTTGTGCCAGGACACCGGCATCCCGATCTACAACGTGACGATCGGCAGCCGCGTCGAGGTCGACGGTTTCAAGCTCAAGCAGGCGATCGCCAAGGGCTGCGAGCGCGCGACACGCGAACATCCGCTGCGCTCCTCGGTCGTGCATCCGGTCACGCGCAAGAACGAGCACACCTCGTGCGGCCGCGCGGTGCCGGTGATCCACATCGATTTCGTCGATCAGCCGGATACCCTGTCGATCGAAATGATCCCGAAAGGCAGCGGCTCGGAAAATAATTCGTGGCTCAAGATGGCGGTTCCGGCCGAGGGCATCGACGCGGTCAAGACCTTCGTCGTCGACTGCGTGCTCGACGCCGGCGGCAAGACCTGCCCGCCGACCATCGTCGGCGTCGGCGTCGGCGGCACCGCGGACTTGTGCGTGCACCTGTCGAAGGTCGCGGCGACGCGCCCGCTCGGCTCGCATTGCGACGATCCCGAGGGCGCAAAGCTCGAGGCCGAGCTCTCCGCGGTGGTCAACCAGTTGGGCGTCGGCCCGCAGGGGCTCGGCGGCGACTCGACAGCGTTCGCGGTGCACGTCGAAACCGCGGCCACCCATATCACGATGAATCCGGTGGCGGTCAACATGCAATGCCACTCGGCGCGCCGCGCCCGCGCGACGTTCACGCCCAACGGCCTGACTTACGGCTTTTGACTGACAGTAAAGGAGTGAAGGAGTGAAGGAGTGAAGGAGTGAAGGAGTGAAGGGTGAAGAGTGATCCCCCTCACCCCAGCCCTCTCCCCCGGTAACGGGGGAGAGGGGGCCTTATTTCACTCCTTCACTCCTTCACTCATTCACCAAGGATTTTCAATATGGCCCATTACGATTTCAGCATGCCGGTGACCGAAGGCGAGGTGCGCCGACTCAAGGTCAACGACACCGTTACCCTGAACGGCACGCTCTACGGCATCCGCGACGCGACGCAGATCCACATGTTCGACCGCGGCCGCAAAACGCGCTTCGATCTCAAGGGGCATGCGGTGATCCACACCGCGCCGAACGTGAAGTGGATGGGCGAGACGGAGGCATATCCGTCGGGCTATGCGCCGATTTGCGTCGGCACCACGACCAGCGCGCGCATGGAGCGCTTCACGCGGCCGTTGATGGAGCAGTACGGCGTGCGCATCGTGATCGGCAAAGGCGGGCTCCTCGATGCGTCGCAGGCGGCGTTCAAGGACCTTGGCGGAGTCTATCTCGCCGTCATCGGCGGGGCGGCGGCGCTCGAAACGACGTGGATCGAGCAGATCGAGGACGTCGATCTCGACGATTTGAATCCCGAGTCGCTGTGGAAATTCCGCGTCAAGGGTTTCGGCCCGCTGCTGGTCGCGATGGACAGCCAGGGCGGCAATCTCTACAAGCAGGTGAACAAGGACGCGCGCGGCAAGCGTGCCGCCGTCCTCGCTGCGCTTGGTGTCAAGAACCAGAGCCCAACGTAACCGCCGATGGACGCAGATAGACGCAGATAATTCATGTCAGGCTCGCATTTGCATCCGCGTTCATCGGCGTTTATCGGCGGTTCCATACGCATTCAATGAAAAAAATCAAAACCGACATCCTGATCCTCGGCTCCGGCGGCGCGGGCTTGTTCGCCGCGCTACACGCGCACCAGGCGAATCCCAAGCTCTCGATCACGATCGCGGTCAAGGGGCTGCTCGGCAAATGCGGCTGCACGCGCATGGTGCAGGGCGGCTACAACGTCGCGCTCGCGGAAGGCGATTCGGTCGAGCGCCATTTCATGGACACGATCGAAGGCGGCAAGTGGCTGCCCGACCAGGACCTCGCGTGGACGCTGGTGTCGGTCGCGGTCGAGCGCATCCACGAGCTCGAGAACGAGCTCGGCTGCTTTTTCGACCGCAATCCCGACGGCACCATCCACCAGAAGGCGTTCGCGGGCCAGACTTTCGACCGCACGGTTCATAAGGGCGATCTGACCGGCATCGAAATCATCAACCGGCTCGCCGAGCAGGTGTGGGCGCGCGGCATCCACCGGCTCGAAGAGCACCGCGCGGTCGAGTTCGTGAAGAACAAGGCGGGCGACGCGCTCGCCGGCGTGCTGATGATCGACGTGCGCACCGGCGAATTCGTGTTCGTGCAGGCGCAGGCGGTGCTGCTCGGCACCGGCGGCGGCCCGACGATGTACAAGTACCACACGCCCTCGGGCGACAAGACGTGCGACGGCATGGCGATGGCGTTGCGGGCCGGGCTCACGCTGCGCGACATGGAGATGGTGCAGTTCCATCCGACCGGCCTGATCGCGGGCCCGGATACGCGCATCACCGGCACCATCATCGAGGAGGGCCTGCGCGGCGTCGGCGGACAGCTGCTGAACGGCGCGGGCGAGCGCTTCATGCACAATTACGATCCGCGCGGCGAGCGCGCGACGCGCGACCGCGTGAGCCGCGGCATGTACGAGGATATGCGCGCGGGGCGCGTCGGGCCGCGCGGCGGGCTTTACATCACGATGCGCCATCTGGATCAGGCAATGGTGCGCAAGCAATTCAAGGGCATGGTCGAGCGCTGCGCGGATTGCGGCTTCGACCTCGCAGGCGGTCTCGTCGAGGTCGTTCCGACCGCACATT
>JBGPFE010000013.1:0-96250 GCA_041483135.1 Gammaproteobacteria bacterium | reverse complement strand
GGGGCCGGCGGAGCGTGGAGCAGGGACCCGCTTGCGAGATGCGACCGCGAATCCGGCCGTAAGCGCGTCGGTGATACCGGCCCCTTGCGCGTCTCCCGGGTCAGATCCCAAAGGGAACCCTCTTCCGCCCTGCGACGCGCCCCGCTTGCGGGATGCGATCGGCCGCGAGTCTGGCGCGGCGCTGTCGAGCGCAGGCGTTGCATCCGTCTCCGGGGTCACATCCCCTGAAGGGGACCCTGTTCCGCCCTCCGACGGCGCGCCTGCGAGCAGGGAGCAGGGTTCCCGCTTGCGGGATGCGACCGGCCGCGAGTCTGGCTCGGCGCCGTCGAGCGCAGGCGTTGCATCCGTCTCCGGGGTCACATCCCCTGAAGGGGCGCGTCGTAGGGGGGAAGAGGGGTCCCCTTGGGGATCTGACCCCGAAGACGCGCAAGGGGCCGGTATCACCGACGCGCTTACGGCCGGATTCGCGGTCGCATCTCGCAAGCGGGTCCCTGCTCCACGCTCCGCCGGCCCCTGCTCCCTGCTCGCGGGCGTGCCGCTCGTATCGCGGGCCGGCTTGAGCTTGACTGTGCCGCGCGGCGTGATTTCGAGTCGGTCTTCGCAGAACCAGCGGATTGACTGCGGGTAGATGCGGTGTTCCTGCTCGAGCACGCGAGTGGCAAGCGCATCTTCGCTGTCGCCGGGCAGCACCGGCACCGCGGCCTGGATCACGATCGGGCCGTGATCGAGCTGGGGCGTCACGAAATGCACGGTGCAGCCGTGCACCTTGACTCCGGCTTCGAGCGCGCGGCGGTGCGTGTGCAGCCCGGTGAATGCCGGCAGCAGCGACGGATGGATGTTGATGAGCCGGCCCGCGAAATGCCTGACGAAGTCGTCGGTCAGGATGCGCATGAAGCCGGCGAGCGCGACGAGATCGGGCTTGAGCGCGTCGATCTCCTTCGCCAGCGCGGCATCGAACGCGGCGCGGTCGGCGTATGCGTTGTGATCGACGACACGTGTCGCGACGCCATGTTGTTTTGCAATGGCAAGTCCGCCGGCCGCGGGTTCGTTGCTGATTACCGCAGCGACCGTAACCGGCAGCCGCGCCGAGAGGATCGCCTGCAAGTTGCTGCCGCGCCCCGAGATCAGGATGACAATTTTCTTCATGCGACTATCGTTTGTTCCTCGCCCGGCGCACGCGCCTGCACGGCGCCGATGCACCACACGGTTTCGCCGGCGGCGCGGAGCAGTTTCGCTGCGGCCTCGGCGTGCTGTTCGCCGACGATTACCACCATGCCGATGCCGCAGTTGAATACGCGCAGCATCTCGGCTTCAGCGACGTTGCCCTGCTGCTTGAGCCATTTGAACAGCGGCGGCAGCGGCCAGCTGTCACGCGCAAGCCGCGCGGTCAGCTGCTCCGGCAGGATGCGCGGCACGTTGTCGACGAGGCCGCCGCCTGTGATATGGGCCAAACCTTTGACCGGGATTTTCTCCATCAGTTGCAGCACGGATTTCACGTAGATGCGCGTCGGCGCGAGTATCAGGTCGCTCAACGGTTTGCCGTCGAGCTGCGCCGACAGATCCGCTTTGTTCTGCGTGATAATGCGGCGGATCAGCGAGTAGCCGTTGGAGTGCGCGCCGCTGCTTGCTAACCCGAGCACCGCGTCGCCGGCGGCAATCGTCGAGCCGTCGATGATCCGGCTTTTCTCGACGACGCCGACCGCGAAGCCGGCGAGATCGTATTCGCCGGCCGGGTACATGCCGGGCATCTCGGCGGTCTCGCCGCCGATCAGCGCGCAGCCCGCCTGCTCGCAACCGGCGGCGATGCCCTTCACGATCCTGGTGGCGGTCGCGACGTCGAGCTTGCCGCACGCGAAGTAGTCGAGAAAGAAAAGCGGCTCGGCGCCCTGCGTGAGGATATCGTTAACGCTCATCGCTACGAGGTCGATGCCGATGGTGTCGTGGCGGTCGAGCTCGACCGCGAGCTTCAACTTGGTGCCGACGCCATCGGTGCCGGAAACCAGCACCGGCTCGCGGTATTTGGCGGGTATCCGGCACAAAGCGCCGAAACCGCCGATGCCGGCGAGCACTTCGGGCCGCAGGGTTTTTTTGGCGAACGGCTTGATGTTCTCGACCAGCTTGTTGCCGGCGTCGATATCGACGCCGGCGTCACGGTAGGTCAGGGATTTGGAACGGTCGGATGTGCTCAAGATGCGCCCTTTCGGCGTGGGTGGGTGGCACCCGGATTCCAGCGGGCGAGGCACAACTCGGCTAAGATAGCGCCTGCTGAAACGTGCATTTTCGAATCCGCCAATCTCGTGTGCTTCCCGACGATTGCAGGCCTGCTGCGGCGACCCGAATTTTACATTAAATGACCGCCCGACGCTCCATGATTGCTCTCCTGCCGCTGCTTGCCGCCATCTATCCATGAAGCAACTCGTGCTCGATATCGCGCCGACGCCGACGCCGACGCTCGACAATTTCGTGCCGGGCCGCAATGGGGAGCTGGTGGGCGCGCTCGACGCACTGGCGAACAATGCCGGCAACGAGCGTTTCATCTACCTGTGGGGCGCGGCAGGCAGTGGCCGCAGTCATTTGCTGCGCGCCGTGATCGACACCGCGCGCCGTCACGGCGGGCACACGGCATGGTTCGATGCCAATACGGTTGCGTTCGAAGTGGCGGAAAATACGCTTTCCGCGGTTGATGACGTGCACCTTCTCGGCGCCGAGGCGCAGATCGCGTTGTTTAACTTGCACAACTGCATTCGCGGCGGCAGCGGCGCGCTGGTTGCGAGCGGCAATGCGGCGCCGGCGCAGCTTGCATTGCGCGCCGATCTCGTGACCCGGCTTGCGTCCGGGCTCGTCTACCAGGTGCACGGCCTCAACGACGAGGAAAAATGGGCGGCGCTGCGCCGCCACGCGGACGCGCGCGGCTTTCAGCTGTCGCCGGAAGTCGCCGGTTATCTGCTGCGCCACGCGCGGCGCGACATGCCGTCGCTGCTCGCGCTGCTCGACGCGCTCGACCGCTACTCGCTCGAAACCAAGCGCGCGATCACGGTGCCGCTCCTGCGCGAGCTGCTGAGCGCCTGAACCGGAGGACTGGATTGAATCTCACGCTTTTCGACCTCGATAACACGCTGCTCGCCGGCGACAGCGATTTCGAATGGGCGCAGTTTCTGATCGAGCAGGGCGTGCTCGACGGCGAGGTTTACGAAGCGCGAAACAAGGCGTTTTACGAGCAATACAGGAACGGCACGCTCGACATCCACGCGTTTCTCGATTTTCAGCTGAAGCCGCTGTCGCGCCACCCGCGGCGCGTGCTCGATGACTGGCATGAGAAGTTCATGCGAAAAAAAATCCTGCCGATCGTGCGTCCGCGCGCGCGCGAGCTGGTCGAGCGCCACCGTGCCGATCTGTGCTTGATCATCACCGCGACCAACAGTTTCGTGACGGCGCCGATCGCGCGCGTATTCGGCATCGACAACCTGATCGCGACCGAGCCCGCGCACGTCGATGGCGAATTCACCGGCGAGGTCGCCGGCACGCCATGCTTTCGCGAGGGCAAAGTCAAGCTGCTCGAAGACTGGCTCGCTTCGCGCGGGCAATCGCTCAAGTCGTTTGCGCAAAGCCGGTTTTACAGCGATTCGCTGAACGACCTGCCGCTCTTGACGCGCGTCACGCACCCGGTCGCGGTCGATCCCGACGCGACGCTGCGCGCGCACGCCGGAAAGCACGGCTGGCAGATAATCAGTTTGCAGTAGCAAACAAGTTTCGAGTTACAGGTTTCGGGTTTCGAGTTAACCTCACACCATGTCCCAGGCCTTGAACCCAAACTCGCAACTCGCAACTCGCAACTCGAAACACACATGCCCCGTCCCCGGCTGCTCATAACGCTTGCGCTGATTGCCCTCGGCAGCCTGTTTGCCGCGCTCTTCTTCGGCACGTTCCCGATTCCGGTCGTGCAGGTCTTCGACGGCATTTTCTTTCCGGTGCCGGGGACAGTCGACGATATTATCTGGAAGCTGCGCCTGCCGCGCGCGCTCGCGGCGTTCGCGTGCGGCGGGCTGCTCGCGACCTCCGGCGTGCTGCTCCAGGTGCTGCTGCGCAACCCGCTCGCGGATCCCTATATTCTCGGCATTTCCGGCGGCGCCGCGCTCGGCGCGCTCACGGCGCTGCTGTTTGGCGCGGGAATCGCCGCCGGCAATCTTGCCGCACTGGCCGGCGCGCTCGGTGCAATCGCGATCGTGTTCGCGCTCTCTTTCCGCGCCGGCGACTGGAATATGCACCGGTTGCTGCTGACCGGCGTCGTGCTGTCGGCGGGGTTCACCGCGCTCATCAGCCTGCTGCTCACGCTCGCGCCGCAAGCGCAGTTGAAAGGCATGCTGTTCTGGTTGATGGGCGATCTGTCGCACGCCGGCGCGAGCGGTCCCGCCTGGCTGGTGCTGGCGGCTTCGCTGCTCACGTTTACTTTGCTCGCGGGCAGCCTCAACGCACTCGCGCTTGGGCCGCTCAAGGCACGCGCGCTCGGCGTCGCGGTGAGCGGATTGCAGGCGGCGATTTACTTCGGCGCGGCGGTCGCCACCGTCGCCGCGGTGCTGCTCGGCGGCAGCATCGGCTTCGTCGGCTTGCTGGTGCCGCACGCGCTGCGCCTCGTCGGCGTCAACGATCACCGCTGGCTGCTGCCGGCGTCGGCGCTCGCCGGCGGCAGCTTCGTCACGCTCGCCGATACTTTCGCGCGCACCGCCTGGGCACCGCAGCAGCTGCCGGTCGGCGTGTTCACCGCGCTCATGGGCGTGCCGGTGCTGCTGTTTCTGCTGTCGAGAAAACCATAGTGCTGCGCGTCGATCAACTCGCCATCACGGCCGGCAGCCGCACGCTGTGCCGCGGACTCGATCTCGCGGTAGCGCCGGGCGAGTTGTGGGCGGTGCTCGGTTGCAACGGCAGCGGCAAAACTACGCTGCTGCATGCGCTCGCCGGGCTCGCGCCCGCGGCGGCGGGGCGCGTCACGGTCGCGGGCAGGCCGCTCGCCGGTTATTCGCGGCGCGAGCTCGGCCGCACGCTCGGCATCCTGCTGCAGCGCGAGGACCAGGAATTCTGGGGCACGCTCGCCGACTACGTGATGCTCGGCCGTTATCCGCATGCGCGCTCGTTGTTCGGCTGGAGTGCGGCCGACGAAGAGGCAATGGCGCGCGCGCTGGCGGCGTTCGATCTCGAGCCGCTCGCGGCGCAACCCTACGGTACGCTGTCCGGCGGCGAGCGCCAGCGCGCGCGGCTCGCGCAATTGTGGGCGCAGGACCCCCGGCTGTTATTGCTGGATGAGCCGCTGCAGCACCTCGACTTGCGCCATCAATTACAAACGCTCGAACTCGTGCTCAAGGCGGTGCACAGCGCAAACAGGGCGGCGCTCGTGGTGCTGCACGATCTGACTTTCGCCGGCCGCTGCGACCGCGTGCTGATGCTCTATGGCGACGGGCGCTTTGCCGCGGGGGCTGCCGCCGGGCTGCTGCAACCCGAACGGCTCGAAGGCCTCTACGGCTGCCGCGTGCGCGCGTTCGGCAGCGGACCGGATGCGCACTTCATCCCCGTTATATAATTACCGCGCTGCAAATTGGAGCGGACGCGCCACGGGTGCGCCGCTCAATTTGTTTTAACGATAGGTATCCGATTTAATGATCCGGCGATTTCTCGGCAAGGTTTTTTCCGGCAAGCTGTTCCGGCCGGCCGGGTCCATCGTCATCCCGTTCAAGTCCCATCGCATCGCGCGCGACCGCATCAGCCGCTGCGCGGCGAAAACCTGCGAAACGCTGCAGCAGCGCGGCCACGCCGCGTACGTGGTCGGCGGAGCGGTGCGCGACCTGCTGCTCGGGCGCGAACCCAAGGACTACGACGTCGCGACCGATGCGCGTCCGGAGCAGGTGCGCGCGATCTTCCGCCGCTCGCGCATCATCGGCCGCCGCTTCCGCCTCGTGCACGTGTTGTGCGGCAATGAGACCGTCGAGGTTTCCACCTTTCGCGGCAGCGTCGACATCCCCGGCAGGGTCGACGACGACCAGCAATCGACCGACGAGCACGGGCGCATCCTGCGCGACAACGTGTTCGGCAGCCTCGAGGACGACGCGCGGCGGCGCGATTTCACGGTCAACGCCATGTTCTACGACCCGGTGCGCGAGGAAGTGCTCGATTATCACGGCGGCGTGGCGGACATCAAGGCGCGCAGGCTGCGCATGATCGGCGACCCGGCGCAGCGCTACCGCGAGGACCCGATACGCATGCTGCGCGCGGTGCGGCTTGCCGCCTCGCGCGGGCTGGAAATCGAACCGCGTACGCGCAAGCCCATCCGCGCGCTCGCCGATTTGCTGAACAATGTGCCGAAGGCGCGCGTGTTCGAGGAAATGATGAAGCTCCTGCTGTCGGGGCACACTGCGGAGGCCGTGCGGCGCCTGCGCAAGGAAGGCCTGCATCACGGCGTGCTGCCGCTGCTCGACGTGATACTCGAGCAGCCGCTCGGCGAGCGCTTCGTGATGCTGGCGCTCGCGAACACCGACAAACGCATCAATGCCGGCAAGACGGTATTGCCGGGTTTTCTGTTTGCGGCGCTGCTGTGGCACGAAGTGCTGGCGGCATGGAAACACGCCGAGGCGCGCGGCATGCACACAATGCCGGCGCTGTTTCAGGCAATGGACCAGGTATTGCAGGTGCAGGCCGAGCAGCTCGCAATCCCGCGCCGCTATGGCGCCGACATGAAGGACATCTGGGCGCTGCAGGCGCGTCTTCTCAATCGCGCGGGACGGCGGCCCTATCATCTGCTCGAGCACCCGCGCTTCCGCGCGGGCTACGATTTTCTTCTGTTGCGCTGCGAGAGCGGAGAGATCGACGGCGAAATCGGCGACTGGTGGAAGAAATTTCAGCATGCCGACGAAGTGACGCGCGCCGGCATGCTGCTCAAGGACATCCCGGGCAGCGGCAAAAAGCGCCGCCGCAGAAGAAAAAGGCGGAAGGATGAAGGCGGAAGGACGAGCGAAACCGGTACTGTTACTGAAAGCGCGGGTTCAAAGTGAAACGCGCGCAACCTGAAACTCGAAACCCGAAACTCGAAACCACGTTTATCGCGCTCGGCGGCAATCTCGAGGATCCGGCCGCGCAAGTCAGGGCGGGGTTCGGCGCGCTTGCCGCGCTGCCTTCAACCAAGCTGATCGCGCGGTCGTCGCTCTATCGCAGCGCGCCAGTCGGCTACGCCGATCAGCCTGATTTTATCAACGCGGTTGCGGCAATCGAAACCGCACTCGCACCGCGTGCATTGCTCGACGCGTTGCTCGCGATCGAGCACAGCCACGGCCGCGTACGTGACTTTCCGAACGCACCGCGCACACTCGATCTCGATGTGCTGCTGTACGGCGATCTGCAATTGCACGAGCACGGCCTGACCATCCCGCACCCGCGCATGCACGAGCGCGCATTCGTGCTGCTGCCGCTCGCCGAAATCGCGCCTCGTTGCGTGATACCCGGCCGCGGCGCGGTTGCTGACCTTCTGCATACCGTAAATGTCACCGGCGTTCAGCGCCTCGCGCAGGCGGCGGCATGAGTAACCGGGCCCGCGCGTCTTTGCACGGACCGCAATCCGCCAGAATCCCCGACTTTAAACTTGAAACTCGAAACGGTATTCGCCCCATGACGCCGCTACCGGAAAAATACCGCTACATCGTGGTCGAGGGCCCGATCGGCGCCGGCAAGACCAGTCTCGCGCGCATGCTCGCCGAGAAGAGCGGCAGCGCGGCGCTGCTCGAAGACCCCGACGCCAATCCGTTTCTGCCCGGTTTTTATCAGGACAGCGCGCGCTACGCGCTGCCGACGCAGCTGTTTTTTCTGTTCCAGCGCATGCACCAGGTGCGCGAGCTGAATCAAACCGACCTGTTCAGGCGCGCGACCGTGGCCGATTTCATACTCGACAAGGACCCGCTGTTCGCGCGCCTGACATTGAACGACGATGAGCTGCGTCTGTATCAGCAGATGTACGCGCAGTTGAAACCACAGGCGGCGACGCCCGATCTGGTGATTTACCTGCAGGCGTCGACCGAGACGCTGATCGAGCGCGTCAGGCGCCGCGCGGTGAGCTACGAGCGCACGATTTCCGAGGATTATCTGCTGCGGCTCGCCGAGAGCTACGCGCGTTTTTTCTATCAGTACGACGCGGCGCCGGTATTGATCGTAAACTCCGAACACCTCAATTTTGTCGATTCGCCCGAGGATTTCGGTCTGCTGCTGGAGCGCATTACCGCGATGCGCGGCGCGCGTGAGTTTTTTAACTTGGGAGATTAGACTGAGCCACGGAGAACAGAAATTCGGAGCCGCCGATAAACGCCGATGAACGCAGATAGGAACCCGTGAACGAGTGAAGGAGTGAAGGAGTGAAGGAGTGAAGGGTTCCCTCCCCCTTCGGCAAGGGGGAGGGCCAGGGAGGGGGTGTTCACTCATTCACCCTATGATCAGCGTTCATCCCTGGTTTCATTTTTTCTGCACTCTCTGTGGCTGAAAGGAATTGACATGAGGATTACCCTGACGACTTTGCAGAAAATGACGCAGGACGGCGACAAGATCACGATGCTGACCTGCTACGACGCGAGCTTCGCGGCGTTGCTCGACGCGGCGGGCGTCGACACGCTGCTGATCGGCGATTCGCTCGGGATGGTATTGCAAGGGCACGACTCCACGCTGCCGGTCACGCTGCGCGACATCGCTTACCATACGGCATGCGTTGCGCGCGGGGCGAAGCGCGCCCTGATCATCGGCGACATGCCGTTCGGCACTTTCCAGGTGAGCCCGGCGCAGGCGTTCGAAAACGCCGCGCAGCTGATGGCGGCAGGCGCGCAGATGGTCAAGATCGAAGGCGGCGAGACGATGGCCGAAACCATCGCATTTTTGACTGCGCGCGGCGTGCCGGTGTGCGGTCATCTCGGGCTCACGCCGCAGTCGGTGCACCAGCTCGGCGGCTTTCGCGTGCAGGGCAAGACCGAGTCGCAGGCGCAGCGGCTGATTGCCGAGGCGAAAATGGTGCAGGATGCCGGCGCCGGCATGCTCGTGCTCGAGCTGATTCCGGCCGCGCTCGCGCGCGAGGTCACGGCGCAGCTGCGCATCCCGACCATCGGCATCGGCGCCGGCGTCGCCTGCTCGGGACAGGTGCTGGTGCTGCACGACATGCTCGATATTTATCCCGGCAAGAAGGCGAAGTTCGTCAAGAACTTTCTGCAGGGCGCGGGCAGCATCCAGGGCGCAATCGAAGCTTTCGTCAGGGAAGTCAAAGCCAAAACGTTTCCCGGACCCGAGCACAGTTTTTGAACAATAGCGATCAGCAATCAGCATTCAGCTTTTTGTTTCACATGCGAGAAAGTACACTAAACTGGTTTCGCTGACAGCTGAACGCTGAAAGCTAAGAGCTAACAAATGGACGTCATACACTCAGTCGCAGCCTTGCGTGAGCGCCTCCAGCGCGAACCGAACAACGTGTTCGTGCCGACGATGGGCAATCTGCATGCTGCCCACATCCAGCTGATCAACATCGCCAAGCCGCGCGCGGCATGCACGGTCGTCAGCATATTCGTCAACCGCCTGCAGTTTGGCCCGAAAGAAGACTTCGAGCGCTATCCGCGCACGCTCGAGAGCGATTCCGCCAAGCTGCGCGATGCCGGCGTTGACGTCGTGTTCGCGCCCGATGAACGCGAGATCTACCCCGAGCCGCAGACGTATGTGGTCGAGCCGTCCGATTTGCAGCACATCCTCGACGGCGCGGTGCGCCCCGGGCATTTCCGCGGTGTTGCGACGGTGGTGCTGAAGCTCTTCAACATGGTCTCGCCGCACTCGGCGATTTTCGGCAAGAAGGATTACCAGCAATGCCTGGTGCTCACCAACATGGTGCACCAACTCGCGCTGCCCATCGAGCTCATCCTCGCCGAGACGGTGCGCGCCGAGGACGGGCTCGCGCTGTCGTCGCGCAATGCGTATCTGTCGCCCGCCGAGCGGCGCGAGGCGCCGCGCCTGTATCAACTGTTGCGCAAGGCGCGCGAGGAGATCGCGGCCGGCGCGCGCGACTACCAGCCGATCGAGCTCGATGTGATGGCCGCGCTCGCACATCACGGCTGGAAGCCCGATTACATCGCGGTGCGCCGCCAGAGCGACCTGCAGGTGCCGCAGGCGGATGACCGCAAGCTGGTGGTGCTCGCGGCGGCGCGCCTGGGCCGCACGCGGCTCATCGACAATGTCGAAGTGAATATCTGAATGGTGATGAGTGATGAGTGAGAAGTGATGCATGAGGAGTGATGAGGTCTCCCATTACCCATTACCCATTACCCATTACCCATTACCCATTACCCATTACCCATTACCCATTACCCATTACCCATTATCCATTATCCATTACCCATTACCCATTACATCGCGAAGAGTAGGAATTTTACGGTGCAATCGCTGAAAGACGCGATCATCAAAGCCGAAGACAGTTCCTACCGAGCGCGACGATCGAGGAAGCGGACGTGAAGTTCGAGTAGACTAATGCAATTATGAAACGGGAAAACACATGGTCGGCGAGGTAAAAAGGAGATTCTGCAGCACCGGCAGCCACTGGGCGACCGGGGAGGGCCACAAAATCGGAGCCACCCGGTGGATTTGCGCTGCCTGCTGGCTGCAAAGAAAGACCGAGCTGCGCAATCTTGCCAAGAACAAACGGTTGGCGGCGGGCGGGGGGCCTGCAAAGAGATAGGTTGAAAAACGCCTGTAGCAAACCGGCTGGAGCAAGGCCCGCTTTGCAAGCCGTGCCGAGCCGGCCGTTTTTCGTGTTCGTTTGATCCAAATCAAAAGGTCAGGCGCTTCCTCGGGATACTCTGCGATCGACTCTCCCTGAGAGTCGTGCACCGCCATTCAGAGCGGTGCAGGTCAGGCTTCCTCCCGCCTGGCCGATTTCGGGGCGGTGGGGCGCTGTCCACCCCGTCGCCCCGCATCTTTTTCAGCGGTGCCCGGCCACGTCAAAAACACGGTACGACGCTGCGATTATTCTTGAAGCTGCGAGACGTACCCGACCAGGGCATTAATCCTGGCGCGGATGATTTCTTCATCGGCGTAATACGTTCCCGATCGGGTGTCATAAGTTTTGTCTGATTCGACACGATAAACGGATCCCCAAATGGGCATGTCCCGGGGGCCATGCACCAGCACTTCCGCTCTGCCATCGACCACCCGATAAACGCGCTCGAAGGGGAATACCCCGCCGTTATTCTTCTTCAGCCTGGTGATCGACGGCGGGGCAGCCTTCAGAAATTTCGAGAACCAGCCATTCCCCTCGCCGGTGACCCCATGACACGAGGCGCATTTGCTTTCGTAGTCTCGGTGGCCGATATTCTCGTCCGCCAGCGCGCTTATCGGAGCAGCCAGGGTCAATGCAGCGAATCCGGCGATGCACATGGACATGAATCTCATTTTTGTGTTCCTTCTCATGGCGGTTCGGCAGAATACCGTTTGAATTATGGCGCCTGGATGCATCCGGCTTTATGACATGAATCAAGGAAGCCACCGCTTTACACGGACCGACCCAGCGGGGGTCCGCGGTACGGGAGCGTGCCAGCGGTAAATAACTAACTCGAAACTTTGAACTTTAAACTCGCAACTGAATCTTTGGTGCCGAGAGCGAGAATCGAACTCGCACGGTATTGCTACCGCGGGATTTTGAGTCCCGTGCGTCTACCAGTTCCGCCATCCCGGCAGGGAGCGCGCATTATCGCGTAACGCCCAACCCCGGGCAACCGGGCCAGTATAATCGGCGCGGTGAAACTTTCCGATTTCGATTACGAACTGCCGCGTGAGTTGATTGCGCAGCATCCTGCCGCCGAGCGCGGCGCAAGCCGCCTGCTGCATCTCGACGGCAGGCGCGGCGAACTCCGCGACCGCCGGTTTCGCGATTTGCCTGCTCTCGTCAATTCCGGCGACGTGCTGGTGATGAACGATACGCGTGTGATCAAGGCGCGGCTCGCCGGCCGCAAGGATAGCGGCGGACAGATCGAGGTGCTGGTCGAGCGCGTCCTCGATCACGAACGGGTGCTCGCGCAGGTGCGCGCGAGCAAAAGTCCGCGCGCAGGCACGCGGTTGCTGCTTGCGCATGGCGCAACCGCCGAAGTTCTCGGGCGTGCGGGAGAATTCTTCGAGCTGCGTTTCATGGACTGCACCGATGTCTTCGCGCTGCTCGAGCGCGCGGGCAGCGTGCCCCTGCCGCCTTACATTACACATGAGCCCGATGCGGGCGACGCTGCGCGCTATCAAACCGTTTATGCGCAAGTGCCCGGCGCAGTCGCCGCGCCGACCGCAGGGCTGCATTTCGACGATGCGCTGCTTGCCGCGCTCAAGGCGCGCGGCGTCACGCTGGCGTGGCTCACGCTGCACGTCGGCGCCGGCACGTTCCAGCCGGTGCGCGTCGAGAACCTGGCCGAACACCGGATGCATGGCGAGTGGTATTCATTGCCGCAGGCGACTATCGACACGATCCACGCCGCGCATGCGGCAGGCCGCAGCGTGATCGCGGTCGGCACCACCAGTCTGCGCGCGCTCGAATCGGCCGCGGCTACAGAAGAGCTGCGTGCCGGCAGCGCCGAGACGCGGTTGTTCATCGTGCCGGGCTACCGGTTTCGCGTCGTCGACCGGCTGATCACCAACTTTCACCTGTCGCGCTCGACGCTGCTGATGCTGGTCTCGGCGTTCGCGGGCATGGATAATATCCGCCACGCCTATCGCCACGCGGTCGAACAACGTTACCGCTTCTTCAGCTACGGCGACGCGATGCTGATTGAAAGGCAAGGGTAACCGCCGATAAACGCCGATGAACACGGATAAGATCAAATTCCAAAGCGTTAGCCACAGAGAACACAGAGTTCACAGAGAAAAGATCAAGATGCCATCTTTTTCTATTTTTTGCCTTTCTCCATGATTTATGTAGAGAAGTGTCCTTGTTTCATCGGCGTTGATCGGCGTGCATCGGCGGATTCATGGATGTAGAGAAATGAGCAAACCAAAACTCGAGACTCGAGACCGATACCCGCATTTCCTGACCATCACCACGCGCTGGATGGACAACGACGTCTACAGCCACATCAACAACGTCGTCTACTACTCGTGGTTCGACACGGTGGTCAACGAATACATGTTGCGAGAGGGCGTGCTGAGAATGGACGAGGGCCCGATCTGCCTGGTGGTGGAGACCGGCTGCCAGTACTTCAGCGCGATTTCGTTTCCGGACATCGTCCATTGCGGCCTGCGCGTTGCGCACCTCGGCAAAAGCAGCGTGCGCTTCGAAATCGGCATCTTCCGCAACGACGAGGCCGCCGCCGCAGCACAGGGACATTTCATTCACGTCTGCTGCGACCGCGCCACCCACCGGCCGGTGACTATGCCGGACGACATGCGGCGCGCATTGGAAAAGCTGCGTCAGTGATCGATTTCAAAGTCACGGCGACCGATGGCGCAGCCCGGTGCGGCACGCTCACGCTCGCGCACGGCGCGGTCGATACACCCGCGTTCATGCCGGTCGGCACTTACGGCACGGTTAAGGCGATGAGCCCGGCCGAGCTGAAAGAGATCGGCGTGCAGATCGTGCTCGGCAACGCGTTTCACCTGTGGCTGCGGCCCGGGCTCGAGGTAATAGCCGCGCACGGCGGGCTGCACCGCTTCATGGGCTGGGACGGGCCCATCCTCACCGATTCCGGCGGCTATCAGGTATTCAGTCTCGGCAAGCTGCGCAGGATCAGCGAAGAGGGCGTCAAATTCCGGTCGCCGGTCAACGGCGATCCGTGTTTCCTCACGCCCGAAGAGTCGATGCGCATCCAGCGCGTGCTCAATGCCGACATCGTGATGGTGTTCGACGAATGCACGCCGTATCCGGCCGATGCCGGCCAGGCCAGAGATTCGATGGAACTCAGCTTGCGTTGGGCTGAGCGCTCGAAGCGCGCACATGGCGACAACGGCAATGCATTGTTCGGGATCGTGCAGGGAGGGATGCATGAGGACCTGCGTGACCGGTCGCTCGCCGGCTTGATCGACATCGGCTGCGACGGTTACGCGATCGGCGGGCTGTCGGTCGGCGAGCCGAAGCGCGAAATGCGGCGCATCCTGATTCACACGGCGCCGCGATTGCCGGCTGGCAAGCCACGCTATCTGATGGGCGTCGGCACGCCGGAGGACATCGTCGAAGCGGTCGCGGCCGGCATCGACATGTTCGACTGCGTGCTGCCGACGCGTAACGCGCGCAACGGCTGGATATACACGCGCCACGGCACGCTCAAGTTGAGGAACGCGCCGTATCGTGACGATATCCGCCCGCTCGACGATGCGTGCGGCTGCTACACCTGCCGCAACTTCAGCCGCGCCTATCTGCATCACCTGCAAAAGGTCAACGAAATCCTCGGCGCTCAGCTCAACACCTGGCACAACCTCCATTATTTTCTGGAACTGATGCGTGGTCTGCGCGCGGCGATCGGGCGTGGGCGGCTGGCCGATTTTGTCGGTGAATTTAGGGACTTGCGTGCATCGTGCTAGAATACGCACCTTTTTAAGGCGCGCAGCCTGCACCGCCGGCTGCGCAAGCCGCTGATCGAGGAGAAATTCCCGTGTTAATCAACGAAGCCTGGGCGCAAGCAGGCGTGCCCGGCGGCGCCGACCTCATGTCGATGCTGCCGATCGTCCTGATGTTCGTTCTGCTGTACTTCATCATGATCCGGCCACAGATGAAGCGCGCCAAGGAACACAAGGCGATGGTCGACGCGCTGCAGAAGGGCGACGAAGTGGTGGCCGCCGGCGGCGTGGTCGGCAGGATCAGCAAGATCAACGACAATTACATTACGCTGCAGATCGCCGACAACGTCGAAATCCGGGTGCAGCGGGCATCGGTGCAACTGCTGCTGCCCAAGGGCACCATCAAGAACATCGAGTGATGGGTAATGAGTAATGAGTAATGAGAAAAATGCGGTCACGAGGGTTTTGCTCATCGCCCATCCCTCATCACCCATTACGCGCTAGCCAATGAATCGCTACCCCCTCTGGAGATACCTGCTCATCGGCTTCACGCTGCTGATCGCCATTTTATACACGCTGCCGAATTTTTACGGCGAGGTGCCGGCGATCCAGGTTTCGTCGGCGAAAGCCACGCAGAAAGTCGACACCGAGCTGATGAACCGCGTCGAGCAGACATTGAAGAACGGCAATGTCGCAGCCGACGGCATCTTCCTCGACCCGGCGAGCCTCAAGGTGCGTTTCGCCGATACCGACACCCAGCTGAAGGCCAAGGATCTGGTGCAGGCGCAGCTCGGCGAAGATTACGTCGTGGCGCTGAACCTGCTGTCGCGCAGCCCGCGCTGGCTGACGGCGATCGGCGCGCTGCCGATGTACCTCGGCCTCGATCTGCGCGGCGGCGTGCATTTCCTGCTGCAGATCGACATGCCGTCGGCGCTCACGAAGAAGCTCGACGGCATCGGCGGCAACATTCGCGGCCTGTTGCGCGACAAGCGCATACCTTACAGCGGCGTCACGCGCGAAGGCGAGATGCTGCTGATCAAGTTCCGCGACAAAGACGGCCGCGACAAGGCGCTCAAGGAAATCGAGAGCAACATGCCCGATCTTGCGCTCAACGAGCAGGAGCAGGCCGGGGAGTTTCGCCTCACCGTGGCGCTCAAGCCGCAGGAGCAGGTGCGCACCCGGGACCTCGCGCTGCAGCAGAACATCACGACGCTCAGGAACCGCGTCAACGAGCTCGGCGTCGCCGAGCCGATCATCCAGCAGCAGGGCGCCGACCGCATCGTCGTGCAACTGCCGGGTGTGCAGGACACGGCGCGCGCCAAGGACATCCTCGGCCGCACCGCGAGTCTCGAGCTGCGGCTGGTGGATGCGCAATTGACCGATTCGGGCGGCCGCGACTACGACCCGCAGAAAATCGATGCCGCGATGAAGGGTAATGTCCCGTTCGGCACCGAGCTTCACATCGAGCGCCGCAGCGGCAGGAGCGAGCCGTTATTGCTGTCCAAAAACGTGATAATCACCGGCGAGCGGCTCACCAATGCCGCACCGAGTTTCGACCAGCAGAACCAGGAACCAATCGTCAGCATCGAGCTCGACGGCCAGGGCGCGCGCATCATGCGCGACGTCACGCGCGAGGCGGTCAAGCGGCGCATGGCGATCCTGCTGATCGAGAAAGGCAAGCCCGAAGTAGTCACGGCCCCGGTGATCCAGTCCGAGCTCGGCGGCCGCTTCCAGATTTCGGGGCGCATGTCCACGCGCGAAGCCAACGACCTGGCGCTGCTGCTGCGCGCCGGCTCGCTCGCGGCGCCGATGGAAATCATCGAGGAGCGCACCGTCGGTCCCAGCCTCGGCGCCGACAACATCAAGATCGGCTTTCACTCGACGTGGATCGGCTTCACCGCGATCACGCTGTTCATGCTCGCCTACTACTTGATGTTCGGCGTCATTTCGATCGTTTCGCTGGCGGTAAACGTTTTGTTCCTGATTTCGCTGCTGTCGATGCTGCAGGCGACGCTGACGCTGCCCGGGGTGGCAGGCATCGCGCTTACGGTCGGCATGGCGATCGACGCCAACGTGCTGATCAACGAGCGCATCCGCGAGGAACTCAGGAACGGCAACACGCCGCAGGCCGCGATTTACGCCGGCTACGACCGCGCGTGGGGCACCATTCTGGACTCCAACGTTACGACGCTGATCGCCGGTCTTGCGCTGTTCGCGTTCGGCACGGGCCCGGTCAAGGGTTTCGCGGTGGTGCTGTGTCTCGGCATCCTGACCTCGCTTTTCAGCGCGGTGATGGTATCGCGCAGCATCGTCAATCTGTACTACGGCAGCCGGCGCCGGCTCGACCGTGTTTCGATCGGCCAGGTATGGAAGCCGGGAGCCGAAAAACGTGAAGGAGTGAAGGCGTGAATGAGTGAAGGGTAAGCCTTTTACTCGCGACGTCAGGAGCACTAATGGAATTCTTCAGAATAAAAACCGACATCCCGTTCATGCGCTATGCGCTGATCTTCAACGTGATCTCGGTCATCACGTTCCTGGTCGCGGTGGCGTCGCTCGCGACCAAGGGCCTCAATTTCGGCGTCGATTTCACCGGCGGCACGGTGATGGAAGTGCATTATGCGCAGGCGCCCGACATCAACAAGATCCGCGATACGATGGGGAAGCTCGGCTTTGCGGACGCGGCGGTGCAGAATTTCGGCACTTCGCGCGACGTGCTGATCCGCCTGCCGGTCAAGCCGGGACTCACCAGCGCCAAGCTTTCGGAGTTGGTGCACGTCGAGTTGCGCAAGGACGACGGCACGGTTGAAATCCGGCGCGTCGAGTTCGTCGGTCCGCAGGTCGGCCGCGAGCTGATCGAAAACGGCGGGTTGGCGCTTTTGTTCGTCTCGCTCGGCATCGTCGCTTACCTCGCGCTCAGATTCGAGTGGAAGTTCGGCGTGGCCGCCATCATCGCCAACCTGCACGACGTCGTCATCATTCTCGGTTTCTTCTCGATCTTCCAATGGGAGTTTTCATTGACCGTGCTCGCCGCGGTGCTCGCCATTCTCGGTTACTCGGTCAACGAATCGGTGGTGGTGTTCGACCGGATCCGCGAGAATTTCCGCAAGATGCGGAAAGCCACCGTCACGACCGTCATCGACAACGCGATCACCCGCACCATGTCGCGCACTATCATCACCCACGGTTGCACGCAGCTGATGGTGACCTCGATGCTGGTCTTCGGCGGCGAGACGCTGCATTATTTCGCGCTCGCGCTCACCATCGGCATCTGTTTCGGCATCTATTCGTCGGTGCTGGTCGCGAGCCCGATCGTAATGTGGCTGCGCGTGTCGCGCGAGGATTTGGTCAAGCCCGAGAAGAAAACCACCAATATCGGCGCACCCATTTAGCAACGGCAGGAAACCGCCGATAAACGCCGAATGACGCCGATGAAAAACAAGAATAAGCCACAGAGCGCACAGAGATCACGGAGTTTTAACTCCGTTTCAACCTTTCCCTGCATCAGGGGAGGGATGGGGAAAGAGGGATTTTCCATCTGCGTTCGTCTGCGTTCATCTGCGGTTCCATCGGTTTCAAGGTAGCTTCCAAGCGCGCCGGTGGAATTGCTCGCGCAGTTCTTCGACATCGTCCTCAATCTTGACCAGCACCTCAAGTGGCTGGTCGGGAACTACGGGGTCTGGGTCTACCTGATCCTGTTTCTGATCATTTTCTGCGAAACCGGTCTGGTGGTGGCGCCGTTCCTGCCCGGCGACTCGCTGCTGTTCGTAGCCGGCACTCTGGCGGCTACCGGCGCGATGTACGTGCACGGACTGTTTGCGCTGCTGGTGCTCGCCGCGTTCGGCGGCGACAACACCAATTACTGGATCGGGCGCTTCGTCGGCCCGCGTGTGTTCAAGCGCGAAGCGTCGCGCTGGCTCAATCCGAAGCATCTCGGGCGCACGCACCGCTTTTACGAAAAGCACGGCGGCAAGACCGTGATCTTCGCGCGCTTCCTCCCGATCATCCGCACCTTCGCGCCGTTCGTCGCCGGCATCGGGCGCATGGCTTATCCGAGGTATTTGTTCTACAGCTTTTCAGGCAGCGTGTTCTGGATCGGATTTTTCGTGTTCGGAGGCTACTACTTCGGCAATATTCCGGTCGTCAAGCAGAATCTCACGCTGTTCATCCTCGGCATCATCGTGCTGTCGATCATGCCGGGCATCGTCGGGTTCATCCGCCAGAAGACCGGCAAAGCCCAGCCATAGCGGTTATGGAAGTAATGCTTGGCTCGTAATGAAGCTGCGCGCTGAAGCGGCGTGCGCTACCTGGCGAGCCGTATCATCCGCAGCTCGCTTTTGACGAGATCGGGCACGACCACCAGCAATCCCTTGGCTTCGGGAATGACGCAGAAATCGGCCGGTCCTTTGAACCCAGACGCCAGGGTCTGTTTGCCGTCCTTCGCGCTCCAGCTGAAGAGCGATCCCGAGTTCCAGTCCGTGGCGAGGATGGTGCCGTCTTTCATTTCATACACGCCGTCCAGCAGGCCGATGTCCTTCGCGAGCTCCTTGATTTCGCCCTTGGCGCTGATCGAATAGATGCCCTTGGGCTCCTTGCCGGACTTGAACCCCACGGCCAGCAGCGAACCGTCCTTCGCCGGATAGACCCCATTCGGGTTGACGCCCTTGCCCTTGAACACCACCGTGACCTTCGGAGCGGTCTTGGCATTCAGGAAGTCGGCCGGCTCGACGCGCACAAGCTGGTCCGAACGGTTGTCGCTGATATAGAGGGCATTGCCCTTGACGGCCAGGTCGTTGGCGAATTCGATTCCGGGCAGCGCCAGCTTTTTGCCTTGACGCGTTTTCATGTCGAAAATCCAGACCGAGTCGATGTCGGTGACCCACAACCGGTTGCCCCTGATCCAGTTGCCCTTGGGCTTGTTGAGGACATCGCCGGGGTCGGGCAGAAACCGCGATTCCAGGATCTTGCCATCGAGCGCTACCTTGCTGATCCGGCCATTGCCGTCCTTTTCCGCAGGCTTGAGCTCAGAGCCTCCGAACTGGCTTACGTAGAGGGCTTTCCCGCCCGGATCGCAGCCGACCGATTCGGGAAACGCAAATCCCGTGACCGTCTGCTCGGAGATCACCCGCAGCTTGCCCGCGTCCGACGCGGATGTGTCGAAAGCAATCCCCGCCATTCCGACCAGAAAAACCAGACCCGCTGTCATTCCTTTGCGCATGGCATCCTCCCTTGCAAGATGTGATTGGACTTCTGCTGCTTCATATCTTTTTAGCGAGCCCCGCCGCTTTGCCGGTGTAAGTCGCCGGCGTCAGGGCGAGCAGGCGTATCTTTTCTGCGGCGGGAATGGCCAGCGTCCTGATGAATGCGGCGAGCGATTGACGCGTGACGCCGCCTTTGCCGCGCGTGAGCTTTTTCAGCTTCTCGTAAGCGCCGGCAACGCCGTAGCGCCGCATCACGGTCTGGATCGGCTCGGCGAGCACGTCCCAGTTCGCGTCGAGGTCTTCGGCGAGCCGCTTGCGGTCAACTTCGAGCTTGCCCAGGCCTTTAAGGCACGAGTCGTATGCGAGCAGCGTGTGGCCGAGCGCAACGCCCGTGTTGCGCAGCACCGTCGAGTCGGTGAGATCGCGCTGCCAGCGCGAAATCGGGAGTTTCCCGCTCATGTGCCGCAGCAGCGCATTGGCGACGCCGAGATTGCCTTCCGAGTTCTCGAAGTCGATCGGGTTGACCTTGTGCGGCATCGTCGATGAGCCGACTTCGCCGGCCTGCGCTTTCTGCCTGAAGTAGCCGAGCGAGATATAGCCCCAGATGTCGCGGTCAAGGTCTATCAGTATCGTGTTCGCGCGCGCAAACGCGTCGAACAATTCGGCGAGCGCGTCGTGCGGCTCGATCTGGATCGTGTAGGGATTGAATTCGAGCCCGAGATCCTCGACGAACCGGCGCGCGAATTTTTCCCAATCGAAGTCGGGGTAAGCGGCGAGGTGCGCGTTGTAATTGCCGACCGCGCCGTTGATCTTGCCGGCGATGCTCACCGCCGAGATGAGTCCCCGCGCGCGCCGCAGCCGGTACACGACGTTAGCGATCTCCTTGCCGAGCGTGGTCGGGGAGGCCGGCTGGCCGTGCGTGTGCGCGAGCATCGCGGCGCCGGCGAGCTTGTGCGCAAGCGCGGTCAGCTGCCTGATGATCGCGTCGAGCGCCGGCACCATGACCTCGTCGCGCGCTGCTTTCAGCATCAGCGCATGGCACAGGTTGTTGATGTCTTCCGACGTGCAGGCGAAATGGATGAACTCGGCGACTTTCGCGGTTTCCTTATTGCCGGCAAGCCGGTCTTTCAGGAAGTACTCGATCGCCTTGACGTCGTGGTTGGTACGCGCTTCGATGGCTTTGACCGCTGCGCCGTCGGCTTCGGAGAATTTTTTGACGATGGAGTCGAGCTGCCTGAGCGTAGCCGCGGAAAAAGGCGGCACTTCCTTGATTTCGGGCTCGGCGGCGAGCGCTTTGAGCCACTCGATTTCAACCCGCACGCGGCAGCGGATCAGCCCGAGCTCGCTGAATAAATTGCGCAGCGGCCCGACCTTGTTGCTGTAGCGCCCGTCGAGAGGGGACAAGGCCGTGAGGGGGGAGAGCGCCATGGCGATCCGCGATTGATTGAGGCGTTATTTTATCACACGCGACACGGCGTTCGTCGCTGGAGATCGACGGCCGGCCGCCGGTCAGCGGTTCGCGAGTTCGAGCAGCGCAGCAGTCAGCACGCGCGCGCCGGCGGCGAGGTCCGCGGGCTTGGCGTTTTCCGCTTCGTTGTGGCTGATGCCTTTCTCGCACGGCACGAAAATCATGCCGGTCGGGCACACGCGTGCCATGTACATCGCGTCGTGGCTCGCACCCGACGGCAGCCGCAGGTGCGGAAGGGCGAGATTTTTTGCTGCGGCTTCGATCGCGGCGGTGATGCTGGCGTCGAACACGCACGGATCGTCGTGCAGCGTCGGCGTAACTTTCACGTCGCAGAATTGCGCAGCCTTGCGCGCGAGCGGCCCGACCGCCTCGCCAAGCTCGCGGATGCGCTTGGGGTCGGGATGGCGCAGATCGACCGAGAACAACACGTGGCTCGCGACCGAATTCGGCGAGTTCGGCGTCACCAGCATGCGGCCGACGGTGAAGCGCGTGACATCGCCGGGGTCATGCGCGAGCTCGGCAAGCGCATTGATGATGGCTATCGCATCGCGCACCGCATCCTTGCGCAGGCCGAGCGGCGTGGTGCCGGCGTGGTCGGTCTTGCCCAACACTTCGATATTGAACCAGCGCAGCCCCTGGATGCCGGTGACGACGCCGATGGTCTTGCCGGCATTTTCAAGCAGCGGTCCTTGCTCGATGTGGGCCTCGATGTAGCTCGCAGCCGGCATTTTGAATTCGCGTTTTTTCGCTTCCGGCGTGGCCGCGAGCGTCTCGGCCAGCGCGTCGCGCAGCTTGATGCCGTCGTTGTCCGTGACGTCGAGCACCTCTGTCAGCGGCCGTGCGCCGGTGAACACCATCGAGCCCATCGTGCACGGCTGGAAGCGGCCGCCTTCTTCATTGGTCCACGCCACGACCTCGATCGGACGCCGCGTGCGCACGCCGGCTTCTTCCATCGCTTCGAGCGCTTCGAGCCCGGCGAGCACGCCGTAGATGCCGTCGAAGCGGCCGCCGCGCGGCTGGCTGTCCATGTGGCTGCCGGTCATCACCGGTGCGGCGTCAGGGTCGGAGCCCGCGCGCCGCAGGAACAGATTGCCGATGCCGTCGACGCTGACCGCAAAGTTGCGCTGCTTCGCCCACGACAAAAGCAGCCTGCGCGCGGCGATGTCCTCCCCGGACAGCGCGGCGCGATTGACGCCGTCCCGCGGAATCGCGCCGATCCGCGCCATTTCCATGTGGCGTTGCCACAAGCGCTGCTGATCGACGCGGTTGACCGCGTTGCGGGCGTCTTCCCTCATTTTTTCCGTTTCGGCCGGCACAACGCGATTCTAGCGTGCTATTCGGGCTTGATGCCGGCGTACTTGACCACTTTTGCCCATTTGGCGATCTCTTCGCGCATGATTTTCGCGACCTCGCCTGGCGAGCTGCTGCGCGTCTCGATGCCATAAAACAGCAGGCGGTCCCTGACGTCACCGGCGTTGACGGCCTTCGCGAAATCGCCGTTAAGCCTGCTGATGACGGACCTGTCCACGCCGTCCGGCGCGAGCATCCCATACCAGTAATCGGCCTCGAATCCCTTCACGCCGGCTTCCGCCACGGTCGGCAACCGAGGCAGCGCGGGCGAGCGTTTCGCACCGGCGACCGCGATGCCGTGCAGCCTGCCCGATTTGATATGAGGCAGCGCGGCGGCGATGCTGTCGAACAAGAGATCGACGTTGCCGGTGAGCAGTTCGGGCAGGGCATCGCTGCTGTTCCTGAACGGCACGCTCTCGGTCCGGGTATCGGTCAGATTCCCGAACATTTCCTTCTCGAGTTGCGACAGCGAGATTTTGCCGTGCGATGCCCACCGGATTTGTCCCGGCCTGGACTTCGCGAGCGCGATAATCTGCTTGACTGTTTTCAGCGGCAGCGATGGATGTGATACGAGCACGTGCGGCGCATTGGCGACCAGTGTCACCGGTGCGAAGTCGGCGAGCAGATCGAAATGCAGCGTTGTGTGCAGGGCCATCGCCGCCGCATAGTTGGCGATCGGCGCAAACAGCAGCGTGTAACCGTCGGGGCGCGCTTTGGCGGCGACCTCGGCGCCGAAACGACCATCGTCGCCGGGCCGATTCGCGATCTCAAATTGCCGGCGCGCCGTCTCGTTGAGCTTATTGACGACGATCTGCGCCACGCTGTCGGCGATGCCGCCGTTGATAAATGGCACGATGACGTGGATCGATTGCGCGGCGGGCTGCGCGGTGGCCGACGCGGGAGCGCCGGCGGCGTGCGGGATAGGCGCAATGAATACTGCCGCAAGCAGCGCTTGAGCGAGCCGCGGCAGCAACGAGGCGGCGTACTCGGTCACGCGTCGCGACGCGGGTATTGCAGGATCAGGGCTTCGAGGCCTTGCGGTCCGGCGCGCACTTCGAGGGGCGCTTCGGCCGGGTCTATGAAAACGGTCGACCACGCAGGATAGCTTTTGCCGTTGCATTCGAGGCTGCCGTTCGCGACCAGGTAATACTGGCCACCGGTGCCGCGCGGGTCGGGGCCGGCCGTCCGCATGTTCGGTCCCAAGCGCAGCATGAACGCGCCGAGACCGTCGGTTTCTTTCTGCTGGCCCTCGATAAGCGGTTCCAGCGCGACGCTGCTGCGGTTCAGCAGCACGGGTTCCGTGCTCAAAGTGACAGGCGCGAGATGATGACGCTTTTTGCTTGGCTTGAGCTTCTCACGGTATCCGGGCTGGTGCAGGTAGACGGCGCCCGAATCGGTTTTTGCACGCAAGGTGAAATAGGAGAATCCCTGCGGGCCGGCATTGATCGGGCCGTAGCCGGTGTGATGATCGGCATAGTGCACGGCGATCGGATGCGCAACTTCATTGTTGCGGCCCAGGCCGCCGCCGCCGGCCACGAACACCTGAAACTGGTCGACTTCGTGAAAATGCGGCACGATCGTCTCGTTCGGGCTCATTTCGATCAGGAAAGCCTGCGGCTCGTTCTTCATTTGTCCGTCGGAGCGCAGCCCGAGAAAGTCGGTGCGCCAGTGTTCCTCGCCGGTGCCCCTGGATTTAATGATGCGGCGGCCTGGTAGCGCTTGCGCGCTGGTCATTGCGTGTACCATGATCAACCCCTCCGTTTAGCTCGCAAAGTCTAGACGAACCGGCGCAACGCGCCAACCCGCCGCGCCGTTATTCGCCGCGTTCAGTCACCACGAATGCCGGCCTCTTTGATGACGCGTGCCCACTTTTCACGCTCGGCTTTGATGAGGGCTGCGAATTGCTGCGGCGTGCCGCCAGCGGCCTCCGCGCCGTCGCCGGCGAGACGCGCAACGACCTCCGTGAGCTGCAACGCTTTGATGATTTCCCGGTTAAGGCGTTCCACGACGGGCCTCGGCGTGCCCGCCGGCGCCTGCACGCCGTACCATTGGGTGACCGCAAATCCCGGCACACCGGCCTCGGCGACCGTCGGCAAATCGGGCAGCGATTTTGCGCGTTGGGCGCCGGTGACCGCCAGAGCCCTCAATCTCAGCGATTGGATCTGCGGCATGGCGGAGATGATGCTCGCGAAGATTATCTGGATGTGGCCGCCGATGAGGTCAGGATACGCGGCGCCGATGCCTTTGTACGGCACGTGGACCATCTGGATGCCGGTCATCGATTTGAACAGCTCGCTCGCCAGATGGATCAGGCTGCCGTTCCCGGCGGAAGCGTAGTTGAGCTTGGCGGGATTCGACTTCGCATAGGCGATCAGCTCGGCCACTGAAGTTACCGGAACGGCCGGATTGACCACGATCACATAGGGCTGGGTCGTCACCTGCGATACCGGTGTGAAATCGCGCATAGGATCGTATTGCGCCTTGTACATGAGCGGATGGATGACTGCCGTCGCGCTCATCATAAGCAGCGTGTAGCCGTCGGGCGCAGCGTGCGCGACGAGTTCCGCGCCGATGCTGCCGCCACTGCCGCCCCGGTTGTCCACCACCACGGCCTGGCCGAGACTTTCGTTGAGCTTGAGCGCGATGCCGCGTGCGACGGTGTCCATGCCGCCGCCGGCTGCCAGCGGCACGATGAGCCGGATTGGTCTGGTTGGATAGGGTTGTGTGGTAATAGCCGCCACCGTGAAGAACCCGGCGGACTGCGCGCCCTGCCCGCGAACGGGCCTGCGGCTAACGTGTCCGGGCGCGCCGCCTTTTGCCAGCGGCACGATGAGCCGGATTGGTCTGACTGGATAATCCTGCGCGATCGCGCAGCTCGGGCCGACGATCAGTGCGAATGCAGGCAATAGTCGGAGGAACGACACGATGGTTTCTTTGCGGATGGCTGCCGCTGCGCGTCAGACTTTTACCATGAGTCGCGCAAGCTGCGACGCATCTTTAACGGTTTCGAGCCTGAGCATCGCGTCGCGCAGCTGCCCGACCTGCGGCCGCGGCAGGGTGTGGGTCGCGAGCTTCTCGAATTTCTCGACTACCTCTGCGGCGGACGCGAATTTCTTTTCGCTGCCGCGCGCGTATTCGACGGTGCGCTCCATTTTCATGCCGTCTTTCAGGTGCACTTCGACGCGCACCAGATGGCGGAATTTCGAGCCCTTGGCGGTAATCGCCGGATCGTGCAGCACCTCGACTTTTTCGGCGAGCGCCATGCGCGCCGGATCGGCGACCTTGTCCTCGGTGAACTGGTCGACGAAACAGTCGTCCTCGATGAGCCAGGTGGCGACGCAATAGGGCATGTTGAGCTGCGCCGAGGTCAGCCCTTGCGGCACGTATTTCCAGCCGACGTGGCTCGCCGTCACCTGCGAGCCGTGCACGATGATCTTTTTGACGTCGTCGGCCTTGAACGGGTGCTCCTGCCGCATGTCGCGCAGCGCGTCGAGCGTGGTGTGGTTGGTGCCGACGCACGCGTAAAACTTCAGCGCCACACCCATCGTCTGCCATACGGTGCCAAAGCCCGCGGTGAGCTCGTCGAGCTTGAAGCGGTCGGTCGAGCGCGAGAACGTGGTGCAGAAGCCGCCGTATTCGCTTTCGAGCACATTGACGATTCCGGTGAAACCCGCCTCGGCGAGCAGCGCACCGTAGAGCCCGCTTTGCGACGAGCGGCCCGCGTGCATGCGCTTCACCATTGCGCCGAACTGCGCCGCCATCAGCCCCGCAGCTTGCGTGCCGGCGATGCCGAGCGCGTGCACCGTTTTACCGGCGTCGAGCTTCAATCCGCGCGCAGCGCCTGCGGCGGCGGAAAACACGCCGAGCGTCGCGCCCGAATGCCAGCCCTGCGAAATGTGCTCGGGGCCCATGCAGATGCCGACGCGCGGCCCGATCTCGTAGCCCGCGACCGCGGCGGCCAGGAATTCCCTGCCGCTCATGCCGGGCCTGATTTCGGCGATGGCGATCAGCGCCGGCAGCACCACGGCGCCGACGTGCAGCACGCCCTGGCGGTGCACGTCGTCGAGCTCGAAGCCCTGCACCTGCGTGCCATTGACGAGCGCGGCGTGCGGAGCGGAGAGTTTTTGCCGGGTGCCCCACACCGCGCAGGCCTGCGTCGTGTCGAGCTCACCAAGCCGTTGTTGCAGAATGCGGCTCCATTCGAGATCGGCGCCGTAAAGCGCGCAACCGAGCGAATCGAGCATCAGGAGCTTGATGCGTTCGATGACTTCCGGCGGAATCGCCTCGTAGCGCAATGCGGAAACGAATTCGGCGATGCCGCGCGTGTACCGATTATCCGAGGCTGCTTCGTGGCTCATTGGCCGTGCCCTTATGATTTGGCGGCCGCTGCCGCACCGCGGCCGGCAATGCGGCCGAACACCGCGCCGGAAACAAGGCCGGTGCCGCTCGGGTAGTTGAAATAGAAGAGCCCGCCGACCATCTCGCCCGCGCAGTAGAGGCCGGGGATCTTGTGGAAGTGCACGTCGAGCACCTGGCCGGTTTCGCGGTCGATGCGCAGGCCCCCGAACGTGAACGTGATGCCGCACGTCGTCGCATAGGCGTCGAACGGCGGCGTATCGAGCGGCTGCGCCCAGTTCGTCTTAGGCGGCTCGATACCGACCGTGCATTTGCCGTCCTTGATCGTGTGGTCGAACGGCACATCCTTTTTTACCACGGCGTTGTAGTCGCGCACGGTCTTGAGAAAACCTTCCGCGTTCACGCCTTCGAGCTGCGGCGCGAGCGCCTCGAGCGTGTTCGCGCTGACTTTGGTCACGAACTTGATGCGGTATTCGGAGCGCAGCAGGTGCTTGACCTTGGAGTCGAACACCTGCCACGCGAACTGGCCCGGCTGCTGCAGCACCGCGCCGCCGTATTTGGCGTAGGTGAACGAGTGAAAGTCGGCGCCTTCGTCGACGAAGCGCCTGCCGTCGGCGTTGATCAGCAGGCCGAAGATGTAGCTGTGCTTCTGGAACTGGTCGCCGACGTTGACGTCCCCGAATTCCGGCGCGTAGCGGTCCCAGCCAGTCGCGTGGCATCCCGACCAGTTGCCGTAGGGCGCGGCGCCGATGTCAAGCGCCATGCGCAGGCCGTCGCCGACGTTGAAGCGCGTGCCGCGCACCTTGGCAAGCTCCCAGCCCGGGCCGAGATAGCGCGTGCGCCATTCGGGGTTGGCTTCGAAGCCGCCGCACGCGAGTACCACCGATTTGGCGCGCAGCTCGATGGACTTGCCTTTCTGCTGGGCGCGCACGCCGAGCACGCGCTCGCCGTCGTAAATCAGCGCCGCCACGCGCGTGTCGTAGAACACGTCGATGCCGGATTTTTTCGCAGTCGCATCGAGGTACTGCACGAGCCCGGCGCCGCCACCCGACACTTCGATCGGCATCCGGCCGAAAAACTTGCGCTTGCCGTTGACCATGCCCGATTGCCGCCCGTAATTCGGCACGAAGCGCGCGCCCTTGCTGCGCAGCCACGCCATCGTGTCGAGGCTCTGCGTGACGAGAATTTCCGACAGGTCGGCGTCGGTGCGGTAGCTCGTGAGCCGGTACAGGTCGTCGAAGAACTCTTCTTTCGTGTTGGTGCCGAAGTCGCTCGCGGCGATTTCCTCTTCAGTGAGCTCGGTCACGCGCTTGAGATCCTCGACCGACTCGTACGCAAAGCGCATCACGCCGCCGGCAAAGCGGCTGTTGCCGCCGGATTCCTCTTCGGGCGCGGCCTCGAGCATCAAAACTTTGGCGCCGTTCTCGCGCGCGGAAATGGCGGCGCACAGCGCGGCGTTGCCTTTGCCGACCACGATCACGTCGTATTGCGCGGTCATTTTTTTGCCGGAAGAAAAGCCATGAAGGGAGACCGAACTTTAGGACGTGTGCTCGCGCACTGTCAAGGCGATGAATGTCTGCCGCGATAGTTGAGTTTACGTCGTGCATGCCGCACAATCACTGCGCAAAAACAAACCCGCCGGCCCGTGCCGGCAGACCCGTTCAACCGGAGGATGGCTATGAAGGCGTTAATGCGTGGTGTCTTGATATGGTTAGCGTTGGGGTTGAGCCAGCATGCTCTTGCACAGGGTTATCCTTCGAAGCCGCTCAGGATCGTGGTCGGATTCCCCGCCGGCGGGCCGATCGACATCGTGGCACGGCTCCTCGGGCCTAAGCTTTCCGAGGTCGCCGGCCAGCAGGTGATCATCGACAACCGTGCCGGCGCCAACGGCATGATCGGCGCTGACCTCGTCGCCAAGTCGGCGCCCGACGGCTACACGATGATCCTCATCAGCACGGGCACCGCGACGATCAACCCGCACCTCTATCCCAAGATGCCGTATGA
This sequence comes from Gammaproteobacteria bacterium, assembly GCA_041483135.1. GTDB lineage: Bacteria > Pseudomonadota > Gammaproteobacteria > Burkholderiales > SG8-41 > PALSA-1004. The sequence continues at coordinate 67,354 of JBGPFE010000013.1, read as the reverse complement.
CGCGCAACACGACCTCGTGGCAGTGACGCTGGTCACCAGCACGCCCGAGCTGCTGGTGGTGCATCCCTCGGTTCCCGTCAAGAACGTCAAGGAGCTGATCGCGATGGCGAAGGCGCGGCCGGGTGAGATCACGCTCGCCTCGACCGGCAGCGGCGGACTGCCGCATCTCGCGCAGGAGCTGCTGAAAATGGAAACCAAGGCGAACATTCTGCACGTGCCCTTCAACGGCGCCGCGCCCGCGGTTACGAACACGGTCGGCGGCCAGGTGATGGGTCTGATCGCCGATCTGCCGGTGCTGCAGCCGCACGTGCAGAGCGGCCGGCTGCGCGCGCTCGCGATCGCCGCGCCGAAGCGCTCGCCGCTGTTCCCGAATCTGCCGACGATGACGGAACAGGGGTTGCCGAAGGTGGAGGCCGTCAACTGGTACGGGATTCAGGTTGCGGCCAGGACACCGCCGGAGGTGATCGCCAGGCTCAATGAAATTTTCGCCAAAACGCTCGGCGATCCCGATATCCGCCAGAAGCTCGTCGCGCGCGGCGCCGATCCGATACCCGGTACGCCCGAGCAGTTCGCGGTGTTTCTGAAGGCCGAATACGACAAGTGGGGCCCGATCGCGAAGGCTTCGGGCGCCAAGATCGACTGATCCTGTTTATCGCGTCCGGCCCGCGGCTGCTTTGACGCGTGCGATGTTTTTCTGCTGTGGCGCGGCGAGCGCCGTCAGTTCGCGCACGTCCTTGATCTGCTCGAACCTGCCGATTTCGGCATGCAGCCGCGCGACGTTCGATTCGGGCAGCGCGCGCCGCGCGCAGTTGACGAATTTTTCCTTGAGCAATTCGGGCGGGAGCGGGTTCGCCGAGGTGCGGCCGAACGGCTGATCGACTTTTTTCGCGTGCACAGTGCCGTTGCGCAGCATTAACCCGATTTCTGCGCCGAAGTGATTGTCGGCCGGAAACTGCGCGGTCGCGTACGGCGCGGCGTGGATGCGCGCCATCAGCGCGCGGATCTGCGCGTTTTTGTAGGCATCGCCCTCGAAGTGCTCGATAACGACCTTGCGGTCGGCGAGCGCGCGCGCGAGGCAATACTGTACGCTGAATTTGGCGTCGATCGTGCTTTGCGGGTCGGGCCGGTTGGTGTGCTCGAGCCGCCGCGCATGCGTCCACGACTCGATGCGTTCCACTTGTTCCGGCTTGAGGTCGTGTTCGCGCACGAGCGCCAGCATCGCGTCGATCGCCGGATGCGTGCTGCCGCAGCACGGGTACTGCTTGATCGCGATGCCGGGCTCGACGATGTCCCACGGTTTGCCCCACGCCGGCAGTATTTTCGCCGCATCGTAATTGCCGGCGCCGTTGAATACCTCGAAATAGCCCTGCTTGTGCTCGAACGCGACCGGGCTCGCGGTGAAGTCGTCGCGCGCAAGCAGCGCCGCGAACAGGCCGTTGCGCGCGCAGTGGCCGACGTGCAGCGGCTTCACCATGGTGCCGAAGTTGGATTTGATGCCTGAGGCGAACGATGCCGCGATCGCGAGCGCGGTCGCGGTTTGTTCATCGCTTAAACGCAGAAGGCGCGCGCATGCGGCGGCGGCGCCGAACACGCCGATCGTCGCGGTCGGATGCCAGCCGCGGGTGTACTGGTAGAAATTGACGCCTAGCGAGATTTTGCATTCGGTTTCGAAACCGGCGACATAGGCGGCGATGAAATCGCGGCCGCTCGCGCCGGTTTGCTCGGCAAGCGCGAACAACGCCGACAGTATCGGCGCCGACGGGTGGCCGCCCAGCGTGTTGTTGCAGTCGTCGAAGTCAAGCGCGTGCGATGCCGTGCCGTTGATCAGCGCCGCGTCGAGTGCATTGACGCGCCGGGCGCTGCCGAAAACCAGCGCCGGGCCTGGCGCTGCAACGAGCACCTGCTCGAGAATGCGCGTGCCCGGGTCGCTGCTGCCGGCCAGCGTGACGCCGACCGTATCGAGGATGCCGACCTTGGCCCAGTGCACGGCCGGCGGCGGCAGATCCTGGTAAGAGAGCGCGTTGATGCGCCTGGCGAGCTCAAGTGCTAGAGGCATGATGACCCCATTCGATTGCGGCGGGTTAAGCGCTCATTCTGCACGGATCCCGGCTTCCTTGACGACTATGCGCCATTTCGCAATCTCGGATTTGATATGCGCCGCGAACTGCGCCGGCGTATTGCCGACCGGCTCCGAGCCATCGGCCGAGAGCCGCTCCTTGACGTCCTCGGTGTGCAGAATCCGCACGATCTCCTTGTTGAGCCTGGTAATGATGGCCTGCGGGGTTCCGGCCGGCGCCAGCACCCCGTACCAGCCGGCCACCTCGTAGCCGGGCACGCCCGCCTCCTGCATGGTTGGCAGCTCGGGCGCGCCCCCTGAGCGTTTCGCGGTCGTCACAGCGAGCGCCCGCAGCCGGCCGGCCTTGATATGGGCGTGCGATTGCAGGATCGTCGAGAACAGCATCTGGATCTGGCCGCCGATGACATCGGTCATTGCCGGAGCGCCGCCTTTGTATGGCACGTGCGTGATGCTGATGCCGGCGAGCGAGGCGAGCAGCGCGCCCGACAGGTGGCTCAGCCCGCCGGTGCCGGACGAGCCGTAATTGAGCGTACCGGGTTTGGCTTTGGCAATAGCGATCAGCTCCTTGACTGACTTCGCCGGCACCGATGGATGCACGACCAGCGCGTAAGGCTGGGTGGTCGCTTGCGTGATGGGAGCGAGGTCCCTGACGAGGTCGTAGGGCAGTTTGTTGTACAGGCTTACATTGACGGAATGGCTCGAAGAAATCATCGTCAGCGTGTAGCCGTCGGGTGGCGATTTGGTCGCGATATCGACGCCGATGGTGCCGTTCGCGCCGGCGCGGTTGTCGGTGACGACCGGCTGGCCCCACGCCTCGGTGAGCTTGAGCGCGATCGTGCGCGCCGTGATGTCGGTGCCGCCGCCCGGGGCAAATGGCACGATCAACCGGATCGGCTTGTCGGGGTAAGCCTTTGCTGGATCGCGCTGCGCCTGCGCGAACGCGCAATGGCTTGCGGCAAACACAATCAGCGCGGCGCTGCAGATTCTGGATGCACGTGCAATCGACATTCGTTTCCTCCTCGTAGGTATGTAGCCGGCGCGCCGGCCTTGCGTTTATCCCGCTATTTTACTCGCGAGAGCTAGTGCAATCGGGAGGCAGTCAAGGGATCTCGATGTCCATCAGCGGCGCGTACTGCTGGCCGCCGTGCCCGTCGCTGTCGCGCAGGTCGCCCTGAACACACGGGCGCGGGATCGAGGCCTTGATCGCCAGCGCGTGATCGCAGTAGAAAAACTTCACATCCGCTGCCGGCAGCCCGTAGCGTAGTGCCACCGCTTCGCGGCTTACCGCGCCGGAGCGCTTGACGCGTTCGTAAGTCGCCGCGTCGTCGAACATGATGTCGAACGTCAGCTCGAACGGGCCCGCATTCTTGCTGCGGATGAGCCGCGCGAGTTCGGCCAATATGGTCATGCGGCGATGGCCTTGTGCGATGCGCCGTTGATCTCGGCGAGCTCCATCGGAAACATCTCGTACGGGTCATCGGGCTCGGCGACGTGGTTCACGTTGAAGCGGTAGACCGCGCCGCGCTCGAGGTGCGCGGGATTGTACGGGCAGGCGAGCGCGGTGATGAGCCCGCTCCATTCGGGTATCGGCAGATGCAGTCCCTGGTGCCGCACTATGGCGGCGATCGCGCTCGCGATCTCCTGGGTCGGGGCCGTGACTTCGATAATCAGGCACAACTCGTGCGAACGGATTTCCTTCACCGGCTCGAGCGGCCCCATGGTGCCGTTCTTGCCGTAGATGCGGATGTTGACGAAGTAGTCCTCGTGCTTGAGCCGGTTGGCGTAAACCTGTTTCACGCGCGCGTGGATACGGGTGATCAGCCGCTCGGTCCAGTCGTCGATCTGGCGGATGATGAACGGGTCGCGCACCGAGCCGATGACGATGCTTTGGTAACCGATTTTCTCCGCGCCTTCGAGCTTGACCGTGTAACGCGAAGCCGGAATGAATGCGCTGCCGGAGACTTTCACCGCTCGCTCGCTTACCGTCTCATACCGGCTGTGCGTCAGATCGAGCGTTCCCGAGCACTCCACGAGCTTGAATGGATCGGCGTTCTCGTACAGGCTGTGCGAAGCGATGCTCTGCGGCGTGCAGCGCAGCGTGGTGTCGGGCGCCTCGACCACGAAATGGTCTTTGCGTACCCACGCAAACATGCAGTCCGGGGTCTTGCGGTTGACCACTGCCGCTGCGCCGCATTCGAGTATTTTCGCCGCGTGCCACGCGATGCCTTCGGGAAAGCCGCGCATGACGGGCAGCGCCGCGAAGATCGCGGTGTCGCTCGAACGTCCCGCGACGATGACGTCAGCGCCGGCATCGAGCGCGCGCATGTAAGGTTCCGCGCCCATCATGCCGACGATGTGCGCGCTGCGATCGATCACCGCGTCGTTGAATTCAGGCGCCGGTTGCAGCGGCTTGATGCGGCCTTCGCGCAGACGCTTCTTCAGATAAGCCTTGTCCTGTTCTGCGTGGATCAGCGCGAGCTTGAAGCGCAGATTTTCAACCGCCGCAATCTCGTTGAGAATTCCGCAGAACCATTCGAGGTGCACGTTGCCGCCCGCGGTGCCCGCGGAGCCGATCAGGAGCGGCACCTTGAGCTTGCGCGCGCCGAGCAGCATCAATCGCAGGTCGCGCCTGACCGCATCGCGTGGAAACGCCGCGTGTCCCGCACCCAGATGGCTCGGCCCCGGATCGGTCGAGCCGGCGTCGCAGCCGATGAAGTCGGGCTTCAGGGCCAGCGCTTTCTCGAAGGACGCCTCGAGAAAGCCCGAGCCGCAGACGCCGGTCGGCGACAGGATGCGGATTTCTTCCATCATGCTCCTACGTCAAAAATATTTGCCACAGAGATCACAGAGAACACAGAGGAAACAGAAAGACAGAAACATAAATACGCCTTGGTTTTTTCTCTGTGAGCTCTGTGTCCTCTGTGGCTAGAATCAGATTTTAGCTTTAATGCGCTGCGCCCAATCGCGCGGCAGCTCGACGCGCCGGCTGGTCGGCGGGCCCTGCATGTGATTGCCCATGTAAGCGCGCGACTGGTTGCGGCCCGGATCGCCGGCAACCAGGATCCCGATCATTTCAGGCTTGATGATGACGTTGATGAGTCGCTGCGGATCGCTCGATGCCGCGTACTCGGGTGGCAGGATGCCGTCTTTCACCAGTTGCTCGAGGCTGAACGTCGGCGTGCTCGTCATGCGCGCATAGTGCGTTGCGCGTTCCGCGGTGACCTTGACGTGCTCGTATAGATAACGCCGCACCTCGTCCTTGCTCCATTCACTCGCGATCGCTTTGGCAATGCCGGGGCCGGCGACGATCAGCGGGTTCCAGAGCCCGGTCTTGAAGCCCGTGTGCGCCCAGTAAGTAAAACTGTGGCCCATGACCTCCGCCCATTGCTGTACGTGGTCGACCGCGCGATCGCCGCCGCTGTATATGGGCGAGGTGATTGCCACGACGCTGTGCACCGTGACGACGTTTTCTCCCGGCGCGAAACCGCGGTCTTGGGCGAATGTCGGCCAGCCGATCTCGCGCGCGGTGTCTTCGTCTTCAGCCATCGCCACCAGAAAGCTCTGGCCGATCGAGCCCTTGTCGCCGGCGCCGGGCGGAATCCGGTAGCCGCAGATATTGCGCAGGAACATGCGCACGAAGCGGCCGATGCTGGTGTTGGCCTGACGGCCGACGCGCATCATGCCCTGCCCGCAATTGAAGTCGAGTTCCTTCACGATCGGGCCGTTGACGATCACAACCGGCTCCCAGCCCGGCGTCGACCCGCAGTCCTCGATGCGGAACGCGGGTTCGCACATCGCTTCGATCACTGCAATCAGCACCGGCATGTATTCGGGCCGGCAGCCCGCCATCACGCCGGTCACCGCGATGCTCAGGATGCTCGCTTCGCGGCCTTCCTGCGGTACCGCACGAATCACCGAGTCGGGCCTGCGTTCGGTATAGGCGAGGAACGCGTCGATGCGCTCGCGCGTCGGCGGCACGATCGGCATGCCGTCGGTCCACAACTGCCGGTAGAAGTGCTCCTGGACTTCGTCGAACGTGCCGCTGAAAATCACTTGTCCCGCCGCGGGCTCCGCCTTGGCGTCCGCCGCACGGGGTGCTTCGCCGGTCAGGCCCTTGAGCAGGCCCGGCGCCAGCGTTTCCTCGACCTTGCGCGCTAGCACTGCTTCGCTGTCCACCATCGGCGCGCCCGGATACACGCCGATCGCGAGCGGCACGCCCAGACCTTTCGTGATCACTTCCGCCTGCTTGAGGAACCCCGAGCCGATGATGGAGGCGGTCGGTATGCCGAGCTTCTCGATTACCGCTGCGGCCCGCAACACGGCGGGCGTGCAGCTCCCTCAGGCGCCGACGCCGATGATTGCGGCGTCGATGCGATGGGCGCGCAGCTTGTCCGGCAGCGCCGCGACGATTTCGCGCTCGCGCGCGCCGTGGAAGTTGCCGAACTCGTCGTAACCGACGAACTTCGCGTGCGGGAAGCGTGCCTTGATGTATTCACGCACGAGCGGGTAAATCGTGTCGCCGCGCAGGATCGCGTCCCACACTTCGGCGATGATTTTGCCGTTGAGATCGGGAATGCGCGGCGCGGCCGCGGTGGCTTTGACTGCTTTGCGGCTCAACGGCCACAGCACGTCGTAGCGCGGTTCGTGCGGTTGGTTGGAGCGTGTCATGTTGTCTCCCTGATATCGTAGTCATGCGTTCCGCGTCGGCATGCAAGCAGTGAGGGCGTCACTGTGAGCCTTTGATGCCGGCGGCCTGAATGACACGGTTGTATTTGGCGGTCTCGCGGGCCAGAAACTCAGCGAATTGCTCGGGCGTGCTGGCGACCACCGTCATGCCGTCGGCGGCGAGGCGCTCCTTGAGCTCCGGCAGGTTCAGCACGCGCGCGACCTCTTGCTGCAGCTTGCCGATGACTTCTCGCGGCGTCGCCGCGGGAACCAGCATGCCGTACCAGTTGGTCATGTCGAAGTCCGCTACAGTCTCCGCGATCGCCGGGAGGTCGGGCGCGATGGCCGAGCGCTGCGGGCTCGTCACGCCGAGTGCACGCAGCTTGCCGGCCTTGATCAGCGGCAGGCTTTGCAGAATGTTCATGAAATACACCGGCACCTGCCCGCTCATCACATCGATGATTGCATTGCCCGAGCCCTTGTACGGGATGTGGGTCAGCTTGACGCCGCTCGCTGTGTTGAAGAGTTCCGCGCACAGATGCGGCAGCGAGCCGATGCCGGCGGAGCCGACGTTGAGCTCGCCCGGCCGCGCTTTGGCGAGCGCGATCAACTCTTGCACCGATCTGACAGGCAGCGATGGGTGCACCACCAGCACGAGCGGGCCCGAGGCAAGATGAGAAACCGGCGCCAGATCGCGCGCTTGATCGTAGGGCAGGCTTTTGTACAGGGCGGGGTTGGCGGCATAGCCGGCGGGCACCATCAACAGCGATTGACCGTCGGCCGGTGATTTCGCGACCAGCGCGGCGCCGACGGTGCCATTGGCGCCGGCGCGATTGTCAACCACGACCGGCTGGCCGAAGCGTTCGTTGAGCTTCTGGCCGATCGCGCGTCCCAGAATATCGGTACCGCCGCCCGGAGGGTAAGGAATAACGATGCGGACCGGTCCCGATGGGTAGGTTTGCGCGATCGCCCCGTGGATTGCGCCGCCCGCAGCAAGAGCCGCGAGCAACAATGCACCTGGCGCGATCCTGGAGCGGAACATTTTCGTTCTCCTTTCTGCACAAGACCGGGTCCGTCCGGCCGTGGTCCCGGGAATGGTGGCGGAAGAGAGTGGGAGTCGAACCCACGCAGAACTGAAACAGCCCCTACCGGGTTTGAAGTCCGGCCGCCCCACCGGGGACGATTCCCTTCCGATTGCGGATGCAAAATGTAGCGCGATTATATTCGAATGTCGATATCGGTCATCCGCGCGCCGCGGCGATAGCCGACTGCGCCGCAGCGCGTCCCTCGGCAATGGCATGCGTGAGCAGGCCGCCGTATCCGGCACGCACCGCGCCCGCCGCGTAAACCCCGTGCATCGCCGTCTGCAGCGATGAGTCGGTGACCATAAGGCCGCCCGCGTCGCGTTTGATTTCCGGCGGCACAAACTCGCAGGTCGGCTCGAGTCCGACGTAGGCGAAGAAACCGGCGCATGGTATCTCGCTTACCTTGCCGTCGGCGGTATTACGCACGCGTACTCCATTGACCATCTGCGCGCCGCGCACCTCCTCGGCGACCGTGTTCCACGCGGGCTTGATGTTGGCTCGCGTGGCGACGGCGGCGATCAGGTGCTGGCGCGCGCGGAACTTCGCGCCGCGGTAAACGAGGTGCACGCGTTTGCAGAACGCAGCGAGCACCAGCGCTTCCTGCAGCGCCGAATCGCCGCCTCCGACCACCACCACATCCTCGTCCTTGTACATCGGACCGTCGCAATCGGCGCATTGCGACACGCCTTTATGCTCGAACTCGGCTTCGCCCGGGATGCCAAGGCGCTTGAGTTTCGCGCCGGAGGCGACGATCACAACGCGTGCCCGATGTTTACCCGCGTCCGTGGTGACCGCCAGGAAATCGCCATCGCGCGTGAGCGCGGTGACGGTTTCGGAAAGATTGGCGGCGCCGAGCTCGGCGATCTCCATCATCAGGTTCGATGCCAGATCGGTGCCTGAACCGTGCGGCTCGCCATCCAGTTCGTTGATGTTGACGACCAGCCCGCCGAACAGCAGCGCTTCGATACTCGCGGTCGTAAGCCCGTTTTGCGCAGTGTGTTTGGCGGCGGCCAGGCCGGTGATGCCGGCGCCGATCACGATGACGTCAAAGCTTGAATCGGACACGCATTCACCTCAGCGTTTCGAATGATGCAGTGGCGGGCGCCGCTGCGCTTGCGGGCTGGATTGTGCGACGGTATTGGGCGCGGCGGCAGGCGGCGGTGCGCTGGCGGCGCCGAGCAGCGGCACGAAATCGCGGCGCATCTTGCGCGCATCGCCGATGCGCTGCGTGATGCCGAGCCGGTCGAGGCATTCGAGGATTTCGATCGCGAGGCTGCGGCCGAGGCCGCTCGCATCGCGGAACTGCGCTGCGGTGAATTGTCCCCCGTGCGCAGCCTGCGCCACGGCCTGCGCGATCGCGGCGAGCTGGGCGAGCGTCGCGCGCGGGTAAAACCGTTCCGGGGTCACGCGGATCACTTCGCCGGTGCGGCTTTTGCGATGCAAAAAATCCTTGAGTATCGCTTCCTTGAGCCCGGCCGCGGGCGCGAGCTCGCGCAGCGGCGGCACGTTGAAGCGGGCGGCATCGAGCGCCGGTTTTACCGTTTGCCACATCTTCTCGTCGGCGGGATTGGCGGTTGCTACGTGCTGCGGCAGGCGCACAGCCGGGCCCGCGGTTTCGATTTTGCGCTCATCGGCGAGCCCGCGCAGCAGCGCTGCGAAAGTCGCGGCAGCGAGCGTCGGCGCGAGCGTCTTGCGCAACATTTCGATATCGGCGCCCAGCGCCTGCGGCGACTCGCGGTGGAAGCGCGCCAGCGCTTCGAGCACATGCTGCTTGATTGTGTCCGCCGTTGCGCGCGGCAGCGCGACGCGTTGCTCGATGCCGACAACGACGGCGTCAGCCTGCTGCAGTAACGCCGCGGCGTGTTCGGGAATGAGGTTGAACGCGCGCTCGAAGTGCATCAGGTCTATGCCCGCGGCAGTGCACGCCAGCAGCGCGGCAAGCGCGGCGTCCGGTTCGGCATGCTCGAGCGCGGCGAGCTGCGCCGCGCGCGCCTGGGTATGGCGGCGTGCGGCGGGAGCAAACGGGTCGATCACGCTGCCGCCACCGATGGTGCGCGAAGCCGACTGGTCGCGGATGATGAAGCGGTCGCCGTGCAGCGCGGCGAGTGGCCGGTCGGCAATCAGTTGCACCACGGCTGATGCGCCGGGCGCGACCGATGTGCCGCGCCGGATCGCGATACGTGCCGTGACATCGGTGGTACCGAGATGAAGATGCACCGGCGTCCAGTGTTTGAGCGGCTGGGTTTCGCTCGCCAGCACCTGCAGCCGGACGTCGATGCGTTGGCTCGGCGCGTGTATTGCCGGAGCGACTGCCCAGTCGCCGCGCCCGACCTGCGCGAGATCGGCACCCGCGAGATTGAGCGCGCAGCGCTCGCCGGCGGCCGCCTGCTGGGCAGGTTGCCCCTGCTTCTGGATCGCGCGTACCCGCACTTCGACGCCGCTCGGGGACAGCATAAGCTTGTCGCCGGTCGCGACGGCGCCGTTGAACACGGTGCCGGTCACCACCGTGCCGCTGCCGGCGATGGTAAATGCACGGTCGATTGCATAACGGAAATGCCGGCCTGCATGCCCGCGGCTGCCGTGCGCCCTGGCGGCAGCCGCGAGTTCGTCGCGCAAGGCTGCGACGCCGTCGCCGCTGACAGCAGACACCGGTATTATTGGTATCGAGGCGAGCGCGGTGGGAGCGAGCAGATCGCGCACGTTCGTGATCACTTTGTTTACGCGCTCGGCGGCAACGCGGTCGGTCTTGGTGACGACGGCGACGCCGTGCGTAACATTGAGGAGGTCGACGATGTGCAGATGCTCCACGGTTTGCGGCATTACGCCGTCGTCAGCGGCGACGATCACCATCACGTAGTCGATGCCGCACACGCCGGCGAGCATGTTGCGGATGAAACGCTCGTGGCCCGGCACGTCGACAAAGCCGATGGTGCCGCCGTCGCCGGTTTTCCAGTACGCAAAGCCGAGATCGATCGAGATGCCGCGCGCTTTTTCTTCCGGCAGGCGATCGGTGTCGACACCGGTCAGCGCTTTGACGAGCGTCGTCTTGCCGTGATCGATGTGACCTGCTGTGGCAACAATCATGGCGAAGGCTCGGGCGGATTAAGCATGATCGCGGCCATGTCAGCCGACGCGGCGGAAGGTTTGCGTCTTGCCGACGCGAAGCAGTGGTTGCCAGTGTTCGCTGTCCGCCAGCACTTCCTGGAGGAACTGCCAAACGCCGGGATGCTTCTCCACGGCGTCGTCGAAGACGACGTAGCCGCCGACCGGCACGTGCTGCGACCAGAGTTCGAAGTCGGCCTTGACCGCGGCGTAGTTGTGGTCGCCGTCGATAAACAGCAACCGGATCGCGCCTGCGTTCCAGCGGCGCGCCGCTTCGCGGGAGTCGGCCATGACCGGTTCGACGTAATCAAACAGCCCAAGGCCTTCGAGATTTTCGGCGAAGCGGTGATAAGTCGTGCCTTCGCTTTGAATGATGTCGAGTTGCTTGAGCATCGGCCCGCCATCGAATACGTCGACGGCATGCACGCGCTCGCGTCCCGCCGCCTTGCTGCCGGCCGCGAGCCAGGCTGTGGAGCGCCCCATCCAGCTGCCGATTTCGACAATCGCTCCGGCGCCATCGGCATCGCGCGCCAAGCGGTACAGCATATATCCCTCATCGTCGCCGAGCCACCCCTGCACGTGGCGGAAGCGCATCGCGAGCTCGAACAGCTCCGCGACCATGGCAAAATCGTTGAAGAAGTTTGCATTCATCCGTGCGCGCGGCCGGCAGTTGCAATCATCGGCGCAATGAATCAGGCAGCTTGAGATGACGCAGTTGCTCGACGAACTGTGGTTCGTCGTCGAGGCAGCGCAGATCGAGAATAAATACGCCGTCATTGACGCGGCCGATTACCGGCACCGGCAGCGCGCGGAAAGCATCGGCGATCGCGGCTGCCGCCGCGTTCTTGCGCTTGACGTGCGGCGTCATAGCAATTCCCGTGCTCGGCAACGCATCGACCGGCAGCGCGCCACTGCCGATCTGGCTTGCGCAGTCGATGATCCTGGCGTCAGCGTAACCGGCGACGGCGCTGGAAAGTGCCGGCAACACGCGTTGCGCTTGCGTTTCGATTTCGACCCGTGGGCGCGTCAGCAGGCGCAGCGTCGGCAGTTCGCGCGCGAGCCGCTCGGGGTCGGCATAGAGGCGCAGTGTCGCTTCGAGCGCGGCGAGCGTGACTTTGTCGACGCGCAGCGCGCGCTTCATCGGGTTCTTTCTTATCTTCGCGATCAATTCCGTGCGGCCGATGATCAGCCCGCATTGCGGGCCGCCGAGCAGCTTGTCGCCGCTGAAGGTGACGACGTCGGCGCCATTGGCGATCGCGTCGCGCGGCGTCGGTTCGTGCGGCAGCCCGTAGCGCTCGAGATCCACCAGCGTGCCGCTGCCGAGATCGACGATGAACGGCAATCCATGCGCGCGCGCGATCGCGGCGAGTCCGGTTTCCGGCACGCTCGAGGTGAAGCCCTGGATCGCGTAATTGCTGGCGTGTACTTTCATGATCGCAGCGCTGCGCGCGCCGATCGCCTGCTCGTAGTCGCGCGCATGAGTGCGGTTGGTGGTGCCGATTTCGCGCAGCTTACAGCCCGCGCGCGCCATGATGTCGGGGATGCGGAACGCACCGCCGATCTCGATCAACTCGCCGCGCGATACGATCACTTCCTTGCGCAGCCCGAGCGTATTCAGCACGAGGTACACCGCCGCGGCGTTGTTATTGACGACGATCGCGGCTTGCGCGCCGGTGAGCCGCTTGAGCCATGCTTCGACATGGCTATCGCGCTCGCCGCGCGCGCCGCCGGCAAGATCGAATTCGAGGTTGACCGCGCGCGTCATCGCCGCGACCGCAGCTTGTGCGGCGGAGGGCGCGAACAGCGCACGGCCGAGATTGGTGTGCAGCACGGTGCCGGTCAGGTTGAATACCGGTTTGAGCGATGCGCTGGTCGCGGCGCGCAGCCGCTCCGCGCATTGCGCCGTCAGCGCGGTCTCGTCGAGATTGATTGAGGCGCGCGACTCCTTGTGCAGCGTGCGCTGCTCGTCGAGCACCGTGCGGATGGTTTCTACGACAAGCGGACGGCCGTACTCGCTGACGAGGGCTTCGACCGCCTCGAGCTTGAGCAGCCGGTCGACCGAAGGGATCGCGCGACGCGCGGTGGCGGCGTGATTCAGCATGGCGGCTGATATCCGCGACGCAGCGCGGCGAAATGAGGGGAGGGCAAATTCATCTGGCTGACGTGGGTTGAAGCGTGACGGGAATTACCGCAGCGCGAATGGCCAGTTTAGCGCAGTTTTCGGCATCTATGCTATGTTCAATTTGGATTTGCGACGCGCCGCGCTGCAGCATCCCGCTTTGCCCGAGCCCGTCCATGAAGCCGTATGGCCGCTCGGCAAGTCGCGGCCGACGATACGCGCGCGCAGCGCAATTAACAAAAAGCCCCGCGTGCGGGGCTTTTGTTTAGCATATTGCCTGCGGCTATTCCCATAGCCTCTCGGGCAATGGCAGCCCGGCGAGGTCTTCCTTGGTGAGTCGTCCGTCGGGCTCGATGCCATAGCGCTCGAGCACCGCGATCAATTGACGCGCGTGCTGCGCGGAGTGCCAGGTCGAGCGCTCGTAGAGCATGTAAACCGGCTGCATGCCGAAAAAAGTCTTCACTTTCTGCCGGCATGATTTGTCGGCGAGCCCGTCCCACCATTGCTGCAGCCGCGCGATGACGGTGTCGCCGTAACGCGCGATCTCGTCGCCGGTCGTGAACGTGCCGTCCTTGGGCGGAATGTTGGCAAGCTGGACCGCATATTCGACGCCGTCGACCGCGGTTTCGAGGAAAGCCTCGCCGATGCGAAACACGTGGTGGCCCATCAACCGGATCGAGCGGTCGCGGTTGTCGATCACGCGCTCGCTCAGGCGCTCGCTCGGCATCTGGCGGATGTAGCGCTGCACGGCGCGCAGCACGTTGGTCCATTTTTTGATCAGTTGATCGGGCGGCAGCGGCTTATGCCCTGTGCCTTGCAGGCCGACGAACTCGGCGACGTCCTCCAGGTTCTGACCGAAGACGAATTGGTCGCCTCGCGCCACCACGGGTACATTGCGCACGCCGAGCGCGAGCAGCTTCTCACGCCCGCCCGCGTCGTTGAGCACGTCGATCGCGACGAAGTCGATGCTTTTTTTCGAAAGAAACTCTTTCGCTCGCAGGCAGCTGCTTCACCCGGGCTGGGTGAACAGGACGAATTTGTCAGCGACAGAGCCCATATATGCGTTAATGAAGGAACTGTCGCGAAGCCTACCCCTCGCGGTGTCAGCGCGTCAAGCGCACTGCGATCATCTTGGATGGAGCGTAGTCGCGGCGGGCGGGGAACAATGTATCGAATGTTACAATCTAAACGTTGTAACGACCCGAGGAAGCGGATAATTAAATGAAGTTGATTGCAAACCCGTTCAGCCCGTACAGCCGCAAAGTCCGCGTCGTGCTGGCGGAAAAACACATCGATTACGATTTTGTTATTGATAACCCGGGGGACGCTGCAACGCGCGTTCCCGAATACAATCCGCTCGGCAAGATTCCGGTGCTGGTGCTCGACGACGACACCACGCTGTTCGATTCGCGCGTGATCGTCGAGCACCTCGACAGCGCGAGCCCGGTGGCACGGCTGATCCCGGAGGACACGCGCCATCGCATACAGGTGCGGCGCTGGGAAGCGTTGGCCGACGGCTGCACCGAAGCCGCGGTCGCGATCGTGATGGAAAAGCGGCGCGCGGCCGAGAAACAAAGCGCGGAGTGGATCGCGCGCCAGCAGGGCAAAATCGATCGTGCGCTGAAGGCGATGTCGGAGGAACTCGCCGGCAAGGCATGGTGCAGCGGCGATCTTTACAACCTGTCCGACATCGCGGTCGGCTGCGCGCTGGGGTTTCTCGACTTGCGCCTGCCCGATCTCAACTGGCGCAAGCTCTATCCGAACCTTGCCAAGTTGTTTGAGAAACTATTACAGCGCGCGCCGTTCAAGGATACCGTTCCGCCCAAGGCGTAACGCCAAGGCCCGCTTTACTGAATTATTCCCCCTCCCAGGCACACGCGGCTTTCATAAATCACCACCGACTGGCCGGGCGTTACCGCCCACTGCGGCTCGGCGAATTCGACGTCGCAGCTGTCGGCGTCGACGCGCGCGATGGTGCATGGCGCATCTTTCTGGCGGTAGCGTGTTTTAGCGCCGTAGACCCATTTGCAGTGCGGCGGTGCGCCGCCGATCCAGTTGAGATCGATGCCGGTCAGCGTATTTTTCAACAACGCGTCGTTGTCGTGGCCTTGCACCACCAGCAGACGGTTGTTGGGGATATCCTTTGCCGCTACGTACCAGGCATTGCCGTCGCTGCTGCGCTCGTCGCCACCATGCCCCCGGCGTAGCCCGCCAACCCCGAGGCCCTGACGCTGGCCGATCGTGTAGAACATGAGTCCCATGTGACGGCCGACCACGTGGCCGTCGAGTGTCCAGATCTCACCCGGGTCTGCCGGCAGATAGCGGTTCAGGAATTCACGGAACGGCCGCTCGCCGATAAAGCAGATGCCGGTCGAATCCTTCTTGTCGTGGTTCGGCAGCCCGGCTTTGCGCGCGATCTCGCGTACCTCGCGTTTGTAAAGCGTGCCGAGCGGGAACAGCGTTTTCGCGAGCTGCGCCTGATTGAGCCGGTACAGAAAATAGCTCTGGTCCTTGGTGCCGTCCTCGGCTTTCAGCAGTTCAAACAGCCCGTCGACTTCATGTAATTGCGCGTAGTGTCCGGTCGCGATACGCCCGGCGCCCATCGCCAGCGCGTGATCGAGGAACGAACGGAATTTGATCTCGGCGTTGCACAGCACATCCGGATTGGGCGTGCGGCCGGACTGGTATTCGCGCAGGAATTCGCTGAAGACGCGTTCCTTGTATTCGGCGGAAAAATTGACGGCCTCGATCTCGATGCCGATTTTGTCGGCGACCGACGCAGCGTCGATCAGGTCCTGGCGCGAGCTGCAGTATTGCTCATCGTCATCGTCTTCCCAGTTTTTCATGAACAGGCCGACGACATCGAATCCTTGTTGCTTGAGCAGCAGGGCCGCGACCGACGAGTCGACCCCGCCCGACATGCCGACGACTATGCGTTGCCTGGCCATGGTGGATCAGGCGTAATGCGTGATGAGCTCAAGTGGGTAACGCGCCTGCCCGCCGGATAATCGTCGATGCAGCGCGCGAGGAGCAGTGGCGATCGTTGCCGGCGCGAATTTTCTCGGGCGTGAGCCACACCGCGCGAATAATGCCGGCATCGAGCGCGCATTGTTTATCGTATCCAGTGATTTCTCCGGTGACGCCAAAGCGCATATAAGTCACGTTATTCGGGCGGTATTGATAATGGTAGACCCTTAGCAGCGCCCGCGGCAGATAGTGATGGGCGCTTTCCTCAAGCATTTCGCGGATTACCGCTGCGACCATCGATCGGCCAGCTCGAGGTGGCCGGCCGGCTGATTGGATTGTAAAGCGCGCTGCGCCCGGTTTTCTTCTCGATCATTAGAATTTTGCCGTCGCGTGCGGTAACAGTGGCGACGGTGATGTTGGGTTTCCACGTCATATCAATTTTCCGGAACGCGCGAGTTTTAACGTCTGAACGAACCGGTGTTCAGCGGCCATGGTGATCGGGAAAATGCCCGGCGGCCAGGCGAAAAAAAGGCAGGGGATATCCCCTGCCTTGCCTGGAAGACGAAAGATTATTTCTTCTTCGTTTCGTCTTTTTTCGGGGCGCAAGCTTTGTCGTTTTTGTTTTTCGGGTCCTTGCAATCAACTTTAGCATCTTTCATCGGAGCGCCACCGGTGTGCGAAGCAGCAAACACACCAATCGAAGCAACACCGAAAGCGGCAGCGGTCAGTACAGCAAGCATTTTTTTCACGTGATTCTCCTCTCTGAGTTATTGGATCTGAACAAACCACCAATATGGCCTCGTGCGTGACCACAACAGATAATACGCACTCGACTGTAAATTGGTTGACGCTACTATATAACACGTTGTTTACGTATGCAAATCCAACTATGATCCGGGTGGTGGCGCTGGTTTGTCCAGCCAACCGCTGTCCGCTCAGGCCGATAAACGTCCGATCACCATGTCATATCGCCACGTTTCGTTGCTGTTCATGCTGCTGCTCGCTACCGGCGGCATCGCAGCGCCGTACGTGCCGCGTGCCGACAACGAATTGCTGGAACGTCTGCCATCCAAGCCGAATGACCCGGCGATGCGCGAAATCAAGAACCTGCGCGGCGAACTGTCGCGCGACCCGCAGAACCTAGAGCTCGCGATCCGGCTCGCACGGCGCTATTTCGAGCAGGCCAACGCGCAGGGCGATCCGCGCTATGTCGGCTATGCCCAGGCCGCGCTCAAGCTCTGGTGGGATCAGCCGCAGCCGCCGACCCCGGTGCTGGTAATGCGGGCCACGCTGCTGCAATACCGGCATGATTTTCCGGGAGCGCTGGCCGATCTCGCGCGTGCGATCGAACGCGATTCCGCCGATCCACGCGCATGGTCACTGCGCGCGGCAATTCATGTGGTCCAGGCCGATTATGAGGAATCACGGCGCGATTGCGCGCGGCTCGCACCGCTCGTGCCCGAACTGATTGCCGTCGCCTGCGTTGCCTTTGTCGACGGCCTGAACGGGTACGCGCGCCAGAGCCACGACACGCTGAGCCGGGCGCTGGCCCGCGCGACCGATGTCAACGCGGCACAAAAAATGTGGGTACTGACCCGGCTCGCGGAAATGGCGTGGCGGCTCAATGACTCGAAACTCGCCGAAGATCATTTCCGGCAGGCGCTGGCGCTCGACATCACGGACGGGTTTCTGCTTGCTGCCTATGCCGATTTTCTGCTCGATTACGGTCGTCCGCAGGAGGTGATTGCGTTGCTCAAGGACTGGACTCTCGCCGATCCATTGCTGTTGCGGCTGGCGCTCGCCGAGCATGCGGCAAATGCAAGGGCCGCGCGCGAGCATCAGGCGACGCTCGCCGATCGTTACGCGGCGGCGCGTTTGCGCGGCGATACCACCCACGAGCAGGAGGAGTCGCACTTCAGCCTGCAACTGCAGAACCGACCGGAGGAAGCGCTCAGGCTCGCGCAAAGCAACTGGCGGGTGCAACGCGAGCCGCGCGACGCACGCGTGCTGCTCGAGGTTGCGCTCGCGCTTCGTCGGCCCGAAGCGGCGCAGCCGGTGCTCGACTGGATGGCGAAAACTCACATCGAAGACTGGTACTTGCAGCGTCTGGCCGATCAGCTCGCGGCAATCCGTAAAGGCGCGGCGTGATGCGTGCCGCGCTGTTCTTGCTGTTCGCTTTGTTCGCAAGCGCTGCGGCGGCGCACAAGCCGAGCGACAGTTATCTGACGGTCACGGTTGCCGGCAGCGCGGTGCGCGGCCAGTGGGACATCGCGCTGCGCGATCTTGATTTCGCGATCGGGCTCGACAGCAATGGGGACGGCGACATCACTTGGGGCGAGCTGCGCGCGCGGCACAACGAGATCGCCGCGTATGCGCTGGCGCGGCTCACGATTGCGCTCGACGGCGCGGCGTGTCAGCCGCGCGTGAGCGCGCAGATGGTCGATCATCACAGCGACGGCGCCTACGCGGTGCTGCGCTTCGAGGCGCAGTGCGCACAGCTGGGCCGCGCGCTCGACCTGGGATACAACCTGTTCTTCGACTTGGATCCCCAGCACAAGGGCTTGCTGCGGCTCGAATACGAGGGAGTGACCCGCACCGCGATCTTCAGCCCGGAAGCAGCGCGCCAGCGCTTCGAGCTGACGCGGCCAAGCCGCTTCGTGCAATTCCTCGATTACGGCCGCGAGGGCGTATGGCACATCTGGATCGGGTTCGATCACATCCTGTTCCTGTTGTCTCTGCTGCTGCCGGCGGTGCTGGTGCCGTCGCGCAACGGCTGGCATGCGGTCGAGCGTTTCAAGCCCGCGTTCTGGGATGTGCTCAAGATCGTGACCGCATTTACCATTGCGCATTCGATCACGTTGAGTCTCGCCGCACTCGGCGTGATCACGCTGCCGACCCGGTTGACCGAATCGGCGATCGCGCTGTCGGTAATACTGGCGGCTCTCAACAACATTTTCCCGTTGTTCGAGCGGCGGCGCTGGATGGTCGCCTTCGCGTTCGGGCTGATCCATGGTTTTGGTTTCGCCAGCGTGCTGGCCGACCTCGGTTTGCCGAGGGAGGTACTGCTGCTGGCGCTGGTCGGCTTCAATCTGGGTGTCGAGGTCGGCCAACTGGCGATCGTGAGCGTATTCCTGCCGACCGCTTACTGGCTGCGGCGGACGATGCTCTACCAGCGTGTGATTTTCCTGGGCGGCTCCGCGCTGATTTGCCTGCGCGCGGGAGTCTGGTTTGTCGAGCGCGCTTTCAACCTCAAATTGCCGGTGTTTTGATGGCATAATTAGCGATCAGGGTCGGCCAGCCCGGGCTGCCTGCATGAATCGTAATCCGATGTCAGAGAATCGCGAATATTTGCGCCGCGCCGGCCAGCATCGGTCGCCGCCGGTGCTGTTGCTTGCACTGCTTTTTTCGGTAGCGGTGCACGCTGCTGCCGGCGGCCTGCTGTTCAACAACTGGCCGTGGTTGCCAGTCGAGGTGCAGCAACCGCAGCCGCTGACCGTGACGCTCGAAGCGACACCGCCGCTGGCGAGCGCAAGCGCGCCGGCGCAGGCCGAGCATCATCATGTCAAGCGGGAGGCGATCAGGCGTCCGGCGCCGGTACTGCTGTTGCATCACGCGCTGATTCTTGCGCCAGTCCCCGCAGAACGCGTCGAGGCGGTCCCGCCCGCCGTTACGCTCGCACCGGAAAATGCGCCCGTGCCGACACTTATCGCCACAGCCCCGGCCGCGATGAATTCACCGGGCCGTGCCGACGCGATCGAGCCGCCGTATTTCAATATTGCTTATTTGAATAATCCGCGACCTGCTTATCCACCAATTGCGCGCAAACTCGGGCTCGAAGGCCTGGTGGTGCTGCGCGTGCAGGTCAGCGCCGCCGGGGCAACCGAGCAGGTTGCAGTGGTGCTGACATCGGGTGCGCCGGTGCTCGACGAGGCGGCGCTGAAGGCGGTGCAGGGCTGGACGTTCGTGCCGGCGCGACGTGGCGACGCCCCGGTCGCACGTGTGGTCGACGTACCGGTCCGCTTCCAGCTCAAGAATTAGTTGTAGCGCCGGGGCAACCAACACCGGCCGCCGGCGCCAATGACGTTCACTTCAAACCTGCGCGAGCCGCGCTCGCTGCGCCTGTCACTGGTCGCGAGCTTTTGATCGCGCCCCGGCGTTAGCGGGACCACATGCCAAAAAAAAGCAGGGCCGTAGCCCTGCCTTTTCCCGAAAACCAGAAAGTTTACTTCTTGGCAGCGGGTTTACATGCAGCGTTGTCTTTGTTTTTCGCGTCTTTGCAGTCCACCTTCGGCGCGTCTTTTTTCGGTGCGTCAGCCGCGAAAGCGGAAATTGTACCCAGCGCGAACGTCGCAGCGAAGACAGCGGCAAGCAATTTGCTCATGTTGATTCCTCTTTTAAGGTTGATAAACGTTGGTTTTATGGGACTACGACCGCGTTTACGGTCATCGTCTTTAACGTGCCGTTTACAGGCGCGTTGACATAGCCGGGTTATTTCGGGCGCACGCGGTACAAGATCATGATTTAAGGATAAAATTATATTTCCTGTTGAATCATTGGTTTAAATAAAAAAGGCAGGGTGCGACCCTGCCTTTTCCAAGGTAAGCGCTGACTTACTTCTTTTCAGGAGCTTTCTTTTCAACGGCTTTCTTTTCCTTCTTGGGCTTGGCGGGTTTCTTGGATTATTGGCCTTCTTGGCTTCAGCCTTCGACGCGTCGCCCTTGGGCGCGTCGGCGGCGCATCCGGGGTTGGCATCGCGGTGGCCGACGAGTGCTGTTGGCAACGAGCCCCATACGGCTTGTTGCACAGCCCCAGATGCATGAATTTGAGTCAGTAAAACGCCCCTCGCGTCGAGGGGGTACTGATTCGTCAATCGCCGCGTCAGGCCGCTTTCGCGGTCTTGGTTTTGGCGATGTCCTTGGTGATCCACTCGTATGCGGGAAGCGTCAGGAACTCGAGATATTCGCCCGTAGTGATCTGATCGAACAGCTTCGCCGCATCTTCATAATGGCCAGCTTTCCAGGCTTCTTCGCCAAGATGCGTTTTCACTTTCGGCAGCTCTTCGGCGAGCAGCTGGCGAACCAGTTCTATCGTCACCTTGCGACCGTCGTCGAGCACGCCAATCGGACTGCGTATCCACTGCCAGATCTGCGAGCGTGAAATTTCGGCGGTGGCGGCGTCTTCCATCAGGTTGAACACCGGCACGCAGCCGTTGCCCGCGAGCCACGCGCCCAGATACTGGATGCCGACGCTGATATTGTTGCGCAAACCGGTTTCCGTGATCGGTTTTTCTGGTTCAAAATCCAGCAAGTCTTTTGCCGTGTAGTTCACGTCCGGACGCTGTTTGTCGTACTGGTTGGGTTTCGGCATGTACTGGTCGAACACGGCTTTCGCGATCGGTACCAGCGCCGGATGCGCTACCCAGGTACCGTCGCAGCCGTCGGCAGCTTCGCGGATTTTGTCCTGGCGAACTTTTTCGAGCGCAGCTTCGTTCGCTGCCGGATCGTTCTTGATCGGGATCTGCGCCGCCATGCCCCCCATCGCGGGGGCATTCCTGCGATGGCAGGTCTTGACCAGCGTCAGCGCATAGGCGCGCATGAACGGCGCGGTCATTGTGACCCGTGAGCGATCGGCGAGGCAGAAATCCGCGTGCGAGCGGAATTTCTTGATGCACGAGAAGATATAGTCCCAGCGGCCTATGTTGAGGCCGGCCGAGTGTTCGCGCAGCTCCCACAGGAATTCATCCATCTCGAACGCGGCAAGTACGGTTTCGATCAGCGCAGTGGCCTTGATGGAGCCGCGTTTGACGCCGAGTTCGTCCTGCGCCAGGTTGAAGATGTCGTTCCACAGCCGCGCTTCGAGGTGCGACTCCAATTTCGGCAGGTAGAAGTAAGGGCCGGTGCCGCGCGCGAGCGTTTCCTTGGCGTTGTGGAAAAAGTAGAGCGCGAAATCGAAAATGCCGCCGGCGACGGGTTTACCGTCGATCAGCACGTGCTTCTCATCGAGGTGCCAGCCGCGCGGGCGCGGCATGAGCACCGCGATTTTGTCGTTAAGTCGGTACTGCTTGCCGTTTTGCTCCAGAGTAATGGTGCGGCTGACCGCGTCGCGCAGGTTGATCTGCCCGACGATCATGTTGTCCCATGTCGGGCAGTTGGCGTCCTCGAAATCGGCCATGAAGACGGAGGCGCCGCAGTTCAACGCGTTGATCACCATTTTGCGGTCGGTCGGGCCCGTGATCTCGACGCGGCGGTCGAGCAGATCCGCGGGTTGCGCTGCAATGGTCCATTCCGATTCGCGGATTTTTTTCGTTTCCGGCAGAAAGTCGGGCAGTTTGCCAGCGTCGAACTCCAACTGGCGTGCGGCGCGCCTGGCGAGCAACTCCTGGCGGCGGCTTTCGAACGGGCGGTGCAGCTTGGCCACAAACGCCAGCGCCTGCGGCGTCAGGATTTCAGCGTATTGCGGCGTGATCTGGCCGAGTACTTCCACGCCAGCAGGCAGGGCTGCATTATGTTTCATAGTTCAATATCCCTCAAAATTGATGCAGAGCACAAATATTGTATATCGAGGGATGATTTCACAACATAAATTTTTTTATACCTAAAGATCAAAAGTTTATGGATTTCCGGTGGTTGTCCATGGCTTCTGCTTTCTGGCGACCCGGGCGCGGCAATGCTGCAGTTATGAATGCGTCGTGGAATGTCCCACAGGCCCGCAGCCACGGCTGAAACGCAAGCCGTCCTGCGATACCTGCAGGCCGGGAGTGCCCGCTGGGCGAGGTGGATCCGGGATGCGCGGGAGGAAGCTCAAACGACAACGCCCGCTGTCGCGGGCGTTGCTGCCGGACGATGCGCTGAGCGGACTCCCAGCGCGGGGATGCGCCTACCTGCCCCAGGGCTTGATCGCGTCCTTGAGCTTGTTGTACCCCTCGATGTAGCGGGGCCGCTTGCCGCCATAGATTTTGTCGAAGGTCGCGAGCTGCGCGTCCAGCCAGCGAGCCAGTTCGGTATTGCCCGGATTTGCTGCCTTGTATGCCTCGTTGATTAGAACGAAGTGGATCCGCGGATCGTAGGGCTGCTTTTCCCCGCCGACTGTCTCATCCCCGGCCAGCAGGCGCAGGAGCATCGCGTCTGCGGACCCCAGCGTCTGTTCGAAGATCGGCTCGCCGGTGACGCGATACATGATGCTCGTCATGTCGTGCCCGCTCTTCATCGTGAAGCCCATATCGGCCCAGACCTTCTTCATGTCCGTGCCTGCCTTGACGTGATCGAGGACTATTTGCCCCCAGTTCCGCAACGCTTCAGGCGCGTCCGCCATGAGGTCCGTCAACCGGTCGCCGTCGAGGTCCGTCGCATAGACGATGACCTTGCGCTGCCGGATCATGTCATGCAGCAGCAACCCGAAGTTGGTGTCGGAAATGTGTTCGTAAATTTCTCCGCTCCAGTTCTCCATGCCGGCCTTGAAATCCTTGGGCAGCAGGGCGACGATCGCATCGACGTTCGCCTTTTGCTCTTCGTAGGCGTCGACCGTATATTTTCGTTTGAGCTGGAACTTCGTGCCCTGCAACAGCCACCGCATGATGCCTGCGTTGACGGTGTCCTCCTGGGCCTGGGTCGGCTTGGTGGCGACGCGCCCGATCTGACCGGTTTCATGCACCATCTTCAGGAACAGACGTGCCGCGTAGACCATCCTGACCCCGGGCGTGTTCATCTCGGAGTGGATGTTGCCGGTGCCGCGATCGACATTGAATTTCTTCTTGTCCTGGGAATAGGGCAGGCCGGGCATGAAACGAATGCTGGTGATAGTCCCGTAAGGCCGGACGTTGCAATAGACCCCGGCCGCAGTACGTAACTGCGCATTGGCAGACTTGCCGGCGACGACAACCTTCTTGCCTTTTTCGTTGACCATGAAGTCGCCGGCGGTGGACCATTTCAACGCCGTGTAATCGAGCTTGCCGAACCATTCGAGCGAGAGCAGTTTCGTATCGTGCCGGAACTGCGCCATCATGGGCACGCCGAGGAACGGCAATCCCAGCACGTCGAGCGCCATCAGCGTGCCGTTGAGCGCAAACATGTCGGTGAACGCGTGCGCGACCGGCTTCACGTTGCCGTACTGGTTTCCGCCTTCCCAGATGATCGCATCGGGAAAGCCGCGTGGCTGGATCTTGGATCGCTTGTATATGCGGTCCAGCAGCTTGAACAGATCGCCGCCCTGTTCTTCCTGTGCGATTTTCAGCAGGTCGAGTTTTTCAGACATGATTCTCAGTCTCCGTTCGCATGTGCTCGGTCAAGTGATCGGCGTATTTCAGCGATCTGTCGGGGCGTACCGAAAGGCTCTTCGAGCAGGTCCGCAAGGTCTGCGCCCGCTACAGTTCCCGCGTTGGTTCGTGCGGAGGATTATCTCATTTATTGTGTTTCGCATAAACGACCGTCAACGCCGAGCTCGAGCGCCGCATGCATTGACACAGAAGCTGGCGCATCGGCATGCCGGGGGGCCGGGTCTCAGTGCTGCAAAAAAAAAGCCCGACCAGCATGCGCCGGACGGGCTTTTTATTTGGTATTCTGGGATACGTGTATTATTTAGGCGGCTTGAATATTCGATGCCTGCTTGCCTTTCGGTCCCTGGGTTACTTCGAAAGACACCTTTTGGCCTTCCTTGAGGGTTTTGAAGCCGCTCATCTGAATCGCCGAGAAGTGCGCGAACAGATCTTCACTGCCGTCGTCCGGCGTAATGAAGCCATAACCCTTCGCATCGTTGAACCATTTCACAGTACCTGTTGCCATATTGCTGTTCCTTCTTAACTTAAAAAATTACCGGAAAAAGTTTCCGGAGACTGTTTGAGTTTCAAGGACGCATACGGCAAAACGGCAAAACCGGTACTGCGATCAAGCTTGAAGCCAAACACCTTTCGGCTTTCTAGGCTATTTGCCAGAGGAAGTCAAGTAGTTGTTAAAAAAGGCCGCTTTTGCCACTTGAAAAATCTGGCATTATGGTCAAAATAACAACTGGCAGCGGGCGGTTAGAACGGTGGTGCGGAGCATGGCGACACGGCATCGCGATGATACGGTTCTGGAGGCGAAAAAGGCCAAGGTCAAGTCGCCCCCGATGTTTAAGGTTTTGCTGTTAAATGACGATTACACCCCCATGGATTTCGTGGTTGTGGTCCTGCAAAAGTTTTTCTCCCTTAGCCGCGAGAAGGCGACTCAGATTATGCTCAAGGTTCATCGCGAAGGTACTGGTGTCTGCGGGGTTTACGCGCGCGACGTGGCGGCGACCAAGGTCGAGCAGGTGACTGCGTACGCCCGCCAGTACCAGCACCCATTGCGTTGCGTGATGGAGGAAAACTGATGATTGCCCAGGAACTCGAAGTCAGCCTGCACATGGCGTTCATGGAGGCGCGCCAGAAACGGCACGAATTCATCACCGTCGAACACCTGCTGCTGGCGCTGCTCGACAACCCGTCAGCCTCCGAAGTGCTCAAGGCGTGCGCGACTGAAATCGACGATTTGCGGAAGCTCTTGTCCGAGTTTGTCACCGAGCATACGCCGGTCCTGACCACAGAGGACACCGACACCCAGCCCACGCTCGGCTTCCAGCGCGTCATCCAGCGCGCGATCCTGCATGTGCAGTCGTCGGGCAAGAAAGAGGTGACTGGCGCCAACGTGCTGGTCGCGATTTTCGGCGAGAAGGATTCGCACGCGGTGTATTTCCTGCACCAGAAGGGCGTCACCCGGCTCGATGTCGTCAACTTCATCTCGCACGGCATCAGCAAGGTGCCGCAGGCAACGCCCGGCAAGGGCGACGGCGAGGCCGAGCCCGAGCAGGAGCAATCGCCGGGCGGCGCGCTCGAGAACTTCACGCTGAATTTGAATGCGCTCGCGCTGTCTGGCAAGATCGATCCGCTGATCGGCCGCGAGCGCGAACTCGAGCGCGTGGTGCAGACGCTATGCCGCCGCCGCAAGAACAACCCGCTGCTGGTCGGCGAAGCCGGCGTCGGCAAGACCGCGATCGCCGAGGGGCTCTCGCGCCGTATCGTCGAGGGTGACGTGCCCGAGATCCTCGCCAAGTGCAATGTCTATGCGCTCGACATGGGCGCGTTGCTCGCCGGCACCAAGTATCGCGGCGATTTCGAGCAGCGCCTGAAGGCGGTGCTCAAGCAGCTTGTCGACAATCCGCATGCCATCCTGTTCATCGACGAGATACACACGCTGATCGGCGCCGGCGCCGCCTCGGGCGGCACGCTCGACGCGTCCAACCTGCTCAAGCCGGCGCTGCAGACCGGGCAGCTCAAGTGCCTCGGCGCGACGACCTACCAGGAATACCGCGGCATTTTCGAGAAGGATCACGCGCTGTCGCGCCGTTTCCAGAAAATCGATGTGGTCGAGCCCTCGATCGAGGAAACGGTGTCGATCCTACGCGGTCTCAAGACTCGCTTCGAGGCGCACCACGGAATCAAGTACGCGTCGTCTGCGCTGACCTCGGCGGCCGAGCTCGCGGCGCGCTACATCAATGACCGCCACCTGCCCGACAAGGCGATCGACGTGATCGATGAAGCGGGCGCGGCGCAACGCATTCTGCCCAAGTCGAAACAGAAGAAAGTGATCACCCGGCACGAGATCGAGGAGATCGTCGCCAAGATAGCGCGCGTGCCGGCGCAAAGCGTGTCGTCCGACGACCGCTCGCAATTGAAGAACCTCGACCGCAACCTGAAAGCCGTGGTGTTCGGCCAGGAGCGGGCGATCGATGCCCTGTCGTCGGCGATCAAGATGGGGCGAAGCGGCCTCGGCAATCCGCAGAAGCCGACCGGCTGCTTCCTGTTCTCGGGGCCGACCGGCGTCGGCAAGACCGAGGTCGCGCGCCAGCTGGCTTACATCATGGGCGTCGAGCTGATCCGCTTCGACATGTCGGAATACATGGAGCGTCACGCGGTGTCGCGTCTGATCGGCGCGCCACCCGGTTACGTCGGCTTCGACCAGGGCGGGCTGCTGACGGAAGCGATCACCAAGCATCCGTACTCGGTGCTGCTGCTCGACGAGATCGAGAAGGCGCACCCGGACGTCTACAACATACTGCTGCAGGTGATGGATCATGGCACGCTGACCGACAACAACGGCCGCAAGGCGGATTTCCGCAACGTGATGATCATCATGACCACCAACGCCGGCGCGGCCGAGCTGTCGAAAAGCTCGATGGGATTCACGAGTTCGGCGCAGGCTGGTGACGAAATGGCCGAGATCAAACGCATGTTCTCGCCCGAGTTCCGCAACCGGCTCGATGCGATCATTTCGTTCGCCGCGCTCGATCGCGACATCATCATGCGCGTGGTCGACAAGTTCCTGATGCAGCTCGAAGAGCAGTTGCAGGAGAAGAAAGTCGAGGTCACTTTCACTGCGGCGCTCAAGGACCACCTCGCCAAGAAAGGCTTCGACCCGCAGATGGGCGCGCGGCCGATGGCGCGCCTGATCCAGGACACGATCCGCACCGCGCTCGCCGACGAATTGTTGTTCGGACGGCTCGCCAATGGCGGCAAGGTCACCGTCGATCTCGACCAGGACGAGAAAATCCAGCTGGTGTTCGCCGAGGAAGAGGCGAGCGTCGCCTAACCGGTCCACCGCCGGTTGCTGATGGTGCGGTGCAAGGCCGCGCCGCGTATCGGTCCACCGCCGGTTGCTGATGGTGCGGTGCAAGGCCGCGCTGCGTATCCTTTGTTTGATCTGCATCATGTTTTGCGGCCGGCCGACGCTTGACGCCGCCGCATCGATTGCGGAAACTAAACACGATCATTTGCGGCGCTGAGTGCCGGCAGTCAGGTGGTGGCGCCTTCGCCTACGCTTTCATCACGCTTGGAGGAGCCATGAAAATCAAGTTTGCATTTCGCGCCGTGACGTTGCTGGCGGCTGCCACGGTCACGTGGCCGACCGCGCATGCCCAGGATTCAGCCAGCGTGCGCGGCATGGCGGCAACCTGCGCCAACTGCCACGGCACCGACGGCCGCAGCGTCGGCACGGTTCCGGGGCTCGCCGGTGTCGATAAAGCCTATATGGCGCAGCAGATGAAGGACTTCAAAGCCGGCAAGCGTCCGGCGACCATCATGCACCAGCTTGCGAAGGGCTATACCGACGAGCAGATCGAACAGATCGCCGCATACTTTGCGGCGCAGAAGAAATAGGGGGCGGCCATGACACTCAATCGACGCGAATTTATCCAATTGATGTCGGCTGGCGCGGGGGTTGCCGCAATAACCGGCTGTGCCGGAACTGGCTACGGCCCGACCGTTGGCCGCGTGGTGGTGATCGGCGCCGGCTATTCCGGCGCGACCGCCGCCAAGTACATCCGCATGTGGGCGCCCGACATCGAAGTCACGCTCGTCGAGCGCAACGGCGAATTCATCTCGTGCCCGATCAGCAATCTGGTCTTGGGCGGCAGCAAGACGCTCGCCGACATTACCGTCGGCTACGGCGGGCTCGGGAAATACGGCGTGAAAATGGTACGCGACGATGCGGTCGCGGTCGATCCGGTCAAGCGCGAGGTTCGACTCGCGTCCGGCTCCACGCTTGGCTATGACCGGCTGATCATCGCGCCCGGCATCGACTTCATGTACGAAACGATTCCGGGTTTGAACAACGCCGATGCGCAAAGCAAGGTGCTGCACAGCTGGAAAGCGGGCGCGCAAACCGTGGCGCTCAGGAAGCAGCTCGAAGCGATGCGCGACGGCGGCGTCTACGCGCTCCACATCCCGAAAGCGCCGTATCGCTGCCCGCCGGGGCCGTATGAGCGCGCCTGCCAGGTCGCGCATTACTTCAAGGCCGCGAAGCCGAAATCGAAAGTGCTGATACTCGATGCCAACGAGGACGTGACATCGAAGAAGGGGCTCTTCATGGCGGCGTGGAACGGGCCTTACAAAGGCATGGTCGAATACCGTCCCAACAGCGAGTTGCTCGATGTCGACGTCAAGACGCTGACCGCCAAGCTGCAGTTCGACAACGTCAAGGCCGACGTGCTGAACGTGGTGCCGCCGCATGGGGCGGGACAGATTGCGCGGCAGACAGGGTTGATCACCGCCAACAATCGCTGGTGCGGCATCGACTGGCTGACGATGGAATCGGTCAAGGTCAAGGGCGTCCACGTGCTCGGCGACTCCACGCTGTCGGCGCCGTTGATGCCGAAATCGGGGCACATGGCGAACCAGCACGCCAAGGTATGCGCCGCGGCGGTGATCGCGCTGATCAAGAACCAGCCGGTCAACACGCAGCCGATGATGATTAATACCTGCTACAGCTTCATCGACGACAAGAACGTGGTGCACGTCGCGTCGGTGCACGTTTATGACGCCGCGCAGAAAACGATGACGGTGGTCAAAGGCGCGGCCGGGCTGTCTGACAAGGCGAACGAGCTCGAAGGCGCGTACGCGATGTCGTGGGCCAAAAACATCTGGGCTGACACGCTGGCCTAGTTAATAAAAGCGGCAACGGCTATTACCATCGGGGGCGCCGCATGCGGCGCCCTTTTTATGTGCGTGATGAACGCCGCGGGCGCACCCGCCACCACGTTGCCGCGACGATCAGCGCAAATGCCAGATAAGCCGCGGTGAAGACCCAGTTTGGGAAGATGTAGAACAAAACGGGCTGGATCCAGCGCGCGATGAAGCTCGTCCCGGTGCGCGCGCCGCGTAATGAATCTTCCCATTCGGTCAGCGGGCACACCATTCCGAACAGCGATTCGAGGGCAACGCAACAAATCGCGGCAAGGTGCGCGATGCGGAACCGGAAGCTGCGCACCCAACGCCATCCTGCGGCAGCACCGATCCAGATCAGGGCGAGCCCGCCGACGATGAACAGCACGAACAGGAAATGAACAACGAGAATGAGATCGGCGAGCAGCGGCGCCATCTAGTCCCCGGCCGGGAGGTGCACGTGCAGGAGCGCGGCGATGCGCCGGCGCAGGCTCGCGGCCGTCACCGGCTTGAGCAGCAAGTCCAGCCGCGCGGCGCGCGCCTGCCCGGCGAGCTCCGGCGCGATGCTGCCTGTCACGAGCAGCGCCGGGATTTCCGGATCGAGCTCCCGGCGCAGGTGCTGGACCAGCGCGATGCCGGTTTCCTCCGCGCCGAGGCGGTAGTCGACGATGAAAAGATCGGGCAGCTTGCCGGACGCATGCACGGCTGCGATCACATCGTCGCCGGTGGTGGAGCCGATCACCTGTGCGCCCCAGCTTTCGAGCAGCGCCTGCATGCCGGTGACGATCGCTTTCTCGTCGTCGATTACGACAACGAGCCGGTCGCCGAGGCGGGCCGCGCCGGCTGCCGCCGCAGTCGTCGTGGCCGGCGTCTGCGCCCGGGCCGCGCCGAGCGGTACGTCGAAGCCGAATGTCGAGCCCCGGCCCAATAGCGATGCGACGCGGACGCGATAACCGAGCAGATCAGCGAGCCGCTTGACGATGGACAGCCCGAGGCCCAGCCCCTTCTTGCTCGTGCGCATGGGGTTGCCGAGCTGCAGGAACTCCTCAAAGATCCGCTGCTGGTCCTCCTCGCGGATGCCGATGCCCGTGTCGCGCACTTCGATCCGCAGCATGCCGTCGGCGGGCGCGGCGGTGACCGCGATCTCGCCGGCGGTCGTATAGCGGATCGCATTGGTCAGCAGGTTGCGCACAATGCGTTCAAGCAGCACCGCGTCGCTGCGTACGACGTGATGGCCGTCGCCGATCGACAGCCGCAGGCCCTTCGCGGCGGCCTCGGCGGAAAATTCAGCGCGCAATCGGTCGAACACGTCAGCGATCGCGAAATCGCTCAGCGCGGGTTTGATCACGCCCGAATCGAGCTTGGAGATGTCGAGCAGCTCGTCGAATAACGCCTCGAGTGCCTGCACCGAGGCATTGATACTCGAGACCACGCCGGCAACCTCCGGATCGCGCACTTTTTGCGTGAGCACCGAGGCAAACAGGCCCATCGCGTGCAGCGGCTGGCGCAGGTCGTGGCTTGCCGCCGCGAAAAACTGCGTCTTCGAACGATTGGCCTGCTCCGCGGCGACGCGGGCGTGCTCGAGATCCACGTTCTGCCGCGCGAATTGATGCGCAAGCGCCTCGTTCTCGTAACGGTTACGCAGGGAGGTGACGATGAGCCGGTTGTAATTACGGCCGAACGAAAGCAGCGCCAGGGTTACTGCAAGCAGGATCAGGCCCAATGCCACATGCGCGAGGTCGCCTTCCAGCAGGTGCCGGCCGATGAAAGGCGTCAGCGCAGGCACCACAAATCCATACAGCGACGCCATGTGCGAGGCGATCAGGGGCACGGCGGCGGTGGTGGCTCCGAGCACCAGTATCGCCAGTATTGCCTGATGGATGACCGAATCCGGGGTGAAGAAAAAAACCGCCGTCGCGCCCCACAGCAGGCCCGAAATGCCTGCGCCGGTCGCCCACGCGCGCGCGCGCCAGCGGATCGGGTTGCTTTGCAATTTGTCGTCGCGGAACAGCCGGTAAAGCCAGTATCGCGACGCCTGGTTTGCCGACATCAGAACGAGCCAGATCACGAGCCAGTGACCCGGTAATTGCCGCCATAATGCGGCGATCATGATGACGGTGACCACCATCGTGCTGGTTATGGACACCGGCAGCTGGCGATACAGCATGTTTACCAGCTCGTTGAAAACCAGCTTGCGCAGCTCGTATTCCGGAATAACGGTCGGCGGGCCGGTCAAATTCGGGTCCGGGCGTGACGCTGATGCCGCGGCAGTCGTCTGCGCTGGCGTCATGTCGCGATAATCAGCCCGGTTGCGGCAGCTGCAAACCCAGTTTCCCGACTGCGATCACCGCCTGGGTGCGGTTCGAGACGTTGAGCGTCTTCAGTATCGCGGTGACATGGATTTTGACCGTACCCTCGGCGAGCTTCAGCTCGCGGCAGATCAGCTTGTTCGGCTTGCCCTGGACCATCAGCACCAGCACCTCGGTCTGGCGTGCGGTCAGCCCGAGGTCGCGCGGCGAGAACGCCGCGTTGCCGCGGCTCGCTTGCGCGGCGCGCTGCAGCAGGAGCTCGGGAATATCGTGATGCTGATTCAGCACCTCCACCGGCAGATACACGCGGCCGGACAGCACGAGTCGCAGCGCGTCGAGCAGCAACTGGTTGGACGACGTTTTCGGAATGAAGCCCATCGCGCCGGCATCGAGCGCGCGGGTCACGAGCTCGGGCTGCTCGAACGCGGACAGCACCACTATTGGTATGCCTGCATGCTGTTCGCGCAATCGGGACAGCGCCTGGAAACCGTCGATGTCTGGCAGCGCGAGATCGAGCAGCACCAGATCGAGGTCGGGGTGCGCATCCGCAGCGGCGAGCGCTTCGGCGCAATTCCCCGCTTCGATCAGGTCGAGTCCGCCATCGAGAACGGTCAGCACGTGACGCAGTGCCTCGCGTATCAAGGGGTGGTCGTCGACGATCAGGATTTTCACGCTGCTCCCCTGGGCGACAACGCGCATGCTGAAAGGCTGCGCGCCTTGTTTTTCTGATGATTAGTCTATTACAAATTGCAGCGCGTTGATATGCCGGCGCCAGGCCGGCCAACCCGCACCGTTGCTCGCCCCGTGGCGTTATCCGGTCGTCATGTAACCCCTTTAGCGTAGCCCTTTCGCCGTATTCAATCGCGCGCCGCGTTTACCGACAATGCCGCCATGGGATCAGGAGAAAACCATGCAAAGCCGGGTTGAGCGCGAACGGTTATTGAAGCTGATGGGCAGGGAGCCGGTTGGCAGCTGGCTGGTGCTGGCCAGATGCGCAGCCGGACTGGCGGTGATCGTGCTGATCGTCATCTTCGGTTTAGGCGCGCCCATCAACGTCGTGGCGCCCACCCCGAAGCCCGCCGCCGTCGCAGCTGCGGCGGGCGCACCCGCAAATATGCGCTCACAGCCGCATCGCAAACTAGTGTTCGACGAGCGGCGCGCGCGCTTCGAGGGCGGCGCCGACCGGCACAGCATTGCAAGCGAAGCAGCGCAGCCAATCGATCGGCTGCCTGTGGTGCTGCGCTAGGCTATAAATTATGGTCGGACGGTTTCGACACGGTAGCGCGGATACCGTGAGCGCCTTGGGTGGCAGCTGGCCCAGATGCCGTACCGTTTTTGTTGACAAGTTTTGATTTAGCGAACCATACTGCCAGCCGACATTGGAGGAGGAAGTAACCTTGAAAATAGCGCCCTTCATGTTGGCAATCATCGCGGGAGCAGCCATATCATCGGCGGGGACGCCGGCGGTATCGGCTGAATTGACCGCCGACGTAATCAACCGGATCAGGCAGCTTGCGGATAGGACGGACGTGGTGCTGCGCGCGACAGTGCGGATTCGGAAGTCAGCTACATTTTCTACTGAAGCAGTTGGACACCTTGTGGTGGCGCGTCTTGACGAGGTTGTTTCCGGACCGGCGCTTTACCGTGCATTCGTCGGACGGGACATCACCATCCAGTTGCGTGATCCGGCGGCGTTTCCTGAACTCAGCCAGCATGTGTTCTTCGCGACCCCCTGGTTTTTTGGCGAAACCATAGGCGTGGTGGAGGAGGGCAGCATCCCTTATCGCTCCGAAGAAACGCCTGTTGCGGATATTGCTGCGGAAGTGACGAAAGGGCGCGCGCTCAAGGCTGATCGCGAGCTGGCAGCCAAAATTGCCAAGGCGCAGGTGGTTGCGGCTGGCAAGGTGGTGGCGCTGCGGGCCGGTAATCTTGCGTCGCTCTCGGAGCACGACCCGGTGTGGAGCGAGGCGGATATAGAAATTTCCGAGACACTGAAGGGTACGCCGGGCCGCAAGCTGACCATACTGTTTCCGGCCAGCATGGATGTCATGTGGCACAACGTACCCAAACCCGCTCTGGGACAGGAGGCCGTGTGGATACTCAATGCGGGTTTGCGAGATGTCGAGAAGCGGGAGCAGCTCGGACTTGCAGTCCCCGGCAGCCAATTGCCGGGCGCCGAACTTTTGAGGCTCCGGCGGCTACTGCCAAGGTAGGGAGAAAAACATGGCTACAACACGCCCGATGAACGAGCCAGCGATACGCTGGCAGTCGGTAATGATTTTTTTTGTAGTCTTCGCAGCTGTTGCCACCCGCAATGTCGATGCTCAAACTTTGCCGGATCGGATTCAGATTGTGAACATGATCCCATCGGCCTTAAGCGGGGAATCCGACCAG
Organism: Gammaproteobacteria bacterium; assembly: GCA_041483135.1. GTDB lineage: Bacteria > Pseudomonadota > Gammaproteobacteria > Burkholderiales > SG8-41 > PALSA-1004. The sequence goes on along the minus strand of JBGPFE010000013.1, from coordinate 33,189 downwards.
GACAGCGAACCCAACATTGCCGTCGATCCGGCTAATCCGCGAAACATAGTGGGCTCGGCGATGACGCTAAACCCGACTGGTGCGACTGACCGCGCGCCTGTTTTTGTGTCACAGGACGGGGGCAAGACGTGGGGCCTGAACAATATCCTTCCGAGCGGGGACGGCAAGACCAACGATATTTCGTTGGCGTTCTCCACCGCCGGGAGCATCATTTATGCGGGGATTCTGCTGGGCGGCGAGGAGTACCGCATGAATATCCTGAGATCAGCCAATCCGTTTGGCAGCAACGTGATGGATGTGCTGGTCGATCGAGACCAGATTGACCAGCCGTGGGTGGAAGCGCAGACAGCGGCGCACGGGGCGGGCACTGCGGATCGAGTATTCGTAGGAAATAACGACCGCAAGTTCAGAATCGATCCCACTAATCCCGGTGCAGATGGCAAGACGGCTTCGGTCGAAGTTTCGCAAGATGCAGCGACCGCGCCGGCGCCTGCCGGATTCAGCCAGATACGCATCGAGGTGCGCTCAACGAATAAGCAGGACATGCCCGCCATCCGGACCGCCGTGCACAACGATGGGACGGTTTACGCGGTCTTTTATCGGCGGGTTGCGGGAGTCCCGCCGGATATTACCTGTGACGTGATCGTGGTGCGCGATGACAACTGGGCCTCTGGATCCAACCCGTTCCAGGCGCTCAAGGACAGTAGCGACGGCCAATCCGGCATGCGCGTCGTGCAAGGAGTGCTGGTTCGCGCTGGATTCGCGCTGCCTACGGGCCCGTTTCTTGGTGAGAACCGCTTGGCCGGCTCCAACCTCTCGATTGCCGTAGACCCGCGGAAATCGAAGACTGTGTGGATTGCATGGGCCGACCAGGTAGGGGCGGCGTACACGCTGCACGTGCGACGTTCCGACGATGGAGGCCTCACATGGTCGCTGGACCTGCTCACCGTTTCCGACGCGACCAATCCCGCACTCTCGATCAATATCACTGGCCAGGTCGGATTTCTCTATCAGCAAGTCGTCGGTGCCGCGCCGAATCAGCGGTGGCAGACGCATTTCCAGCGCACGGCCACCGGCGCGACGTGGAGGGACCTGATTCTGGCGAATACTCCCGTGGATGATCCGCCGCCCACGCAAGTCCAGCCTTATATCGGCGATTACGCTGACCTTGTTGCGGTGGGGTCCACGTTTTACGGCGTGTTTTCGGCGAGCAATATCCCCGACACCGGTAACTTTCCCAACGGGGTAACCTATCAGCGCAGCGCCAATTTCAGTACGCATACGCTGCTTGACGTGGCTGGCGCGCCCGTCAAGGCTTCGATCGACCCGTTCTTTTTTTCCGTCAGCCCCCCATCGATCGTAGACCGCTGCAAGGCCGCGCCCGGCCTGTGCAGTGCACCGGTATTGACGCGCGGGCTGATCAAATTTACTTGCAAAGTGATTCCGTGCCTGGTAGTGGATCCGCTTCCCAGGAACTGCCAGGTCAAATTCAGTTGTCCCGGTTGCCCGCCAGGCGGTTTGTGCCCGCCTTGGTACCATATTTCCATCAAGGGCCTGGATCGCAAGCGTTGGAATGTCGGGATTTACCACTCGGACGGCAGCGCAACGGACTACCGTCTCCATGACACGGCAAATGGCGTCGTCGTAAGCCTGAAACCCGCGGCAAAAGATTTCAAAGCCGGTTCCGTCGGCGATTTCGTATTGGCTTTTGAGTCGCAAAAGGCCCGCAAACGCCAACGGTTCGCGTTCCCGACACGACTTGATGTTACCTCCCAGCCGTAATGAATGAAGATCGGCGACGAGCCCGGGGCTTGAATCACGTTGCAAGACACGCCGTGGTAAGCCGATTGGCCGGACGATTGCTTGTTCTCAAGGCCGGCTCCGGGGCAAGCAACAACCTGATCCGCAGTTTGAAGTCAGGGGATCCCTCCTGTTTCATCGTGGGCTGCCATGCCGACCGTTTTGTCCTCAAGAAATCGCCGGCCGACCGTAATTATCTGGTGCCCTCTTCGTCGCACGCTGCACTCCGCCGTGCTTTGTGCAAGATCATAAATGCGGAACGCATTGATCTCGCGATTCCGAACAACGAGGAAGATGTCACCACGGTCTCGGATCTCCGTGACCGTCTTCCATGCCGGGTCTTCCTGCCGCGGCGGGCGGTCATCGAGCGCTGTCAGGACAAGTACAAGCTGACGATTTTTCTGCGCCGCCGGGGGATTCCGGTGCCCATGACATATCCGGTAACCGACCTCAAGGACATCGTAAAAACATATCGCCGGCTGGCTCCCTGCTCCGAGTTGTGGTGCCGCATTCGAAGAGGAACCGGATCGATTGGAGCCATCCTGGTCAAGAGCCCCGAGCAGACCCGGAGCTGGATCCGATACTGGGAGAAAATGCGCGGGGTGCCGGCGGGATCGTTTATCCTGTCTGAGTATTTGCCGGGGCGCGATTTTTGCTTTCAGGGCCTCTGGCAGCAAGGCAGGCTGGTCATGGCAAAAATGCACGAGCGCCTGTCGTACCACGTCGCAGGAGGGGGGCCAAGCGGCATGTCTTCGACCGCTGCTCTCGCGAAGATGATTTATGAGCCGCGCGTGCTCAACGTGAGCAAGAAAGCGATACTGGCGCTCGATGCGAAAGCCTCTGGCGTTTTCTTCGTCGATCTGAAGGAAAACCCCGACGGGGAGCCCTGCATTACCGAAATCAATGCCGGCCGCTTCGCGAACGTTCCTACCATTCACGATTTGGCAGGGGAAGACAACATGGCGATAGCATATGTGCGCGCGGCTCTTGGCGAGCCGGTGCGGGCGCGCAAGATCCGCAAGCCCGACGAGGCATGTTATGTACTGCGGGATCTCGACACGCTCCCTGCCGTATTTCGGGCAGCCGAGCTTTTCGAGGGAATCGACGATGCACGGGGATGAACAAGCCCACGAAGCGGTCATCGCGCTTCCCCGATCCCGGTCAGATTGTCGTGGTTCGCTTAGAAGAAGTGGTGGGGCATGCGTCATTAAGTTATACTTTTTAGCGTTCTGCGAAAACAAGGCGGCAAGCACGCATGAGTAGTTGGATGGAGCAAGTTCACGTTTGATCAACCGAGAGGAGGTTTCTAAATGGGTGCTACCCCAGGTGTAACGGGCGTTGTTAGGGTGGGAGGAGGGAGAGGGAAAACCTCCGTCCTGATTGAGATCACTGGCAAGTCAACCGCCAGGTGCTTGGAGTCCCTGCTGCTCGAACTTCAAAGGTTGGCAAGGGAGTGCGGGCTCACGGTCAAACTGTTCAAGACGGGGAAGAGGCTCAAGAAGAAGGCGAAGAAGAAAAAGTAAAAGATGTAGAATTCCATCGTAAGCGGCGCGGCGTCGGCAAGCTGGACAATCGTCACGCGAGCCACGAGGGTGGCGCGGGGTGCCCCTGTGGACGCGTCCAAAGTGCTCGATCGCGCATAGCGCGATAGCCCCGGGATCGAGGCAGGTTGCGGCCCCGTTATCCGAATTACCTTATCACTCGATCCGCTTGCAGAAAGACCGCTTCCGGGACCGTTATGCCAAGCGCCTTTGCGGTTTTCAGATTGACGGCCATCTCGAACACCGTCGGCTGCTCAACCGGCAAGTCAGCAGGCTTCGCGCCGCGAAGGATCTTGTCCACCAGGAATCCCGCGCGCCGGTACCGTGCCGCGAAGTTCTCGCCGTAAGAGGCCAAGGCGCCGGCTTCGGCGAACCGCCCATCCGGGCCCATCAGGGGCAGCCGGTACTTGAGCGCAAGCCCGGCTATTCGCGCGCGGTTGATCACGAGCAAGGCGTCAGCTTCCACGGCGACAGCTTCGATTTGGCTGCGTGCAGCGGCAGCGAACACGGGCTCGATGTCGTCCGCTCCCTTTACTGCTATTTGCTGTAGTGTGACTCCGAGCGTGCGCGCGCTCATTTCATTCTCACGGATGATCGCCGGCTGCATGACGACGATATTGTTGGCAGCATAGAGGCGCGCAAATCGCGACGCTTGCGGCAGAATTTCCTTGAGCAGTTGCAATCGCTTCGGCCCCAATTCCTGGACCAAGATCGCGAGACCGGTCACGTTCCCGCCCGGCCGCGCGAGGCTGGCAACGAATTTCTGCTCGACGGGATTGGCCGCCGACCCAAAGACGATCGGTATGCTGTTCGTTGCCGCCTTTGCGGCGCGGGTCGAGCCTGAACCCGTGGTGACGATGATGTCGACCTGCTCGCGCACGAGTTCCGCGGCAAGGGCCGGAAAGTCCTCATCCCGTCCGTGACTCGAACGAATGCGGATCTCGATATTTTTGCCTTCAGTCCAACCCACCTCCTGCAGTGCGTCGACGAAAGCCTTGAACGTGACGGAAGGTCTCCGTGGGTCGGGATCGTTAGCGAGATATCCGATCCGGTAAACTTTTTGCTGCTGGGCGAAAGACCCCAGTGGCGGCGCCAGCGCGAACACACCAAGCGTGATCAGAAAGATCCTGCGTCGAATCATGTTTGTTGAACTCCGTGTCAATCTGGATCGCCCAGCAAATCCAAGACCTGTGCGCGCTAAACACTGTGGATCGATCTATTCTAAACCTTCTGGCACCATCCGAGTCATGCCAGCAGCATGCGCGTACGGTAGCCCTACGCGTTCGCCCTCAAATCCGCTCCCGGAGGTGAACAATATTTCGTTGAGGCGGCCATAGAGCTCGGAGCATGGCAGTCAATAAGGCACCGCCACACCCCAGGATCATTTCATCGTTTGCGTGCGTTTACGCACATACTCCCCGATTCGAGAAACCTAGACTTGGTGCCGTATCGTGCGTTTGGCTTACGCCGCATCAGGTGGATAGTGCCAGTAACCAGGCAATCCACCATAGCCGCGAGGAAGGAGTTTACGATGAAAGCCACCACAACCTCGGCCATCGCTCTTGCCGCTGCGCCCGATTGCTTCATTCCCGCATTTGCCGACCCGCAACTCCCTGGTTTTCCGTTCGGGATCGAACCGGCGGGCATGATCCGCCAACCGTCGAATGCGCCGCCCGTTCACCTTACCCCGCGTCAGCTCGAGGTGCTCGCGCTGCTGTGCGTGGGCCTGTCTAACAAGCTCATTGGCCGGCGGCTCAACATCGCCGGCACCACCGTCAAGATTCACATCTCCAGCATTCTGCGGGCGCTGAATGTCTCCAGCAGATTGCAGGCCGTCGTCGCGGCGCGCCCGCTCGGGCTGTCAGGTGAGCCCGCAATCGGCAGCTCGGTGCCGCCGGAGTTTTCACCGCCGCAGCAGTCAGTCGTGTTGCACTTTCCGTGGGACGACTTATCTTCACGATCGCCGGCAGAGCCTGCGGACGAATCGTTGCTGGAGACCACGGGCTAACCCGGATCGATTGACTATGCCGACCGCCGCACCTCGGCGACAATTTTCTCCAGGCGGACGACGTCCGGTATGACCAGCGCCCGGCCGGAGCGCTGGATGAGTCCTTGCTTCGCCATTCCCGACAGCTCGCGTGTGACTTGCTCCCGATAGGTGCTGACTTTGCTGGCGATGTCCGAATGTTTGGGCGCAGGATCGATGCGTGCCATATTTCGTTCAACTCCCGCTTGCCTGGCAAGACGCAGCAACTCCGCGTGAACGCGATTGCGCACGCCGAGAGTACTGATGTCGAAGATTCGTTCGGTCAGCTCGCGAACCATCGAAACCAGCCTGCGCAGCATCCGGTCGCAGACTGCGGGATGCTCGTGCAATATGCGTTGAAACGTAGCCGGTGTCATTGACGCGAGGAGGGTTTCATCCAGGGCGACGATGTCCGCAGAGCGCGACAACCCGTCGATCGCCGCAAGGTCGCCGAACCAGTCGCCCGCCGGGATGTCCCGGAATGTCACTTCCCGGCCAGCCGCGGAGAATAATGTAACCCGCACCCGGCCCGACGCGATCAAATATACGTCCTGGTCCGGAGCGTCGCGTGAAATGATCTGCTCACCGCTCTGAAAACGACGCCACCGGCATTGCCGCGCGAGCTCCTCCAGTGCCGATACGGAAAGTCCCTCGAGCAGTATGATGCTTCGGAGGCCGTGGATTGAAGGTTCAGCCGCGGTCGTTTGCAATGGCATTCGTCGATCATACGCCGGGTGTAATGCCTCGATTGTACTCAACGCGCGACCGGCCGGCGCGGATCGCTGCACCATTCGCTCCACGAGCCGGGGTAGAGCCTGGAGCCGTGCAGGCCCGCAATTTCCATGGCAAGCAGGTTGTGACAGGCGGTGACGCCCGAGCCGCATTGGTGTACCACATGCGCCGGTTTCACCGCTCCAAGCAAATCCGCAAACTCTTCCCGCAGCTCGGCTGCCGTCTTGAAACGGCCGTCGCCGGTCAAATTGTGCTTGAAGAAACGATTCAGCGCACCGGGGATGTGGCCGCCGATTGGGTCCAGCGTTTCGTTCACGCCGCGGAAGCGGTCCGCGCTGCGCGCGTCGATGATGCAGCGGCGCCCCGGCTCGTGAATCTCGCGCAGGAGCTGACGCGCATCGACGGTGCAATCGCGCGCTGCGCCCGCGAATGTGCCGGGTTTGATCGTCGGCGGTTGTTTGGCTACAGATAATCCGTCCTCGCGCCACGCTTCCCAGCCGCCATCGAGTACCGCCACGCGGTCGTGGCCGACCCAGCGCAGCATCCACCAGAGGCGCGCCGCATAATAGCCGCCAGAAGCATCGTAAGCGACCGCCTGCCTGTCGTTGCTCATGCCGAGCGCGGCGAGCCGCGCGCAGAATTTCTCCGGGTCGGGCAGCGGATGACGGCCGTTATGGCCGGTTTTTGAGCCCGACAAATCGTCGTCGAGATGCACGAAGCGCGCACCGGGAATGTGTGACTGCGCGTAGGCGCGGCGGCCCGATCCGGTGTCAGCGAGATCGTGCCGGCAATCGAATACGAGCCAGCGCGGATCGTCAAGACGCGCGGCGAGTTCGGCGCAGGAAACGAGTACGTTCAGAGGTGCGGCGACAGCTCGCGCCGCACGAACTCGTGGAAGTGCAGCATGCCGTCTTCCATCGGCGACTGGTAGGGCCCGGTCTGGTTGATGCCCTGCAGATACAGTGCGCGGCGGCCTGCGGTCATGCGATCGCAGATTTCAGCATCCTCGCGCGCGGTTTCTTCGTAGGCGGCCTGTTCCGCAGCGACCAATTCGCGCTCGAACAGCGCGATGTCCTCGGGGTAGTAGAACTCGATCACGTTGGTGCAGGCTTCGGGGCCGCGCGGCACGATCGTGCTGACCACCAGCACGTGCGGATACCACTCGACCATGATGTTGGGGTAATAGGTGAGCCAGATCGCGCCGTGAGGCGGCTCGCGGCCCTCGTTGTAGCGCAGCAGCGCCTCGTGCCACGTCCCGTAAACCGGCGTGCCCGGGCGCGTGAGCCCTTTTTTCACACCGCAGGTCTGGACGCTGTACCAGTCGCCGAACTCCCAGTGCAGGTCTTCTACCGACACGAAGTTGCCCAGTCCCGGGTGGAACGGCACGACGTGATAGTCCTCGAGATAGACTTCGATGAAAGTCTTCCAGTTGCAGGCGTATTCGTCGATTTGCACGCGGTCGAGCATGAATTCCGAAAAATCGAGGTCGTGCTGCACGCCGAGGTTGGCGAGATCTCGCGCCACGTCGCGCTTGCCCGCGAACAGCAGCCCATTCCAGTTCTGCAGCGGCGACTTGCCTAGGTCGAGGCACGGGTTGCCCGGAAAGTGCGGCGCGCCAAGCAGCTTGCCGTCGAGGCCGTAGGTCCAGCGGTGCAGCGGGCAAACAATATTTTTTGCATTGCCGCGGCCCTTGAGAATGATGGCCTGGCGGTGGCGGCAGATGTTGCTCAAAAGTTCTATGCCGTGCGCATTGCGCACCAGCGACTTGGCGTTGCCCATCCATTCCAATGCATGGAAGTCGCCGGGATTGGGCACCATCAACTCATGGCCGGTGTAACCGGGGCCGCGCTCGAACAGCAGCCGCTGCTCGAGGGCATGAATGTACGGGTCGAAGTACCAGTGAACGGGGAGTTGCGGGGAGGTTTTACTCAGCGCGTGTAGGCTGGCCAGGTCTGACATGCAGCGTGGTCTCTAGGCAGGGGTTGAAAAATCCGTCGTCGACGCTTGAAAAGCATTTGTTAACAAGCCCTTACAAGGACGGCTATTGTCCCTTTAATCCCGGTAAAAGGCAACGGGTTTTTTCGCCACCCCGAGGTTATCTGGCTGTTTTGTAAAGCTTATTCGTTCCCGTATGGCGTGTCGCCGCGAAGCAAAATGCAACGGCAGCCCGGCCGGAAGCAACTGTGACCGTGGTATGGGCGATGGGTTCCGCGCTTCCACGGCCCCGTGTGGATAACGCGCGCCAGCGCCTCCACTGACATGCATGCGGCGGTACTACCGCGACTTGGGCAATGGACCGAGCGTTTGCTCCAGATCCGGAATCAACCCGCTCGCGGCAAGCCGTTCGAAATCGGCGGGCCGGTCGACGTCCCATGACGGCGCCAGCTCGAGCCAGCGCCAGTTGAGCGTTGCCAGTCGCTCGCGCGTAGCGGCCAGCACCCGATCGGTGCCCCACGCGATGTCTGCGAATAGCCTCGAATCCCACCACTTGAGCCCGATCAGCACGTAGCCGCCATCCTCGGCCGCGACCAGCACCGCATCGTGATGGTCGATAAGCGCCGCCGCGGCGCGCCGCAGATCGGCGGCGGTCAACGCGGGGCAATCGGCCCCGATGATGATGACGCGCGGTGTGGCCGCTAGCGCGGTCACCGCCGCGTGCAGCATGCGCGCACCGAGGTCGCCGTCGCATTGGGTGACCGCACCGATGCCGTGGCGCTCGGCGCTGCGCTCCAGTGCCGGATGGTGTGCGGAGGGAGCGCACCACAATTCGACCGGGCCTATCCCGGCAGCAAGCGCAGTCGAGATCGCATGATCTATCAGCAGGCGTTGCAATGCCGCCGCGCGCTCGGCGCCGAGCAACGGTATCAGCCGCGTTTTCACGGCGCCCGGCTCGGGTGCGCGCGCGAACACGATGATCCGCGTGTCAGCGGCGGCGCCGTCCAGTGTCATAGCGCAGGGCGAGATCATCGGGGTCGACGCCGAAAAAATACGCGAGCCGCAACCGCCACATGAGCAAAATCGTGCGCAGAACGCCGCGCTCCTTCCAGCGGCGCGCCGAAATGGTGATGCGCTCGTGCAGGCACAGCGGGGCGCCATGCGATTTCAGGATTACAGAGAGCGCGATGTCCTCCATCAATGCGATGGCGGGGAAGCCGCCGGCAGCGGCAAACAGTTCGCGCGCCACGAACATGCCCTGATCGCCGGTGGCGATGCCGGTCAGGCGCGAGCGCCAGTTCATCATGAATGCGATGACCCGCAATAATGGATGCGTGCCGTCGAGCCGGACATCGCAGCGCCCCCATGTTTTCCCGCTGGCGCGCAGTCCGTTGACGATCAAACGATCACCATTTTCGGGTGGCGTGCAATCCGCGTGCAGGAACAGCAGCGTTGCGCCACGTGCTGCTGCAGCGCCGGCATTCATCTGTGAAGCGCGGCCACGCGGCACGGTCAATATCCGGTCGGCAAGCGGCGCGGCGAGGGCGGCGCTCGCATCGCCGCTGCCGCCGTCGACGACGATCACCTCGGTGCCGCGCCGGCGCCAATGCTGCAGGCGCGTGAGCGCAGCGACGATACCGTTGGCCTCATTGAGGCAGGGGATGATGATGGAAAGATCGGGTGCCGGCATGCGGATGGCTTTACATCCTCGATTGTTGTGCCATCAAGCCCGCTTCCAGGCGTGATAGCGCTCGATCCATTGGAGCAGTATCCGGGGTTTGTGCGCGCGCTTCCATGCGCCGGCCGCGTACTTGTTCGCTTCGGCGAACGTCGGATAAATGTGGATCGTGCCGAGGATCTTGTTGAGACCAAGGCCGTGGCGCATGGCAGTGACGAATTCGGCAAGTAATTCGCCGGCGTGCTCGCCGACGATGGTGGCGCCGAGAATTTTGTCCTTGCCCGGAACGGTCAGCACCTTGACCACGCCATGCGCCTCGCCGTCGACGATCGCGCGGTCGAGATCGTCAATGCCGTAAGTCGTGACTTCGTAAGCGATGCCTTGCTGTGTCGCGTCCTGCTCGTTGAGCCCGACGCGCGCGATTTCAGGGTCGGTGAACGTCGCCCATGGGATCACCGAGTAATCCGCCTTGAATTTCTTTACATCCCCGAACAGCGCGTTGACCGCCGCATACCATGCCTGGTGCGCGGCGGTGTGGGTGAACTGGAACGGGCCGGCGACGTCGCCGCACGCATAGATGTTCGGGTAGATCGTCTGCAGGAATTCGTTGGTCTCGATTGTGCGCGTTTCGGTCACCGGGATGCCGAGCTCCTCCAGCCCATAGCCCCCGGTGTTGGCGACGCGGCCGACCGCGCACAGCAGCAGATCGAATTCGATTTCCACGTCCTTGCCGCCGTGCCCGCAAATCAGGATCTTCCGCCCGTTCTCGATCCTGAATTGCCCGGCGCGGTGGCTGGTGAGGACATTGATGCCTTCAGCATGAAAGCGCGCGAGCACCCTATCGGAAATTTCCGGGTCTTCGCGCATCAGGATGCGCGGCAGCATCTCGACCTGCGTCACCTGTGAGCCGAAGCGCGCGAAGCATTGCGCAAGCTCGCAGCCGATGGGCCCGCCGCCGAGCACTACCAGCCGCCGAGGCAGTTCGCGCAAGCCCCATATCGTGTCGGAAGTCACGTAACCGACGTCCTCGATGCCGGGTATCGGCGGGACCAGCGGACGCGAGCCGGCGGCGATCACGATGTTGCGCGTAGTGAGCGTCTTCTCGCCGACCGTAACCGTCCACGGCGAGGTGATTTTCGCCTCGCCCGTCAGGCACTCGACGCCGAGCCGGGTGTAGCGCTCGACCGAGTCGTGCGGCTCGACGGTCTTGATCACGCGCTGCACGCGTTCCATCACGTCGGCAAAATCGAACTCGGCGTGCGCCGATTTGATGCCGAACTCTGGCGCGCGCCTGATGTGCGACAGCAGCCTCGCCGAGCGGATCAGCGCTTTCGATGGCACGCAGCCGGTGTTGAGACAATCGCCGCCCATCCGGTGTTTCTCGATCAGCGTCACTTTGGATTTGAGCGCGGCGGCGATATAGGCGGTGACCAGGCCGGCCGAGCCGGCGCCGATCACGACCAGATTGCGCTCGAAGCGCGCGGGCCTGGTCCATTGCGCGTAGACCCTGCGTGCTTTCACGCCATTGACGATCCATTTCGCGACCAACGGAAAAATGCCGAGCAGCGTGAACGAGACGATCAGCCCCGGCGACAGGATGCCTTGCAGCGATTCGATCCTGGCGATCTCGGTCCCGGCGTTGACGTAAACGATGGTGCCGGCGAGCATGCCGATCTGGCTGACCCAGTAATACGTCCACGTCCCGATCGGCGTGAGGCCCATCACGAGATTAATCACGAAAAACGGAAACACCGGCACCAGCCGTAGCGTGAACAGATAGAACGCGCCATCCTTTTTGACGCCGCGGTTGATTGCGGCGAGCTTGTCGCCGAACCGCGCCTGAATGGGATCGCGCAGCACGAAACGCGCGGCGAGGAACGCAGCCGTCGCGCCGAGCGAGGACGCGAACGATACAATGACTGTTCCCCACAGCAGGCCGAAAATCGCGCCGCCGGCAAGCGTCAATACCGTCGCGCCGGGAAACGAGAGGGAAGTAAGCGCGACGTAAATTGCGAAGTACAGCGCGGTGGTACCGAGGGGATGAGCGGTGTAAAAGTCGTCGATCGCCGCTTGCTGCGATTTGACGTAATTGAACACGTATTGCTCGAGCCCGAAAATGAAAAACGCGGCGATGAGCGCCGCAATCATCACGACCAGCAGGAGCCTGCTTTTTTTCATCTCATGCAAGCGCGCCGCCGCAGCTCGAGCCCTGGCCGGCGGTGCAGCCGTAGCAATGATCCGCTACGGCAATCGGGTTGGCCGAAAGGTCGCGCCCGATCAGCTCGCGCAGATGCGCCTGCGGCCGGTCTTTGTAAGCAAGCGGCAGGCCGAGCATCTGGTTGAAGTCGCAGTCGTAAACATAGCCGCGCCAGTCGACGCTCACCAGGCTGCGGCACATCACGTTGTCGAGATTGGCCGGCTGGTAGGCGTTCTTGAGCAAATCCATGTAGTGCCCGAACTGGCCTTGCGAAATCAGCATGCTGCCGAAGCGCTGGATCGGCATGTTGGTCAAGACGAACAGGTGGTTGAAGACAATGCCGTAGCGCCCTCCGAGGTGCGTGCGGTAATCGGCTTCGAGCTCGGCCTGCGCCGGCGGCAGCACCGGTCCTTGCGGGTTGTAGACCAGATTCAATTCAAGCTCCGTTTCACGCTGGCCGTAACCGAGGCGATTGAGCGCCTGCAACGCGCGGATGCTGACGTCGAACACCCCCTTGCCGCGCTGACGGTCGACATTTTCCTCGAGATAGCACGGCATCGATGCGATCATCTCGACGCGTTGCCCGGCCAAAAACTGCGCGAGATCCTCCTGTCCCGGTTGCTCGAGGATAGTCAGGTTGCAGCGGTCCATTACATGGATATTAAGGTCGCTCGCGGCACGCACCAGTTCGCGGAAATGCGGATTGAGTTCCGGCGCGCCGCCGGTGATGTCGAGCTTGCCGATATGCGATGCCTGCAGGAAGGCGAGCACATCGTTGACGACTTCGCGCGACATCATCTCGGTGCGGGTCGGGCCGGCGTTGACGTGGCAATGCACGCACGACTGATTGCACTTGTAGCCGAGATTGACCTGCAGCGTCTCGAGCCGCTTGCGCCTGATGGCGGGAAAAGTCGAATCCTGGATCAGCGGCAGCGTGGCGTGCATTTGTCGTTGACTCCGTCAGCTGGTGAATAGTGAATGGAAAATGGTGAATGGTAAAGGCGGAACCGGCCTACGGCGAAACCGAGGGGTTTTTTTGCGATCTATCGATCATGGGTCATGGTTGATATTCATGCTTCTATATTCGGTATTGAGCGGGGTCCGGTTGTCAGCTCAGTCGCATCCGCCGCCATTTTCTTACAACTTGCATTGACCGCAACCCTCTGATTGCGCTATGTTTGCAGTTTTCCCCAGCGGCGGTACCCGGGCATGTCCAAGGCAGCGAAAGCGGAACAGAATCGCACGTTCGAGAGCGCGCTCGCCGAGCTCGAAAACATCGTGACGCGCATGGAGGGCGGGCAACTATCGCTCGAGCAATCGCTGACCGCCTACAAGCGCGGCGCCGAATTGCTCAAGTTCTGCCAGGCTCAGCTCGCGGACGCCCAACAGCAGGTCAAAGTCCTTGAAGCCGGCACGCTCAAGAATTTTGCCGGCGCCGATGACGACGACGCCGACTGATTTCCAGCGCTGGGCGAGCATACACCAGCAGCGCATCGAGGCGCAGCTGCAGGCGGTGCTGCCAAGTGCGGAAGTTGCTCCGCAGCGCCTGCACCAGGCGATGCGCTACGCGGCGCTCGGCGGCGGCAAGCGCGTGCGGCCGCTGCTCGCGTTTGCGGCTGGCGAAATCACGCACGCCGATGCGAGCCGGGTTGCAATTGCGGGTGCCGCGGTCGAACTGATACACGCTTATTCCCTGGTGCACGACGATCTGCCGTGCATGGACGACGACGTGCTGCGCCGTGGCAAGCCGACCTGTCACGTCGAGTTCGACGAGGCGACGGCACTGCTGGCCGGCGATGCGCTGCAAAGCCTCGCATTCCAGCTGCTTGCCGAATACCGCCTCGCCGACGATGCCGCGGTACAGCTCGAGATGGAGAAGCTGCTGGCGGCGGCGGCGGGCTCGCGCGGCATGGCCGGCGGCCAGGCGATCGACCTCGCGGCGGTCGGCGCGAGCCTCACGTTGCCGGAGCTTGAATTCATGCATATCCACAAAACCGGCGCGCTGATCCGCGCGGCGACGCTGCTCGGCGCGCGCTGCGGCGCCGCGCTCGCGGCCGCCGAACTCGGCCAGCTCGATCGATTCGCGAAATGCATCGGGCTCGCGTTCCAGGTGGTCGACGACGTGCTCGACACCGAGGCGACGACGGCGACGCTCGGCAAGACCGCGGGCAAGGACGCGAAAAACAACAAGCCGACGTACATCAGCGTGCTCGGCGTCGCCGAGGCGAAAAAGCTCGCCGACGACCTGCGGCGCGATGCGCTCGCCGCGCTCGACGGCTTCGGTGAGCGCGCGCTGCGCCTGCGTCAACTCGCCGACTTTATCGTGCTCAGGAAGTTTTGATGTACGACCTGCTGCAAACCGTTAATTATCCGCACGAGCTGCGCCAGCTCGACCTCAAGCAGCTGCCGCAGCTCGCGAACGAGCTGCGGCAGTTCCTGCTCGATTCGGTGAGCCAGACCGGCGGCCATCTGTCGTCGAACCTCGGCACGGTCGAGCTCACCATCGCGCTGCACTACGTGTTCAACACGCCGCACGACCGGCTGGTGTGGGACGTCGGCCATCAGACTTACGGCCACAAGGTGTTGACCGGACGCCGCGACGGCATGCAGCGGCTGCGCATGTGGGAGGGCATTGCCGGCTTCCCGCGCCGCGAGGAAAGCGAGTACGACACCTTCGGCACCGCGCACTCGAGCACCTCGATCAGCGCCGCGCTCGGCATGGCGGTGGCTTCCAAGCTCGCCGGAACCCAACGCCACGTCGTCGCCATCATCGGCGATGGCGCAATGACCGCCGGCATGGCGTTCGAGGCGTTGAACAACGCCGGCGATTCCGACGCTGACCTGCTGGTGATCCTTAACGACAACGAAATGTCGATCTCGCCGCCGGTCGGCGCGCTGAACAAGTATCTCGCCAAGCTGATGTCGGGCCGCTTTTATGCCGCCGCCAAGCGCGCGGGCGAGAAGGTGCTCGGCGAAATCGCGAAACGCGCGGAGGAACACGTCAAGGGCATGGTGACGCCCGGCACCATGTTCGAGGAGTTCGGCTTCAACTATATCGGCCCCATCGACGGCCATGACCTCGACGCATTGATACCGACACTGAAGAACATCAGCGAGTTGAAGGGTCCGCAGTTTTTACACGTCGTCACCAGGAAAGGCCAGGGCTACAAGCTTGCCGAGGCCGACCCGGTGCTGTATCACGGCGTCTCCAAATTCAAGCCCGATGACGGCATCGTCGGGGGAAAAAGCGGCGGCAAGCCGACCTACACGCAGGTTTTCGGCGATTGGCTGTGCGACATGGCTGAGCAGGACCGGCGCCTGGTCGGCATTACACCGGCGATGCGCGAGGGCTCCGGGCTCGTGCGCTTCTCCGAGCTGTATCCGGACCGCTACTTCGACGTCGGCATCGCCGAGCAGCATGCGCTGACGTTCGCCGCGGGGCTTGCGTGCGAAGGCTATAAGCCGGTGGTCGCGATCTACTCGACCTTCCTGCAACGTGCTTACGATCAACTGATCCACGACGTGATGATCCAGAATCTGCCGCTCGTGCTCGCCATCGACCGCGCCGGTCTCGTCGGCGCCGATGGCGCGACGCATAACGGCAGCTTCGACATCTCCTATCTGCGCTGTGTGCCGAACATGACGGTGATGACGCCGTCGGATGAAAACGAATGCCGGCAGATGCTGTATACCGCGTTCCAGATGGGCACGCCGGCCGCGGTGCGCTATCCGCGCGGCGCCGGACCCGGCGCCGAGATCAGGAAACCAATGCAGGCGCTGCCGATCGGCAGGGGCGAAATCCGCCGCAGCGGCAGGAAAATCGCGCTGCTCTCGAAAAAAATCGCGATCCTCGCGTTCGGCAGCATGGTAAAGCCGTCGCTCGGCGCAGCCGAGGAACTCGATGCGACAGTCGCCAACATGCGCTTCGTCAAGCCGCTCGACGAAGCGCTGGTTGCGGAACTCGCCGCAAGCCACGACCTGCTGGTGACGGTCGAGGAAAACGTGATCATGGGCGGCGCCGGCAGCGCGGTGCTCGAGTCGCTGCAGCGGAGCCGCCTCAAGATCCCGGTGCTGCAGCTCGGGCTCCCCGACCGGTTCATCGACCACGGCGATCCGGCGTTGCAGCTGGCGAGCTGCGGCCTCGACAAGGACGGTATTCTCGCCAGCATTCGTGCCAAGCTGAGCGAGTAGTATACTGGGCCGGTCTGAGCAGACCCTACGGCGATCATGGACAAACCAGTTGCAATCAACGCTTTGCACGAGCACGAGATGGACGGGTACGAGAAGATCGACCAGTACAACCCGCGCACGGTAAAACGCATCGCCGACAATTACCGCGAGATCCTCAAGGACCTCGTCGAGGACCCGGAGCGCGAAGGCCTGGCGAAAACCCCGGAGCGCGTCGCCAAGGCGCTGCAGTTCCTGACCCACGGTTACGACCTTGACCCCGCGGCCATTTTGCGCGCGGCGATGTTCAGGGAAGAGTACCAGCAGATGGTGATCGTCAAGGATATCGAGGTCTACTCGCTGTGCGAGCACCACCTGCTGCCGTTTTTCGGCAAGGCGCACGTTGCTTACATCCCGAACGGGCACATCGTCGGCCTGTCCAAGATTCCGCGCGTGGTCGACGCTTATGCGCGCCGGCTGCAGGTGCAGGAGCGGCTCACGGTGGAAATCCGCAACTGCATCCAGGAGACGCTCAAGCCGCTCGGCGTCGCAGTCGTGCTCGAGGCGCAGCATATGTGCATGGTGATGCGCGGCATCCAGAAGCAGCATTCAGTCGCGACCACCTCGGCATTCACCGGCGAATTCGAGCAGGAACGCACGCGTGCCGAGTTCCTGCGGTTGATCTCCTAAAATGCTGAACCGCGAAGGACGCGAAGGACAAACAATTGAGACGGCAGATATTCTGAATGTGTAATTCGGTCTTATCGTTCATCGGCGTTCATCTGTGGCAAATTGCATTTGACCTTTTCTGTGACCTCTGTGCACTCTGTGGCTGAACCAGGTTTTAAATGAGTGAGTTGAAAAAAACCAGCGAGTTCATCGTCGAGCAGATCCTGCCCGACGTGCGCAAGGGGCGCATGCTGATCCTGGTCGACGACAAGGACCGCGAGAACGAGGGCGATCTGTTCGTCGCGGCCGAACGCGCGATGCCCGAGGCGGTCAATTTCATGGCGACCCACGCGCGTGGGCTGATATCGCTGGCATTGACCGAGCACCGGATGCGCGAGCTGGGCCTGGCGCTCATCGCGGACGACCAGGGCAATCAGAGCAAATTCGGCACCGCGTTCGCGACGCCGATCGACGCGCGCGAAGGCGTGACATCCGGCATGTCGGCTCATGACCGCGCGCGCACCATTGCAGTGGCGATTGCCGACGGCACGCAACCGGGCGACCTGATCCGTCCCGGCCGGCTGCAGACCCTGCGCGCGCTCGATGGCGGCGTGCTTGCGCGGCGCGGCCACACCGAAGCGGCGGTCGACCTCGCGCGCATGGCCGGATTGAAACCCGCCGGCGTGATCTGCGAGATCATGAACGACGACGGCAGCATGGCGCGCATGCCGGAGCTCGAAAAATTCGCCGCGCGCCACGCCATAAAAATCCTGAAAATCGCCGACCTGATCGAGTATCGCAGGCACGAGCGGCAGGTCCGGCGCAAGTCGGAAACCGTGCTGCCGACGCGCCAGGCGGGCAGCTGGCGGCTGATGGTTTACAGCGACGATCTGGAAACAACGCTGTACGTGGCGTTGGTAAAAGGCGAGATCGAGCCCGCTGCGCCGACGCTCACCAGGCTGCATTCGCAGTGCCTGACCGGCGACGTGTTCGGCTCGGAACGCTGCGATTGCGGCGAGCAGCTCGAGACCGCGATGACCACTATCGACAAGGCGGGGCGCGGCGTGGTGGTCTACATGTTCGACGAAGGTCGCGGCATCGGCTTGCTGAACAAGATCCGCGCCTACGCGCTGCAGGACCAGGGACACGACACGGTTGAAGCGAACCACGCGTTAGGCTTTGCCGCCGACATGCGCGATTTCAAGACCGGCGCGCACATCCTGTTCGACCTCGGCGTGCGCCAGGTGCGCCTGATGACCAATAACCCGGACAAGGTGCGGGCACTCGAGGAATACGGCCTGCAGGTCGTCGAGCGTGTCGCTCTCGATATCCCGCCGCGCCAGGCTAACCGCAAGTATCTGCAGACCAAACGCGCCAAATTCGGCCACTTGCTGTCTCTCGTGGCCGACGGTACCACGGATGAAAAGAAGTCTTCCTGATCTGATGCCGAGGTGAGGCGTGACGCATGAGGCAGATCCCCGGCGCAGTGGCATTCTCCCGACGCCCCGCCGTCATACGCTCAAAATCTTTTCGTCAGCACCATTTTCTCGCCGTCGCGCTTCATTTCCATGCGATTCAGGAAACTCATGCCGAGCAGAATGATCGGCAGCGAGTTGTCAACGTGCACCATGCCATCGACGTTGTTGAGCGTGACGTCGCCGACGCGCACCTCATCCAGCTTGACTTTGTAAGCCGGCACGACGCCATTGGCGGTCGAAATGGCCGCGCGCTGGCCGGCCAGGTAATTGACGCCCAGGCGCTTGGCTTCACTGCTGCTGAGCGAGATGAACGAAGCACCGGTATCGACCAGCATACGCACCGTAACGCCGTTGATCTGGCCGGTGGTAACGAAATGTCCCTGGCCGTCTGCAGTGAGAGTGACGCTGCGGCCGCCCGCACCGGAAGACGGACTTCCTCCCGAGAGACGCTCGCTTAGTCCCATTTGCAGCGTCTGGCGTTTGCCGCCCAGTTCAACCACCGCGGCTTCGCCGCTGATGCTGATCAGCTTGATGCCTTCGGGAGAGGTTTCGCCGGTGACGAGCCAGCGCGGCTTCCCGTTATCGATGACGAGCAGCGCCTTGTTGCCGACGACGCCGTTCAGATTGACTTCAGCGCCGAACGCCGCGCCGGCGAGCGATAGGAAAAGCAGCAGGGCTGACGTATGATTAATCGTTTTCAACATGGCACGTTCAATGAAGCCTGTAGCAATTGTTAGTTACGGCATAACGTCATCTGCACTGACATTAGCCTCCACTGAAAATGGCAAGGTAGGACTATGAAACCGGTTGCTATTTTTCGGCACGCGCCGACTGAAGGCCCGGGCTATTTTGCCACATATCTGGACCGCTACCGTATTCCGTGGCGCGTGATCAAAGTCGATGCCGGCGAGGGGGTGCCTGCGGATCCGCGCGCATTCAGCGGCCTCGTATTCATGGGCGGGCCGATGAGCGTCAACGACGACCTGCCGTGGATCGCGCCGGTGTTGAAGCTGATCCAGGACAGCGTCGATGCCGACGTGCCGGTGCTCGGCCACTGCCTTGGCGGGCAGTTGATGGCGCAGGCGCTCGGCGGCAACGTCGGCCTTAATCCGGTCAAGGAAATCGGCTGGGGCGATGTCGCGGTGCTCGACAATCCAGCGGCGCGGCAATGGTTCGGCCACGCGGCCAAATCGTTCGTTTCGTTTCACTGGCATGCTGAAGCGTTCACGATTCCGCCCGGCGCCGAGCGCGTGCTGTCGAACCAGCATTGCGAGAACCAGGCGTTTGTACTCGGCAAGCATCTCGGCATGCAATGCCATATCGAGATGACTCCCGAGATGATCGACGCGTGGTGCGAGACCGGCGCGCGTGAAATCAGCCGCAGCAAAAGTCCGGCCGTGCAATCCGTCACCACGATCAAAACCGGCATCGAGCCGCATCTGCGGTCGCTGCATCGTGCTGCCGACGGGGTTTACGCGCGCTGGACCGAGGGGCTGGTAACGCAGTGAATGGTGATTCAGTGATTAAGTGATCGAGAAAATCACAACCAGTTACTGCATATTGATTGACGGAATCACTCTGTCACTTAATCACTTAATCACTTAATCACTTAATTACTGCTCTTTAGTCCCGGAAATTCCTGAATTGCAGCGGGACGTCGGTAATCGACTTGCGCATCAGGTTGATCACTTCCTGCAAGGCGTCTTTCTTGGGCCCCGATACGCGCACGACATCGCCCTGGATGCTGCCCTGCGCTTTCAATTTGCTGTCCTTGATCAGCTTGACGATTTTCTTGGCCAGTTCCTGCTCGACGCCGACGCGTACCGTGATCGGCTGCCTGACCTTGTTGCCGCCGATCTTCTCGACCGTTCCGGGCGCGAGCGCGCGCACATCGACGGCGCGCTTCGCCAGCTTGCCGGTCAGAACGTCCTTCACCTGATTGAGTTTGAAGTTATCGTCCGCGAACACCATCAGGATTTTGTTCTCCTCCTGGATCTCGACGCGCGCATCCGAGTCCTTGAAGTCGAAGCGATTGGAAATCTCCTTGTTGCACTGATCGACGGCATTGTTCACTTCGACCTGATTGACTTCGGAGACGATATCGAACGATGGCATGGGGCCTCCCTGCGTTAGCGCCGTTTCAGTTTACCGCACGTGAAATTGCCGGTAGCCCGGTCGCGTCGTCGAATTTGGCGGCTGCCTCGACCGAGTCGACTATGCCGCTGGCGGCAACGCCATTCTTTTTGGCGACGGCTATGGTAGTCATGGCGGTGCCTATTTGCGCTTTCTGCGCATGTTGGCGGCGACGCGCATCCTGAGCGCGTTGAGCCGGATGAAACCGGCTGCGTCCATCTGGTTGTAAGCGCCTTTGTCGTCCTCGAACGTCACAATCGCCGCGTCGAACAGCGAGTCGCTCTTCGAATCGCGGCCGGCGACGGTCACGTTGCCCTTGTAGAGCTTGATGCGCACCCGGCCGTTCACGCCCGCCTGCGACGCGTCAATCATGGTCTGCAGCAGCTTGCGTTCGGGGCTCCACCAGTAGCCGTTGTAGATCAGCGCGGCGTAGCGCGGCATCAGATCGTCCTTGAGATGCGCGACTTCGCGGTCGAGCGTGATCGACTCGATAGCGCGATGTGCTTTCAGCATGATGGTGCCGCCCGGCGTTTCGTAGCAGCCGCGCGACTTCATCCCGACGTAGCGGTTTTCGACCAGGTCCAGCCGGCCGATGCCGTGCTTGCCGCCGAGCCGGTTGAGCGTTTCGAGCGCTTTGGCCGGTGTCATCTTCCTGCCGTTGACGGCAACGATGTCGCCGCTCCGGTATTCGAGTTCCAGATATTCGGCCCTGTTCGGCGCTTTTTCGGGTGACACCGTCCAGCGCCACATCGATTCCTCGGGCTCGCGCGAGGGATCCTCGAGGATGCGGCCTTCGTAGGAAATGTGCAGCAGGTTCGCGTCCATCGAGTACGGCGAGCCGCTTTTCTTCTTCATCTCGACCGGGATGCGGTGCTTCGCGGCGTACTTGAGCAGCTTTTCGCGCGAAGTCAGCTTCCACTCGCGCCACGGCGCGATGACATGAATGTCGGGCTCGAGCGCGTAATAGCCGAGCTCGAAGCGCACCTGGTCGTTGCCCTTGCCGGTCGCGCCATGGCTTACCGCGCCGGCGCGGGTCTTCCTCGCGATCTCGATCTGGCGCTTGGCGATCAGCGGCCGCGCGATCGAGCTGCCGAGCAGGTACTCGCCTTCGTAGATCGCGTTGGCGCGGAACATCGGGAACACGAAGTCGCGCGCGAATTCCTCGCGCAGGTCGTCGATGAAGATTTCCCTGACGCCCATCCGCTCCGCCTTGGCGCGCGCGGACTCGACTTCGCCGCCCTGGCCGATATCGGCGGTGAAGGTGACGACTTCGCACTTATAGGTGTCCTGCAGCCACTTCAGGATCACCGAAGTGTCCAGCCCGCCGGAGTAGGCGAGCACCACTTTTTTCACTTTGCTCATGTATTTCCCAGCAATTCGTTAGCCACAGACGGCACTGAGAGCACGGAGAACGTCAAAAACGCTTGATCGTAATCTGGTTCGGTTTTCTCTGTGACCTCTGTGGTCTCTGTGGCAAAAACCATTTTAGACAATTGTGCGGCCGAGCAGCAGATATTCCATCAGAGCCTTTTGCACGTGCAGGCGGTTCTCGGCCTCATCCCACACCACGCTTTGCGGCCCGTCGATCACCTCCGCCGCGACTTCCTCGCCGCGGTGCGCGGGCAGGCAATGCATGAACAAGGCATCGGTCTTGGCGTTCCGCATCATTTCGGCATCGACCATCCAGTCCTCGAAGTCGTTCTTGCGTTCCGCGTCTTCGGCTTCCATTCCCATGCTGGTCCAAACGTCGGTGGTGACAAGGTCGGCGCCGCGCGCCGCTTCGAGCGGGTCGGTGAACGATTCGAAATGGCTCGTATCGTAGATGCCGGCGCGCTCGGGCTCGACCTCGTAGCCGGGCGGCGTCGACACATGCACGTTGAAGTCGAAAATCGTCGCCGCCTGCAGCCAGGTGTTGCAGACGTTGTTCGAGTCGCCAATCCAGGCAACGGTCTTGCCGCGGAGCGACCCGCGATGCTCGGTGTAAGTAAAGATATCGCCCATGATCTGGCACGGGTGGTATTCGTTGGTGAGCCCGTTGATGACCGGCACGCGCGAGTACTGCGAAAAGCGCTCGATAATGCTCTGCTCGAAGGTGCGGATCATCACGATGTCGACCATGCGCGAGATCACGCGCGCGACGTCCTCGAGCGGCTCGCCGCGCCCCATCTGGGTGTCGCGCGTCATCAGCGTGATCACCGAGCCGCCGAGCTGGTTGAACCCGGCTTCAAACGACACGCGCGTGCGCGTCGAATGCTTTTCGAACACCATGGCGAGCGTGCGGTCGATAAGCGGCTGGTACGGCTCGTAGCGCTTGAACTTGTCCTTGATCCAGCGCGTACGCGCGAACACGTACTCGTACTCGTCGAGAGTAAAGTCCTTGAACTGCAAATAATGACGGAGGTCCATGGGAAGCAGGGCGCAAGACCGCTCAGGCGGTCTGCACCGCGGGCAGAGCAGCGCGGCTACTGGCGAGGAAATCGGTGATCAGCGGGGTGAGCGTCGTAATAAGTTGCTGGGCTTCGTCGCGCTTGATGATGAGCGGCGGCAGCAGCCGGATCACGTTGTCGTTGGTGACGTTGATCAGAAGTCCGGCCTCGAGCGCAATCTTGACCAGCTCATCGCACGGAAAATCGAGCTCGATGCCGATCATCAGCCCTTTGCCGCGAATCTCGCGCACGCCGGCGACACCTTCAAGCCCGGCGCGGAAACCGTCGCGGATGAAATCGCCCACGGCGGTCGCGTTCGCCATCAGTTTTTCGCTCTCGATGATGTCGAGTGTTGCGAGCGCGGCGGTGCACGCGAGCGGATTGCCGCCGAAAGTCGAGCCGTGGTTGCCGGGCTTGAACGCGCCGGCGGCAGGGCCCGCTGCCAGGCAAACGCCGATCGGCACGCCCGAGGCGAGCCCTTTGGCGAGCGTCATCACGTCAGGTCTCACGCCCGAATGCTGGAACGCGAACCACTTGCCGGTGCGGCCCGTGCCGCTCTGCACCTCGTCGAGCATCAACAGCCAGCCGTTGGCATCGCAGATTTCGCGCAGGCCGTGCAGGTAATCGGCGCCGCAGATGTTGATCCCGCCCTCACCCTGGATCAGCTCGACCAGCACCGCGACCACGTTGCGGTTGTTCTCGGCGACTTTCCTGACCGCGGCGAGGTCGTCGAACGGCACGCGCACGAAGCCCGGTACCAGCGGCTCGAAACCGGCCTGCACCTTGCGGCTGCCGGTTGCCGACAGCGTCGCGATGGTACGGCCGTGAAAGGCTTTTTCCATGACGATGATCGCCGGCATCTCGATGCCTTTGCCGTGACCGTAGAGCCGGGCGATCTTGATCGCAGCCTCGTTCGCTTCGCAGCCCGAGTTGCAGAAGAACGCTTCGTCCATGCCGGAAATCGCGGCGAGCCGGTCAGCGAGCTGCTCCTGGCGCTCGATTTCGTAGAGGTTGGAAGTGTGGATCAGCTTGCTCACCTGCCCGGTGATCGCCTGCACCAGCCTGGGGTGGCTATGGCCGAGCCCGCACACCGCGATCCCGGCGAGTGCGTCGAGATAGCGTTTGCCCTGTTTGTCCCATACCCAGCAGCCCTCGCCGCGCTCGAGCGCGACCGGCAGCCGTTTATAGGTGTGCATCACGTGCGACATAACTCAAGCCCCAAAAACAATACGGCGGCTGCCGCCGCCGTGTAGTTAATCCTTGTCCAGCGGCTAGTTTTATCCAAACAGCGGGCCGGATGCAAGTGAAATCTTGCGGGCGCCCGCCGCTGGTAAAATAAACCCGCTATGTTCGACGACGCGCTTGAAATCGTCATCGTCGGCATGACCGCGATCGGCCATGCGTTCCGTCCCAGCGACTGGGCGGAACGGCTGTGCGGCATGATGTCGGTGTTCGGCGAGGACCGTCACCTCAGTTATTCGCCGTATCTGAAGCCGGTGCTGGCGGCCGGCGTGCGTTGCGTCGTGGTCGACCGCGAACTCGAGCAGATCGACCCGGGCGCCTTCAGCTTCCTGCTCGGTTTCGCGCGCGATAACGAACTGACGTTGCGGCCGGGGCGCAAGCAGCAGCGCCCCGAGGATCTGGTGGGGGGGCCGGTGCCCGGACTGCCGGCACCGGAGGGCGCTTAGCTCAGGCTATCGCCTTGATGGCGGCGGACAGGCGGCTTTTGTGGCGTGACGCTTTGTTCTTGTGAATGATGTGCTTGTCGGCGATCGAGTCGAGCACCTTGGTCGATTCGCGCAGCACGGCACGCGCGGCAACCTTGTCGCCGGCTTCGATCGCTTTCCTGACGCGCTTGATCGCGCTGCGCAGCTCCGAGCGCAGGCTCGCATTGTGCTCGCGGCGTTTTGCGCTCTGACGCGCGGCTTTTCTGGCGGATGCTATATTGGCCATGTCTACCCTTAGTGCCGTGGTGAAAAAGGGCGCTATGATACGGGCGTTTCGCCCGTTTAGCAAGAAGAATCACCGGTTTAGCCCGATGCCTCGAGTCCCATCCGACACGCCATGAATCTGCTAAAAGCGCTCGCGACAGTCAGCAGCATGACGCTGGTGTCGCGCATCCTCGGTTTCGTACGCGACACCGTCATCGCGCGCGCATTCGGGGCGGGGGTCGCGACCGACGCGTTCTTCGTCGCATTCAAAATCCCGAACCTGTTGCGGCGGCTGTTCGCCGAGGGCGCGTTTTCGCAGGCGTTCGTGCCGATACTCGCCGAATACAAGAACCGGCGCGGCGAGGCCGGCACGCGGCTGCTCGTGGACCACGTTGCCGGGCTGCTCGCGCTGGCGCTGTTCGTGGTCACGCTGCTTGGCGTCGCCGTGGCGCCGCTGATAGTCTACGTGAGCGCACCGGGATTTGCCGCGAACCCGCAGAAATTCGCGCTCACCATCGAATTGCTGCGCATCACGTTTCCTTACATATTCTTCATCTCGCTGGTTTCACTTGCCGGCGGCGTCCTCAACACTTACAGCCGATTCTCGGTGCCGGCGCTGACGCCGACGCTGCTCAACTTGTCGTTCATCGGCTTTGCGCTGTGGCTGGCGCCTTATTTCGACCCGCCTGTGAAGGCGCTGGCCTGGGCGGTGTTCTGCGGCGGCGTGCTGCAACTCGCATTTCAGGTGCCGTTCCTGCTGCGGCTGAAAATGCTGCCGCGCTTCAAACTCGACTTCAAGGACGAAGGCGTGTGGCGCGTGGTGAAGCAGATGGGGCCCGCGGTGTTCGGCGTGTCGATCAGCCAGGTAAGCCTGCTGATCAACACGATATTCGCGTCGTTCCTGGTGACGGGCAGCGTGTCGTGGCTGTATTACGCCGACCGGCTGATGGAGTTCCCGACCGGTCTGCTGGGAGTCGCGCTCGGCACCATCCTGCTGCCGAGCCTCGCCAAGCACTATGCCGACCAGGCGGCCGACGAGTATGCAAAGCTGCTCGACTGGGGATTGCGGCTCACGCTGCTGCTCGCGCTGCCGGCGGCGGCGGCGCTGGCGATACTGGCAGTGCCGCTGATCACGACGCTGTTTCATTACGGCGAGTTCTCGGCGCACGACGTGCTGATGACGCGTAACGCGCTCGTCGCCTACAGCGTCGGCCTGCTCGGCCTGATCCTGGTCAAGGTGCTTGCGCCCGGCTTCTACGCGCGGCAGAACATCAAGACGCCGGTAAAAGTTGCGCTGGTGGCGCTGGTGGCGACGCAGGCGATGAACTTCGTGTTCATATGGCCGTTCCAGCACGCCGGTCTCGCGCTCGCGATCGGGCTCGGCGCCTGCCTCAACGCCGGCCTGTTGTATTACAAGCTGCGGCAGCACAACATCTACTCGCCGCAGCCGGGGTGGGGAGTGTTCGCGCTCAAGATCGCGCTTGCGATCGTTGCGATGGGCGCTTGCCTGTGGTTTGCCGCGGGCGATGCCGAAGCCTGGTTCAACGCCGCGCCGCTGGCGCGCGTGCTGAAGCTGGCGGGTGTCATAACGCTTGGCGCTGCGGCCTACTTTGGCGTGTTATGGCTGCTAGGTTTCCGGCTGCGCGACTTTGTCAGGCGCGCTGCCGGATAGCTGTACGGTGTGCAGCTTCACCTCGACGTAGTGTTCCTGGCGATCGTCGACCAGGTGAATCGTCGGATCGGGTTGCGCTACGCCATCCACGCTCACTCCCATCCCGGCATCCGCGGCGGACGTTTGCCGGACGGTGATGTGATAAAGGGTTTCCCGGTAGCGGTAGTGCACCTGGAACGCCTGCCAATCGATCGGCACGCAGGGCGCGAAATGCAATTTATCCACTGCCAATCTCAATCCCAGCAGGGATTCCAGGATCAACCGGTACATCCAGCCGGCCGAACCGGTGTACCAAGTCCAGCCGCCGCGGCCGATATGCGGCGCGACTGCATAGACGTCGGCAGCGACCACGTACGGTTCTACTTTGTAAGTGGCGATCGCCTGCGCGGTATTCGCATGGTTGACCGGGTTGATCATGGCCGTGAGTTCCCACGCGCGCCGGCTGTCGCCCATTGCGGCGAACGCCATCGCCATCCAGATCGCGCCGTGAGTGTACTGCCCGCCATTTTCCCGCACGCCCGGGACGTAGCCTTTGATATAGCCGGGGTTCAACGTCGACTTGTCGAACGGCGGGTCCAGCAACTGGATCAGCGCATGGTCCCGGCGCACGAGGCGCTTATCCACCGCTTCCATCGCCATGCGCGAGCGTCCGGCATCGCCCGCACCGGACAGCACCGACCAGCTTTGCGCAATCGAATCGATCTGGCACTCGGCGTTCCTCGCCGACCCCAGCGGCGAGCCGTCATCGAAGTAAGCCCGGAGGTACCACTCGCCATCCCACCCATGCTGCTCGATGTTCCGGCGCACTTGCGCCGCCTCCTGCCGGCAACGCTCGACGAAGGACGTATCGCCGCGCATGCGGGCAACCTCGCTGAACCGCATGAGCACTTCATACAGGAAAAAGCCCAGCCAGATGCTCTCGCCCTTGCCGTGCATGCCCACAATGTTCATACCGTCGTTCCAGTCACCGGAGCCGATGAGCGGCAGGCCGTGCTCGCCGAACGTGAGACCGCGCAGGATGGCGCGCACGCAGTGCTGGTATAAACTTTCCGCTTCGTCGGACCGGACGGGCAGGTCGTAATACGAATCCTCTTCGCTGCTAACCGGCCGTCCTCCGATGAAGTGGATGTGTTCATCCAGCACCCCCGTGTCCCCGGTGCTCAAAACATAGCGGCACGCCGCCAACGGCAGCCACAGGTAATCATCCGAACAGTGCGTGCGCACGCCCCGGCCCGACGACGGATGCCACCAATGCTGGACATCGCCTTCCCGGAACTGATGGGCTGCGCAGCGCAGCAGTTGCTCGCGCACGAGCTTCGGCACGGCATGGATAACCGCCATCACGTCCTGCAGCTGATCGCGAAAACCGAAGGCGCCTCCCGATTGATAGTAACCGCTGCGCGCCCACAGACGGCATGCTACGGTTTGGTACAGGAGCCAGCCGTTGGTCAGCACGTTGAGGGACTGGTCGGGTGTTTCCACCTGCACTGCGCCGAGCGTATTTCCCCAGTAATGGCGTACCGCTTCGAGCGCGCTCAGCGCAGCAGTTGAGCCCCGGAAGCGATGCACCAGGTTGCCGGCGTCATTGGCGTCTTGGCCTACGCCGAGCCTGAAGATGATCTCACGCGCCTGCCCATCGGCCAGCTCGAACGAAACCTGGATCGCGGCACAGGGATCCAAAGCGGCTCCCACCTTGCCGGATAGCCGCGACCGGGTCATCGCGGCCGGATTCTTGAGCGTGCCGTTGCGCCCGATGAATTCCGTGCGATCGCCGCTGATGGTTCTGGCCGCATCGTCCACGTCGAAGAACGCAATCCGGCCGGCGAACTCCATGTTGTAGCGGTTTCGCGCGTAGAGCGCTCCGCTATTGGGGTTGATTTCGGTGATCACGTGCATGGTCGATTTCGGCCGCAGATCGCCCAGCACCCATTCGACGTATCCCGTGGCGGAAAGCCGGCGCGATCGGCCTGAGTCGTTACGCACTTTCAGCACCGAGAACTTGATCGATGCGTCCAGTGCCACGTAAATCCACAGCTCCGAGCGGATACCGTCTTCGGTGTGCTCGAACACGCTGTAGCCGAAGCCGTGCCGGCTGACATATGATGCCGCTCCGCGGCTGGGCAGCGGCGTAGGGGACCAGAAGTGGCCGCTCTCTTCGTCGCGGAGGTAAAAAGCTTCTCCGCTCGCATCGCTCACGGGGTCGTTGTGCCAGGGAGTGAGGCGGAATTCGTGGGCATTTTCGCCCCACGTGTAGGCCGCGCCGCTCTCGGAAATGACGGTTCCAAAATGCGGATTCGCCTGCACATTCACCCAGGGTGCGGGCGTCACTTGCCCGTGAGCGGTCGTGATGACGTACTCGCTCCCATCAGGGGTGAAACCTCCCAGTCCGTTGCTGAGGATAAGATCGCGACGCGGCAAGTCAGCGGCAGTCGGGAGCTCGGGACGGTGGGTTCTGGTTGGCACCAGGCGCGAGACCCGCTTCTCAATATAGCCGCGGCGGTCGGCCCGTTCTGCCCGCGAGACCCGCCTCTCTATAAAGCCGCGACGGTTGATCTGTTCCGCCAGCGCGCCACGACTGTCGGTGATGATGGCGCGCGCGACCGATTGGAGCAGAATGCGGTCCTCGTCCGATATCTGCTCCGCTCGCCGCACGAAGATTCCACCGGGCCGGTCCATCACGTGTGCCTCGAGGCCCACGGCAATCAGCCCCATGATTTGTTCCTGGAGCAATTGCCGGTAACCGGCGCGATCTTCGTTCCAGATCACGAGGTCCGCGGTGAGTCCCTTCAAGCGCCAGTACGCGTGGGCTTGCACGAGTTGGCGTACCAGATCGATATTCGCCCGGTCCCCGATCTGCAGCAGCACGATCGGCAAATCGCCGGAAATGGCGTAACCCCATAAGCCGGATTGCCCGCGGCGGTTCCTGATGAGAACGGCTGCGTCGGCGCGCAGCGAGGAATTGGCGTAGATGACAGAACCGGCAAGGCGTCCATAGAGTTGCGCGTCGGTCTCGGTCGCATTGATTTGCCGCAGGGTCACCTGGCTATGGGTCCACGCCAGTTCGAATACCCGATCCGCAAGATGCCGATCCTGGTATTTCCCGACCAGGCTTAAGGCGGCATCGCGGGTTTCGTCGATACCGGTAACCATATCTATCGTTGCCGATTGTTCCGACTCGAGCGTTATTCGATACCTGATCGCGACAATCGGGTCCAGTACCGAGCCCTGGCTGCCCGAGAGCGCCGCGGAATCGCTCATCGCCTGCGGCGCGGCGACAGTGCGTCCGCGGCCGATGAACCGCATGCGGTCCGTTTCATAGGAAACCTCCGCGATTTCCGCTCCGTGCACGGCCATCAGGTGAAACATCCATGGCGCGTGCTCCTCGAGCGAGCGCGGCCGGCGCGTGCAGAGGATCGCCTGCCGTTCGCGGATGATCTCGGTCTGCACAAAAAGATTGCTGAACGCCGGATGCAGCGCGTCCGCGGCAGACGATGCGAGGACAACTTCCGCGTAACTCGTGACCTCGATCATCCGGCGCGTCCGCGCGCGGTTGGTGACGTGGAGCCGGCGCAGTTCGATGTCATCTTCCGGCGAAACTACGATTTCGGTATGCGTATCGAAACCGTGGTCGCGACGGCGAAACTCCGCGCGCGCCTCCGAGAACATCGCTTCGTAGGTTTCCGGCCGTTTGAGCGTCGGCTGATAGGCGGTCGACCAGAACACCCCGCTCGCCACGTCGCGGATATAGCAGAATGTGCCCCAGTTGTCGCGGGTAGTGTCTTCGCGCCACCGTGTGACGGCGAGGTCTTTGCAGCGACTGTAACCGCCGCCCGCGTTCGTGACCATAACGTGGTATCTGCCGTTCGATAATAAGTGCACCTCCGGTGTCGGAGTGTCGGGGCTGGTGAGTACGCGCACCGGCAATTCCGGGCCGCTGGAAATCGCGCGAATGTCGGAAAGTTCGGCCGTGTGCAGATAGAAAGTCGTGGCCTGTGGAATCCGCTCCTGAAGCAACAACATGGTCGCCTGGAACAGCGGATCCGACTCGAATCGCTTCTGCATCGGACGGTCCAGGATCAGATAAGCCAGCGAGAGAAAGTTCATGCCCTGGTGATGCGTCATGAACGACCGCACCACGGCGCTCGATTGCCCGCGTGGCAGACGTGATGGCGTATAGTCGATCGCCTCGTAAAAGCCGTATTGACCTTCCAGCCCTTCAGCGGCGAGCCGCTGCAAATTCAGGCACGCCGCCTCGGGCGCCACCATCAGCGCGAGCGCCGAGGCATACGGCGCAACGACCAAATCCTCCGCCAGTCCGCGTTTGAGTCCCACGCCGGGCACGCCGAATGCGCGGTACTGGTAGTTGAGATGAACATCGACCGTGTTGTAACCGGATTCCGACATGCCCCACGCCACCCCGCGCTGCTTCCCATACGCGATCTGTCGCTCCACCGCCGCCTGGTAGGTCTGGTCGAGCAGCGTGTTTTCGTACGTCGGCATCACCAGCAGCGGCATCAGGTACTCGAACATCGAGCCGCTCCACGACATGAGAATCGGTTCGCCACCGGCGGTAGTGAGCAGGCGCCCCAGGGCGAACCAGCTCTCCTGCGGCAATTGTCCCTGCGCAATCGCGACGAAACTGCATAGTCGCGCTTCGGAAGCCAGCAGATCGTAGTAACTCGAGTCCTGGCGGCGCTCGCCTACGTTGTAGCCGATAGCGAGCAGATGACGCGCCTTGTCGTACAGGAAGTCATATTCCATGCGCGCGAGCTCGCTTGATTGCAGTGCAAGGCGCTCGATTGTCGCAATCCTCTCTTTGGCGCGACGGCTTGCTTCTGTTACAAGCCGCCGCAGCTCATCAAGCCACCCGCTTTGCTCGGGCGTCGCGTCCGCGCCGAGCCGGCGCGCGATCACCGGCAGTAACTCCACCTCAAGTCTTGCCAGTTCACGCAGCGTCGGGATCTCGCTAATGCCCGGGAAGTCGCTGAGCCCGCCCGGCGCGGCCGGCAGCAGTATCCAGGGGGCGAGCAACGTGAGCTCGTCAAGCGCGTCCCGGCATTGCCGGGCCAGCGCATGCGCCCACCACTTCGCTTCGCTCCCGGGCTCGGTTGCGGCGCCAACATCGAACTCGGTATCGATGATGCGAGCCACCTCCGCGGCGGACGTCGCCAGCTGGGCCAGCCACCGCTGCGCCGCCGCGAGCGTGGCAGGCCGGGAATCGTAGGCAGTTTCCAGATCCTTCTGCAGTCGAGCGAGCCGGGGTGTAGCGGCTTCTCCCGCAGCATCCATCAGGATCCTGAGGGTGTCACCGAGTCCGTCAAACAATCGCGCCCCGAGGATCCTGTGATCCGGAAGGGCGAGCAGTCCCGGCCGCAATGTCAGCAGATGGCCCGCGAGGTTCCCGCTGTCCACCGACGAAATGTAGAGAGGTGGCAGCGGCTGCAGCGATTGCGTGTCATACCAGTTGTAGAAGTGACCCTGGTGCCGTTCCAAGGCTGCCATCGTATGGAGTGCGTTCGCCGTGCGCTCGATGAGTTGTCCGGCTGGGATGTAGCCGAAGTCGTACGCGGACAGATTCGCGAGCAGTGAAAGCCCCATGTTGGTCGGGGACGTGCGATGCGCGACCACCGCAACGGGATGCTCCTGATAGTTATCCGGTGGCAGCCAGTGATCCTCCGGACCGACGAACGTCTCGAAGAACGCCCAGGTCTTGCGCGAAATCTTCTGCAGAAAAATGATCTGGTCGGCTGTCAGGCGTGCTTCACGGCGAGCGAGCGGCCGGCTGATCCACCAGGCGATGGCCGGGGCGGCAAGCCAGAGGAGCAGTATCGGCCCGGCTGCTGCCAGCGCGGCCGGCTTTGATGCCGTCAGATAGATCGCCGCGGCAATAGCGATAACGGGTGCGATCCACATCGACCGCCAGGAAGCGCGGAAGTTCGTGCGTGCGGGTGGGTCAACCTCGCCGTTGAACTCACGATCCGGTTCGCCCGACGGACTCCATTCCAGCAGCCGCGTTTTAGTGATCAGTATCCGCCAGTTCGTGCGTATGATCGCGTCCAGGCTGAAGTATGCCTCGTAGGGCAGACAGGCAAGCGTAAGCGCCGCCTGCGCGAAGCGCCCGCCAGCTGAGCGCAATTCGGCGGCGAGATGCTGACCGAGCAGCACGTCATCCGGCCTGCGGAACAGCTCAAGAATTGAGGCAATCAAGGGCGGAATCAGGATGATGCCGATCACCACCAAGGTCCAGAACCAGGCCGGTGACAGGATCGTCCAGCCCAGCAGCAGCAGGAGCGTCAGCGCCAGAGGCGCGAGACTGCGCCGAAGGTTGTCGAAGATCTTCCATTGGGACAGAGCCGAGAGCGGATTCCCCTGACGGCTGGCGCCGGAGCCGGTGCTGTTGCCAGGTACGCGCGGCAATAACCACGATGCAATCTGCCAATCCCCGCGTATCCAGCGGTGCCGGCGGCTCACGTCTGCGCTGTAGCGGGATGGATATTCCTCGTACAACTGCACATCGCTCAACAGTCCCGCCCGCGCGTAACATCCTTCCAGTAAATCGTGACTGAGGATCCGGTTCTCGGGAAAGCGACCCTTGAGCGCCCGCTCGAACGCATCAACGTCATAGATCCCCTTGCCAATGAAGGAGCCTTCACCGAACACGTCCTGGTACACATCGGAGACGGCGCGCGTGTACGGGTCAATGCCCGGCTCACTCCCGCTCAGTCGCGCGTACCGCGACCGATTCGTGCCTGGCAGGCTCACGGCCATGCGCGGCTGAAGGATGCCGTACCCCTCAGAGACACG
>JBGPFE010000012.1:0-106004 GCA_041483135.1 Gammaproteobacteria bacterium | reverse complement strand
AGGCCGTGATGCTCGTCGCCGCCGCCCCGCTGTTCAAGTTGCCCAAGAGATCCACGTCCGCCGCCGTGATGTTCAGCGCAGCACCCGTGGTGTTCACCGTCTTGGCGGCCGCCACCGTCAGCGTGCCCGTGCCGTCGTTGTCGGCATCCGCATTGATGCTGGTCGACTGACTCGACGTCGCTGAGTCGTTAAACGTCACCCCATTCTTCGCGATTAACGATACGCTCGTACCGACCGTGCCAGCTATGGTTACGGCTTGAGCCGCATTGATGGTCAATGTCCCTGCCGTAACAGTCGAGCCGCCCCCGGTTCCATTCGCTCCCGCGGTTGTCGCTTGGCCAATCGTAAGGAGCCCGGTAGAGCTCAGGCTCGCAATTTCTGGATTTGACAGCTGGGTGGTGCTTATGGCCACACCGTCGACCGACGGAGCGATCGTGATGCCGCCGGCTCCGCCATTCACCCCTCCGCTGATCACAAAATCGGCACCGATGAGCGTGACGCCGTTTCCGGTAACGCTCTTTGTCGCGGCTATGGTGACGGTGCCGGTTCCATCGGCAGCTCCCACTGTGCTGTGCGGCGAATCGGCTTCAAGCTGAACGGAGCCCTGGAAAGACACGCTCTGATTGACGTTTATATGACGGCCAGCTTGCGCTACGAGAGTCCTGCCGACGTTCGCATTGGTCACCGCCGCATTGAAATTAATGTCTTGCGTTGCTTGCAGAATGACGTTGGTGTTTGCCTCAAGCGCGGTGTTGAGGATCTTGGTGTCTGCGCCGCCAATATCAGCATCAGTGAAATTGTCGACATCAGTCAGATTGATCGTTTCTTGGCCCGCCGCGACGACATTGATGTCGGTCGGGTCAAGCAAGAGCGTACCAGTCGTGCCGTGTGGAGCAGTCGTGTCAACCTTTCCGTTGAAATCGAGAGTTTGCTTGCCAGACACCTCCACGAAACCACCATCGCCTGCCCGAGCACCACCCCTTGTAGTGATCGAACCGTAAAACTTCGTCCACTCATCCGCCCAGATAATGACCTTGCCGCCGTCGCCGCTCTGGATCGCGTCGGCGGTGATGTGCACGTCGGGACCGACATAAGTGCGGAATGCGTTCTGGATATCCGGGTTGCTGCCCTGGAAATCGCCACCGACGAGAACCGTGCCGCCGCCGGTCAGGCCGGAAACGTTCACCACCGACTCGCGGATCAGGCCAACGCGGGGGGCGAGCAACCAGACCAGTCCGCCGGGGCCATTCTGCCCTTGACCGTCGATCAAACCGGAAGCGAGAAGAGTACCTTCATGCGATTCGACCCGGACTTCGCCACCGGAGCGGCCCTCGGCGAGGATCTGGCTGCCGACATCGAGCGTAATATCCGAGAGCGCGGCAACGTGCACGTTACCGCCAACTCCGTCCGTTGCAGTGACGTCAATTGTTCCCTGCGCCAGGACTGCGCCCTGGTCGGCTTGCACAGTCACGGTTCCACCGGTCGCGCCTTTCGCCTGCACTACGCTGGCCGCATCGAACGTGACGCCGCCGCTACCCTTTACCGAGACCACGCCACTACCTTGCCCGCCGCTGGCGCTGAGCTGCCCGGTTGCGGCAAGCGCCGCAGTCGTCGCAGCATTCACCGCGACCTCGCCCGCGCGTCCCACTGAAGCATTGGCCGTTACCGGTGCTGCGACCGTTACCGCCCCGGCCGTCGAGGTAAGCGTCACGCTCCCGCCTTCAGTACCGTTGGCCGTGATGCGCGCGGTGGACTCGACCGCTACGCCCTGCTGCCCGGCAACTGTTATCGTGCCGCCTTTGCCTTGCGTGCCGTTCGCCTCGACCGTGCCCGCGACAACCGCCTTGCCGGTGTCCGACTGGATCGAGATCGAGCCGCCGGTCGGTCCGTTTGCGGTGGTAATGCTGCCGGCTTCGAGCTTGACATCCTTCGTCGCCTTGAAAACTATCTTGCCGTTCTCACCCCTCACGGCAGCGTTCGCGTTGACCACGCCACTTTGGCGAATCAAACCACCGTATATGCCGACCTTGCCGCCCTGCGCAATGATTTGCCCCAGGTTGACCGCCTGGTTATCGGGCGCGGTGATCTTCACCCGGACGTCGGGGGAATTCGGACTGACAAGTTCTACGCTCTTGCCTGCGGCGAGCAGGATTTCACCGTTGTCGCTGCGGATGATCCCCGAGTTGGTGATGCTCGATGCAATGATATAAACGCTGCCGCCGGCGGACGTGGTTATGTTGCCTTGATTGGTGATGCCGCCGGCGCCGGGCACTTCGGTAAAGCGATAACGTCCCGCCAGAAAATCGGAATCCGACAGCGCCAGGGTTGACGCAACGAGGCCCGCTGTGTTGATCTGCGCGCCGGCGCCAAACGTAATGCCGGCCGGATTGATCAGGAATACGCGACCGTTCGACTGCAGCCCGCCCAGTATGACCGACGGGTCAACGCCGGTGACACGGTTCATGATGTAGCTGGAGGAGGACTGCTGGAGAATCTGAACGAGTTGATTTACGCCGATCGAGAAGCCCTGCCAGTTGACGATCGCGCCGGGCGTGTTGGTGAGCTGCAGCAGGTTACCGTTGTAATTGAAGAAGACCTGACCGTTGATCACGGTTGGGCCGTACGGGAGGTTCGGGGCGGCATGCGCAACTTCGGCGGCAAAACACGCAGCGACCGCCATGGTCACCAGTTTGCGCTGCCAGGACTTGCGCTTTCCGCGACTCGATTTCTTCATGACCAAACTCCACGCCGGCAGCAAATTCTCAACCGGTCAACATCTCCAGAACGCCCCAAAACGTCAGCTACGTACCAAAAAAGTACAGCGCGGCCTCGACCTCCGCCGCCTGGTTTTGGCTTGTTAGCCAACCGCCCTTTCAAACCATTGAATCAGATAACTTTTATTTCTAGTTCCGTGGCTAAATCCCGGAAAACAAACATTGAATATCCTAGCCGCAAAACTCGTGCCCGAAGTGACAAATTTGGTCAACCCTAGGCCATTCCAACAGCATAAACAAGAGAACAAAATCACACTTTTGTATCCGTCACAAATAGCATCACACGCTTTGCAGCGCAACGCCTTGTTAAACCAAT
Organism: Gammaproteobacteria bacterium; assembly: GCA_041483135.1. Taxonomy (GTDB): domain Bacteria; phylum Pseudomonadota; class Gammaproteobacteria; order Burkholderiales; family SG8-41; genus PALSA-1004. The sequence goes on along the minus strand of JBGPFE010000012.1, from coordinate 102,914 downwards.
TCAATACCTTAAGTGCTAAAGGCAAATTCTTGGTGGCCTTCGCTCATGCGCTACACTGCCCGGACATCCTGGTCAGACGACGCATCAGTAAATCCAGACCGCTAAGGCATGCAAAGTATTCGAGTTGCGGCGCCCGTCGCGTATCGTCATATTCGGATCCTGGCCGCCGTCGTGCATCACTTGTGCGAAGTCCGCGCGAACACTGAATTTCTCGCGAACGGCTAATCTCAACCCGAGCCCGACGCTGCTGATGCTGAGACCGGTCTGCTCGCTAGGCTGCAGGTAGTTCCTGCCGAGACCCGCAGCATCAAAAAACGCAAGCAACTTCAGGCGTCCGCCGGTGAAACCAATCTTGTCCGCAAGTTCGGGCGTGTACGCTTCAAACTGAAATTGATAACCTTTGTCATTCGAGTAGGTGCGCTCGTTGAAACCGCGCACGCTGTTGGCGCCGCCCACACCGAATTGTTCGCCGGCGACCAAAGCATTGTTGGTCGTTTGACCGTTAAATGCAAAACGCAGAGTCCAATCCTGAGGCAGCAGCTGGGTGTAGACGCCACCGTATCTCCAGATCACATACTCCGCCGAGGTGCCGCCGCCGACGTTGGTGTTGCCCCGCGACGCATAGAAATCGCTTTGCGCGGCGTCGTTGCCGTGCGGGAAAGCGTTGTACGACAAGCTGGTGTAAAAGTTAACGTCGATCCCGGGATTGCGCCAGACCCCTGAATAAGCAACGCTGAGCGGATGCAGGGTGATGTCCGGCACCAAGGGCGAGCCGGAAGTTGTCGTGACCCTATTCTGAAAAGCCTTGTAGTCGATTCCATAGGCAAGCTTGTGTTCGTAATCCCCGATACGGTTGAGGTTCTGGTTATAGCGCCCGAGCATGATCAGGCCGGCGCCGCTTACGTTGAACAAATTTTGCACGGTACCGGAGTCAACGTCCGAGTACCCGAGGATGAGGTCGACTGAATCGCCGCGCCCGTAGAGCGGTATGTGGTAACCGGCGCCAAAGATCGTCACTTTGTTCACGTGATCGGGGTTGGTTATGTATTGCAGCGTGAGTTGGTGGTCGCGATTACCGAAATTCGAATGTTGAAACCCAAATCCGAGACGAAACGGCCCGGTTTGGGAGGTACCCGTGTTATCAACGCTGATGCTGTACTTTCTTGGATTGTCGTCGACCACCTTGATGGTGGCGTCAACCTCACCGTCCCGACTGCCCGCTTTGAGTGCCACCTGCGTTTGCTTGGTCGGGTTCTCGTTGGCGACTTTCAGGCTGCGCGCGATGGCGAGCGAATTGGGCGTCTCACCCTCCTTCAGAGCCGGTATGCTCCTGCGTATGTTGCTTTCGGCATAGTACTTGTTGCCCTCGACCTCGATCTTGCCGACACGGGTTTCGACTACCTCGAAATGCACTTCGCCACGCTCGAGTTCCTGTTCGGGCAGCGTAACCTGGACCGCGCCGAAACCGACAGCCTGATAAGCATGTTGCAGCGCCTCCAGTGCGCGTTGCACGTCGGCAAAATCCTTCTGTTTGCCGGTATAAGGCTGGAGCACCTTGCTGATCGCGTCAGGCTTGAGCAACGTGTTGCCTTCGACCAGATAGCGCTCGATATCGAATTTCAAGGGCGCCGGAACCGCCGGTGACTCGACCGGTGCCGCCTGCTCTGCCGGCGTAACAGGCGCCTGCACCACGACCGGTGCCGGTTTGGGCTCGGGCTTTTTCTCAGGTGGCGTTTCCTTGGCCGGCGGTGCTTCGGCGATACGCGGCACAGGAGCGGGCTCAGGTTTGGCCGCCTCGGGGGCAGGTTTCAACTCGGCAGCAGCAGGTGTGGGCACCGGCGCAAGGGGTGCTACTTCGGCGACGCGTGGTACGGGCGCTGGTTCGGTCTTGGGTGCCGCTGGCTCGCTTACCTTAGGTTCTGCGGCAGGGGCTGCTTCGGGCTTTGGTGCAGGCGAAGGCAAGGCCGCGGCCGGTTCCGGCTGTGTTTCTACTATCTTGGGCACAGGCTGCGGCTCAGGCACGGCTGGCGATGGCGCTGCTTGCGGCGCAAGCGCAATTACGGGTTTGGGTGGTTGCGGCTCGCTCGGTGCGACTGCGACAACAGCAGGTGGCACTGCTTGTGCAACTGCAGCCTTGTCCTCAACAGCCGGTTCCTGTATTGCCGCAGCCATCGACGGCTCAGGCTTTTTCTCCTCCGGCGCGGGCACTGCGGCAACAACCGGTGCCGCTTCCGGTTGCGGCGCTACTGCAATTGCAGGCATTGGCGGCTCAGCCGGTTTTTCTGCGGCAATCGCGACAGGAGGCGTTGTTTCCTTGATCGGTTGTTCAGGTTTGAATTCGGGTTTCGTTGCAGGCGCAACAGGCTCGGTGCGCTCGGCGACCGCCGCTGCCGGGGCAACAATCACTGGCTTGGACGGTTCGCGGGGAGTCGGCTCAGGCATTGCAATGACTGGCGCGGGTGATTCAACCGGCTTTTCAGCCACTGCCGGTTTTACTTCTGGCGTTGGAGCCGGCTCAGGCTTCGCCGCGACTTGCTCCTTGACCGGCTCGATAACAGGTTGCGGTTTGGCCGCCGGTTCCGGCGCCGGCTGTACCGGCACGGCCGCAACTGCTGGCGCGGGTTTCGCCGGCTCGATCGGAATTGCGGGCGCTGCTTCCGCTAGGCGCAGCGCGGGCTCCGGTTTGGGTGCGACGGGCTTGACGGGCTCTACCGCCACAGGTTTCGGCTCAGCACCAGGGACGACTGGCGCAGCTTTCAGAGCGGGCGCTGGCTGAGGCCCGACCGTCGCTGACGGCGTCTCAGGTACCGGCTTGGCTGCAGACCCAACCGGCGGTTTCGGCGCAGGCGCCAACGCAATCTCGGGTTTAGCCTCTTGCGGCGGACTCGGCGCAACAGCAACAGCCGCAGGCGGCGCTGGTGGCGCAACTGGTTTTTCAATCGTGGCCGGGCCCGCCGGTGTTACGATCAGCCCGGGCTGGGCGGGTGCTGCGATCAGCGGTTTCACCGATACACCCGCAGCAAGCTCTTCACGTGGGGTTGGCGCAGCTGCAATCGCGGGCTTGGTTTCAGCCGGCGTGGGCACGACCGCAAGCGGGCGGTCCTGCAACGGCTTCAGCGGCGCGCGCGCGATGGTGGGTTTAGTTTCGGTTGCCGGTGCCGGCTCAGCTGAAGCAACACCAGTGACATCCTTGAACGGCTGAACCGCGACTTCTCCCGGCGCCACCGGCACGGGCGGCGTCGCACGCTTCTCATCGAGCACCACCATGGGCAGGCAATCTTTGCTCAGCGGCTGCGGCGTTTGCACCAGCCGGAAAGTTACGAGACCGGCATCGGGCTCGGTTTTCGGCACTGTCACCTGCACCGAGCAGTGGCCGAGATCGAGATAAGCCTGCTGCAACACCTGTTGCGCTTTTTGCACATCGGCTGCGGTTTTCTGCTTGCCGATGTACGGCGACACAAGGCGCGAGAAATCTTCGGATCGGAGCAACGGCGAGCCTTCCACCGCGTAGCCGGTGATGTCGAAACGAGTCGCTGGCGGCATCTGAGCAAACGCAGTAAACGTCAGGGCGAACAACACCCCGGCGATTCCCACCGCTCTAAAAAAACCACACCTCATCAGTTCCCCTGATCTTCTTATTTGCGTTCGTCCCAAGTAGGCGAAAAAACACTATTTTCCATTGTATACCAAGGGATTAAAAATGAGTATTGAACCTAATTTTAGGCTCGACAGAGCATGGCATACGCTGCCAGAATGTTGTTTTTTTGCAAATCCACCCCATCGTTAGTCATCCAATGCCTAAAACAAACAAACATTGCCGCCTTTTGATCCTCGGTTCGGGCCCCGCCGGCTATACTGCAGCGGTCTACGGCGCGCGCGCAAACCTGAATCCCGTACTGATAACCGGGCTTGCCCAAGGCGGTCAGTTGATGACCACAACGGACGTCGACAACTGGCCGGCTGACGCGATGGGCATACAGGGGCCGGAATTGATGGAGCGCTTCCTGAAACACGCCGAGCGCTTCAAAACCGAGGTCATTTTCGATCAGATCCACACCGCGCAGCTTGCCGCCAAGCCGTTGGCGCTGGTCGGCGACAACGGCACTTACACTTGCGATGCGCTGGTCATTGCGACCGGCGCATCGGCCATGTATCTCGGCCTGCCGTCGGAACAGGCGTTTATGGGGCGCGGCGTATCAGGCTGCGCGACATGCGACGGCTTTTTCTACAAGGAGCAGGATGTCGCGGTAATCGGCGGGGGCAATACCGCGGTCGAAGAGGCATTGTATCTGTCCAATATCGCGCGCCACGTCACGGTAGTGCACCGCCGTGACAAGTTCCGTGCCGAAGCGATCCTGGTCGACAAGCTCAACGAAAAAGTTGCCACCGGCAAGACATCGATTCTGTGGGACCACGTGCTCGACGAAGTACTCGGCGACAAATCGGGCGTCACCGGCATGCGCTTGAAAAACGTCAAGACCGGCGCCAGCACCGACAAACAGTTGCAGGGCGTGTTCATCGCGATCGGGCATCGTCCGAACACCGAAATTTTCGCCGGTCAGCTCGAGATGAAGAACGGTTACATCATCACTCATAGCGGACTGAATGGCGGCGCCACCGCGACCAGCGTGCCCGGCGTATTTGCCGCCGGCGACGTGCAGGACCACGTCTACCGCCAGGCGGTGACCAGCGCCGGCAGCGGCTGCATGGCCGCGCTCGACGCGCAGAAATATCTCGAATCGCTCGCTGCCTGATGCGGCGTGCGACGTGCATGCCCGGCACGGAATGGCGCGATGAAGAAGCGACCCGCGCAACCCGCCGCTGACGACGGCGATGTGTTTGAGAAGCTGTTCTCGAACGTCACCCGCCTGCCCGACCATGGGCGTGTGATCCATCCGCGCCCGAAACTCAAGCCGATCCCGCTACAGCGGCTGCAGGACGAGCGTGCCGCGCTCGCCGACAGCCTGAGCGACCACATAGCGTGGGACATTGGAACGGAGACCGGCGAAGAGCTGGTCTACCTGCGTAACGGCTTATCGCAGCAGACCCTGAAAAAACTGCGCCGCGGCCACTGGGTAATCCAGGACGAGCTGGATCTGCACGGACTCACGTCCGTCGAGGCACGTGCACTGCTGGTGGAATTTCTGAATGCCTGCATCCGCAGCGGCGCGCGCTGCGTGCGCATCATACACGGCAAGGGATTGCGTTCGAAAAACCGGGAACCCGTGCTCAAAACCAAAGTCGCAAACTGGTTGATACAGCGCGACGAAGTGCTCGCATTCTGCCAGGCACGCCAGGTCGACGGCGGCAGCGGCGCAGTGATGGTGCTGCTGAAAAGCGTGAGCCGTCATGCGTAAGGCGTCAGGAGAAAGAACCGTCTTTTTACGCCTTAACCTCGCTCCTGACGATCGCTAAATAGCAGCTTCGTTGGTTTCGCCGGTACGGATCCTGATCACTTGATCGACACCGGTCACGAATATTTTGCCGTCGCCGATCTTGCCGGTCCGCGCAGCCTTGATGATGGCGTCGACGGCGCGTTCGAGCAGATTGTCCGGAATCACGACTTCGATTTTGACCTTGGGCAGGAAGTCGACCACGTATTCGGCGCCACGGTAGAGTTCGGTATGCCCTTTCTGCCGGCCGAAACCCTTGACCTCCGTCACGGTCAGGCCACTCACGCCGATTTCGGACAGCGCCTCCCGCACTTCATCCAGCTTGAAAGGCTTGAATATCGCTTCGATTTTTTTCATTGCACTCCCTCTGCCTTGTCTTGAGCGGCCGCCTGCCGCGCCCGATTACCGGTTACCAGTATAAGACTTAGATGCGAGGAGATAAATGCCGCAGCATTCATTCGAACTGATGGCGGTATTTGTTGGTGATCGGGTAGCGCCAGTCCTTGCCGAAGCCGCGCGGCGTGATACGGATGCCGATTGGCGCCTGGCGCCGCTTGTATTCGCTGATGCGCAGCAGATTGATCACCCGCTCGATGTCCTTGCGGCTGTAACCGCTGGCCTCGATCTCGCGCGGGCCGAGATTGTGCTCGACATACGCTTCCATGATCGCATCGAGCACGGCGTACGGCGGCAAGCTGTCCTGGTCGGTCTGATTGGGCCGCAGCTCGGCCGACGGCGCGCGCGTGATCACGCGCTGCGGGATCACTCCCGAGATGCTGTTGCGGTAATCAGCGAGCCGGTAGACCAGCGTCTTGCTGATGTCCTTCAAGACCGCAAAGCCGCCAGCCATGTCGCCATACAGCGTGGCGTAACCGGTGCCCATTTCGCTCTTATTGCCGGTGGTGAGTACGATCGCGCCGCTTTTGTTAGACATTGCCATCAACAACGTGCCGCGGATGCGCGACTGCAGATTTTCCTCCGTGGTATCGGCAGGAAGTCCCTTGAATTCCGCAGCCAATGCAGCCAGGAACGAGTCGAACACCGGTCTGATCGCAATCTCCGAATAACGCACGCCAAGCGCTTCGGCTTCGGCGCGCGCGTCCTCGCGGCTGATGCTCGCCGTGTATTGCGAGGGCATCATCACCGCGCGCACCTTGTCGGCGCCGAGCGCATCGGCGGCGACCGCCAGCGTCAACGCCGAGTCGATGCCGCCCGACAGCCCGAGCAGCACGCCGGGAAAGCCGTTCTTGGTCACATAATCGCGCACGCCGAGACATAACGCGTCATACACGTCGGCCTCGAGCGTGCGTTCGGGCGCCATCTCCCCCGGCTGCGGGTCGCCGTTGTCGATGGTAACGATGCCGAGCGCCTCCTTGAACAACGGCAGCTGATGCGTGACGTCACCCGTGCGATTGAGCACGAATGACGCGCCGTCGAACACCAGCTCATCCTGCCCGCCGACCATGTTCACGTAGATTAGCGGCATGCCGTTTTCCGCGACCCGCTCGCGCATCACGTCGTAGCGCGAATGCTGCTTGCGCAGATGATAAGGCGAGGCGTTGAGCACCAGCAGCACCTGCGCGCCGGCGGCACGCGCTGCGCGAGGCGCCTCTGCCTCCCACGAATCAGCGCAAATATTGATGCCAAGATTGAGTTCCTTGCCATCGGTACCGGGATTGGCGAGCAGAGGGCCCTGTTTGCCCCAGGTGTCCTCGCAGATATTGACCCCGAAATTGACGCCGTTGACCTGGAACATGCACGGTTTGTCGTCGGTGTCGAAATACCGCTCTTCGTCGAACACCGTGTAATTGGGCAGCGTATGCTTATGGTAAGTAGCAACGATGCTGCCGTTCTGGATCACGGACGCCGCGTTATAGCGCCTGCCGTCGACCTGGCGCGGGTGTCCGACGACAACAGCGATGTCGGCAATCTGCGCTGCGAGCTGGTGCAGCGCCGCGTCGCAGTTACGGTAGAAGTCATCGCGCAACAGCAGGTCCTCGGGCGGATAACCGCACAACGCAAGCTCGGGTGTGACGAGCAGATCCGCAGACTGCGTACGCGCCTGTTTGATGAAGTCGAGTATGCGCGCTACGTTGCCGGCGAGATCGCCGACCGTGCAGTTGATCTGGGCAATCGCGATTTTCATTGCGCTAATATATCATCTGACACCACTCAACTGAATGTGCGCTGTCCGCATTTCCAGCATGTTCGATCACCGGCGCCGCCACTACCTCGCCTGAATGAAGTCTCCCGAGCCAGTCGTCGAAGTCCGCGACTCGATAGCAGCGATCCCGGCGCATGACTGGAACCGGCTCGCCGGCGACGACCCGTTCCTGCGGCACGAATTCCTGAACGCGCTGCACGAAACCGGGTGCGCCAATGCCGACACCGGCTGGGCGCCGTGTTATCTGATATTGCGCGAGAGCGACGCATTCGCCGGCGCCATGCCGCTTTATCTGAAAACCCACTCCTACGGCGAATATGTATTCGACTGGGCGTGGGCGGACGCCTATCATCGCCACGGTCTGCGCTATTACCCGAAGTTGCTGGGCGCGGTGCCGTTTACCCCGGTCACCGGCCAGCGCTTGCTGGCAAATACTCCCGCGCAACGCCGGCTGCTGATAATGGCGGCGCTCGAGCTCGCGCGCGAATCCAGCGCGTCGTCGCTGCACTGCCTGTATCCGACTGCCGGGCAAGCCGCTGAAATACGCGATTGCGGACTCATGCTGCGCCATGGCGTGCAGTTTCACTGGCGCAATCAGGATTACGCCGATTTCAACGGCTTCCTCGCCACGCTCAACCACGACAAACGCAAGAAGATCAAGCAGGAACGGCGCCGCGCCCGCGATGCCGGCATCAGTTTCGAATGGCTTGCAGGCAGCGCGATCTCCGATGCCTCGTGGGTATTTTTCAACCGCTGCTACCGCGAAACCTATCGCCTGCATCATTCGACGCCCTACCTCAACCTCGATTTCTTCCGCGCCATCAGTCGCAGCATGCCGGAAAACATTCTGCTCATCGTCGCGATGCGCGAGCAACGGCCGGTCGCCGCTTCGCTCAACATCCATAACGGGCAACGGCTATGCGGCCGTTACTGGGGCGCCCTCGAATACCATCCTGCGCTGCATTTCGAAACCTGCTACTACCAGGTGATCGAGTTTTGCATCGCGCACGGCATTGCCACCTTCGAGGGCGGCGCGCAGGGCGAACACAAGATTGCGCGCGGGCTGCTGCCGGTCGAGACGTGCTCCGCGCACTGGCTTGCCCATCCACAGTTCGCGACGGCGATCGAGGATTATCTCGAGCGCGAGAAACGTGGCGTGTCAATTTATCTCGACGAACTGGGCGAGCGCACGCCATTCAAACAAACTCAACCTGCGAATCGGGACTGAGCCCCGCGTCCCCGGCGCCGCAAATACTCGCGCCACCGCTGCCAGTAGTACTTGTGCCAGCCTTCTTGCACGCCTTTCAAATCATGATCGGGAACGCCGACATGCACGAGGTCGACGCGGCCGCCTCCCGCCGTGCGCGAAAACAGCAGGATCAGGATCGAATCGGGATCGCGCTCCTTCCACTGGCGCGAACGCCACGATTGCACGATCATCTTGCGCGGCACCAGCAGCAGGTTGCGCCCCGCCAGCACGCCGTCGAACGCGGTGAATTTCTTGCCGGGAAGGCGGCTTATTACGCATTTCGCCCCGACCGCCGCCGAGTGCCTGCCGGAATCCATATAAATGTCGTAGAGCAACTCGGGCGCGACTTTGAACGTCACCGACTGCTGGATCACGTTCGGCATGCCACACCCTGATTGAGCTGAATGCATACGAATACCGGCCTGACGCGGGTGCCGCGCCCGGCGCGGAGCGGGCTCCTGATGCGCGTTCACCACCGCTGACGGGAAAAAACGCGCGCCGTCATATTGGCGGCGCGCGTCGTTGCCTTGCGTTATTTCTTCTCCGCCGGCGCCGGCGCAGGTGCTGCGACGGGTGCGGCGGCAGCAGCAGGCTTGGGCGCTGGGGGCGCTTGCAGCAGGCCAAGGTCGACCATCACCTTGCGCGTCGCGGCTTCCATGTCCTTTTCCTTGTTCGGCCAGTTCTGCTTCAGCGACTCCAGGATCTGCTTCACTTTCCCGGCATCGGGCGTCGCATTGCCCAGCTCGGCAGCAAGCGCGTCCAATTCGGAGTTCATCGATGCACGCGCGCCATCGAGCGAAGCGCGGAAACCGTCGCGCGTCGCCAGGATCGCGCGTGCGCTGTCGAGCAACTTCGCCGGATCGTCCGCGGCAGGCGCCGCGGAAGCGGCCGGCGCCGGCGCAGGTTGACCTGGCGCGGGTGCCGCTGCGGGTGCAGCGGCCGGCGCGGGAGCACCCATCGCCATCACCAGTTTGCCGAGGTCCTTGCCGTATTTCTTCGGCGCCTCGTCGTTCATCTTGCGCAGGCGATCGGCGCTTTGCTGGGCCTGATCCCTTTCCTGCATCGTGGCCATCAGCTTCTGCGTCACGTCGTCAACCTGCAACATGCCGTAACCCCAGCCGACGGCGGCGCCGACGATCAGCGTTACGACTGCGATCAGGATAGTTTTTACTATGTCGCTCATTTTCTACCTCCGTCAAGTTAACCAACTGCTCAATTAAATCATATCATGCGGCTGCGGCCCCGCCTGTTACATACGCAACGCCTTCGGAATAGACGGGATGGACAACGACTGCGCGCGACGACCCCGGAGACGGATTTCCAATGACGGGCCGTTGCCGTATAGTAAATACCTTCAATTCCAGCCTTCCCCATGAAATTCTGCAGTCATTGCGGCGCGCCGGTCGAGCTGCGCATACCCGAGGGCGACACGTTGCCGCGCTTCGTATGTAACGCGTGCCACACCATCCACTACCAGAATCCGAAAATGGTGGTCGGCTGCATTCCGGAATGGGAGGACAGGATTTTATTGTGCCGACGGGCAATCGAACCGCGTCACGGAATGTGGACGGTGCCCGCCGGCTTCATGGAGAACGGCGAAACCACTTATCAGGGGGCGGTGCGCGAAACGCTTGAAGAAGCCAACGCGCAGGTTGAAATCGGACCGCTCTACGCGCTCTATAACATCCCGCATATCAACCAGGTCTATATCCTGTTCCGCGCCCGGCTGCTCGACCTCGACGTCAAAGCGGGCGCCGAGACGCTCGAAGTCAGATTGTTTGCCGAATCGGAGATACCATGGGACCGGATCGCGTTCGCCACCGTGCGCAATACGCTCACGCATTATTACAGCGACCGCCGCATCGGCGAGTACAAGTTTCACCTGGGCACGATTGAGTCGCCGGCGCGATCCGCTGCCCACCAACCCACATCGCCTTAGCACGGCCCGCGGCGCCGGGCCGAACGTGAATTCACGCGGCACGCAATGCGTCGATGATACTGAGCCGTGCCGCGCGGATTGCAGGCAGAAAACCGCCGACCACTCCCATGATCAGCGCGAATAACAGAGTTCTGACCGCGATGTCCGGCGTGAGCGTGAAGCTGAACGCAAGCTCCGAGAACGATTGCCAGTTCATGGTCGAGATCGTAAAGAACTGCATGAACGACGCGAGAAACAAGCCGACGCAGCCGCCGACCATGCCGAGCAGCACCGATTCGAGCAGAAACGCGGCCAGGATGCTGCGTTTGCGGAAGCCGAGCGCGCGCAGCGTGCCGATCTCGGCGGTGCGGCTGGCGACCGATGCGTACATCGTGATCATCGCGCCGATTACGGCGCCGACCGAAAAAATGATCGACAGCGTCAGCCCCAGATACCTGATGAAGTTCGCGAGCACCTGCGATTGCTCGGCGTAATAGAGGTTCTCGCGCTTGGCCTCGACGGTGAGCCGCTGATCGTTCTCGAGCCGCGCCTTGATATCGGCGAAACGCTCCGGGTCGTTGAGCTTGAACAGCACTACCGAATACACGGGGCGCCGGAATGCCTGCATCAGTTGATCGGCGTCGCCCCAGATTTCGGAATCGAAGCCGCTTTTGCCGGCGTCGAAGGTCCCGACCACCCTCCATTCGCGCAGCCCGAACCACAGCGTCTCGCCGAGGCCGGCGCCCTTGAAGCGCTCGGCGGTGCTGCGGCCGGCGATGATTTCCGATGAGCCGGGCCGGAACGTTCGGCCTTCGACGATTTTTACCTGCGGTCGCAATGTCAGGCCGTGCGCCGCAACGCCGCGGATCATGACGTTGGTCGGCTTGCCGGAATCGCGCTTGTTGAGGTTGACCAGCACCACTGTCTCCTTGGACGTGAGCCGCTCGCCGTCGGCGCCGAAAGCGACTTCGGGCTGGCTTTCGATGATCGCGGCCTGCACGCGGTCGACCGCGCTTTGCACCTCGGTCTGCGACGAGCGCCGCGTCACGACGACGTTGTCGTAGGAACCGGTATCGACCAGCGTTTTTCGCAAGCCTTCTTCGAGCATCAGCACGGTCGCGAACACGAACACGACGAGCGCCATGCCGCCGGCGGTGAGCAGCGTGGTGAGCTTGCGCGCCCACAGATTACGAAACGTATAGGAAAAAGGTATCTTCATCGATTAAGTTTCGGGTTTCGGGTTTCAGATTCCTTGTATTTGACAGCCAAGCTACCGCGAGACTATGACCAGGTAAGAGTATTTAACTCGATACTTTAAACTCGCAACTCGAAACTGATTTACCCGGCATGCCTTAATCCTTCGGCGATGCGCATGCGCGCCGCGCGCAGGCAGGGAAACAGCGCGGCGACGGAGCCCACGATCAGCGCCGCCGCGATCTGCATGTAGACGGTTTCGACGTCGACATTGAACACCGGGAACAGGCTGCCCATCGCCTTGCCGAAGCGGTCGGCGACCGGAAACGTGAGCGCGATGCCGATCGCGGCACCGGCGAGCGCGATAGCGAGCGACTCGCCGAAAATGAACAACGTCAGATGCCGCGGACCGAAGCCGAGCGCCTTGAGCGTCGCGTATTCTGCCATGCGCTCGCGCGCCGTCATCGCCATGGTGTTCGCCATAACCGCCATGATGATGATGATCACCAGGAAAGAAACGATCTTGATCGCAACCACGATCGCTTCGGTCATCGACACGAAGCCTAGCTGGAATGCCTGCTCGGTCTCGGTCAGCGTCTCGGCCAGCGAATTCTTGAACGTCTTGTCGATAGCGGCGGCAACCTCTGCCGCGCGGTCGGCCGCGGTGAGGCCGACGACGTAAACACCGACGGAGTTGGCGCGCCGTGGCGCGTTTTTTTTCATTGTTTCGTTCAGGTACTCCCAGTGAAAGAAAAACTGCGAGGTATCGGTCTTGGCCTCCGCCCCGTCGTAAATGCCGCGCACGACGAATTCCCAGTTGCCCGGAAAAATCGTGCCCTTGAGCGTGACCTGATCGCCGATCCTGAAGCCGTAGGTATCGACCAGTTTGCGGCCGACGATCGCGCCTTTGCGGTCGTGCAGGAATTCGCGCAGCTGGTCAGGAGACACCACGAACTCGGGATAAAGCGCGAAATAACTTTGTGCCTGGGTCGCGAACTGCGGGAAAAAATTCCTTTCGGTAACGTAGATGCCGCCGAACCAGTTCGCATGCGAAACCGACTTCACGCCATCGATCTGCTTGATCTTGTTCATGTAGGTCAGCGGCAGCGGGAATACCAGCGAGATCGCGTTGCGCGTCACCAGGCGCGTTGCCGATGCCGCTTCCGAACCCGCATACCATGCATCGACCACGGTACGCAGCAGGCCGAACGAGAGAATCGCGACCACGATACCGAGCACGGTTAGCCCGGTGCGCAGCTTGTGGCGAAACGCGTTTCTGATGATCAGTTTAAGGTAATACATGAAGCAGCGTTCAGCTATCAGCGTTCAGCAATCGGCCAAAACCAAAACTCGACTCGTACCTTGCGTCATTGCGTCAGCTCGCCTTTGTCCAGATGGCGCAACGTGCGCGCTTTGCCGGCGGCATACGGGTCATGCGTGACCAGGATGATGGTCTTGCCAAGCTCGCGGTTAAGGCGGTCGATCAGATTCAATACGTCCCCGGCTGACACGCGGTCGAGATCGCCGGTCGGCTCGTCTGCAACGAGTATCGTCGGATCGGTGATGATCGCGCGCGCGATTGCGACGCGCTGCTGCTGGCCGCCCGACAGCTCCGACGGGTAATGCTCGACGCGATCGGCAAGCCCGACCATCGCCAGCGCGGCGGTTACATGCTCACCGCGTTCGCGCGCCGACAGGTCGGTCAGCAACAGCGGCAATTCGACGTTCTCGAACGCAGTCAGCACCGGCATCAGGTTGTAAAACTGGAAAATGAATCCGACATTGCGCGCGCGCCACGCGGCGAGCTCGGCTTCGTCCAAAGCGGTGATATCGATGCCGCCGACGCACAGGCTCCCGCTGTCGGGCTTGTCGATGCCGGCGATCAGGTTAAGCAATGTACTCTTGCCGGAGCCCGACGGTCCCATAAGCGCGACGTAATCGCCCTCAATAATGTCGAACGTGATGTCGGTCAGGACCGGCACGATCTGAACGCCGCGCCGGTACGACTTGACGAGATTCCTGATCTCTACGACTGGCTGCGCGGTTTGAATCATAAGAGAAGCTTAGCCGCAAAGGACGCGAAGGACGCTAAAGCAATTCAAAACCGAATCTAAAAAGACAATGAATGCGGATAATTGCCGAGACGATCCGTAACTTGTACTTTCATTCGCTGCCATCTGTATTTGACTGTAATTCCATTTATTATGGTTTTTTCCTTGGCGTCCTTCGCGTCCTTTGCGGCAAGGCTGTTCATTTCGTTGGTAGCGCCACGCGAGTACCATCGTGCAGTTGGTCAGACGGCCGCAGTACCACTTTGTCGCCGGGCTTCACGCCCGAACGGATTTCTAGCAGCTCGCCGATCTTGGCGCCGGTCTCGACCGCGGTCTGCGCGACCTTGTCGTCCTTGATCACGAACACCACGCTCTTGCCGTCGCGTTGCACTACCGCCGCCGGCTGCACCACGGTGCGCGCGGTACGCTCGCCTTCCGGCATTTCCTGCGACAGGAACGCGACCTTGGCGGCCATCTCGGGCAGAATGCGCGGATCGAGCTGCTCGAAACGGACTTTCGCCATCACAGTCGCCTTCGCCCGGTCCACTGTCGGCACCATGCGCAACAAGCGCCCGCGAAAGCGCGCATCGGGCAGCGCGTCGAGCTGGATTTCGCACGGCTGGTCGAGCTTGACCTTGGCGAGATTCGATTCGGACACGTCGGCCTCGACCTCGAGCGTCGACATGTCGGCCATCGTCACCACCGCCGCCTGCGATCCCGTCGCCGACGAGAACGGCGTGATCACGTCGCCGACGTTCGCGTTTTTAGTCAGCACCACGCCGTCGAATGGCGCGCGGATCAGCGTCTGTTCGACCGCCACCTGCGCCGCGCGATAGTTCGCCTGCGCGACTAAAATCGATGCCTTGTAACCGCTGATCGCCGACTTGGCTTTTTCGTAACGCGCAATTGCGGCGTCGTGCGCCGCCTGCGATACGAAATTCTTGGCGAGCAGATCCCGCGAGCGATTGAAATTGCGTTCCGCCTCGTTCGACTCGGCCTCGCCTTGCTCGAGATTGGCTTGCGCAACTTTGATGCTGGCGGCGGTCTGCTCCATGGTCGCGGCCACATCGCGGTTCTCTAGCCGCGCGATCACTTCGCCTTCCTTGACGCGCGAACCCTCGCGTACGCCGAGCCACTCGAGCCGACCGGTCGCTTTCGACGCCGCTGCTGCCTTGCGCTGCGCAACGACATAGCCGGTTGCATTGAGCAGCGTGAACGACTGTGACGGATACGCTGTCGACACAGTCGCCGGCTCGACCGGGACCGGCGCGAGCATCCAGCGCCCGGCCAACACCGCTGCGACCGCTGCGACCACGATGAGCGCGATCAACCAGAACGGGATGCGTCGGCGCGATTTGCCGCCCGCCGTGGCGGCATCGCGGTTGATCCTGAGCTTGGTCAAATCGGCTTCCGCCATTGACATCTTTCATGCCGGGGCACCGGCAGATCGCAGAAAAACAAGTGAAATTTTAACAGGAGACCCTCATGACCGCTTGAACCTGCCGCAGTCAATATCTGCGAGTGCGCGCACGACATCCATGCGTTGACGCTCGGCCGCGCGCAGACAGGCATTCCTGCGTTCAGTCGTCAGCACAGCTTTGCTGTAAAAAGGACACGAAGGAAATCGATATTTCAAGATTTGTGGCAGGTATCGCGATATAAAAATGTACGAAAGGTATCAAGTATTGAAATATCAGTTTCTTCATTCCGGTTTTTAAAGATCCCGCTTTGCCAAAAACGCGCGCACGCGCGAGGGGCAGCGCGAGTACCGGGTCAGGTATGTCGTCGAACCGCGTTTCGCACGCAAAGCGGCTCAACACGTCGAGATAATCGGCTGTTTCAGTCGCCACTGTATTCACGTCAGGAATTATCGCCGGCAACCGTACATCCGGCGTAAGGGTTCGCCCGCCATAGTTAACCCCTTGTTGTGCCTGACTTTGGTGCAACGCAACACCCCATGCGCTGCGCTGGTGCGGAAATCAGCAATTTTGTTTTCTAAGCCATTGAATTTAAAGGTATCGAAACTGGCATTACCGTTGCTTCAGGAATATGCGGACGCACGACTCAACGCAACGAAAGAAACCATGCCTATCGGCTTGCTACTCGGCGGTATGTCAGTGGATTTCGAAGATGTGCTACTGATCATCAACGCATTCGCGATCGTGATTTTACTCGGCGTGCTTTATGTCGAAAAAATCGTGGCCGGCACGAACCGCCTGATGAAGGCACTCAATCCGCTGACTGTGCTGACGCGATTCAGGTTGTGGCGAACGGTGCATAAAGTGCTGCACTGAACTCGCGACCCTGCATCAGTCCGCTTTCGCCCAATCCTTGGCGCGGGCAAGAGCCCTGCTCCACCCCGCCATCAGCCGCCCGGCGTCGGCACGCGGCATGCGCGGCTCAAATACGCGGTCGGTCTGCCATTGCGCAGAAATCTCGTTCGCATTTTTCCAATAGCCGACGGCGAGACCGGCCAGATAGGCCGCACCCAGCGCGGTGGTTTCGAAGACTTTCGGGCGCACCACGCGCACGCCGAGGACATCGGCCTGGAACTGCATCAGAAGATCGTTCTGCGTCGCGCCACCATCGACGCGCAGCTCGCTCAACTTGATGCCGGCATCGGATTCCATCGCGTGCAGCACGTCCGCCGTCTGATACGCGATGCTTTCGAGCGCCGCGCGTGCGATGTGAGCGGCGCCGGTGCCGCGCGTCAGGCCGACGATCGTGCCGCGCGCATACTGGTCCCAGTGCGGGCTGCCAAGTCCGGCGAACGCGGGCACGAAATAAACGCCGCCATTGTCGGGCACGCTCGCTGCGAGCGGGCCGACATCTGCCGACATTTTTATGATGCCAAGCCCGTCGCGCAGCCATTGCACGACCGCACCCGCGATGAATACGCTGCCTTCGAGCGCGTACTCGTCCTTGTTGTCGATGCGCCACGCAATCGTCGTCAGCAGCCTGTTGCGCGAATGCACCGGCTTGCCGCCGGTGTGCATCAGCATGAAGCAGCCGGTGCCGTAGGTGTTCTTGACCATGCCGGGTGTGACGCATCGCTGTCCGAACAGCGCCGCCTGCTGATCGCCGCCGATGCCCGCAATCGGGATGCGCGCCGCAAACAGCTTGTCCGCGGTATGGGCCACGACCGCGCTCGATGCCACGACTCTCGGCAACATTGCACGCGGGATCGCGAGTAGCTCGAGCAGTTCGCCGTCCCAGTCGCCGGTATGTATGTTGAACAGCAGCGTACGTGACGCATTGCTGGCGTCGGTCACATGCGCGGTGCCGCCCGACAGTTTCCAGATCAACCAGCTGTCGATGGTGCCGAATGCGAGCTGTCCCGCTGCCGCTTGCGTGCGCGCGCCGGCAACATTGTCGAGTATCCAGCGCAGTTTGGTGCCGGAAAAATAAGCATCGAGCACGAGTCCTGTTTTGTCGCTGAACAGCGGCTCGTGCCCCTTGGCTTTGAGCTCGTCGCACAATGCCGCCGTGCGCCGGTCCTGCCACACGATTGCGTTGCAAAGCGGCCTGCCGGTACTTCGTTCCCACACCACGGTCGTCTCGCGCTGGTTGGCGATGCCGATTGCGGCAATGTCCCGCGCGCTGATGCCGGCACGCGCGATGGCTTCGGCGGCGACGCCAATCTGCGTCTCCCAGATTTCATTCGGATCGTGCTCGACCCACCCCGGCTGCGGAAAGATCTGGCGGAACTCGCGCTGCACTACCGCCTTGATCGCGCCGCCGTGATCGAACACGATCGCGCGCGAGCTGGTCGTGCCCTGGTCCAGCGCAAGTATGAAGCTCATGCTCGGCTGCCGGGAACGAACGATGGGTAATCGGTGATCAATCCGGCAAGGCCGAGCGTAACGCAACGCTGATGCTCGGCTTGAGTCACCGCGCCATAGACATAATTCCCCCATCCAGCCGCGGACACCGCATGCAGCACGCCGTCATCGATCACGTTGTAATCCCACACGATGCCTTTAATGCGCGGTCTGGTCGAGCAACCGGCGATGAGTGCGCCGACATCGAGCGGCCGGTGCGCGAGCAACAGGCCGCCGTCGATTTCAAGCTCGCCGGCGCACTGCATCACCACATCGTGCCGGAACGACGTAATCAACAGACGGCGCTGGCGCTGAAACCGCCTGAGCACCGGCATGGCTGCCGGCAACGCTTCCGGACACTTGATTTCGATGTTCCACAGGATGTCCGGAAACGCGTCGAGAATTTCGGCGAGCACCGGCACCGCATGGCCGACGTCGCTTTCGATCTCGCGCCGCGTGAGCTCCGCGACCGCGCGTTTTTTCGGCGTCACGCGATCATGCATGATTACCGGCAAGCCGTCGCTGCTCAGCCTGACGTCGGTCTCGATGCCGTCGACGCCCAGCTTGACTGCGGCCTCGAAAGCCGCCAGCGTATTTTCCGGTACTGCGGCGTGGTAGCCGCGGTGAGCAAGTAACAGCATGGGCTGGTCACATATAGACGTGGTGATAGCAGATAATAAACGAATCGAAGCGCCAACGAATTCGTTCACCAACACGCGATAGCCGTTGACACGAACACGGCGGGATGCCACCGGCAATCCTGTGCAGCACGCGCAATCCTGCGCGCCGGACTGAAGCCTGCCGCCCGTCCGGCCGGAACACTTCGACAGCAGGCTCGAACCGTGCAGCGTTCCGCGGGAAGACCGTGATTTTCCGGTTGTTTTTTTCCAGAAAAGTCATGTATCATTAGCCCCTGCTGCGTACTGGCCTGAACGGAGGAGGGTCCGATCAGGAGAAAAAAATGGCGTTTTACGCCTTCTACGTTATCGCGATTGTTATTTTGATCCTGCACTTCACCGGCTGGCTCAAGAGCCACAACCTCGAGTGGCTGATACTGGTGCTCGCCGTGGCCGTATTCCCCGTCGTCATTTTCCTCAAGTAACCTCGCGCCACGCCGGCGGCACGCGTCGTGCGGCCTGCACGGCCTTTTCCATTTGCCCTTCCACCCGCACGGTCATTTCAACAACAAAGTCACGCCGCTTGCAATCAGCAGCACCGCGGGCAATCTGGAAAAAGTCTCCTGACTGAGGCGGCTGTGGATGCCTATCAGGTGCGCGCTATGCGGCCGGTGATCGGGAACTTCGGATCGGTGTAGCCGGGCGTCGACGGGTGCCCGGGCGCGACCAGACGGTCGATCAGCGCTTCGTCCCTGGCGTCGAATCTGTGCTCCAGCGCGCCGAGATATTCGTGCCACTGCTGCTCGGTGCGCGGACCGGCGAGTACCGCTGTGACGAGTTTGTTGTTGAGCACCCAGTTGAGCGCGAATTGCCCCGCGGTCATGCCGCGCTTCCCGGCGTGAGCCTTGATGCGTTGTGCGTGCTTGAGCGACTCGCTGCGAAATTCGGCCTCGAGCATGCGCTTGTCGCTGCGGCCCGCACGCGAGTCGCGCGCCGGATTTTTGCCGGGGGCATATTTGCCGGTCAGCACGCCGCGCGCAAGCGGGCTGTACGGCACGATGCCGAGCCCGTAATACCCGCATGCCGGGAACATCTCGACCTCGGGCAGCCGGTTCATCGCGTTGTAGTACGGCTGCAGCACGATCGGCTGCGGCACGCCGAGGCGGCGGCACGTGTTCACGATCTCGGCAATGCGCCATCCCTGGAAATTGCTGAGCCCGAAGTAACGCACTTTGCCCGCGCGGATCAGGTCGCCCATCACACCGACGGTCTCTTCAAGCGGCGTACCGAAGTCGTCACTGTGCAGGTAATAAATATCGACGTAATCGGTTTTCAGACGGCGCAGGCTAGTTTCAATTTCATGCATCATCCACTTGCGGCCGAGTCCGCCCGAATTCGGATCGTCTGGAATCATCCTGTTGTGCACTTTGGTCGCAAGCACCCAGCGGTCGCGATGCCTCGCAATCAGTTTGCCGGCCATGCGCTCGGATTCGCCTTTGGCATAGCTGTCGGCGGTGTCGATGAAATTGATGCCGGCATCGAACGCCGAATCGACGATGCGGGCCGCGACCGCTGCGGTGGTCTGATCGCCGAACATCATCGCGCCGAGACAAATCGTCGACACCTTCAATCCGCTGTTGCCGAGTCTGCGATACTGCATGGGATTTCCTCGCCTTAAATGTTGAACTACCGCTGTGGTGGACAGTCAAACGGGTAATAAGTCACGGTTGATCGTACAACTTGAGTATAACTCCATAGTTTTGAAAATGATTGCCGCATACACTTCGCCCGCGGACATCGCGTTATGCATGCGGCCCGGCATTTGGAAAAGACCATGACACAAGATTTACCGGAAATGATTTCCGATGATGAATTTGCGGCGCTCCTCAGGCAGCGCGAGCAGCACGTGCGTTCGGAGCATGATCGCTGGGACAATACCGCCACCAACATCCGCGCGCCGCATAAGCCCACCGACGGGCTTCCCGAAGCGACCGTCGAGCAGCAGTTCCCGCACATCGCGCAGAAGCTGACTCTCATCTGGCGTTCCGAAGCATTCGGACTCTACGTCAAAAATCTGGTCGTCAACGATCGCGATACCCGCCAGGGTTTTCCCGAGGAAGTGGTCGAAGACCTGATGCTGCTGTACGAGATCAACGAAATGCGACTGCGCGGAGTCGGCCTGGGACAACCCGCGACTGCGAAAACTTTCCGCTCGAATTACCACCCGCGGCGAAAAATCTAGCGCAATAACAAGCGCGCCCCGACTTCAGTGCGCAGTGCGGCGCGCCGCAGTTATGAACACCAGGCCGAGCACCGCGACTGACGCCAGCCAGCCGAACGTGCCGGTGTAGCTCCCGGTCCACTTGTACGCCGTCGCGAACGCCGCGGGTCCGACCAATATGCCGCCGAAGCTCCACGCCATTGCGCCGCCGATGGCGGCGCTGACCATGCCGCGCGGGCTGTGTCTCGCGACTTCGGCGAGAAAAATGCCGTTCCAGCCGACGGCGGCGGCCCCGAACACGGCAAACAAAAGTATCAGCGCGGGCGCGGACCACTGCGGTGTGAGAAACGCCGTCGCAATACAGCACACGGCCATGACCACGTTGAGCCAGAACAGTATCTTGAGCCCATCGCCTGATAGGTCGGCGAGCCAGCCCCAGAAAATGCGGCCGGCCACTCCCGCCGCCTGGGTCACCGACAGCAGCAGTCCCGCCTCCACCAGCGTGTAGCCGGCCTCTTCGACCATCATCGTCACCAGGAAACCGCCGAGACAGAGCTGCACGAACGAATAACAGAACGCTGCGATCGCCATCCAGCGCAACTCCACCTGCCGCCACAGCATGTGAAAACCGGCAAACTGCGATTGCGTCGAGGTGGCCTTGGCATCACGATCGTCGTCCCAACGTTCGCGCAACGGTTGCAACCCGATCATGGTCGCCAGCGCCGTCGCGAGCACCAGCGCGAGCGCCCAACGCCACCCCAGCTCAAGCGTTATGCCGGGCGCCACCAGTGCGAGCAGCACCCAGCTGAGCGGGACACCCGTCTGCTTGATCGAGAAAATCAGATTGCGGTGCTGCGCCGGGCTGAAACGGAACAACAGATGCGCCGAGGCCGGCGTCATCACGCTCATCCCGATGCCGAGCAATATCGACGCGAACACGATCGCGGTGATATTCGAGGTCATCGCGAGCAGCATGCCGGCCGCGCACAGCGCCAGACTGGCCTGCGCCGTGCGGCACGCGCCGTAGCGCACGATCAATCCGCCCAACAGCGCGGTGGCCAGCATGCCGGTGCCGTAGATGATGCTGATCTGATAACCGATAAATGACGTCGGCACGTCGAGTTCGAGCGCAAGTTTGGGCGCAATCACCGGAAAGACCGCAGCGCCCATCGCCGAGGCGATTTGCGCGATGGTGGTCGCCGTCACCACCGCGGTCACGGTCGAACGCGGCTGCGCTGCAGTAACGGCGTCAGGCTTCATGCGCAGCGGAAACCCGGCATGACAACGCCGAGGCAGCAGGTATTGCGAAGGGGATCGATGGATACACTCACTGCCGCAATCATAACGCGACGCGGCAGCCGGCGCGCACGATGCGCGCCATTTTCATTGACATGTCACAATGCGTTCCATAATATTTCAAGGGTCGGATTCTCCCGTGGCCACCTCCTCCGCCAACCATCCCCGCCCTCTCGCGCCGGCGATCCCGCTGCTGACCGACCGCGCCTACGAGCGCATCAAGCACGACATCATCACCTGCGCGATCGCGCCCGGCACCGAAATCACGGAGCCGCAGTTGTGCTCGCACTTCAAGCTGGGCAAGGCGCCGGTGCGCATGGCGCTGACCCGGCTAGCGCACGACGGCCTGGTGCGCGCGATCCCGCGCCGCGGCTACATGGTGACCGCGGTCACGCTGAAGGACATCCACGACGTGTTCGAATTGAGGCTGATGCTCGAGCCGGCGGCGGCGCGCATGGCCGCCGGCAAGGTCGACGCGCGGCGGCTGCGCGCACTCGACGATGCGTGCCGCGCGGGTTACCAGCCGAACGACGTCAAGAGCATCACGCGCTTCCTCGATGCCAGCAAGGCATTTCATGTCGCGATCGCGCAGGCGACCGGTAACGGCCGGCTCGCCACCATGATCGCGCAACTGCTCGACCAGATGACGCGGCTCTTGCACCTCGGCCTGGGCCTGCGCAACCGCTCGCAGGAAATGCTGCATGAGCACCGCGCGCTGGTGAAGGCGCTCGCGCGCGGCGATGGCGAAACCGCCGAGCGCATTTCGCGCGAGCAGATCGAGGCGGCGCGCAACATGGTGCTCTCCGCGATCATGACCAGCAGCACGGTGATGAATCTCGCGATCACCAGCGAAAACGGCTGATGCCCGCAACCTTGCTTATCCGGAATAAACGAAGGCGGTCCTGGAGTATGCAATGAAAGCAGTAGTGCTCAGACAACACGGCGCCATCGACAGCCTCGAGTATGTGGCCGATTTCCCGGACCCGCGGGTGTGCACGGGTCACGTCGTGATCCGCGTCAGGGCAACCTCGTTCAATTACCACGACATCTTCACGGTGCGCGGCATGCCCGGTATCAAGGTGCCATTTCCGATGATCATCGGTCTCGACATGGCGGGCGAGATCCTGGAAATCGGCGCCGGCGTCAGCGGCTGGAAAACTGGCGACCGCGTGCTGGTCAATCCGCTCAACAAGCAAAAAGGACTGATGGGCGAAATGATGCACGGCGGACTCGCCGAGAAATGCCTGGTCGCGGCGGACCAATTGATCAGGATGCCCGCCGGTGTCAGCTTCGAGGAAGCCGCTTCGCTGCCGGTCGCTTACGGCACCGCGCATCGCATGATCGTCACGCACGACACCATCAGGAAGGGCGAGAAAGTGCTGGTGCTCGGCGCGAGCGGCGGCGTGGGGACCGGCTGCGTGCTGCTCGCCAAAATGCTCGGCGCGGAAGTCATCGCTTGCGCGGGAAGCGCCGACAAAATCCGGCGCCTGAAAGATCTCGGCGCCGACCATGCAATCAACTACAAGGACACCGATTTCTCGAAATGGGCGATCGAAAAATTCGGCAAGCCGCAGCGCCGCTCCTATGATGGCGGCGTCGACGTGGTCATCAATTTCACCGGTGGCGACACCTGGGCGCCGACGCTCAGGTGCGTGAAGCGCGGCGGCAAAATCCTGGTGTGCGGCGCGACCGCCGGCTTCGATCCCAAGGAGGATCTGCGCTACATCTGGAGCTTCGAGCTCAGGATCATCGGTTCCAACAGCTTCTACGACGAAAACCTGCAAGCGCTGATGGAGCTCATACAGCAGAAAAAAATGAAGCCGGTGATCGACGAGGTGCTGCCGCTCGAGAAAGCGGCGCAAGGCCTCAAGCTGATCGAGAACCGCGAAGTGTTCGGCAAGGTGGTGATTTGCCCCTGACCGCAACCGACCCCGCCGCAGCGGTGGAACCGCTCGCCGCGCCAGAACCGCGCGGCTATCCCGGCAATCTGGGGCTGCTCTTCGCGGCGCACGCGCACGCGGAGCGCGCCGCCATCGTCGATCTTTACGATCCCGGGCGGCCGCGCAGCGTCAGCTTTCGCGAGCTCGACGAGCTATGCAACGCGGTCGCGCGCGGGCTCGCGCGTGCCGGGCTGAAGCCGGGCGCCCGCATCGGCATCCTGTCGCTCAACCGCGTCGAGTTTGTCGCCGTGCTACTCGGCAGCATGCTCGCCGGCGTGGTGCCGGTGCCGATCAACATCAAGCTCGCCGCCGACACCATCGGGTTCGTTCTCAAGGACGCGGGCGCGCGGCTGGTATTTGCCGAGACGGCGGTGCGCCGGCTGTGCCCGGACGGCTTGCGGGTCGTCGAATTCGGCGGAACGGGTAACGACGCATTTGAGAATTTCATCGACCCAGGTGAGTACACCGCCTTCGAGCCCGCACCCGAATCGGTCGCGGTGCAGCCGTACACTTCGGGCTCGACCGGCCGGCCGAAAGGCGTGCTGCTCACGCATTTCGGCCAGAACTGGAGCCGCCGTGTCCTTGTATGGTCGCGCCGCACTACGCCGCGCGACGTGATTCTGATCGCCGCACCGCTGTATCACAAGAATGCGCTCAACGCGATCAAGCAGGGCCTCACCGCCGGCGCGCTGCTGCCGCTGTTGCCGCAATTCACGGTCGAGCGCTACCTCGACGCCATCGGCCGCTACCATTGCACCGTGATCTCCGGCGTGCCGACGATGATGTCGATGGTGCTCGCGCAGAAAGAACGCCTCGCCGCGACCGACGTGTCGTCGGTGCGCACGGTGATGATGGGGTCGGCATCGGCATCGCGCCAGTTGCTGGGCGAGCTCAAGCGCCACTTTCCGAATGCGGAGCCGCTCGTCGTCTACGGCGTCACCGAAGGCGGCCCGGTGCCGCTGGGCCCGCATCCACAGGGCAAACCGCGGCCGCCCGGCTCGATCGGCGCGCCGTATGCCGGCACCGACGCGAAACTCGTCGGCGGCACGAGCGCAGACGAAGGCGAGCTGATCGTGAAAAATCCCGGCGTGCTGCTCGCGTATCACAACCTGCCCGCGGAAACGGCGAAACGCATCAAGGACGGCTGGTACTACACCGGCGACATCTGCCGGCGCGACGCCGACGGTTTTTATTACTTCGCCGGCCGCACCGACGACATGTTCGTCAGCGGCGGCGAGAATATCTTTCCGATCGAGGTCGAGACCTTGCTCGAACGCCATCCGGCGGTGCATCAGGCGGTGGTGCTGCCGTTCGATCACGAACTGAAAGGACAGGTCCCGTACGCGTTCGTCGTGCTGCGCGCGGACCACGCCGCGAGCGAAGATGACATCAAGACGTTCGCGCTTGCCAACGGCCCCGCGTACCAGCATCCGCGGCGTGTTTTTTTCCTCGCGCGCATGCCGCTCGCCGGCACCAACAAGATCGACCTGCCGCTGCTGCGGCAGTGGGTCGCCGACGGATCTCTCAAGCCGCAAGCTGGATCAACCGGAGCAACCAATGGCTGAAGCACCCATGACGCTGGAGAAACTCCAGCAGCTGATCACACGCGGGCCGTTCAACCGCTGGCTCAACTTCACGATCCTGAAGATGGACGCCGGCGGCATTGAGGTCAAGGCGGCGTGGCGCGAGGAATGGATGGTCAACCCCGACCGCCGCTACACGCATGGCGGCATCCTCGCCGCGATCGTCGACGTCGCCGCCGATTACGCCATCGCGGCCCAGCTCGGCCGCCCGGTGCCGACCATCGACATACGCGTCGATTATCACAAAGCGGCGATGCCCGGCGATTTGATCGCGAAAGCAAAGGTCGTGCGCTCCGGCAGCCAGTACTCGACCGCCGAGGCGTATGTCTACGACGGCGAAGGCGCGCTCGTCGCGAGCGGACGCGGCACCTACTTTACCGCGCCGCCCAAAGCCTGAGGCGCCGAACGCGGGCGGTGTAGTAGGATATCGGCTGCGCAGACCACTGAATCGGCCCGGACCGACCGGGTGCGGTCCATCACCAGAATTGCAATGATGGCCGCGCCAAAGTCGTTCGAGAACATCACACATCCATCCTGAGACCCGCCCATGAAAAAACGCCTGATCGTCGCGGTGACCGGCGCAACCGGCTCGATTTACGGCATGCGCATCCTGCAGCAGCTGCGCGCGCTCGGCGGCTGGGAATCGCATTTGATCGTGTCCGACGCGGGCGTGCTCAATGCATGGCAGGAATACGGGCTCACGCGCAAGGACCTCGACAAGCTCGCCGACGTGGTGCACAACCCGCGCGACGTCGGCGCCTCGATCTCGAGCGGATCGTTCATCACGCACGGCATGGTGATCGCGCCGTGCTCGATGAAAACGCTGGCCGGCGTCGCGCATGCGTTCTCCGACAACCTGATCACGCGTGCGGCCGACGTGATCCTCAAGGAGCGCCGCCGGCTGGTGTTGCTCGTGCGCGAAGCGCCGCTGAATCTCGCGCACCTGCGCAACATGGTGCAGGTGACCGAAATGGGCGGCATCATCTTCCCGCCGGTGCCGGCGTTCTACAGCAAAGCCAAATCCATCGATGCCATCGTCAACCACACCGTCGGGCGCGTGCTCGACCTCTTCGACGTGCACAACGACAACATCGTGCGCTGGGAAGGCATGCAATCGCCGGGCATGAAAACAGCCGCCAGGAGCAAGGGCAAAAGACGATGACCGAGAATTTCCGCGGATTCCTGGATCGCCTGCGCCAGGAAAAGGAATTGCTCGACATCAGGCAGGCAGTCGACATCCGCCACATCGCGACCCTCGTCGACCAGTCGGAGCACGCGCTGCTCTTTCACAACGTGATCGGTTACGACGTGCCCGTGGTCTCCGGCATCATCCGCACCCAGAAGCGCGCGGCGATGTCGATGGGCTGCAGCAAGTATTCCGAAATCGAGGCCAGGCTGCGCCGCGGCATCGATCACCCGATAGCACCGCATCACTGCGAGACGGCGCCCCACAAGCGGGTGATCAGGCTCGGCGACGATGTCGACCTCTTCAGGCTCCCCATTCCGATGTGCTCGATCTACGACGGCGGGCCGATGATCACGGCGGGCGTGGTGATCGCGCGCGACCCCGAGCACGGCATCAACTCCGGCATCTACCGTTTTCTGGTCAAGGAAAAAAACCTGACCGGCATCGACATCGTGACGCCGAACAACATGCGGCTCTTTGCGCAGCGCGCGTTCGAAGCCGGCCGGCCGTGCCCGATCTCGATTTCGATCGGCACCCACCCGTTCGAGATCATGGGCTCGGGTTTCCGCGCGCCGCTCGGCGTCGATGAGATGGGAGTCGCCGGCGGCATCCGCGGCGCGCCGGTCGAGCTCACCGCCTGCGAAACCATCGACCTGCCGTGCATCGCCGATGCGGAAATCGTGCTCGAAGCCGAGATCCTGCCGACCGGCTGGACGTGGCCCGAAGGGCGCTTCGGCGAATTCACGCGCCTGATGGGCGGGCTGCACTGGAACCCGCTGGTGAAAATCAAAGCGGTCACGATGCGCCGCGACGCCATTTACTATTCGCTGCATATGCCGTGGGAAAACACCTGGCTCGCGGCGCCGACGCGCTACACCGCGATCCGCGCCGCGCTGAAGAACGCCGGGGTGCAGGTCCACGACATCAACGTCACGCTCGGCGGCTGCGCGTTCTGGCACGCGGTGATCTCGATCCGCAAACAGGCGGGCGAAGGCAAAAATGCGCTGCTGGCCGCGCTGTCGGTGATGGATCTCAAGCACGTCGTGGTGGTCGACGACGACATCGATGTATTCAACGCGATGGACGTCGAATGGGCGATTGCCACGCGCGTACAGGCCGACCGCGACGTGTTCATCATTCCGGGCGCACGCGCCAAGCCGCTTGACCCCAGTCTGCCGGTCATGCCGCCCGGCGTAGTGCCGACCGGCGCCAAGGTCGGCATCGACGCGACCATCGGCGAAGGCATTCCGCACGAGCGTTTCGAACGCATCGCCTACGCCTACGCCGACCGCGCCAGAATCGAAGACTACATCTCGGGCAAAGCAGATAAGTCACCGGCCACCGTCAACGCGCCGGCCGGAAAAATCAACGAGCTCGCGCACAAAATCCACACGCTGATCGAACAGGCGCCCCGCTACTATTCCGAGCTCGCCGAGCAGTTCGCGGATTACGATTTCCAGTCGGTCGCGCGCGCGCTCGGCAAACTGCACGCCGACGAAAAACTGTGGCAGGACACTCGTGGCCGCATGTGCATCCGCGGTTCGGCGTTCGCTGCGAAGCCGCCGGTGAAAACCTGATGGATGGCACGGTCGCCGCTGCTTCCGCGCGCTTCGACGCCTTGCCCGTAATACCTCACTGATCCCAACGCCACGATGCCAAAATTGCACCAACACCATCTCATTATCGAATGCTTTCGCGCCAACTCCGGGATCTACCACGTGACGCCGGCGCAATGGGCCGCCGCGGCGAAGCGCCATAAAGCGCTCGGCAAACGGGTGAATGCGACCATCGTCTGGGACCGCGAAGGCATCGACGAGGCGCTGAAAACGGCCGACATGATGATCACCATCAACCCGCCGCGCGAACGGCTCCGCGAGCGCGCGCCGCGGCTCAGATGGATCCAGAACCGGGGCGCCGGCATCAACCATCTGATGCCGCTCGACTGGCTGCCCGGCGACATCGTGCTCACCAACAACCGCGGCGCGCATGGCGCCAAGTGCGAGGACTACTGCACGATGGCGCTGCTGATGCTGGCGACGCACATGCCGGCTTTCATCGCCCAGCAGCACGCGCGCGAGTGGAAACCCGCCTTCTCCGCGCCGGTCGCCGGCAAGACCGCGGTAGTCATCGGTTTCGGCGATCTCGGCAGCGCGGCGGGACGCGCCGCGAAAAAGCTCGGCATGAAGGTGATCGCAGTCACGCGCAGCGGCAAGGCCGGCAGGCCCGCGGAGGCCGCATTCAAGGTAACGCGCCTCGACAGCGTGCTGCCGAAAGCGGACTTCGTGATTGTGGCCACGCCGCTCACGCAAGAGACGCGCGGTCTCATGACCCGCGAGCGGCTCGCGCTGCTCAAGCCCGAGGCGGCGCTCATCAACGTCGGCCGCGCGCCGCTCGTCGACTATGACGCATTGCGCGGCATGCTGAACGGCGGCAAGCTCGCGGGCGCGATGCTCGACGTGCACGATCCCGAGCCGCTGCCCGCCGATTCCCCGCTCTGGACGACGCCGAACCTGATCGTCACGCCGCACGTTTCGTGCGACAACCCGCGCTACATGGACCTGCTGTGCGACCGCTGGTTCGAGAATTTCGCGCGCTTCATCGCCGGCAAGCCGCTTGCGAACCGCGTCGACCGCAAGCTCGGTTACTAGAAAACAGCATTTGAACCGCCGATGAACGCCGATGAAAAAACAAAACCATAAAACTGTAGAACACACAACGAGAGCCGGGGAAATATTGTTTCGGGTCTTCTCTCTGTGTTCTCTGTGCCCTCTGTGGCCAAAACTTTGGGGTCTTGATCGTATCTGCGTTCATCGGCGTTCATCGGCGGTTGCAGCCTGTATTTAAGATGGCCACTCAAACTTCCGCCGCTAAAATCGCCGCCGCGCAGGTCCCGCAGCCCGGCCGGATCATCCTCGATCACGTCGCGTATTTCGTGCCGCACATCGACACCGCCGGGCCGGCGCTCGAAAAGCTCGGCTTCACGCTGACTCCGTTCTCGGCGCAGTCGCACCGGCTCGAGCCCGGCGGGCCGCTGGTGTCGGCCGGCACCGGCAACCGCTGCGTGATGTTGAAGCGCGGCTACCTTGAATTCCTGACGCCGGCCGGCGATACGCCGGTAGCAACGCAGCTGCGCGCCGCGATTCAACGCTACGTCGGCGTGCACTCGGTCATATTCGGCACCGCCGCGCCCGACCTCGATCATGCGCGCCTCGTCGAGCAGGGTTTCTCGCCTCTCAGTCCGGTCGCGCTGCAGCGCCAGCTCGGCACGCCGCACGGCGATGAAACCGCGCGATTCAGCGTGGTACGCGTGCCGCCGGGAACGATGCCCGAAGGCCGTATCCAGTTCTGCCAGCACCATACGCCGCAGTTCGTGTGGCAACCGCAATGGCTCGCGCACGCCAATCGCGCCACCGCGGTGACCGCGGTCATTTTGTGCGTCGAAAATCCCCAGGACACCGCGGCGCGTTACGCGCGCTTCACCGGGCTCGCAGCTGCAGGCGCCGGCGATAACTGGCATCTCGACACCGCGCGCGGCCGGCTGCTGTTCAGCACGTCGGCGATGATCAAGCGCACATTCAATGTCGATCCCCCCGCGCTGCCGTGGATCACCGGCTATGTGCTCGCCAGCGGAAACATGGGCACGACGCGCAAGGCGGTCGCGGCCAGCGGCTTCCCGCATGGCGATCTCGACCATCATCGTCATTACGTGGTGCCGCCATCCAGCGTCGGCGGCGTCATCGTGTTCGAGGCCGCGAAATCTCCCGCGCTCGACTTCGGGCCGAACGCAGCCTAGGACTAACAGGACGGAACCGCCGATGAACGCCGATGAACGCAGATAAAATCAAAAACAAACCAAAAGGCGTTGGCCACAGAGATCACAGAGGTCACAGAGGTAAAACCAGCAAATATCAGTCGTGACGATTATCAATACATCATGGACTGGATTTTGCGGCGTACACACTCTCTCATGAGCATGCGTTTTTATCTGTGGTTTAATTTGATTTCCTCTGTGTTCTCTGTGCACTCTGTGGCCAGCAGTTTTCTAGAGAAGTGAACTCCTCAACGTTCGATGAATCGTTCGACGTCGTCGTCGCAGGTTTCGGACTTGCCGGCGGCATCGCGGCTCTCAACGCCGCGCAAGCCGGCGCGCGTACGCTGTTGATAGAAAAATCGCCGGTCCCCGGCGGCCTGTCGATCTGCTCGTACGGCGCAGTGAGGAGCGCGCACGATTTCGGGCAGGCGTTTGCCTACCTCAAAACTACCAACGACGGCCGCACGCCCGACGACGTGCTGCGCGTGCTCGCGGAAGGCATGTGCGACATCGAGCGTTATGTGCGTGAGCTGGGAAGGATAAACAACGCGCAGATAGCGACCTCGGTCGAGGAAAACGCGCTGCGCGAAAAAAGCGGCGACCCCTACCGGCGGCAGATCCGCGGCAATTACCCTTTGCCCGGCACCGACACGTTCTATCACACGACGGTCATGGACGTGCCCGGGTTCGACGCGCGCAAGCATTATCCATGGGCGAACGGCGCGCCGGGCGGGCCCAAGCTCTTCAAGATCGTGCACGACCATTTGATCAGGCAAGGCGTAGAAATCCGGCTCGCGACTCCGGCGCTGCGCCTGATCGCCGACCCGGAGACGCATGAAGTTCGCGGCGTGCGCGTATCGACGAACGGTGTTGAGCGCAATATCGAAGCGCGGCGCGGCGTGGTGCTCGCCTGCGGCGGCTTCGAAGGTAATGCCGACATGAAGGCGCAGTTTCTCGAAGGCAAGCCGGTATTCAATGCAGCGGCGCGAATGAACAACGGTGACGGCATTCGCATGGCGCAGCACCTGGGCGCCGCGTTATGGCACATGTGGCACATCCACGGCGCGTACGGATTTCGCCACAGCGATCCGAATTACCCGTACGCGATCCGGCTCAAGCGCTTTCCCGACTGGTTTCCGGGCGAGCCCGATAAGGCCAACATCAAAATGGCATGGATCCTGCTCGATCAGTATGGCAGGCGCTTCATGTCCGAATATCATCCGTACACGCAGGACACCGGCGTGCGGCCGTCGAGCTACTACGATCCGGTAACGCAGCGTTTTCC
Source organism: Gammaproteobacteria bacterium (assembly GCA_041483135.1). GTDB lineage: Bacteria > Pseudomonadota > Gammaproteobacteria > Burkholderiales > SG8-41 > PALSA-1004. The sequence goes on along the minus strand of JBGPFE010000012.1, from coordinate 71,185 downwards.
GCGCAATCCGGCATTTCTGATCTGCGACGAGGAAGGCCGCAAGATGTACCCGCTCGGCAAGGCGACTTCGAACGACGAAGGCATCCGCTACGCGTGGAGCGAAGACAATCTGAAGGAGGTCGAGCACGGCATCCTGAAACGCGCGAAGTCTCTCGCTGAACTCGCGGCATTGCTCGAACTCGATCCTGCGGCGCTCCAACAAAGCGTCGTGCGCTGGAATGAAATGTGCTCGCGCGGCGCGGATGAAGATTTCGCGCGTCCCGCCGGCTCGATGACGCCGATAAAATCGCCGCCCTACTACGGCGGGCCGGTGTGGGCGACGCTCTCCAACACGCAAGGCGGGCCGGTGCACGACGCGCAGCAGCGCATCATCGACGTCTACGGTCACCCGATCCCGCGCCTCTACTCCGCCGGCGAGCTCGGCAGCTCGTTCGGTCATCTGTATTTGTCCGGCGGCAACATCGCCGAATGTTTCGTCACCGGCCGCATCGCCGGCCGCAACGCGGCGGCGCTCTGAAAAGCCGAAATGAATACTGCCCTTCACACATACGGGACTTGCGCTATACTCGATTGCGCGCGCGCCAGTACACGGAGACATTCATGCCAAACGACTTAGCCGAGATCGCGGAAAAAGCCCGATCGCTCAGCGCCAAGCAAAAAACGGAACTGATTCGCGTCCTTATCGCGGATTTGGACGGCCCGCCCGATGACGACGTCGATCAAGCCTGGGCGCTGGAAGTCGAAAGACGGCACCGTGAGCTCAAAGAAGGCAAAGTTCAAGCCGTTCCGGGCGACCGTGTCTTTGAGGACCTTCGCTCGCGCCTCAAGCAATGAGGCTCGAGTTCCACCCCGAAGCGGGGCTGGAACTGATAGAGGCGGCTCTCCGCTACGAGCGTGAAGTACCTGGTACTGGGCACGCGGCTGGCAATTGAAGTTCGTCGGGCCACGCGTCTCCTGCTGCAACATCCGGAGATCGGCTTGACAATCGATGCCGAACGGCGTCGACTCGTCTTGGATGGATTTCCATTCAGCCTCATCTATACAACTTCGGCGGAAGTAGTAACCATACTTGCCGTCGCGCACCAGCGCCGCCGTCCAGGTTACTGGCGGCGGAGAATATAGGCCGCGCAAATGCTTCAATGGCGATCGGCCGCATTGCCGGCCGAAATGCCGCCGCGAAATCCTGAGAAAATCTTTCACCGCGAAGGACACAAAGGACGCAAAGGAAAACACGGTTGAATCTCACCAAACCCTCAATCCTCGATCCTGCTCTGTTGATGAATGACATCGGCAAGTTCAGAATGACGGAATGCAAAGCGACTTTTAGGCAATCTACTTCAAGTTGGGCGTTACGATGAGCGCGCACCGTCAGTTCGAAGTTCAGCTTGAGAACCTGCGAAATGAGGCTGGAATTGCCGCGCGGTACATTTATGCTGACATGGCAGTACAACACGCCGTTTCGAAATCGCAGAAGCTACTGAACCGATTGAACCGCACGCCAACCTTCTGGATCGCGTGCGGAGCGGCTTTTCAGTCCGCGGCATACATGTCCCTTGGACGAGTCTTCGATACTAAGTCGAAGTTCAATGTGGCGGCGTTACTCTATGCTATGGAAGCGAACCTTGCCCTTTTCCAACGCGAGGCTCTTGCAACACGCAAGCGCGATGGAAAGACTGCTGACCCGCCTTGGCTGCCGGATTACTTGGGCAGCGCGTACTACCCGACTGCAAGAGATGTCGCGCGTCTCCGAAAGAAAGTCAACGACTATCGCGTCGTCTATGTACGGGCAGTAAAACCAGCGCGGAACAAGTACCTGGCACACCGCGAGACGCAAGACCATGCCGAGGTCAGCGCATTGTTCGGTCGCGGCACACTCAAGGACCTCTGGCGCCTAACAACCTTCCTTCTCCAGTTGCACTCCATATTGTCGGAGCTCTTGCACAACGGTAGGAAGCCGGTCTTCGGACCCATTCGCTACTCCGTAAAAACGATCTTCGATGCGAAGACCCAGAGAAGCCAGACACACGAGTCGATTGTTCGCGAAGTGAAAGAGCTCATGTACTTCATCGAGAACGCTACGCCCAACCATGCCTGCACCGGACCGTTCACCGGCGGCGCTTCGCATCACCGATTTCCGACCGGTGAAGGCAGCCGTTAGATCCTTTTTACATACAAGAAAGAATTGCCCAATGAAGATATCTCTATTCCTTGCAGCAGCAATTGCTGGCGCTGCTGCATCACCCGGAGTGCTCGCAAGATCGGAAAGCTGTCACCCGGCCACCGAGAAAGAAATTGCTGCGCTGTTCGACCGCTGGAATGCTTCTCTTCAAACGGGGAACCCCAAGAAGGTTGTCGCGAACTACGCCAGAAAGTCGATCCTGTTGCCGACCGTTTCCAACAAGCCTCGCCTGACTCCGGAGGAAAAAGAGGATTATTTCGCGCACTTTCTTGAGAATAAACCCATCGGCAAGATTGATTCCCGCCACATAGAGGTCGATTGCAACACGGCTATTGACGCCGGGTTATACACCTTTACGTTCAAAGACGGTACCCAGGTCAAGGCCCGCTACACCTATACCTACAAGTGGCAGGGGAAACAATGGCTGATTACCAGTCACCATTCTTCGGCCATGCCCGAGAAGAATTAAATCGCTTGCGGGCCTGACAAGTCGTTTCTGCAGACCGTCGTCCGCTGGATTCACACGTTAACCATCACGAAACAATCATTGCGCGCAGTCATGATATCTTCTCGATTCACGATTTGCGCGCATGAATCCCAAATCCTTCACTGAACTGCTGCGCCGCGCAGTGCCTGCGGATATGCCGTTGTCGCAACGCCGCCGCGCGGTGCTGCGTATCGCCGCCGGTCTCGCTGCGTCCGCAGCCCTCGCGCCCGTCGCATCCTATAGAGCGTGGGCGCAGCCGCGCTTCAGCGCGTATCCGTTCACTCTTGGAATCGCTTCCGGCTGCCCGCGGCCGGACGGAATCGTGCTGTGGACGCGGCTTGCGCCAGATCCGCTCGCGGATGGCGGCATGCCGCCGGAGAACGTCGAGCTTGCGTGGGAGCTCGCCGCCGATGAAGGGTTTCGCACCATCGTGCGCAAAGGAACCGAGACAGCGATGCCTGCGCTCGCGCACAGCGTGCGCGCGGAAGTCAGCGGACTCGAGCCGGCGCGCTGGTATTGGTACCGCTTCATCGCAGGCGATGCGGTCAGCCCCATCGGACGTACTCGCACTGCTCCGGCGGCCAACGCCGCGATCGAGCGCCTGCGCTTCGCATTCGCATCGTGCCAGCAATATGAACAGGGCTACTATGCAGCACATCGGCACCTCGCGGCCGAAGACCTCGATATCATCGTGTTCCTCGGCGATTACATCTATGAGTCTTCGTGGGGCCGCAACCACGTGCGCAAGCACAATGCCGGCGAGCCTTACACTCTCGGCGAGTATCGCAACCGCTACGCGCTTTACAAATGCGATCCCGATCTGCAGAAGAGCCACGCGGCCGCGCCGTGGATCGTGACGTGGGACGACCACGAAGTCGACAACGATTACGCCAACGACCAGTCCGAAGACCTCGACCCGAACTTCCTCGTGCGCCGTGCCGCCGCATATCAGGCCTACTACGAGCACATGCCGCTCGCGCGCCGCGCGCTGCCGCATGGGCCCGACTTGCTGTTATACGACAGCTACGCGTTCGGCGATCTCGCGACTTTCTTCGTGCTCGACGGACGGCAATATCGAGCGCACCAGCCGTGTCCGAGACCCGGGCGCGGCGGCAGCACCGTGGTGCGCGGCGACGCCTGTGCAGAACGGCTCGATCCCACGCGCACGATGCTCGGAAGCGCGCAGGAAGCGTGGCTCAGGGACGGATTCGCGCGCACGCGCGCAAAGTGGAACGTCGTCGCCCAGCAGACGCTGATGATGCAGTTCGACCGCAAGCCCGGCCCCGGCCAGAGTTTCTGGACCGACGGTTGGGATGGCTATCCGGCCGCCCGCGCCAAGCTGCTGAAAGACCTCGTGCAGCAGCGGGTTTCGAACCCGCTCGTGATCAGCGGCGACGTGCACAGCACGTGGATCGGCGATCTCAAGCTCGATTTCGAGGACCTGCAGTCGCCGGCGATCGCGACCGAATTCTGCGGCACCTCGATCACTTCGCAAGGCCCGACGCAGTTGCAGGTGCTGGGCGCGCTCGGCGAAAACCCGCACGTGCGCTACGGCAACGGCCACCAGCGCGGCTACCTCAAGGTGGAACTCCGGCGCGATACGTGCAGCGCGTCGCTGCGTGCGCTCGAGAGCGAAAAACGCGCCGACAGCGGCATCTCGACAGCCGCGACTTTCATCGTCGAGAACGGGCGCCCCGGCGCAATAGTTTGAGGTAATTAAGTGATTAGGGAATTGAGTGATTGGGACTAAATCACGCAATCGCTCAATCGCTTAATCACCTAATCGCTTGATCGCTGAATCACCAGTCACAACTCGGTCTTGATGCCGGCGCTTTTTATCACGCGTCCGAATTTCTCGATGTCAGCTTTGATAGTCGCCGCGAACTCGCCGGGCGTGTCGCCGATCGCCTCGTAACCGAGCTCGCCGAAGCGCTGCCTGACGTCGGCGGTCTTCAGCGCATTCACGATTGCGGCATTGAGCTTCGCGACGATGTCTTTCGCGACGCCAGCCGGCGCGACGATGCCGAACCATGTATCGATCGCGTAACCCTTGATGCCCGCCTCCGCCATGGTCGGCAGCTCCGGCGCGGCAGCCGAGCGCTTGCCGCCGGCGACCGCGAGCAGGCGCAGCTTGCCCGCCTTCGCGTACGGCGCGACCGCCGCGTAATCGGCGAGCATCATGTCGATCTGTCCTGCGATCATGTCGGTCACCGCGGGCACCGTGCCCTTGTATGGCACGTGCACGATGTCCACGCCGGCCGACGATTTGAGAAGCTCCGCGGCGAGGTGCGACATTGCGCCGACGCCCGATGAGCCGTAGCTCAGCCGTCCGCGCTGCGATTTTGCGACGGCGATCAGCTCCCTGACGTTCCGCGCCGGCACGTGCGGATTGATCGCCAGCACGTACGGCACGATAGCGACGTTGACGACGGGCGTGATGTCGCGCAGCGGGTCGTAAGCGAGCTTCGGGTAGAGTGCGGGCGCGACCGTGAGATTGCTCGAGCCGCCCATCGCGAGCGTGTAGCCGTCCGCGGGCGATTTTACGGCGATCTCGATGCCGATGGTGCCGCCGGAGCCGCCGCGGTTTTCGATCACGACCGGATGGCCCCACAGCTCGTTGAGTTTCTGGCCGACGATGCGCGCGATGATGTCGTTCGGGCCGCCTGGCGCGAATGGAACGATTAACCGGATGGATTTTGTCGGATAAGTTTGTTCAGCGATGGCTGCTACCCGGTAAAACCCGGCGGCCTGCGCGCCCTTCCCGCGAACGGGCCTGCGGCTAACGAGTCCGGACGCGCCCGCCTCTGCGAACGGGACAATTATTTTTATTGGTTTCGACGGATAAGGTTGTGCAACGGCCGACCCTAAGAATAGCGACGCTCCGGCAACAAGCGCGATTACAAGCAGAAAATAGAATATGTCCCCGACCTTGCCTCCATACTGCCCTTCGCCCGCAGAGGAGGAACATATTCCAGCGTCCCTAATCGAGTCGCTTGTTCTCATCGGCGTTTATCGGCGTTCATCGGCGGTTCCATCAGGGTTTCAATGCTCACTCTGGCTTGAGCGCGCCGCTCTTGATCAGCTTGCCGATCCGCTCGGCTTCCTTCCTGACGAACGCGGCAAACTGCTCGGGCGTGCCGCCCTGCACTTCGAGCCCGAGTTCGTCGAGGCGCCGCTTGACGTCGGGCAGCTTGAGTATCCGGTTCGATTCCGCGTTGAGCTTGTCGATGATCGCGCGCGGCGTTTTCGCCGGCGCCGCCATGCCGAACCAGACGATGGCCTCGGCATCCTTGATGCCACCCTCGGCGAGCGTCGGCACGTCGGGCAACAGCGCCGCGCGCTTGGCGCTCGCGACGCCGATCACGCGCACGCGCCCCGATTTGATCTGCGCCTCGGCCGACACCGTGGTGGTGTGCATCAGCTGGATTTGCCCGCCGACCAGATCGGTCAGCGCTGGCGCCGAGCCCTTGTACGGCACATGCGTGACCTTGACGCCGGTCGCGGCCTGGAACAGCGCGAGCCCGATGTGCAGGCTGCTGCCGATGCCGGACGAACCCCAATTGACCTTGTCCGGATTTGCCTTCAGGTATTCGAGCAGCTCCTGCGGATTTTTCGGCGGGAACGACGGATTGGCGAGGATCAGCAGCGGCGCGTAGCCGAAAAATATCACCGGCGCGAAATCCTCGACCTTGTAGGGCGATTTTTTCGACAGCAGCGGGCTGTTTACGTTGGGCCCCGGATTCGAGAGCAGCAGCGTGTAGCCGTCGGGCGCGGCCTTGGCCACGGTGTCGCCGCCGATCAGGCCGCCGGCGCCGGGCCGGTTGTCGATGATGAACTGCTGTCCCCAAGACTCACCGAGCTTGGCCGCGACCAACCGCCCGATGATGTCGTTGGACGCGCCCGGCGTGAACGGCACCACCCAGCGTACCGGTTTGTCGGGATAGTTCGCAGCCGCGCCCTTCGCGCTCTGCGCCGCGGCCTGCCCCGCGAGCGCGCACCACAATGCAAGTGCAATGAACCGTGCTACGAATAGCATGCCTTCCTCCGGGCTTCGCCGCCGGGCGGCGTTATTTTTTCGCCGCTTCCAGCACTTCGGGATTGATCACGTTGACCGGTTTGCCGTCAACGTAGGCGAGTATCTGGTCGAAAATCTCGGTGAACTGGATTTCGAACTCGTCGCGTCCGACGTAACCGATGTGCGGCGTGCATACCACGTTGTCCATGTTGAGCAGCGGGTGTTTCGTGTCGAGCAGCGGCTCTTCCTCGTAAACGTCGACCGCCGCCATGCCCGGGCGCCCGGCGCGCAGCGCGTTGACCAGCGCATCCGGCTCGATCAGTCCGGCGCGGCTGGTGTTGACGATCAGCGCGGTCGGCTTCATGTGCGCGAGGTCGGCCGCAGTCACGATGCCACGCGTGGCATCGATCAGGCGCATGTGCAGCGACAGCACGTCCGACTCCTCGAACAGCGCCTGCTTGCTCGCGGCGGCGGCATAACCGTCGGCGCGCGCGGTGGCGAGCGACGTTTCGCGCGCCCACACCAGCACTTTCATGCCGAACGCCTTGCCGTAGCCCGCGACGACGCTGCCGATGCGGCCGTAGCCATAGATGCCGAGCGTCTTTCCCCGCGCGCTGAGGCCGACGCCGATCTGCCACTTGCCCGCCTTGAGCGCGGCCATCTGCTGCGGGATCTGGCGCATTGCGGCGAGCGCGAGTCCCCACGTGAGTTCGGCGGTCGCATACGACGGACTGCCGGGATGCTGGCTCGAAGACAGGACAATGCCGCGCCGCGTGCACGCATCCAGATCGATGTGCGGATAAACGCTGCGCTGGCTGATGAGCTTCAATTTCGGCAGGCGCTCGATCAGCGGCGCGCGGATCGGCGTGCGCTCGCGTATCAGCACCAGTGCCTCGGTGTCCTTCAACCGTTTGGCGAGCACGTCGACGTCCTTGGTGTGGTCGTTCCAGATCTTGACTTTGTGGCCGGCGAGCTTGCTGAAGCACGCCAAGGTGCGAACCGTATCGTGGTAATCGTCGAGTATCGTGATATTCAATTCAAACTCCTGAAACTATAGCCACAGAGGGCACAGAAAACACAGAGATAAAACCAAAATTCTTGAGAAATAAATGGAATCCAGAAATTGCCGTCATTCCCGCTGAAGGGAAATCCGGTTTTTCTGATAGGATTTTCTCCGGGATCTCTGTGCCCTCTGTGGCAAATTGATTTTGATTTAATTTAACCAGCCGCTCGCCTTGACCTGCGCGAGCACGTCGTCGACGATTTTCGGCGCGAGGCCGACGTAAGTCGTCGGATCGAGCGCCGCGCGCAGTTCCTTCTCGGAGAGCGCGTCGCGCACCTGCTTGTTTTCGAACAGCGCCTTCTCGAACGTGACGCCGTGCTGCATGCCGTGCATCGAGGCTTCGTACACGAGCTCGTGCGCGGTCTGCTTGCCGACCTTGTCGGAGAGCACGAACATCACGCGCTCCGACAGCAGGAAGCCGCCCAGCAGATCGAGGTTCTTGCGCATCTTGCCGGTGTTGACCTTGAGCCCGGCGAGCACGAACTTGGTCTGCGCGAGCATCACGCCCAGCATCAGGCACGCTTCCGGCAGCGCTTTCCATTCCATGCGCCACGCCGCGCCGTCGCGCTCGTGCTCGACGCACATCGCTTCCTGCATCAGCGCCACGCTGTAGCGGATCACGCGGCTCACGGTCACGATGTTTTCGCACACCGACGGATTGCGCTTGTGCGGCATGGTCGACGAGCCGATCTTGCCTTCGTTCCACGGTTCCTCCAGCTCGTCGACCTCGTTGCGCTGGAGGTTGATGATCTCGTTCGCGATCTTGCCGAGCGTGCCGCCGATGAGTCCCAGCACGCTCACGTACTCGGCGAGGCGGTCGCGCGCCGGTTGCCAGTTGATATCGGCGACGCCAAGCCCGAGCCGTTTCATCACGCGCTTGTCGAGCTCGATCCCCTGCGGCCCGTACGACGCCATGGTGCCGACCGCGCCGACGAGGATGCCGACGAACACGCGCGGCTCGAGCTGCTTCATGCGCTCGACGTGGCGCGCCATCTCCGAGAGCCATATCGCGCTCTTGTGGCCGAACGTGATCGGCAGCGCCTGCACCGCGTGCGAGCGGCCGGTCATCGGCGTGTTCTTGTGCGTTTCGGTCAGGCGGTAAAGTTCGCGGCCGATGTCGCGCATGTCGCGCAGGAAGATCGCGTGCGCCTGCTTCGTCTGCAGCACGACACCCGTGTCGAGCACGTCCTGCGTGGTCGGGCCGTAGTGAACGTATTCGCCGAGGTCGCCCTTGCATTTTTTCTGCAGCGCGCGCAGCGCCGGCACCAGCGGATGCTTGACGTCGCGGATTTCCGCGGCGATCGCTTCGAGATCGACGTTCGCAACTTTCGCCTGTGCCGCGATTTCCTGCGCCGCGGCGCGCGGGATGATGCCGAGCTCCGCCTGCTCGAGCGCGAGCGCGGCCTCGAAGTCGTACCATTTCTGCACGCGGTTCTCGTCGCAGAAAATCGCGCGCAGCTCGTCGGTGCCCCACAAGTGGCGCAACAAAATCATGTCGAACACGCCGGATGCCATTACTTTCTTTCGAGAATGTTGAGACCGCGCACGCGGTCGAGCAGGTAAATCAGTCCACGGCCATCGACGAACACGTCGTTGCTCTGCACGCGCTCGGAGCCCTGTGGCACGTCAGGCAGATAATACGCGATCTCGCGCGGCGCGTGCGGCTTCGAGATGTCGACGACGCGCAGACCGTGCGCGAACCACGCAACCGGAATCTCGGTGCTGGTGATTTTTTCGACGGGCTGGTGGCAGCCGGTCATGTACGGCTGCTCGACCGGCGGAATGTGGTCGAGCTGGAAGCTCGCAAACTGCGCCGGATGCTTTTCGTCGGTGATATCGACCACCCACAGGAACGCCGACGGATACGGCGGACAGTCCGGCAGGCGGATCACGTCCTCGTCGGACACGACCATCAAATCGCGGCCCTCGACCTTGAACGGCACGCGCAGCGCGGTGTGCGTTGGCCACGGAAACGGCGGGCTCCAGTCGAGCCCCGACACGAATTTAGGTTTGCGCATGTCGTCGATGTCGAGAATCACCAGCCCGCCGTGCCAGTAGCTCGTATAGAGGCGGTTGCCGACGCGCAGCGGATGATGGCAGCGGTGCGCGCTGCCTTCCCACGCGGGCTTTTCACCGCCGGCGGTCCACTGGCCGGGCATCCACCAGCGCCCGACTTCCTCGGGCTTCGCAGGGTTCTTGAAGTCGAGGATCATCACGATGTTGCCGACGTAACCTTCGCACGTCGGCGAGATGTACGCGTAACGGCCGTCGAAGTCGAAGCGGTGCACGCCGGTTCCCGGCGCGACCGGGCCGCTCACTTCCCAGTTGAGGATCAGTTTCGGTTTAGCCGGGTTTTCGATGTCGTAGACGCCGAGCCCGCCGCGGAATTCTTTGGGCGCGACTTCGCCACGCAGAACTCTCGCGCCGAGCAGTTCGTGATTGGTGAGCATGATGCCGTTGCCGACGCGCGCTTTGTGCGAATGCGTGCCGGCGGGCATCTCGATTTTCGCGAGCAGCTTCGGATGCTTCGGGTCGGACACGTCGACGACCGACGTGCCGTGCGGATTGCGCATGTGCCCGATGAAGGCGGTGGTGCCTTCGACCACAACCTGCCCGCCTCCCGGGCAATCGAAATACCCGGCCTGCCTGATGCCTTGCGCCTGACTCATGCCCTGCCCTTCAGATCAAACCCGAATCTTATAGCCACAGAGGTCACAGAGCACACAGAGAAAGAGCATTAATCTCGTCATACCAGCGTAGGCTGGTATCCAGGATAGATTTCATTCGGCTGGATTCCCGCCTGCGCGGGAATGACGAACCTATTTGTTATTATTATTCTTGATTTTTCTCTGTGATCTCTGTGCCCGCTGTGGCCGGTTTTTGCCTTAGTCGACCTTGACCCCGGCCTGTTTGATCACGCGCGCCCATTTGGCGTGTTCGCTCTTGATAAACGCCGCGAACGCCTGCGGTGTGTTGCCGACCGGGTCGGCGCCCAGACCCTGCAAGCGCTCGCGCATGTCCGGCAGCGCGAGAATGCGCACGATCTCGCGGTTCAGACGGTCGACGATCGCTTTCGGCGTCGCAACAGGCGCCACCCACCCGAACCAGCCGACGACCTCGAAACCCGGGAAACCCGATTCCGCCACCGTCGGCAACTCGGGCGCGAGTGCCGAGCGCCGGGCGCTCGTGACCGCAAGCGCGCGAACCTTCCCCGCTTTCACCTGCGGCATAGCGGCGAGCGCAATGGAGAACAAGGCCTGCACCTGGCCCGCGATCACTTCGCCCAACGCGGGCCCGCCGCCTTTGTACGGAACGTGTATCACATCGATTTTCGCCAGCAGTCTGAATTCTTCCAGCGCCAGGTGGCCGGAGGTGCCGTTACCGGCGGACGCGAACGTGAGTTGCCCCGGGCGCGCCTTGGCGAGCGCGATCAGCTCTTTGACGGAAGCCGCGGCAACCGATGAATGAACGACGAGGATATTGGGCACCGAGATCCCCTGCGTGATCGGCGCAAAGTCCCTGACCGGATCGAACTTCACGTCGCGATAAAGGCTGGGGTTGATCGCGATGCCCGCCGCGACTTCCGTGATCGTGTAGCCGTCGGGAGCCGCGCGCGCCACCATGTCGTACGCGATATTGCCGTTCGCGCCCGGCCGGTTGTCGATGATGACATTCTGCCCGAGCGCTTCGGCAAGCCGGGGACCGACCAGTCGTGCGAGGGTATCCGCCGGCCCGCCCGGCGGAACCGCAACGATCATGCGGATCGGCTTCGACGGAAAATTTTGGGCGCAGCAAACGGTTCCGCAGAGGATCGACACCACGAGCGGCAACGCGCGAGTCAACGCATAGCGCAGACATCGCAATAATCCCGGCGGCCGCGCCCCGTCTCCGCCCCAAAAGCAAACCCCTCGCCGGGATCCGGTGCGCCCGCCTTGGCGGACCGCGACGATCATGCGGATCGGCTTCGACGGATAATTTTGGGCGAAGCAAACGGCCCCGAATAGAATCGACGCCACGAAAGGCAACGCGCGAGCGCCAACAACTGGCAAAACTCTTCTCCTTGTCCGGTTTTTCCCGATTATCGCACGGTGCTATGATGACGCGAGAGGAAATCACATGACCGCTGCCGCTCCATCCAGAATCGTCAGCCTGGGCGAACTTGCCGCGCGCATCCATGACGGCACTTCGATCGCCATCGGCGGCAGCTTCCTGCATCGCGGGCCATTCGCGCTGGTCCGCGAGCTCGTGCGGCAGAAAAAACGCAATCTCGAAATCATCAAGCCGTCGCCCGGTTACGACGTCGATCTGTTGTGCCGCGCCGGCGCGGTGGCGAAAGTCCGTGCCGGCATCGTCGCGATGGAAGGCAATTTCGGGCTTGCGCGCTGGTTCCGCAATGCGATCGAGCGCAAGGAAGCGTATCTCGAAGAACACGCCTGAATGACTCTCGTCGCGGGGCTGCGTGCAGCCTCCTACGGAATCCCGTTCCAGCCGGTCGCCGGCGTCTTCGGCAGCGATCTGCCGAAGATCAACGACTGGAAGACCGTCGCCGACCCGTATACCGGCAAGGAAGTGTATGTGATTCCGGCGATCCGGCCGGATGTCGCCGTGATACATGTCAACGAAGCCGACGAATTCGGCAACGCGCGCGTCTACGGCACGCCGTTCTGGGATCACCCGGTGACGCGCGCCGCGAAGCGCGTGCTCATCACCGCCGAACGGCTGGTGCCGACCGACGTGCTGCGCCTGCAGCCCGAGTTGACGCTCGTGCCGGGATTCATGGTCGAAGCCGTCGCCATCGTTCCCAACGGCGCGTGGCCGGGTTCGATGCACCCGCTCTACGAAATCGATTACCCGGCGGTCGAGCGCTATATGAAAGACGAACCCGGTGCGCTCGAAGCGCACCTCGCTGAAGCGCCAGAAGCCGCAACAACCGTGAAGGCGTGAACGAGTGAAGGAGTGAAAGAGCGAATAATTCCCTCTCCCCCGTTTCCCGGGGAAGAGGGCTAGGGTGAGGGGGTTCACTCGTTCACCCCTTCACTCCTTCACTCCTTCACTCGTTCACCCCTTCACCCCTTCACCCCTTCACCCCTTCACCCCTTCACTCAAAACATGTCCTGGTCGCCGTTCTCTTACATCGTCGTCAATCTCGCGCGCCAGATACGGCCGAACGAAATCACGTTCAGCGGCGTCAACTCGACGCTGCCGATGCTCGCGTGCCTGCTCGCCAAGCGCGCCTACGATTTTCATTTCACTTATCTCAACGTCGCCGGCGGCGTCGAACCGCAGCCGCAGAAAATTCCGCATTCGAGCAGTGATCCGGCGATCGTCGCGGGCTCGGCGGCGATTTTTGCGAATGAGGATTTCTACGACCTGTGCGCGCGCGGGGGCATGGACCTCTGCTTTCTCGGCTGCGCGCAGATCGACGGCGGAGGCCGCACCAACGTCTCAGCGATCGGCTCGTGGCACGAACCCAGGGTGCGTCTGCCCGGCGGCGGCGGCGCGGCGGTAATGCTGCCGACCGCGAAGCGGGTTGCGACGTGGCGCACCGAGCACAGCCCGCGCGCGCTCGTCGAGAAGCTCGACTTCGTCACTGCCGCCGGCAACCTGGCGGCGCTGGTGACGCCGATTGCCGTATTCCAGCGCCGCAACGGGCGCCTCGGGCTCGAATCGTGGCGCCCGGATTCGAGCCTCGCAGAAATAACCCGGCGCACCGGCTTCAAATTCGACGCGGCAGGCGCAGGACCGACGCCGATGATCACCACGCGCGAGCGCGCCGCGCTGCGCGAACTCGATCCCGATCGGGAATTTGCACACGAAGCGGGAATCTCCTGATCAACCTGGGGTCTATCCGAAAGCAAGTGTAATATCGTCCCTGTTTGCCCGATCCGAGAAAGACCTTCCAAAATAATGGATGCCAATTCGATCCTGGCCAAGACCGCGAAGGGCATCGTCCAGGCGAAAACCGAGGACGGCGATCTCAATTACGACGCCGTGCGCCTGTTGCGGCTCGTCAATGGCAAGGCGAGCATTGCCGAGTTGCGCTTGCAGTTCAAAGACCTCACTGATACCCGATTTCAGAAAGCGGTAACGACGCTCGAAGAAAAGAAGCTCATCCACATCCTTGCCGCCCACGAAGCGGACACGGGCGAATATGCCGAACTGCGCAAGCTTGACGAGCAAGTGCAAGATCTCGCGCAGGAAGTCGTGCAAACCCTGGACTTCACCAAGCTCGAGCGCGGGTTGTTGAGCGCGGCCCAGTCTTCGCCGCCCGCGGCCGGAGCGGCGAAGACACGGCAGGCCAATGGGCGCAAGCCGCCACCCGCTGTGCCGCAGGGCGCCGCGGCGCACGCGCGACCCGAAACTGAGGCAAAAGCGCGCCCGTCGCGGGAGCCTCCAGGCTCCCTCAATGCCGAAGCGAGAGCAAAGCTCGTGGCGGAGTTGCGGCCGAAAGTTGAAGAAGAACTGCACGCGAAACTGATAGCTGAGCTGCGACCCAAGATCGAGCAAGAACTGCGGCACAAACTGGTTGCCGCGCTGCGCCCGGTGCTGGAGGCGGAAATACGGGCCAGGCTTACGGCCGCGCTTGAGCCACGGGTGAAACGGGAGTTGCGCAATCGAGTGGAGAGCAAGGTGACACACGCCGCGCAGGAGCAGACCAAGCGCGGAAGAGAACCGCCCTCGCGCGCCGGCGCGTTGCCGGAACCCCCGGATGTCACCGCAGCAGTCGAATCCAGGCCGGACCTGCGGTTGCTCGAGTGCATAAGAGAAACCGTGTTTCAAACCGATCTCGCCGGGAACAGCAATTATGTCAATGCGCGGTGGACGATACTCAGCGGATACCGCAGCGAAGAGACCCTGGGCAGGCCGCTCGCGCAGTTCTTTGTCCTTGAGGACCAGCGCGGCGTGGCCGATTACCTGGACGGGGTCGCACGCGGTCGCGCGGTGCCGGTCATTTTCGAGGCGCGTTTGGCACGCAAAGCCGGCGCACCGTTGCGGGTTGCAATGCGTGCCGCACCATTGACTACGACCTCCGGCGCCAGCACCGGTGTGTGCGGAACGCTGCGCGGCATGGCCTAGGCGCAAGATCGCGCGACCAGACCTTAAGCAGCAAATCACGCGCACCTCGATCCCGATGGCGAATTCGAAGCCGAGGTCGCAACCGATCTGGCGCCGCGTAAGTCAGCTTGAATTCAATTTTCGATGCGGCGTCGATGCCTGACGCGTTCGCGCATTCAGCAAGTGAACCGGCGATTGCGGTGCGTCCGGTGCCAATCGCCGGTGACATCGTAATCATCTACATGGATTTGCGCGGCCGGTAGAACGCGACCGCGTTGTCGTAGAACACCTTGCGCGCGAGCGCATCGCCGAGCGCGTCGGCGACGAGATCGATGTCGGTGTCCTTGAACGGGCGCTCGACGCGCGTCGACGGCATGTCGGTGCCGAACACGAGGCTCGCCGGATTCGCGCGCGTGATGTCTTTCACCGCCTGCGCGACGTCGAAATCCACGCGACCGAAACCGGTGGCCTTGACCTGCACGCCGCGCTCGGCGAGCTTGAGTAATGTCGGGAACCCCGCTTTCGACAATCCGAGATGATCGATGCTGATGCGCGGCAGTTTCACGAGCGTATCGTAAATCGCATCGAGGTCCTTCGAATCGATATACAGTTCGGCGTGCCAGCGCACGAGATCGTAGACGCGCTGCGCCATGCTCGCGAGATCCTGGATGCCGGCCGAGCCGCCGCGCCTGACGTTGAAGCGAACCGCGCGCACGCCCGCCGCATCGAGCCGCTTCAGCTCGTCGTCGCTGACGGATGCCGGCAATTGCGCGACGCCGACATAGCACGGGCCGAGCTTGTTTAGCGCGTCGAGAAGATAAGTCTGGTCGAACGCCTGAAACGACCCCGACACGATCGCGCCGCCGGCAACGCCGAGCTTGACCGCGGCACCGCGGTACGTTTTCCAGTCGAATTCGGGCGGCAGATAACCCTGGTTCGGCGTCAGCGGAAAACGCTGGTCGATGATGTGAAAATGGGTGTCGAAGATCTTGTAGCGCGGCGGCGGCATTTTGAAGTGAACAACGGGTTGAAATCGCGTGCTAGTGCCGTTCCAACTTGATTGGTCCAATGGCCACGAGTATCATTCCGCTGATTATTGTGCCTCGATCACCCATCACAGAAAACTCGGAATAGCTGGAACGGCACTAGTATATCGGTTCCGCGTTACCGTGTAATTCCCCATGAAAAACTACGCGCGCTTCCGACAATTCATCGCCGACTTCACGCGCCTCCTCGAAGCTAGCGGCAGCGACGAGCCCGCCATCCTCGACCGCGGCGGGAAACTGCTCGCGGCGCTGGTCAGCCACGACGACTGGCTGCCGGACGATTGCGCGCAAGATCATCCCGGGCATTACCAGCAATTCCTGCTGTATTGCGATGCGCTCGAGCGCTTCTCGGTGGTGAGCTTCGTGTGGGGGCCGGGACAGAAGACGCCGGTGCACGACCATACGGTATGGGGAATCATCGGCATGCTGCGCGGCGCCGAGATGTGCCACGAGTACACGGCGCACGCCGGCGCCATCGAAGCGGGCCCCTCGCACCAGATTCTGCCCGGCCAGATCGATCATGTTTCGCCGACAGTCGGTGACATCCACAAAGTCGAGAACGCCTTGTCCGATCGTCCCTCGATCAGCATCCACGTCTACGGCGCCAATATCGGCGCGGTGAGCCGCCACATCTTCGATGCCGCAACCGGCGCCGTGCAGCCGTTCGTCTCGGGTTATTCGGCGACGTCCATGCCGAACTTCTGGGACCGCTCGGCGGAAGTGCGCGCGGCGCTGCAAAAAAGCGCCTAGCGATCGGTTCAGGCCGCGTCATGGACAACGAGCTGCTGCGCAGCCATGACGGCCACGTCACTCACGTCACTCTAAACCGTCCGCAGAAAGCGAACGCGCTGTCGGCGTCGCTGGTCGAAGCGCTGCTCAACGCGATCGAGTACGCGTACACCGACGGCACGCGGCTCCTGATCCTCGACGGCAACGGCGACCACTTCTGCGCCGGCTTCGATTTCACCGGTTATCTCGACGCGAGCGAAGGCGACCTCGTGCTGCGCTTCATCCGCATCGAGCATCTGCTGCAGCTTATCCATCACGCGCCGTTCGTGACGCTCGCGCTCGCGCACGGCAGGATATTCGGCGCCGGCGCCGATATCGTGTGCGCCTGCAGCCTGCGGGTCGCCGCGCCGGGCACCACGTTCCGGATGCCGGGACTGCGCTTCGGCATCGTGCTCGGCACGCGCCGGCTTGCCGGCCGCATCGGCGCCGACGCCGCACGCGACGTGCTCGCGACCAGCAGGACTTTCGACGCCGACGAGGCGCTGCGGCTCGGGTTTCTCACGCAAGTCGCTGCGCAATCCGAATGGCCGGCGCTGATCGCCGCGACGCGCAAAGCTTCGAGCCTGCTCACGCAGCCGGCGACCGCGCGGCTCAACGAGCAAACGGTCACCGATACGCGCGCCGCCGATATGGCGGCCCTCGTCCAATCGGCGAGCGTGCCGGGACTCAAAGAACGCATACGCATGTTCAGGGAAACCAAATAGCCAATTCAAAATCCAGCCACTGAGTACACAGAGTTCTCAGAGAAAAAAGGGGCATCAAAAAATCTCGTCGTTTTCCTGTTTAAGTCTCCATTCTCTTCACGAACAGGTATTCTGTATTCTCTCTGTGTTCTCTGTGATCTCTGTGGCCGGTTTTTTTTATTGAGAGGATTTGATGAGTCAGCAGCTACCGAAACAAATGCAAGTCGTGGAGATCAGCGCGCCGGGCGGGCCCGAGGTCCTGCGCGTCGCGACCCGCCCCGTGCCGGCGCCCGGGAGCGGCGAAGTGCTGATCAAGGTCGCCGTGACGGGCGTCAACGGACCCGATCTCATGCAGCGCAAGGGCCTCTATCCGCCGCCGGCCGGGGCGACCGACCTGCTCGGGCTCGAAGTCTCGGGCACGGTCGTCGCGGCGGACAAGCAGGCCAGGCGCTGGGCCATCGGCGACCGGGTGACCGGCCTCACCAACGGCGGCGGCTATGCCGAATATTGCGCTGTCGACGCGCGGCACTGCCTGCCGGTCCCGCAAGGCGTCGACTTGCGTGAAGCGGGGAGCCTGCCGGAAACTTTCTTCACGGTCTGGAGCAACGTGTTCATGGGGGCCGGCCTGACCGCGGGAGAAACGTTGCTCGTCCACGGCGGAGCGGGCGGCATCGGCTCGACCGCGATCCAGCTCGGCAAGGCGTTCGGCGCTAAAGTCATCGCCACCGACAGTCCTGCGGAACGTTGCGGGTTCTGCCGCGACCTGGGCGCCGACCGCGTGATCGACTACCGGCAGGAAGACTTTGTCGAAATCGTGCGCAAGGCAGGCGGCGCCAACGTGATACTCGACATCGTCGGCGGGCCGAACGTCGAGAAGAACTTCAAGGCCGCCAGCCACGACGGGCGCATCATCCAACTCGCCTTCGCGCTGGGGTCCAAGGTCGAAATCAATCTGATGCCGGTGATGCTCAAGCGCCTGCGCTATACCGGATCGACCCTGCGGACCCGGACTGCGGAGTTCAAGGCGAGTGTCGCGCAGGAACTCGAGGCGAAAGTCTGGCCGCTGATCGTATCGGGCAAGATCAAGCCGGTGGTGCACGCGACCTTTCCGCTCGCCGAGGCGGCGAAAGCGCACGCGCTCATGGAATCGAGCGCGCACATCGGCAAAATCGTGCTGACGGTGGGGTAATGCGGAGAAGCGCTGATCGGCGGAGAAACCGGGCCGGGACCCTCCCAAACAACGCGCGCCTTCAGATCAGCCGCAACTGCTCACGCACCGCGGCAAATGGCGGTGGCGGACGGCGCCGCAGCCGGGACATGTCGCCGTGTGCGCCGACATTGCGCGCATAGCCGATGTTTTTCTCGACCGCCTCGAGGTAATAGTTGTGACCGCCGAAATGCGGCTCGGCGTAACGGTACGCGCAGTCGAGATCGGCGTCGAGGCGGTGCGCCGCGTTTTCGTAGAAGGTCGGCGTTTTTGAAATGAGGTCGGTGGCCGACATGAACACCACCAAGTCACCGCCGCGGCCATTCTTGCGCCGCGCGACGCCGCCGAGCACGAATTCGGGATACAGCCGGTCGTAGCATTTTTCAAGATAACAGCGGTCCGCCATCTGCGCGAGAATGTCGGCGGTGCCGAGCAGGTTGCCGATGACGCGGAAAATCGGCTGCGGCAGCCGGATTTTACTGATCGGCACTTCGTAGCCGGTAAAGTGCAGTATGCGCGCCGCGACCGCCGCCAGATCCGCCATGCCGATTTTCGGCAGATAGTCGCGCAAATAGCGCGCCCCGCGCGTGACGTGAATCAGCGTGTACTCCGCGCCGTTCTGGTGCCGGGTATCTTTCCGGTGGCGGAGGTAGCCGCAGTCGTGATACAGCGCGAGGATGACGCCCAGGCAGAACAATCTTTCGCCCAGCGGCTCGCGTCCGGCCCGCTGATAACCATCGAGCAGCCGCGCCATCGCCAGCGTGACATCCAGCACGTGCTGCAGATCGTGGTAGCCGGTATCGCAGCCGTAATACTCGGGGTGTTCGCCACGGTAGAGCGCGGCAAAATCCCGGAACGACCGGCCCAGCCCGTCGACGCCGTCTTTTCGATACAAATCAAGGTAGATGCGACGCACTTCTGCACCAACCGCCGCCGGGTCGGTGGTCTTGATGGTGTTGGTGACATCGTAGTCGCTGCGCCGCTCTTGCATACCGGCTGCCCTCCGGACGAGAAAAATCAGTCGTTACGTTAGTTTTTTCGAAGTATTAAACTATAATGACCCGTCGCGAGCAACAATAAAAAACCAGCCGATCAGCGTATTGCTTGAGCGCAATTGATGATGCATTACAACGCGACCGCCGGGTCTCAGCCGGGTTATTCCCGGTACGCGAGGAATAAGCGCAAGTTATGCGAGTATTTGTAATGCGTTAGCAACGACGGCCGGACTGCATGCACCCACAGACGATATACACCAAGACCTCCAAGGGCATACTCGAGGTCAAGAACCGAACCATCAAGCTCACGCGCGAGCTCGGCCTGGTGTTTCTCGCCGTCGATGGCAAAACCCCGGTTGCCGATCTGCCGCACAAGGCACGCGTAGCTGAAGTGGCGCTCAAGCAGGCACTCGACAAGCTGACCGCCGACGGTTACATCAAGGTCTTTTCCCAGCCGCCCGCCGCCGGCCAGCCGGCAGCGGCTGCCGGCGAGGATTTCGATCTCGATTTCACTTCGCCCGCAAAAGTAGCGCAACTCAATTCCGAAGCCGAGTCGCGCGCCAAGGCCGAGGCCGCCGCCAAAGCACGCGCTGAAACCGAAGCGCGCGCCGCCGCCGAAGCCAAAACACGGCAGGAAATCGAAGCGCGCGCACGGGCAGCGGCGGAAGCCAAAGCCAAACAGGAAGCCGTCGCCAAGCTGAAGGCCGAGGAAGAAGCGCGCGCCGCCACGCAAGCCGGCGCCGAAGCGGAAGTCGATGCCAAGTCCGCGACCGGAGCCAACGCCAAAGCCGAAGCCGAAGCACGCCTGCACGCGGCCATGGAAGCCAAGGCCAGGGCCGAAGCCGAAGCGCGCGCCCGGGCAGCTGGGGAAGCCAAAGCCACGATCGAAGCCGCAGCCAAGGCCAAAGCGGAAGCGAGTGCGCGCGCGGAAGCGGAAGCGCGGGCGCACGCGGAAGCGGAATCGCGGGCGCGCGCCGCAGCGGAAGCGCGGGCACGCGTCGCGGTCGAAGCCAAGATGCGCGCCATGGAGCAGGCGCTGAAACAAGCCGAGGAACGCGCCAAGGCGGAAGGTGAAGCGCGCGCCCGCGCCGAAGCTGAAGCCAAGACTCGCACTGAAGTCGAATCCATAGCACGCGCTGAAGCCGAGGCGCGCGCCAAAGCCGCCGAGGCAGCGATCGCGCAAGCGCAAGCGATGGCGGAAGCCGCCTCAGCCGCCAGGGCCGAAGCCGAAGCCAGGGCAAAAACCGAAGCCGAAGCACGCGCGGCGGCGGAAAACCGTGGCAGGGAACAAGTTGGGGAACAGATCAAGGCCGAAGCCAATGCGATTGCGCGCACCGCTGAAGCTGCCAAGCAGGAGGCGCTCGCCAAAGCCGAACAGGCCATGCGTGCGCTGGCTGAAGCCGAAGCCAAAGCCAAAATTGAAGCCGAAGCGCGCGCGGCGGCCGAAGGCAAAGCCAGGGCCGCAGCAGAGTTCCGCACCCAGGATGACGCCGACAAGCTGCAGCGCGAAACCGAGCTGCAGATCGCGCGCGAGGAGGCCGAGGCCAAGACGCGCGCGGAGCTGAAGGCGCTCGAAGAAAACATCCGCAAGGCGAGCGCGGAGGCGCAGGCGCGCGAAGTAGCCGAGCGCAAGGCGCGCGAAGAGGCGGAGACCAGAGTCGAAGCCGAACGCAAAGCGCGCCAGGAAGCGGAAGCGAGGGCGGCGATAGAGATCAAGGCGCGCGACGAGGACGTCCGTAAAGCACGCGAAGAAGTCGAAGTGCGCACGGCGGGCGAAGCGAAGGCGCGCGAAGAAGCCCAGGCCGAGCGTAAAGCGCGCACCGAGGCGGAAGCGCAGGTCGCGGTCGAGCGGCAGTCACGCGAAGAAGCGGTGAACCAGGCACGCGAGGAAGCCGAGCACAAGGCACGTGGTGAAGTCGAGGCCAGGTTCGAGGTCGAGCGCAAGGCGCGCGAAGAGGCCGAAGCCCAGGCCGAGATCGAGCGCAAGGCGCGCGAAGAGGCCGAACGCAAGGCCATGGCCGAGCTCGAAACCCAGATCGAAGCTGAGCGCAAAGCGCGTGCGGACGCCGAAAACAAGGCGGCATCCGCGCTCAAAATCAGCCAGACCGCGGAGAAGCTGATCCGCGAGGCCGCCGACAAGGAAACCGCGGAAGCGCAGAAAGCGCGCGATCAAGCGCAAAAAATGCTCGACACGGCGCGGCTTGCGCACGAGCAGGCGGTCGCCAAAGCGCAAGCGGAGATGACGGCGCGCGTGAAAGCCGAGCAGAAGGCGCTCGCCGAGAAGCGCGCGCGCGCCTCGGCCGAAGACCGCGCCAAGCAGGAAGCCGTGGCGCGGGTGATGCAGGAACACCAGATGCGTCAGAGCGCCGAGCAAGAGATCAAGGCCAAGGTCGAGGCCGAACTCAGATCGCGCGCGCAGGCTGAGCTCGAAGCCGAAGTCAAGGCGCGCACCGACGCGCAGAAGCGCGCCGAGGCGTCGGGGGCGCAGCGCACGCTCGAACGGAGCGAGGTAGCCGCCAAAGGCGTTGCCGTCGCCCACGTCAGGAAACCCGTCAAGTGGGGGCGCATGCTGGCGGGCGGCCTGGTGGTGCTGATCGCGCTCGGGCTCGCGCTATTGCAAATTGTTCCGCTGTCGGGCTACATCGGCAACGTCGAGCAACTGCTGTCCGATCGGCTGCAGGAGCCGGTCAATATCGCCACCCTGCGCTTTTCGCTGCTACCCTCGCCGCAACTCAAGCTCGAGCGCATCATCATCGGCAAGGCGCAGGACGTCAGCATCGATTCCGCGATCATTCCGGTGTCCCCGTTCGCGATATTCGAGGAAAGCAAGAATCTCGACGAAGTCCAGCTGTTCACGGTCAACATCGATCAGGACGCAATCCCGCGGCTCGCGACGTGGGTAAAACCGCAGGCCGGCCCTCAGCGGCTGCGGATCAACCGCATCAAGCTGAGCGCCGTCAAACTGGCGCTGCACGGCGTCGAGATGCCGAATTTCGAAGCCACCGTCACGCTCGGCAAAGACGGCAGCCTGCAAAAAGCCTCGTTGCGCGACGGCAAGGCCACCGTCGAACTGGTGCCGCTCAAGGACCAGGGGATTCTGCGCGCGAATTTCACCCTCAAGGACTGGCAGCCGCCGGTCGGGCCGGGAGTCGAGTTTTCCGATCTTGCGGGCACCGCCCTGGTAAGCCGGCAGCAAGTGGCGGTGACAGGCATCGATGGCAGGCTCTACGGCGGCGCGCTCAAAGGCGCCGTCACCGTCAAATGGGGCAGCGGGCTTGCCGCCGATGGTGAATTCAGCCTCAAAGGCACCGACGTCGGGCAGCTGCTGCCGGTGTTCACGCGCGGGTTCGTCGCGAGCGGCGCGCTCGACACCAGCGCGAAGTTCTCGATGCTGGGGAAAACGCCGGACGAGTTGTTCGCGGCGCCGCGCATCACCGCCACGTTCACGCTGCAAAAAGGCGCGCTCAACAACGTCGATCTGGTGCGCGCAATGCAGTCGCCGAGCCGCCGTGGCATGCGCGGCGGCAAGACGCCGTTCAACGAGATCACCGGCGAGGCGCAGGTTGCCGGCAACCGCATTGCCTACCGCAACCTCAATCTCACCTCCGGCCCGATGACCGCGAACGGCACGGTCGATGTAGCGCCGACGGCGGAACTGGCGGGACGCCTCAACGTGCAACTCGGCTCGCAAACCGTGACCATCGCACGCGGGGTGCTTACCGTCGGCGGCAGCCTGAAAGACCCCCTGCTGAGCCAGTAGAAGGAGTTTCGGGTTTCGGGTTTCTGGTTTCGGAATCAACTCTCCAGCCAGAACATCACCGTCCCTTCGTTAGTCAGTACGCCGCTCATCTTCATGCCGAACCTGCCGCACGCAACATCACCGCAGCGCGCGTTCGCCCTGGTTACCGGCAACCCGAACAGCCCATAGCTGTCATGCATCGGGTAGCTTTGCCTGCCGTATATGCGTTAAGATGCACGCAATAACATAATCCATGCGTGAACGTGCGCATGTTCAGGTTTGCGAGGCGGCAAAAGGGGGCCATCTGAACGAGGATTTCCTAGGCAAGGGGCAAGTCACAGCCCCGGGTTTCGAAGCCGATGAACTGAAAGGCTTCTCCCGCACGATCGCCGAGATCGAATGGTTGCTCGTCATCCTCGTGCTGCTCTACCAGATCGTGCAGGGACACGACGAGGTAACCACCGCCCCGGTTTATTTCGGCCTGCTGCTCTACTCCGCTTTCGTCGTCGGTTTCCGCTATTTCAATATTTACCGCAACGAATCGCGCTGGAAACTCGCGATCGAAACCTGGGTGATGATCGTTTTCATCACCTGGATCCTCTACAACTCAGGGCGCCTCGACAGCCCGCTCGTCAATCTCTACCTGCTGACCATCGTCACCAGCGCGCTCACGCTCGGCAAGCTGATCACGCTGCTCGAGGTGGCGCTGATCGCCGCGTGTTACATTTATCTCGGTTATTCGAGCACGTCAGATTCGCTGTTCTGGGTAACCAACGCAGGCGATTTCATGACGCAGCTCTCGCCGATGCTGCTGGTCGCCTACATTACGACCATGCTGTCGGCCGACATCCGCGGCGCGCTGTCGCGCATCAAGATAATTTCGGAAACCGACGAGTTGACCGGCATCTACAATGTACGCGCATTCACCGCGCTCGCCGACCGCATGCACAAGCAATCGATACGCTACGGTCATTCCTACAGCATCGTGATGGTGGATTCCGACAATCTGAAGGCGGTGAACGACACTTACGGGCACGATTCGGGAAACCGGCTGCTCAAGCTGACCGTCACCTGCATCCAGCAGGGGCTGCGCGAGACCGACGTGTTCGCGCGCTACGGCGGCGACGAATTCGTGCTGCTGCTGCCGCAGACCAAAGCGGACGGCGCGTTCGAAGTCGCGGAGCGCATCCGCAAGGTGATCGCCCATACCCCGCTTGACACGCGGGGCAAGCAGGTGCCAACCACCGTCAGCGTCGGTATCGCGTGCTTTCCGGAGCATGGCGAAGAACTCGCGGTGATCATGAACCGCGCCGACCAGGCGCTCTACGACAGCAAGAAAAACGGCCGCAACCGCAGCTCGGTCAGCGGCGACCAGCGGTAACGGTGGCCGCCTTTGCCGGGCGGAAGTAATCGATGTTGTCGTAGTACTGCTCGTCCGCGTTCTCCTCGCACCAGCCCGGCACGCCGAGTATCGGCACCGGCGCCAGCTCGCGTGTCGCCATGAAGTGCGCCGCGTCGTTGATGCGCTGCGCCAGCCGGTTGTCGAGCGCAGCCAATTGCGCCGCCAGCGGCTCCGCCAGGAAGTCCGCATCCACCTCGAATATCGCACCCCTGCCGGTCACGCCGGCGAAAGGCGTGAGCGCTTTTTCATAGAGCGCGTGCCCGAACAGGTAAAAGCGCATCGAGTGCACGACTTCGGCGCGGCGCCGCCAGAACAATTCCTTCCACTCGAAGCCGTTCAACAGTGTCGCGAGACCGGAGCCGCCTGCGGCAACGATCACCCCGCCTTCATCGAACAACGTCAGCGCGTCCTGCGCCGGACCGCGATTCTGCGCGCCGCTCTCACGCTGCCGCTCGAGTTCAAGGTAATGACGCCGGTTCAGCGCCGCCTTGGCCGCCGGGAACGTGAGCCACACCAGCGCGTTGAACAGATCGTGCCAGTTGCAGGGACGGAACTGCACCTCGCCGCGCAGGAAAATGCGCGGCTCGTACTGCTCTGCGAACGTCTGCTGCCGCGGCGGCGGCTCGACAAACCGCAGCGCCCGGCCGCCGGCATTGACTATGGCGCCGCTCCGCGCATCGACGATTCGATTGATATCGTCGCAGCCGGGCCAGTACGGGGTACGCAGCCCGCGCGCCGCCGCGCGCAGCGGCTCGAACATCGGCGAGCGGTCGCAGAAATCGGGGTCCCACGCGGGCAACATGGTTCGGGTAAAATCGAATTGAAAGTCGCAAATAAGCAAAAAAACGATCCGAAAACATCATACTCGATTCATCGGCGTTTATCGGCGTTCATCTGCGGTTACCTATGTTTTCGCCTTCCTTTGCGTCCTGCGCGTCCTTGGCGGTGAAACTTTTCCCAAATGCCTGAAAAAATAGACTGTGCCGTGATAGGCGCCGGCGTGATCGGCCTTGCCATCGCGCGCGAGCTCGCGCTCGCCGGCCGCGAGGTAGTGATCCTCGAAGCCGAAGGCGCGATCGGCACCCATACCAGCTCGCGCAACTCCGAGGTCATTCACTCCGGAATCTACTACGTACCCGGATCGCTCAAGGCGCGCCTGTGCGTCGAGGGCAAGCAGCTCATGTACCGCTACTGCGCCGAGCGCGGAATCGCGCACCGGCGGATCACCAAGATCGTCGTTGCCACCGGCGATGCCCAGGTGCCGGAGCTCGGCAAATACAGGCAGCAGGCGGAAACCAACGGCGTGGACGATCTGCAGATGCTCACGCGCGAGGAACTGCGGCGGATCGAGCCGGAGGTCGCGGCGGTGGCTGGCTTCCTGTCGCCTTCTACCGGCATCATCGACAGCCATGCGCTGATGCTCGCCTGCCTCGGCGATGCCGAAAACCGCGGCGCCTCGCTGGCGCTGAACAGCCGCGTCGAATCGGGCCGCGTGACCGCGGACGGCATCCTGCTCGACGTCGGGGGCACTGAGCCCATGACGGTGGTGTGCAACACGGTGATCAACGCCGCGGGGCTTTACGCGCAGGACGTGTCGCGCCGGATCGAAGGTATCCCGGCCGCGACGATCCCGCCCACCTTCTACGCGATCGGACATTACTACACGCTGACCGGCAAATCGCCGTTCAGCCGCCACGTCTACCCGGTCGCGCGCCGGGACTGGCACGGCGTGCACGTCACGGTGGATCTCGGCGGCCGCTGCAAGTTCGGGCCGGACTTTCAGTGGATCGACCGCATTGATTACCGCTTCGACGAGAGCCGCGAGGCGCGCTTCTACGCAGCGATCCGTGACTACTACCCGGGACTGAAGGACGGCGCGCTGCAGCCCGGCTACACCGGCATCCGCCCCAAGATCGGCGGCCCCAGCCAGCTCGTCGCCGACTTCGTGATCCAGGGCCCGCGGGATCACGGCATCGCGGGCATGGTCAATCTCTACGGCATCGAGTCGCCGGGACTCACCTCGTCGCTGGCCATCGGCGCTTACGTTTACAAACTGCTGACGCGTTAATGCGTATGGAACCGCAGATAAACGCAGATGGACGCAGATAAAATCAAAAACAGATGATTCGGTAACGGGGGGAACAGAGCGAGGGGCCAGGCCGGGTAATTTGGCTACATTGCGCGCGTTGCATGGTGGCTGTAGATGAGCGTGGCATGACCTCGACGCCTGAGATACCTCACCGTAGTCACTGGCTCGCACATGCCGGATTTCAAAAATGGGGAGCCGGGAATCGGCGGTTGATAAGCTTGTAAACGTCAAGATACTTGTCTTGAGGCGGTTGAATTTCCTGTTCGCGCGTCACCATCCAACCGACAAGGACCGCAGCTACACTCGCCGCGATCCACAGAGCAAGCCAGTGCACTTTCTCCACCGTGCTGCGGCGTTGCAACACGAGCGCCGTCGATTCGGCGTCGAGCTGAGCGCAGATTCTGGCGCACAGGTCGGGTCTCTGCACGCCGCGCAGGGCGTCCCCGATCAGGTGATAGCAATTCCAGTTGCAGCGCAAATCGGCATCGCGCTTGAGTTGCAGCAGGAGCGAGCGAACTTGCTCGTCACTCAATTCGCCATCCATCCAGGCCGACAACTTCTCCTTCATCGCGTCACCAGCTTTTGTCTATGGCTATGCCCAGGAGCGGTCGCAGTTCTTCGGCGATCGTCTCGCGAGCACCGAAAATGCTGCAGCGCACCGTGCCGATGGGGCAATTCATTATCTTCGCGATATTTAGTAGCTCATGCCTTCGATCTCGCGAGCATTATTGCCGCCCTCAGGTCCTCAGGCAGCCGATCCATGCTTTGGTTCACTACTTGCGCGATCTGCATGTTCATCGGCAGATTCTACGGCGCATTGAAGCCGCAGCAAATGCTCGGCGTCATCGAACCTTTCCGCATCTTCCGAGTCGTAGTGGTTGCGGTCGGCGCGCCGGCCCATCGACGCTCCAGAAACAGATCAGCCGTTCAGGAACAAATCAAAACAGTCCCTGTCCGACATTTCGGGAACACCATGTCCTCTCTCATATGGAAAGCGGCGGAGAATACCAACGAGGATATTCATATCGCCTTACATCGTCCAAGAACCCCTTCGGTAGCGGCGGGAATTTACAGACTATCCCGAGTGAAAAGTCTAAGAGCGCGGTCAAAGCGGCAGCTCGTGGCTCGATGGACTTTCCTTTACCTAATAATAGATCCATTGACGGCTCTGACATTGGGTTTACTTTTTTTGATATGGACTTGGATCGAGCTGACCTTCAGGTGGTAGTTTGGGAGAGCGGCGAGCAAGACTGTCGGTAGTCGCTCTGATAAAAGAATATTTAAGCAATGATTAGGGCGGCATTCTCTTCTTTGCCGTTCCCCAGTGGATAAACATTCGTGCTCTACGCTTGGCTTTGGCTTCCAATAACTAATAAAGACGACGCCTACGCCCAATGCAACCTCGGACTCATGTACTACAGAGGCCGAGGCGTAGGCGCGCGCCGGCCCCGACGCCAAATAGTTATTTACCCTAGTTGAGGAAACAATAGCTTGAGCGTAGCCTGACCGTGCTAGACCCCGCGTTTGGGGTCTTATAAGAGGCCCCTTTTAGTGGGCCGACTTCTTGTTAGAGCGCAGGACAACCTATGGCTCTGCTTCCCCCATTCATGCTGGATGCGGTTACAGCGATTGGTGTCGGCGACGACGCCGCGAAACGCGTTTGGGTTGGCACTGGCTTCCTCTACGGGCACTTCGACAAGAAGCTCGACGAGACGACCAAGAGCTACAACGTTTTCCTCGTTACCAATAAGCACGTCCTGAAAGGCAAGAAGCGCATCTATCTGAAGTTCAACTCCGCAAACGATCCGACGAGCAAAGATTATCCAGTCGATCTGTTGTCACGGAACGGGAAGGAACGCTGGGTAGGGCATAGTCAGCCTTCTGTAGACGTAGCTGTCATGCCCATAAATGCGAACGCTCTAAAGGAAGAGCTGATGAAGTACGCATTTTTTCAGTCTGACGCTCATGTGTCCTCCATTTCCGCAATGAAGGCGCTAGGTGTCACCGAGGGCGCGCGAGTTTTCGTCTTGGGCTTTCCCATGGGCCTTGTAGACAAAGTGCGTCAGTATGTCATATGCAGGTCCGGCTGCCTTGCACGCGTTCGCGACCTTCTGGAGGGACTCACAAAGGATTTTATGGTGGACGCGACAGTATTCCCGGGAAACAGTGGTGGCCCTGTCGTGCTTCAGCCCGAAATCGCCGCAATCACTGGTACGACGGCAATTACGAAGGCCGACTTGATCGGCGTCGTGAAATCGTATGTGCCATACCACGACGTCGCGGTTAGTCAGCAGACCGGCACGCCGCGCGTGATCTTTGAAGAGAACTCAGGGCTTGCAGCAGTGGAGCCTGTTGATCACATAACCGAAACCATTGCCTTGGCGCTGAAGCGCCAGAAGAACAGACTCGCGTACACCAAATGGAAGTCGAAGAAGCAGGCTCTTGGTGCTCAGCCGCCTGCGCCCTAATTATGTGCTGCAGCCGACGCACTCGCGCTGCGCGCTTGCGCGCGGCAGAGCGCAGGCGTTAGACGGACTGGAGACGGTGGTAGCGGACACATTCCGATGAAAATGACAACTTTTAAGTCACCCATAGATCTCTACCACTCATCAAACGGAGATGTTCTCCTCTTCGCGGGTTTATTGTGCGGCCTCACGCCAGAGAAGAATCGCATTCATCGTTTACAGCTATTCTTCTGTGCCAACTTCGTGGTTGGAAAACGTAGTGCGGAAGAGGATTTTCAACGCAGTATAGAAACGGAAGTTAATCGCGACAACGCGCAGTACTGGACGAGACACGACCGCGCTGTCTACGAGCTGACCCCGATCGGGTTTAAGAGAGCGAGAACTGTGGTACAGAATGTTCGTCCAATGTACTCGCCAGCCAAGACGCTTTCCGACGTTAGATACAAATTGAGCGGCTGCTTTTCAGGCCATCAGCTTTCCTTAGAGCGACAGGGGCGCGCATTCAGAGTGATCATCGATCATAGGGAGTTTCGAAACAGCACAGAGGCGGCAGCCATGTTGGGCCTGAGGACTGATGACACATCTGCAGCCCGTGTGCTTTATAACCTCGCGGTCAAACATGGATTTGCGGCGATTGCGTGAATGGCTGAATCGAAATGGCAACTGGCAGCCGTCTAACTCTAGGTCGAGCGGTCGGCCGAAGGGCCGTGCCGTATTCCTTGTCCGTAGCGGCTCGCCGCTCACCAAAACATTTTCTTTCGGGTCGGACCTCGCTAAGTCTCGATGGCGCCTGCGTTTTTCTGCCATGGGACCGTGGTATCCAGCGTTATAGCGTCACTTTCACTGCTGGAATCCAGCGCGTAATTTCGTTTTTCCTTTGCGTTCTACTTTGCGTCCTTCGCGTCCTTTGCGGCAAAGCTTTTCCCGAGATGGCCGAACGGCCCACACCGTTTACCGTTCCCTATTTCCCGTTTGCCGCTTTCTCGAGAAACGCGCCGAGCGCAGCGACCCATTCTTCGCGCCCATAGATAAAACCGTCGTTATGCCCGCCGCGCATCTCGAGGAACTGCTTGGGCTCGCGCGCCATGGCAAACAGCGCCTGACCTTGACTGAACGGAATGATGTCGTCGTCGCGGCTGTGCGCAATCAGCACCGGCACCGCGATCTTCGCGATGCGCGAGAGGTTGTCGTACTTGATGCGCGCGAGCCACCGCACCGGCAGCCACGGATAAACCTGCGCGCCAAAGTCGGGCACCGAAGTAAACGTGGAAAGCAGCACCAGCGCCCGCGGCGGATACTTTGCCGCGAGCCAGGTCGCGATCCCGCCGCCGAGCGATTCGCCGACGACCACGATGTCCCGCGGCTTGAGCTTGCGCGCTTCGGTCAGGTACTGCCACGCGGCCTCGGCATCGCGATAAGTGCCCTCCTCGCCCGGCGCGCCGCCGCTTTTGCCATAACCGCGATAATCGATCAGCACCGACGCGTAACCCAGGCGATAGAACATCAGCAGATAGCCGAGGCGGTGCGAGATGTTGCCGGCGTTGCCGTGCAATATCAGCGCGGCGCCGCGTGGATTGCGCGCCGGCACCCACCAGCCGTGCAGCGTCACGCCGTCCGCGGTGCGCAGGCTGACGTCTTCGTAATCGAGGCCGGCGGTGCGTGGCGTGGTGGTGAGTTCGCGTTCGACCTGCGGGAAGTAAACGAGCCGCGACTGGAAAGCGAACACCAGCAGCAGGATCACCGCGTAGGCGATCACAATCGATAACGCGATATTCATCATCACGCGCATATTGCCCTAATCCGGCAATTCGAGCGGCGACTCGTCCATCGCCGCGCATTGCTCGCGTAGCCCGAGTATCTGATCCTGCCAGTAGCGCTGGGTATTAAACCACGGAAAGCTCGCCGGGAATGCGGGGTCATGCCAGCGCCGTGCGAGCCAGCCCGCGTAATGAATCATGCGCAGCGTGCGCAACGCCTCGATCAGTGCCAGCTCGGCCGGCCTGAAATCGTGAAATTCCCGGTAGCCGCGGATCACGTGCGCGAGTTGAGCGTTCATCGCGTCACGGTCGCCCGACAGCAGCATCCATAGATCCTGCACCGCGGGTCCGCTGCGGCAATCGTCGAGATCGACGAAGTGCGGCCCGTCTTCCGTCCACAGGATATTTCCGGCATGGCAATCGCCGTGCAACCGGATGTTGCGCACCGTGCCTGCGCGCTGGTAGCACTGCGCGACGCGCGCGAGCGCATCGCGCACGATGGCCTGATGCGCGGTTTTGAGATCCGCCGGCACGAAATCATGATCGGCGACGAACCGCGCCGGTTCCTCGCCGAAACTGGCGATGTCGAGCGCCGGGCGGTGGCGGAACGGAGTGAGCGCGCCGACGGCGTGGATGCGGCCGAGAAAACGGCCGAGCCATTCGAGAGTGTCGCTGTTATCGAGCTCGGGCGCGCGCCCCGGCCGCTTGGGAAACAACGCAAAGCGAAAGCCGCCGTGCTCGTGGAGCGTTGCGCCGTCGGCCGTGGCAAGCGGCGCCACCACCGGAATTTCGCGTGCGGCAAGTTCCAGCGCGAATTGATGCTCTTCGAGTATCGCCTCGTCGCTCCAGCGCTGCGGGCGGTAGAATTTGACTACGAGCGCCGGCCCGTCCTCGAGCCACACCTGATAGACGCGGTTTTCATAACTGTTCAACGCGAATTGCCGGCCGTCGCAGCGGTAGCCGCAGCTTTCGACCGCATCGAGAATAAGGTCAGGCGTGAGACGCTGATAAGGCAGGTCGGCCATGGTCGAAGCCGAACATACCATTAACCGGAAGTTATTTCAGGAACGGAGGCGAGATCAGGCGCAGGCCGATCGAGATCCAGCGGGTCGCGCCGATGTCGCCGGCCTGTGCCCCTATCGTGGTATCGATTTGCACGCGATCGGGAACTATCCAGACGCGCAAGCCGCCCTGATACGAGGGACGCGCGTGGTTGTTGCCGAAGCTCTCCGCGATCACGAATGCGCGCCGCGTGACGCCGATTTCCGCGCCCAGGCCCCACGTCAGCGCATCAAGCGGATCGATGCCGGCGCGCTGCGCGCCTACGTTGACGTGCAGGACCACACGGTCGTCGAGGAGGGAGCGGCTGACCGGCACGTACGCGTAGTAGTTAGGCACCTGGTCCGCCGCCCCGCGGGAACGCACGACGCCGCCGGCGGCAAAGCCATATGAGTAGCTGTTGGTCTCCAACGTCCTGAAGAGCGTCTTGCCTTGAATCTGCACCGTGCGGGTGGTGCCGCGCAACCCGGGATCCTCGACCGGCAATTCGGCGCTACCGAGCGTGATCTCGAGATTGCCGGTCGGGTTGCAAGCCGGCAGCGCCCAGAATTCCTTGCTGTCGCGGTTGAAACGCCGCCAGGTCTCGAGCTGACATGCGCCCGGATCGATGATGCGCGCATCATCGGTGACCATCGGTCGCGCCGCATCAGCCACCGGCGCGACCGCGCATGCCGCAATGATCAGCGCCGGCAGCCTTACGAGGACTAGCGTAAGAAAGAGTTTTTTCATTTTTATGACGCTCCGACGCGCGGACGCGGCGGAAATTCTACGCCACAATCGGCGCCGGCACGTTAAAATCCCGTGACATTAATCCGTCATCGCGCGTAGCAGGCGCGGAGAGGAATCCATGCTGATCAACTGCGTTGCTTACGCGGAAGGCAAGAAACTCGCTGATATCGCGCAGCAGGACATTCGGCAATATGTGAGCCGTCCGGAATGTTTCGTGTGGGTCGCGCTCTACGAGCCTACCGCGGACGAACTGGCCGGGATGCAGCGGGAATTCGGGCTGCACGAGCTCGCGGTCGAGGATGCGCAGCATGGCCACCAGCGGCCCAAGATCGACGAATACGGCGACTCGCTGTTCGCCGTCCTGCAGACGGTCGAAATTGCCGCCGACGAACTCAAAATCGGGGAGGTCAGCGTGTTCGTCGGCCCCAACTACGTGCTGACGGTGCGCAGCCGCACCGAACAGGGCTTTACCGGCGTGCGGGCGCGTTGCGAGCGCGAACCGCATCTGCTCAGGCAGGGCGCGAGCTTCGTGCTGTACGCGCTGATGGACGCGATCGTGGACCGGTATTTCCCCGTGCTCGACGCGCTGGAAATCGAACTCGAGGGCATCGAGGAGAAAATGTTTGCGGGCGCCCCCACGCGGACCAACATCGAGGCGCTGTATGCCTTGAAGCAGAAGCTCATGGTGCTCAAGCACGTCGTCGCACCATTGCTGGAGGGAGTCGGCAAGCTGTGGGGCGGCAGGGTGCCGCAGTTGTGCGCGGGAACGCAGGAGTATTTTCGCGACATCTACGATCATCTGTCACGTATCAATCAGTCGATCGACAGCCAGCGCGACATGGTGGTCACCGCGATTTCGGTCAACCTGTCGCTCACCGCGGTGCAGGAAAATGAGACCACCAAGCGGCTTGCCGCGTACGCCGCGCTGGTAGCGATCCCGACCATGATCGCGGGCATCTACGGCATGAACTTCGAGCACATGCCCGAGCTCAGGTGGGTATTCGGCTATCCGCTGTCAGTCGGCCTGATGGTCGCCATCGACGCCTACCTGTTCTACCGCTTCCGCAAGTCAGGCTGGCTTTAGGCCGGCACGCCGCGCTTCAATGCCGCTGCGGCGCGGCCGCTCGCGTATCTGCATCTCCCGTCCGCGCGTACCAGATCCGGCCCCGCGCATCGAGTGCCGGCAATATTTCCGGGGCGAAGCGCAGATCATTGACGCGGCACTCCTCGAGCAATCCCGTAATGGAATCCGTAATCCGTTCGAGATCGTCGAGCGGATGCAGCGGCCAGCGATAGCCGTCGACGATCGCGTCGTCGAACGGGGAACTCAAGCCCACGCGAACCTCGGCGTCGTCGTGCGCACTGATCACCGCGACCGGGTCGCCGGTCGCGCTGCGGAAACGCCGTACCGCGTTGCTCACGAACAGGTTGAATGCCGTTTCGAGTTGCGCGCGGCGTCCGGCATGAGCGGCGCGCAGCAGGTCAAGCGGCGGCCGCACGAGCGGCAGCACTTCGATGCCGGGCTGATTGAGTTGCGCCGCGAGTGCACGCGTCACCGGCATGCCCCACGCGCCGATATTGGATGCGGTCTCGACAATTGACGGCTCGGCTGCCGGCGTAATTCCCGCGCCGGCCAGAAAGCGTAAATGTACCTGCTCGCCGGGTTCGTCGATCGTGATGGCGCTCGGCGCAAGCTCGCGCGGCGCGGCACGTGCTGCTCTGGTCCACGCGTAAACCCCGCTCGGCTTCACCCGCTCGAGCGTCTCGAGCGGGCACAACGCATTGCTGAAGCCGAAGTTGCGCGTGCGGCCGAGCGCGCCGTGTTGCTCAAACAGGGCTGCGACCGCGGCTACGTCGGGAATGACCCCGGGCAATGTCGCCGGACGGCGGCTGCCGGTGACGATTACGAGCGGCAACGCAAAGATGCGCGCAACGACTGCTGTTTTGTCCTGGTCACTGCCGGCATGGTGCGCGACGTCGCAAACCGTCCGCCACAACTTCGCATAAGCCGCGCGTGTCGGTGCCGCTCTCAGCGCTGCGGTGACGTCCTCATCGCGTGCGCCGATCAGCGCCTCGCGCACCTCGCTCCGCAGTTCATCTTCCGCCAGCCGATTGAACGGATGGTCGCCCGCACCAAAGCGCCGCGGATCGGGAAGCGTCGGTCCGTCTTTCACCCCTCCCCTCCCGCTTCTCGCAACTCAGTCCACCCGCGCGCCGGAATCCCTGACGACTTTCGCCCATTTCGCAAAATCGGCCTTGATCATCGCCGCAAATTCTTCGGGCGGGCCGCCCGCGACGTCCGCGCCCTGCGCATTCAGCAACTGCCTGAGTGCGGCGGTTTTCAATTCCGCATCGAGATCGCGATTGATGCGGGCGATGATGGCCCGCGGCGCGCCCCTGGGCGCAAGGATACCGAACCAGTTCGTCACTGCGTAGCCCGGCACCGTTTCGCCGATGGTCGGCAAGTCCGGCATTGCGGCCGAACGCTTGGCGCCCGTCACCGCCAGCCCGCGCAGCTTGCCCGCTTTCACCTGCGGGATCAGCGGCACCGCGCTTGCAATAGTGACGCTGACCTGTCCCGCGATCAAATCGGTGATGATCTGCCCCGTGCCTTTGTACGGGATGTGCGTGAGGTCGACATTCGCCATCGACTTGAAGAGTTCCAGCGCCAGATGGCTCGACGATCCAGCGCCCGCGGACGCGTAGTTGATCTGTCCGGGCCTGGCCCTGGCGAGCGCGATCAAATCCTTGACCGACTTCGCAGGAAATCCCGGGTTGGTCGCCATGATCAACGGCACGGACACGAACTGGATCACGGCGTCAAAGTCCTTCACCGGATCGTAGTTGACCCGCTTGTAGAGATGCGGATTGATCACGTGCGGAACCGACGTGAAAAGGAGCGTGTAGCCGTCGGGCGCCGCTTTCGCCGCGATTTCGGTCGCAATTATGCCGCCCGCGCCGCCGCGGTTGTCGACCACCACCTGCTCGCCAAGACTTGCCGTCAATCGCTGCGCCGCGATGCGGCCAAGAATGTCCGCCGCGCCGCCGGGCGGGAAACCGACCACCAGCCGCACCGGCTTGTCCGGATATTTCTGAGCCAGCGCCGCGCCGGCACAGGCGGCAATCATGGCCACGGCCATGCAGCACTGCGCTGCACGATTTAACGCCGGCGGTTTTATCGCCTCACTCCTCACGCCTCACGCCTCACGCCTAACGCCTAACGCCTCTCGGGTTTTATTCCGGCCTGGCGCCCGAAACCCTGACGGCTTTGCCCCATTTCACGATTTCCGACTTGTAAAACGCGGTGAATTGCTCCGGCGTATCGCCGACGAAATCCGCGCCTTCCGACGCGATGCGTTCGTAAACCTCGGGCAGCTTGATGATCCGCACGACCTCGGCGTGCAGTCTGGTGACGATCTCGCGCGGCGTCGCGGCAGGCACGGCGACGCCGAACCACGAGCCGGTCTCGAACCCCTTGAGTCCCTGCTCGTCGATCGTCGCGACCTCGGGCAGAACCGACACCCGCTTCAGGCTGGTGACCCCGAGCGCGCGCAACCGCCCGCTTCTGACGTGCGGCAGCACCGAAACGAACGCGCCGAAATAAACCTCGATGTGGCCGGCGACGACGTCGACGAGCGCCGGCGATGCGCCTTTGTACGGCACATGGATCATCTTGATGCCGGCCATGGTCTTGAACAATTCGCCGGCGAGATGATGCGGACTGCCGATGCCGGTCGAACCGTGCCGCAGCTCGTTCGGGTGTGCCTTCGCGAGCGCGATCAGCTCTTTCGTGTTTCTGGCAGGCACCGACGGATGCACCACGACGATGCCCGGCACCTTGGCGATGTCGGTCACGTAGGCAAAATCCTTGACCGGGTCATAGGCGAGTTTCGGATAAAGCGTGACGTTGATCGCATTGGCGACAGTCGGCATGAACAGCGTGTAGCCGTCGGGCGGCGACTTGGCCGCGATCTCCGAGCCGATATTGGTGCCGGCGCCGGCGCGGTTCTCGATGACCACCGGCTGTCCCCACGCTTCATTTAACTTCGCACCGACCGCGCGCGCCAGGATGTCGGCGGCGCCGCCCGGCGTGTAGCCGACGATGAAGCGTATCGGCTTGGTTGGATAGTTCTGCGCGAATACGCTGGGACAACCAAGCGCTAACGCAATCGCGATCACACTGCCAAGGATGAGGGATGAAGGATGAAGGATGAATAAGCCCCGATTGCGATTATTCGGCATATGCAGTCCCGTTTTTGCTGTTGGTTTTCCCTTCATCCTTCCGCCTTCCGCCTTCATCCTTCTTCAGGCACGCCTCAATGCCGTCGGCAACGCTTGCGGCAATCCCTTGTTGCACTTGCTTGTCGCTCATTTTGACTTCCTCCTCGCGATTGACGATGACCCCGGCCTCGAATAACAGTGCCGGCATCGTGGCGCTGCGCAATACCGCCAGATGTTCGAAATAATGCACGCTGTTGTCCCTGTCGGCAAACGGCCGGTTTTCGCCGAATACCGGATCCGCATGATACAGCGACGGCTTGAAGCCCGCCTTGACGAGCGCGGCGCCGATTGCCGACGCGCAGCGCAGCC
Organism: Gammaproteobacteria bacterium; assembly: GCA_041483135.1. Lineage (GTDB taxonomy): Bacteria > Pseudomonadota > Gammaproteobacteria > Burkholderiales > SG8-41 > PALSA-1004. The sequence goes on along the minus strand of JBGPFE010000012.1, from coordinate 33,835 downwards.
CTTTTCTCCATCCGGAGTTTTCGCGCGACACGAACAGCGAAAATCCCGAAAACATATCGCTGTAGCGGTGCTCGTCACCTTCATGCACCCACGGCAGCAGGTACTTCTCGCGCGCCGAATCGTGATGCACCGAGATGAACAGGTCGGAGCCGTTCGCCTCGCGCGGGCGGCGCCACAGTTCCTTCATTTTGCCGTCGTCGCCGATCAGCTTTGTCGTGTAGCCGCGTGTTTTCAAGACACCCTCAATTTCATGCGCGAGCGTGCGATTGAATTCGAACTCGGGACGGCCGCGCGCGCTGATTACACCCGGCTCCTCGAAATAGTGACCGACGTCGATCGCGATGCTCGCCGCCCCAACCGATTGCGCCAACGCAACGACCAGCAGCGCAATACAACGCATTACCAGCCGAGCGCGTACGCCGGCCGCCGCGGATCGGCGCCGCCGTGCAGCACGCCGGTCTTGTGGTCGGCGACGATCGCGCACGGCGCGCCGGCGAGCCACGTCCATTCGTCCCACCAGTAAACCTTGTGGCCGAGCCGCGCGAGTTCGTCGCCGGTCGCTTTCGGGATGCGCGCCTCGAGATACAGCCGGCCCGGAAAATATTCATGCGGCTCGAACGAACCCGGGTAGCTGTAGTTGGCGCAGCGCGGCGCTTCGATCGCGCTCTGCGCATCCATGCCGAACACGTTGACGTTGAGGAACACCTGCAGCATCGCCTGCGGCTGCACATCGCCGCCCGGCGTGCCGAACGGCATCAGCACCTTGCCGTTCCTGAACGCGAGCGCGGGACTCGGCGTGAGGCGCGGGCGCTTGCCCGGCGCGACCGAGCACGGATGAGTCGGATCGGCCCATGATTGCGTGCCACGCCCCGAGCAGAGGATGCCGACGCCCGGCACGAGCGGCGAATTGTTGGAGCCATCCGACGGCGTCGCCGAAATCGCGTTGCCGTGGCGGTCGATGCAGCACACATAAGTGGTATCGCCGGGCCCGGGCGCTTCAGCGGGCTGCGGCGGCGTCATCCACCGGTGCGGCAGATCGGCGAGCGTCGCGGGATCGCCGGCAGGCGGCATTTCAGGCCATGCCCGGTCGGCGCTGATCATGCCGCGCCGGTGCGCGGCATAAGCGTCCGACAACAAGCCTTTGATCGGCACCTTGATGAAATCGGGATCGCCGAAATGCTGATGGCGGTCGGCGAACGCGAGCTTGAGCGCTTCAGTCACGACGTGTATGTATTCGGGCGAGTTGTGCCCCATCGCTTCGAGGTCGTAGCCTTTGAGGATGTTGAGCGCCATCGGCAGCACCGGCCCCTGCGACCACGGCCCGCACGCGTGGACTTCGATACCGTTGAATTTCGCTTTCACCGTCGGCTCGAGCTTGATGCCGAACCCGGCGAAGTCCTCCATGCGCATCAAACCGCCCGACTGCTGGTGGAACCTGACGATTGCCGCTGCGATGTCGCCTTTGTAGAACGCATCACGTGTCGCGCGCAGTGCGGCCTTGCGTCCTTTGCGCCGATGCGCCTTTTCGACGTCGGCCAGATACTGCAACGTTTTGCCGAGTTCCGCCTGCACGAAGACTCCGCCCGGCTCGGGCGCGCGGCCTTTGGGAAGAAATACTTTCCTGCTCGACGGCCAGCGCTCGTACGAGGAACGGTTGTCCTTGATGAATTCCGACATCAGCGGATACATCGGGAAACCGTCGCGCGCGAAGCGGATCGCCGCCGCGGCAACTTCGCCGAAGCTCATGGTGCCGAAGCGCGCAAGCGCGGTGATCCACGCATCGGGCGCCGCCGGCACGACGCTGCGCAACACACCCGCCGGAATTTTGCCGCCGTGATGCTTCCGGAAATAATCCGGCGTCACCGCCCGCGGCCATACGCCAAGCCCGTCGATGCAGTGGATCTCGCGTTTTTTCGCAAGATAGACGATCAGCGGCGCGACGCCGCCGAAATTCACCTTGTCCGTCTGCAACACGCCGCACGCGATGCCCGCCGCAACACCGGCATCGACCGCGTTTCCACCGCCTTCAAGAATCTCGAACCCCGCGTGCGCGGCCAGGTAATGTCCCGCGGCGATCACGTGCTTCGTCCCCATGACGGTCGGACGCTTGGAGGGCGCGGCGGGCTTCAGGATCGGCGCTTCGAGTTTCATGGCTGCACTCCGTCGTTTGCGTTCGCGCGTGAATGGCGCTTGTCGTCATTTTAGCCGCGAACGCGGCATCGCGCTGCAGGGTTGCGCGATCCGGTTGTTAGTGACATGCTGGCGCGGCATCTCGCCGATTCAATATACCCAGCCGCGTGTCCGCATGTCCGACCAGCAAAAGCCGCCATTTCTCGGATTGTCTGAACAGGACCTGAGCGCCCTGTCGCAGCATGCGGCGGCGCGCGCCTATCCCAAGGGCGCTATCATCATCAGCGAAGGCGATACCACCGATTCGCTCTACATCGTGCTGTCCGGCAAGGTGAAGGTGTTTCTGGCGAACGAGGACGGCCGCGAGGTCACCCTCGACACCCACGGGCCCGGCGAATACTTCGGCGAGATGGTGCTCGATGAAGGCCCGCGCTCGGCGTCGGTGATGACGCTCGAGCCGTCGCGCTTCCAGATTATCCCGAAAAGCGACGTGCAGGCGCTGCTCAAAAGCCACCCCGAATTCGCCGCGCACCTCATCAACAAGCTCATTTACCGCGCGCGCGTGCTGACCGAGCACGTGAAAAGCCTCGCCTTGCAGAACGTATATGGCCGCTTCGCCAAGCTGGTGCAGGATCTTGCGGTGCAGCAAGACGGCGTGCTGGTAATACCCGACAAGCCGTCGCAGCAGGAGTTGGCGAACCGCATCGGCGCCTCGCGCGAGATGATCAACCGCATCATCAAGGACCTCACCACCGGCGGCTACCTCACGATCGAGGACCGCCGTATCGTCATCCTCAAGCCGCTCCCGGCGGACTGGTAGCCGCCGGCGATCGCCGCATAAATGGGGCTCTCAGATTGAGAGTATTGGGTATTCCGCTTCTTTCCTTACCCCTTTCTCCTCTCGCCTCTCGCCGCGGCTAGCGGCGGGGGGTGTAAATAAGTCACAACTTTCCTGTGCCGCACGTCGCGGCACCCTGCCTCAGCCCGCCATAGAGTGGAGTGTTATTTGCGGCATCACCGCTACGCACCAGCAGATTGGGGGAGCGTGGCGATGGAATGTTAGTATCGGCTACGCAGCAAGCGACTGCGTCAGGGGGAGCAGAAATGGGCGGGTCCATCAAACGAAATCGCGTCCGGCGGGCCACCATGGCGACATTGCGCCGTGCGCTCGCGGACAAGGTGATCGAGTAATGCGTAATGCCGGACATCGTGATGCCGGATTACGTCGCCGCGTCGGAGCGGACATTGCTCGCCGCTCAACGCGACGAAAGTTGCTGATTGCTCTTGGCGCAGGCGCGCTTGCAGCGCCGCTTGCGTCTTTCGCTGAGCAGCCGGCGAAGATCCCTCGGATTGGGTTCCTGGGTGCCCTCTCTGCATCTGATTTTGCAAGCCGGGTGGACGCACTGCGGGCGGGTCTGCGTGACGCGGGCTACGTCGAAGGCAAGAACATAGTCATTGAGTTTCGCTGGGCGGAGGGGAAGTACGATCGGCTCCCCGAGCTGGCGGCCGAGCTCGTTCGTCTCAAGGTTGACGTCATCGTGACTCATGCGACAGTGGGAACCCGCGCAGCCAAGCAGGCAACTACGACTATTCCTATCGTCATGGCAGCCAGCGGCGACCCCGTTGCCGCGGGACTCGTCGCCAGCCTTGCGCGGCCAAGCGGGAATATCACCGGATCGGCCTTCTTCAACCTGGAACTCGGCGCGAAGAGGCTGGAGCTACTCAAGGAGTTCTTTCCGCGCACCAAACGAGTTGCCGTCCTCGTGCATCTGGACAGTTCCACGAATGGGCTGCAGCTCGATGCAATGGGACCTATAGCCAAGTTACTCAAGGTGGAGCTTCTAAAATTCGCGGTGCGGGCACCAAGCGAGATCGAGAGCGCTTTTACGGCAATGGTCAAAAAACGCGTTGACGCCGTCGTGATCAACGAGGAGCCGATGCTTATCGCCAACGCTAAAGGGATTGCGGATCTAGCGGCAAAACAGCGGCTGCCCTCGATCGGGTTCAAGGAGATCGCGGAAGCTGGCGGCCTGATGGCCTACGGGGTGAACATTCTCGAAATGTATCGCCGGGCGGCCGTCTTTATCGACAAGATCCTCAAGGGCGCGAAGCCAGGCGATCTGCCGATCGAGCAAGCGACGAGATTCGAGCTGGCGATCAACCGCAAAACTGCCAAGGCGCTTGGCGTTATCATCCCGCAGTTATTCTTGCAGCGCGCGGACAGGGTTATCGAATGACAGACATGTCACCCAACAATCAGCTCGTCACCGCCATCAATACGTTGCGGTTGATCCTGACAACCAGCAAGCCGTGATCCGTCTTCTAACGTCAGCCGTCGATATACTCGCGAAGTCGCAGCCGGGGTTTGTCTCGGCTACCATCCACAAGAGCGCCGATGGGCGGAAAGTCCTCAACTACGTCCAATGGCGCAGCGAAGATGATTTCAAGTCGGTCTTCACGAACGCGGAATTCATGCGCGTATACGCCGAGATCAAGGCCATCGCACAACCGGAACCGTTAATTTACGAGGTCGTGCATTCCGTCCTCGGTACAGTCAAATAGCGGTGTAGACAATGAATGCCGGAACAATTGAAGGGATTGCGGACGAAAACCCGCGGCTGGTTCCTGTGCGCGCGAACAAGGTGATCAATTGAACAAACGCCGCAAGCTGCTCGTTGTGCTCGGCGCGGGCGCGCTTGCAGCGCCGCTTGCGTCTGTCGCCCAGCAACAAAAGATTTACCGCATCGGCGTTCTCCAGGCCGGAACGCGCGAGGACAACGACAAGGGCTCGGGTATCCCTTTCGCGTCGGGACTCGCGGAGCTCGGGTACGTCGAGAAGCGCAATCTCATCATCGAAACCCGCTACGCCGAGGGCAAACTCGAGCGCCTGCCCGCGCTCGCTGCGGAGCTTGTTGCAATGAAGCCCGATTTGATCTTCGCGCCGCCGGCTCCCGCAACCGCCGCCGTGAAGGCGCTGACTACGACGATCCCGATCGTGTTCTGCTTCGTGAACGAGCCTGTGGCGCTGGGATTCGCGAAAAGTCTGGCGCATCCCGGCGGCAATCTCACGGGCATGTCCAATTTCAGCGTCGAAATCGCGGGCAAACGCATCGAGTTGCTGAAGGAGATCGTGCCGAAATTGAACCGGCTGTGCGCCTGGATCAATCCGGATGCTGTGAACGACGCGGTGGAGTTGCAAGCCGTCGAACGGGCCGCGGCGCGCTTTGGCATGCAGTTCCTCGCCGCCAAGGCGCAGACTCCCGCTGAATATGACGCCGCCGCCGCAACTACCCGCAAATGGAACGCCGATGCCATCTATATCAATTCGAATCCCTCAGCCTACGTTAATCGCAAACACGTCATCGGCCTGATCGCGGCGCTTAAAAAGCCCGCGATCTACTTCCAGTCAGGTTTCATCGATGATGGCGGTCTGATCGCCTATGCCGTGAATTTTCCCGAACTCGCTCGGCGCACAGCCATCTATGCCGACAAGATTCTGCGCGGCGCCAAACCGGGCGATCTGCCGATCGAGCAGCCGACCAAGATCGAGCTGGTGCTGAACATGAAAACCGCCAAAGCGCTCGGCATCGCGATTCCGCAATCGATTCTGCTGCGCGCGGACAGGGTGATCGAGTGATATCGCGCCGAAAAGTACTGATTGCTCTCGCGGCGGGCGCGCTGGCGCCCACGGCGCTGCGCGCGCAGCCAGCGGCCAGGATTCCCCGGATCGGCGTTCTCGCCTCCACGCAGAATTCCTTGCTCGACTCGTTCTATCAGGGCCTGCGCGACCACGGCTATGTCGAAGGCAAGAACATCTTGCTCGAACGCCGATTTACCGGCAACGATGTCAGCAAAGCGCTGGCGCTCGCGCAAGAACTGGCAGCGCTCAAAGTCGATGTTATCTTTGCACCGTCCTCGACCTTTGTCGAAGCGGCGCGTCAGGCAACAGCACAAATTCCCATCGTGTTCTCGTCGCACAATGACCCGGTCGGCAGTGGCCACATCGCAAGCCTCGCACGCCCAGGCGGCAACATTACCGGCGTGTCGCAAATGGCCACCGAGCTCAATGCGAAGCAGCTTGAACTGGTCAGGGAGCTGCTGCCGCGCGCCGCGCGCGTGGCGGTGCTTTCCAACCCCACCACTCCGTCGCACGTGCCCGCGCTCAAGGAAGTCGAGCAGGCCGGCCGCAAGCTTGGATTCAAACTGCACATGATCGAAGCAAGTTCGCCCGAGCAGCTCGAACTCGCGTTCGACGCAGCGGCAAAAGCAGGCGATCAGGCGCTGCTGCTGCTCACTTCGCCGCTGTCATTTTCCGAGCATAAGCGGATCGCGACGCTCGCCCTCAAACACCGGCTGCCGGCAATATTCGCGCAAAGTCAATATGTTGATGCCGGCGGGTTGATCAGCTACGGGCCCAACCTCACCGAAAATTTCCATCGCGCGGCTGCGTACGTCGATCGGATACTGAAAGGCGCAAACCCGGCGACAATGGCAGTTGAGCAGCCGACAAAGTTCGAGCTGGTGATCAATTTTAAAACTGCCAAAGCCATCGGTATTAAAATTCCGCAATCGATTCTCGTGCGCACCGACAAGGTAATCGAATGACGCGTAAGACCGGACATGTCAATGCCAGCTTGCGCCGCCGCGTTGGAGCGGACACGCCGTGCCGTTCAATGCGACGGGCGTTGCTGATTGCACTTGGCAGCGCGCTCGCAGCGCCGCATGCGTGCTTCGCCCAGCAGAAGCCGGCGAAGGTCGCCCGGATCGGGTTCCTGGGTTCCGCGACTGCTGCCAGTTACGCAAGACAGTTGGCGGGACTGCGGTTGGGTCTTCGTGATTTTGGCTACGTAGAGGGCAATAACATCGTCATTGAGTTTCGCTGGGCGGAGGGCAAGTACGAGCGGCTTGCCGGGATGGCCGCAGAATTGGTTCGCCTCAAGGTTGACGTCATCGTGACGCATGGGACTCCGGGCACCCGCGCGGCCAAGCAGGCAACCACTACGATTCCGATCGTGATGGCGGTCAGCGGCGACGCCGTTGCCACGGGCCTCATCGCCGGAGTCGCGCGGCCGGGCGGTAACATTACCGGCTCGACCTTCTTTAACCCGGAACTCGCGGCGAAACGGATCGAGCTGCTGAAGGAGGCGCTGCCGCGTCTCAATAAGATGGCAGTGCTCATGAATCCGGATAATCCGGTGAACACACCGGTGCTGCATGCCATGTTAATCACAGCCAGGTCGCTGAAAATGGAGGTGCAGCAATTCGAGGTGCGGGGACCCCACGAGTTCGATGCGGTTTTTGCGGCGATGGCTAAAAGCCGCGTCGATGCGGTCGTAGTGATCGATGACTCGATGTTCATCGCCAACGCCAAAGGGCTTGTCGAGCTTGCGGCCAGAAAACGGCTGCCCGCAGCCGGGTTCGGGGAGTTCGCCGAGGCTGGCGGCTTGCTGGGCTACGGCGTGAACTTTCCCGAAATGTTCCGCCGCGCGGGCTTCTTTGTGGACAGGATCCTCAAGGGCGTCAAGCCTGGCGATATTCCGGTCGAGCGGCCAACGAAATTCGAGCTGATCATCAACCGCAATGCCGCCAAAGCGCTCGGCATCACGATTCCCAATTCGATTCTCGTGCGCGCGGACAGGGTGATCGAGTGATTTCACGACGGAAACTGCTGATAGCGCTTGGCGCGAGCGCGCTCACGGTGCCGCTCTCCTCCTTCTCTCAACAGCAGGGCAAAATCTGGCGAATCGGTTTCCTGGTATTGCGTGCTCGCCCGGACTCTCTCGACTCCACCTATCTCGGCGCATTCCCGCGAGGCATGCGCGAGCTCGGCTATGTCGAAGGCAAGAACCTGGTGATCGAATGGCGCTTTGCTGACGGCAAAATCGACCGCTTACCCGGCCTCGCGGCGGAATTGGCGCAGTTGAAAGTGGACGTGATTGTGACAGCAGGGTCGCAGGCCACCAGCGCAGCACAGAAAGCTAATGGCACGATTCCCATCGTCATGGGAACCGTCGGCGATCCGGTCGGCAGCGGCTTCGTCAAGAGCCTGGCGCACCCCGGAGGCAACATCACCGGGCTCTCGGAGCTCGCTGTGGACATCAGCTCCAAGCTCCTGGAGATGCTGCTCAGCGTGGTGCCAAAGCTCTCCCGCGTCGCCGTTCTGATAAATCCTACCAATTCGTACCATGCCGCGATACTAAGTAACACCCAAGCCGCAGCGCAGATAGTTGGCTTAAAGGTCCTGCCGGTGAAAGCGCAGACCCCACAGGAGATTGAGAACGCGTTTTCCAGCATGGCCAAGGAAAACGTCGGGGCGGTCATTATCACAATTGACTCGATTTTCAACCAACAACAACGTCAGATCTCGGAACTGGCAGTCAAACATCATCTACCGTCAATAGTAGCGATTCAACAATACGTTGAAGCTGGCTGTTTAATGAGCTACGGGGCGAGTCTTGCCGGCAATCTCCTGCGCGCGGCAACTTACGTGGATAAGATATTCAAGGGCGCCAAACCCGGTGATTTACCGGTCGAACAGCCGACCAAATTCGAGTTGGCGATCAACATGAAAACCGCGAAAGCGCTTGGCATCAAGATTCCCAACTCGATCCTCGTGCGCGCGGACAGGGTGATCGAGTGAATACCCGGCGAAAACTATTGGTTGCATTGGGTGCAAGCATGCTCGCTGCACCGCTGGTCTCCCTTGCCCAGCAGCAGGGCAAAGTCTGGCGCATCGGCTTTCTGGGAACCGCCTCCGCTGCCGGCTACGTGCGCGAAGTGGAAGCGATCAGGACCGGGCTGCGGGATCTGGGCTACGTGGAAGGCAGGAACATCGTCATCGAATACCGCTGGGCGGAAAGCAATCCCGAGCGGCTCAAGGACTTGGCGGCGGAACTCGTTGCGCTCAAGGTCGACGTGATCATCACCCACTCGTTCCCCGGTGCCCGCACCGCGGCGCGGGCGACGACGACGATTCCGATCGTTATCGCGGACGGCCCCGATCCCGTCGCCGCAGGTTTCGTCGCGAGTCTCGCGCGGCCGGGCGGCAACATCACCGGGTCGACTGCCTTCCAGGCAGAACTCGCCGCCAAGCGGCTCGAGTTGCTGATGGAAGTGCTGCCGCGCATCAAGCGCGTGTCGGTCCTCTTCAACGCTCTGAACGCCAGCAATGCGGTCTACTTCCGGGAAATGGAGCCAGCGGCCAAACGGATGAAGGTGGAACTGCACCAGTTCGGGGTGAAAGCGCTCGAGGAATTTCCCGGCGCATTTGCCGCGATGGCCAGGAAGCGGGTTGAAGCCGCCGTGATCGGCGAAGACCCTCTGCTCAATTCCAATGCCGGGGTCATTGCTGCGCTGGTTGCAACGCATCGGCTTCCCGCGTGCGGGCTCACGATTTTCGCCGAAGCCGGCGGCCTGCTGGGGTACGGCGCAAACCGCCCGCTGCTGTACCGCCGCGCCGCCGGCTTCGTCGACAAGATACTCAAGGGCGCGAAGCCCGGCGATCTGCCGATCGAGCGCGCAACCAAGTTCGATCTCATCGTCAACCTGAAAACGGCGAAGGCGCTCGGCGTCAAGATTCCGCAGCAACTGTTACAGCGCGCCGACAAGGTGATCGAGTAATGCGTAATACCGGACATATGCATGCCGGATCACGTCGCCGCGTCAGAGCGGACTCGACGTACCGCTCGACGCGGCGGAAATTGCTGATCGCGCTTGGAGTTGGCGCGTTCGCAGCGTCGCTGCCTGTGCTCGCACAGCAGTCCGTAAAAATCCCGCGCATCGGCGTCGTTGAGTTCGGCGCGCCGCCGGAAAGTGGTTTCGCGCGCACCTATCTCGCTGCGCTCAAGCAGCTTGGCTACGCTGAGCCCGCGACGCTGCAGATCGAGCGGCGCTACGCGCGGGGCGATGCGACGCGCTTCGCCGAGCTTGTGCAGGACCTCGCGGCAAGAAAAGTCGATTTGGTGTTCACCGTCGGCAACGACATCGCGCAGGTCGCGAAGCAGGTTGCGCCCGCGCTGCCGGTGGTGACAGCTGGCAGCGAGGACCCGGTCATGGGCGGCTTGATCGGCGATTACCGGCGTCCCGGCGGCAATGTCACCGGCATCACCTATCTCTCGCCGCAGCTTGCCGCGAAACGCCTCGAGCTGCTCAAGGAAGCCGTGCCCGGGCTCACGCGCGTTGCGGTGCTGTGGGACCCGGCGCATTTCGACACGTACTACCGGGACATGGAGCCCGCTGCGCGCGCGCTCGGGGTGCGCCTGCAGCTTGTCGAAGCGCGCAGCGCCGACGAGATCGACGGCGCGGTTGCGGCCATGCTGAAGGGACGCGCAGAAGCGATGTTCGTGACGCCCTCGCGCATGCTCAATCTGCAGGCGAAGCGCATCGGCCAGCTTGCGCTGGGCGCGAAGCTGCCGCTGATCGCGGCTTATGCGAATTTCACCGAAGCCGGCGGGCTGATCTCGTACGGCGCGGTCGCCGCGGACATGCTCGCGCGTGCCGCAGCCCAGACCGACAAGATTCTGAAAGGCGCCAAAGCGGGCGACCTGCCGTTCGAGCAGGCCGCGACCTTTGAGCTGGTGATCAACATGAAAACCGCCAAGGCGCTCGGCATCAAGATCCCGCAGTCGATTCTCGTGCGCGCGGACAAGGTGATCGAGTGATTTCACGACGAGAATTACTGATCGCGCTCGGCGCGTGTGCACTCGCGGCACCGCTGGCGCCGTTCGCACAGCAGCAAGGGAAGGTCCCTCGGATTGGTTTCCTGATTGCCGAGACCCTTTCCGGTCAGGCCAGCCGGATCGAGGCGCTGCGCGCCGGCCTGCGTGATCTCGGCTATGTCGAAGGCAGGAACATCGCCATCGAGTTGCGACCGGCCGACGGAGATTACGATCGCCTGCCCGGACTGGCAGCGGAGCTTGTTCGTCTCAAGGTTGACGTGCTCGTGGCCTTTGGAATAAAGGCGCTCGTTGCAGCCAAGGGCGCCACCACGACGATTCCCATTGTGATTCCAGCGACCAGCAGCGATCCTGTTGCCATGGGCCTCATTAGCAGCCTCGCCCGGCCGGGTGGGAACGTCACCGGATCGACCTCCTTTGGCCCGGAAATCATGGCTAAAAGGCTGGAGGTACTCAAAGACGTGATGCCCCGCATCACGCGGGTGGCAGTTCTCGTCAATCCAGCCAATTCCAGTTTCGGGCCGACGTTCCAGCAGATGGACATTACTGCCAAGTCATTGAAGCTCTTGTTGCAACCATTCGAGGTGCGGACACCCGGCGAGTTCGGCAGCGCCTTTGCGGCGATGGCGAAAGGGCGCGTTGACGCGATCGTGGTTCAGGACGACACGATGTTTGGGGTCAATGCCAAGGCGATTGTGGGTCATGTCGCGAAGAAGCGACTCCTCTCGGTCGGGAGCAACGGGTTCGCCGAAGCAGGCGGCCTGATCGGCTATGGGGGGACCGATACCGAAATGTATCGTCGCGGAGCCTACTTTGTGGACAGGATACTCAAGGGCGCGAAACCCGGTGACTTACCGATTGAGCGGGCGACCAGATTCAAGCTGGTGCTCAACCTCAAAACCGCCAAGGCGCTCGGCATCAGGATCCCGCAGTCGATTCTCGTGCGCGCGGACAAGGTGATCGAATGAACCGCAAAACCGGACACATGAGCGCCGGATTGCGTCGCCGCGTCGGAGCGGACGATGCTCGCCGCTCGATGCGGCGAAAATTGTTGCTTGCGCTTGGCGCCAGCGCGCTCGCAGCACCGCTCCGTACCGTTGCTCAACAACAGGGTAAAGTCTGGCGCATCGGGTTCCTGTCACCGCGTGGCAGCCTGGATTCTCTTAACTCCGACGTGTTAGGTGCATTCTTGCGAGGCATGCGCGAGCTTGGCTATGTCGAGGAGAAAAACCTGGTGATCGAGTGGCGCTGGGCCGAAGGAAAGTATGACCGGCTTCCCGAACTAGCAGCGGAACTCGTTCGCCTCAATGTTGAACTCATCGTAACTTCCGGGACACCCGGGATCCGCGCGGCCAAGCAGGCAACTACGACGATTCCGATTGTGATGGCCGCCAGCGGCGACGCTGTAGCGATGGGTCTCATTGACAGTCTCGCGCGGCCGGGTGGGAACATCACCGGATCGACCTTCTTTATACTGCAACTCATGGGAAAACGCATGGAGCTGCTCCGGGATGCGATGCCGCGTATTAAGCAAATCGCATTTATGTTTAACCGGGACAATCCTGCGGCAATAGGGCCGGTCGTCGAGGCCGTGGAGATTGCGGCCAAATCACTCAAGCTGGCAGTTCAACAATTCGGGGTGCGGGGGCCAAACGATTTCGATAGCGCGTTTTCAGCAATGGCCAAGAGACGTGTCGACGCGATGGTAACTGGTGACGATGCGCTGATTTTGCTCAATGCCAAGAGGATTGCGGATCTCGCGGCAAAACACCGGATTCTCTCGGCCGGCAGCAAGGCGTTGGCGGAAGCTGGAGGCCTGATGGCTTATGGGGTAAACCTCCCGGAAATGTTCCGCCGGGCAGCTTACTTTGTGGATAGGATACTCAAGGGCACCAAGCCCGGCGATCTTCCCGTCGAGCAGCCGACCAAGTTTGAGATCGTGGTCAATCTCAAAACCGCCAAAGTGCTCGGCATCAAGATTCCAGACGTGATACTGCTGCGCGCCGACAAGGTGATCGAGTGAATACACGCCGAAGAATACTAATCGCACTTGGCATGAGCGCACTTACTGCACCGGTTAGTTCGTTCGCGCAACAGCCCGCCAAGGTCTGGCGCATCGGCTTCCTGCAAGGTGGCGCACGACCGGCCGACGGTCTCCCGCCCGCCGCGCTCCGGAAAGCTCTCACCGAGCTGGGATACGCCGAAGGCAAAAACGTGATGTACGAGGCACGCTGGGCCGAAGGCAAGCTCACGCGCCTGCCTGAACTGGCAGCCGAGCTTGTGCAACGCCGCGTTGATGCGATCGTCGTGCTCGGCTGGCCGGCGACCCAAGCGGTCAAGCGCGCGACCTCGACGATCCCGATCGTCATCGGCGGCGGCGGTGATGCCGTCGAAAGCGGCCTCGTTGCGAGCCTGTCGCGACCTGGCGCCAATCTGACGGGGATGTCGGATATGGCGGTCGAGTTGAGCGCCAAGCGGCTGGAGCTGCTCAAGGAGACGTTTCCGAAGGCATCCCGGATTGCCATACTGTGGAACCAGGACGATCTCGGCATGACGCTGCGATATCGTGAGATCGATCGCGCAGCGCGTGTGCTGGGCGTCACCGTACAGGCCCTCGGCGTGCGGGAGCCCGATGACTTTGAGGTAGCTTTCTCGGCAATGACCCGCGAGCGCCCGGACGCGCTTTTCCTGGTGGCGGACGTCCTGACCACCTTAAACCGAAAACGGGTGATCGAGTTCGCCGCGACGCACCGGATTCCCGCAATGTACGATGTCATCTTCCTGGTCGAGGAAGGTGGGCTGATGTCGTATGGCCCAAGCATCGTCGACAGTTTCCGTCGCGTTGCCTACTATGTGGATCGCATCCTCAAGGGCGCCAAACCCGGCGACCTGCCGATGGAACAGCCGACACGTTACTACCTGCACATCAACCTGAAGACCGCCAAGGCGCTCGGGATCACGATTCCCAACTCGATCCTGCTGCGCGCGGACAAGGTGATCGAGTGAACCTTCGCCGCAAATTGCTGATTGCGCTCGGTGCGGGTGCGCTCACCGCACCGCTCACGCCGTTCGCTCAGCCGCGCACGGTCAAGATCCCGCGCATAGGCTATCTCTCGCTCGGATCGGAAGTTTCCAACTGGGCTTTTATCGGCGCATTCAGGGATGCGCTGCGCGACCTGGGTTACGTCGACGGGCGCGACATTGTGATCGACGTGACCTGGGCGGGTACTGCCGCCTACGAATTTCCAAATCTTGCGGCGACGCTGGTGAAGGGCAATCCCAACGCAATCGTCACCACCTGCATCTCATCGACGCGCGCGGCTAAACAGGCGACGAGCACCATCCCGGTCGTGATGTCGGTCGATGGCGATCCGGTCGAGTACGGACTCGTGGCCAGCCTCGCGCGGCCGGGCGCAAATGTCACCGGCACATTGACGATGTTCGAGGAGCTGATCCCGAAGTGGCTCGAATTCATTAACATCGCGGTGCCCAAGGCCCGCCGTATCTCATTCCTGGCGAACGCCAACGACGACAGCACGCCGTACTTCTGGAACAAGTTCAAGGAAGCCGCGCGCCCGATCGGCATCAAAGCATTGCTGTTGAAGGCAAACAGCCCCGCGAAACTGGAGCGCGCATTCGCGGACATGAAAAAGCAGAGTGTCAATGCTTTCATCGTGATGACGGACGCACTGCTCGCGGGCCAGGTGCAGCGCATCGTCACGCTCGCGAACCTTTACAAGCTGCCGGGCATTTATGGCTTTCGCGAATTTACCGAAGCCGGCGGCCTCATGAGCTATGGCCTCAGTTTCCGCGATTACTATAAGGGCGTGGCGCGCTACGTCGACAAAGTGCTGAAAGGCGCCAAACCCGCGGACCTGCCGGTGGAGCAACCCACCAAGATCGAATTCGTGATCAATCTCGCGACGGCCAAAAAACTCGGCATGAACCTGCCGGGGCAACTGCTGGTGCGCGCGGACAGGGTGATCGAGTGATTACGCGCCGGAAATTCATCGTCACGTTCGGCTTGAGTGTGCTCGCGGCGCCGCTGGTATCATTCGCGCAGCAGCCCGCGAAAATCCCGCACATCGGCTACCTGGTCCTCAACGACAGACCCGAGCTTAAAGCCGCGTTTCGCCAGGGGTTAAGCGAACTCGGTTACGTCGAGGGACGCAACATTATCGTCGAGTACCGCAACGCGGGAGGAAGCGAGGAGCGGCTCCCGGCCCTCGCCACCGAGCTGGTGCGTCTCAACGTGGATATACTCGTCGCGCCTGATCCGCCGTCGTATCGTGCGGCAATGAACGCGACCAAGACTATTCCGATTGTCATTAGAAGCAGCTCCGACCCCGTAGCGACTGGCATCGTGGCGAGCCTGGCGCACCCGGGTGGCAATGTCACGGGGGTCTTCAGTCTTTACTCCGAGCTGACCGAGAAACGCCTGGAACTGCTCAAGGAGGCGGTGCCGGCGGTTTCGCGAGTGATGGTGCTGTTCGCCCCGAATTACGCCGAGATGAAGCGTCTGAAGAGCAGGGAAAGCGCAGCGCTAACACTCGGCTTGAATCTCCTACCGGTAGAGGCACGCAGTGCCGGCGATTTCGAGAGCGCATTCAAACGCGCCGCACGCGAACGGGCGAACGGCCTGCTGGTGCTGCGGGCTCCACTCATGCTCGCCAACCGCGCGCAGATTGCGAGCCTTGCAGCAAAGGCCCGGCTGCCGGCGATTTACGACGACGTGGCATACACGGAAGCTGGTGGCTTTATGTCTTATGGCGCGAATCTGCCGGAGCTATACCGCCATACCGCTACTTACGTGGACAAAATACTCAAAGGCGCCAAGCCCGGCGAACTGCCGATCGAGCAGCCGACAAAATTCGAACTCATGATCAACATGAAGACCGCCAAAGCGATGGGTATCAGGATTCCGCAATCCATCCTCGTGCGCGCGGACCGGGTGATCGAATGAACCGTAACGCCGGACATAGTCATGCCGGATTGCGTCGCCGCGTTGGGGCGGACGATACTTGCCGCACAACGCGGCGGAAATTTCTCATTGCGCTTGGCGCTGGCGCGCTCGCCGCGCCCGGCATCGCGCGGGCGCAGCGCCCGGCGCAAAGCTATCGGATCGGAGTCCTCCAGGCCGGAACGCGCGTGGACGCGGTGAAGCTTTCCGAGGAACCGTTCTTGCGCGGGCTCGCCGAGCTCGGCTATGCGGAGGGCCGCAACCTCGTCATCGATCGCAGGTATGCGGAGGGCCGGCTCGACCGCCTTCCGGCGCTCGCGAAGGAACTGGTCGCGCTCAAACCCGATCTGATTCTAGCGCCGGCTTCACAGCCCGCCGCGACGGTAAAGGCTGTCACCACCACCATCCCGATCGTGTTCTGCTTCGTAACGGATCCGGTTGCGTTCGGATTCGCGCAAAGCCTGGCGCGCCCCGGCGGCAATCTGACGGGACTTTCCAATTTCAGCGCGGTGATCGCGGGCAAGCGCATCGAATTGCTAAGGGAGATCGCGCCGAAACTGATGCGCCTGTGCGCCTGGTACAACCCGGACACGGTGAACGACGCAATCGAGCTGAGCGAGGTAAAACGCGCCACTGCGCAATTTGGCATGCAGTTTATCGCGCTCAAAGCGCGCAATCCCGCCGAGTATGACGAGGCCACAACCGCGACGCGCAAGTGGGGTGCGGATGCGATCTATATCAATTCGAACCCGACCAGCTACGCGTACCGCAAGCAGATCATCGGCTTCGTCGCGGGACTGAAAATGCCGGCCGTCTACTGGAACATCGATTTCGCCGAGGACGGCGGCCTGATAGCCTATGCGCCAAATTTTCACGATCTCGCGCGCCGCGCCGCGGTCTACGCCGACAAGATCCTGCGTGGAGCGAAACCGGCCGAGCTGCCGATCGAACAGCCGACCAAGGTGGAGTTAGCGGTCAACATCAAGACGGCGAAAGCGCTCGGCGTCAAGATTCCGCAATCGATCCTCGTGCGCGCTAACAAGGTGATCGAATGAACCGCAAGACCGGGCACACGAGTGCCAGCTTGCGTCATCGCGCAGGAGCGGACGCACCGCGCCGCTCAACGCGACGGGCTGCACTGCTTGCGAATAAGGCACCCCGATGAATCTGCGCGGCTCGCTGTTCCGAAAATACGCGATCTATTTCGCGGCGTTGGTGACGCTCGCGCTGATCGCGAGCGGCGGCATCGGCGTGTACTTCACCTACCAGGAAAGCAAAGTCGCGCTGCTCGATTTGCAGCGTGAGAAAGCAGCAGCGGCCGCGTCGCGCATCGAAGCGTACGTGTCGGAGATCGAGCACCAGATCGGCTGGATGCGCCTGCCGCAGGCGGGCGCGAGCAATCCCGAGCAGCGCCGCTTCGATTACCTGAAGCTGCTGCGCCAGGTGCCGGCGATCACCGACGTAATCCAGTTGGATCGCGAGGGCCGCGAACGGCTGCGCGTGTCGCGCCTCGGCATGGACGTGGCGGGCAGCGACGAGGACCTGTCCACCGATCCGAAGTTTACGGTACCTAAATCGGGCAAGACTTATTTCAGCCCGGTCTACTTCCGCAAGGAAACCGAGCCGTACATGACCATCTCCATGGCGGGCATCAGCGATGAGGCCGGCATCACGGTCGCCGAAGTGAATCTCAAATTCATCTGGGACGTGATTTCGCGAATCAAGATCGGCGACAAGGGCCTCGCTTACGCGGTGGATTCGCGCGGCCGTCTCATCGCGCATCCCGACATCAGCCAGGTGCTGCAGAAATCCGATCTCTCGTCGCTCACGCAGGTGAAGGCTGCTCTGGAAGCGAAAAGCGGCGACGACGTCCAGCGCGTCAGCATCGCGCGCAACCCGCAGGGCCACGAAGTGCTGTCGGCCTATGCGAGCATCAATCCGCTCGGCTGGCATGTGTTCGTCGAGCAGCCGCTCGAGGAAGCATTCGCGCCCCTTTACGACTCTCTCAAGCGCACCGGCATACTACTCCTCGGCGGTCTCATATTCTCTATCCTCGCGAGCCTGTTCCTTGCGCGCCGCATGGTCGAGCCGATACGCGCGGTGCAGGCCGGCGCGGAACGCATCGGCGCCGGCAATCTCGACCAGGCGATCGAGGTGCACACCGGCGACGAGTTGGAAACGCTCGCTGACCAGTTCAACACCATGGCCGAGCGGCTGAAGGACTCGTATGCGGGACTCGAGCGCAAGGTCGAAGATCGCACGCGCGAGCTGACCGAGACTCTGGACTACCAGACGGCAACCGCCGAGATCCTGCGCGTGATCAGCAGCTCGCCGACCGACGTGCAGCCGGTGTTCGACACCATCGCCGAGCGGGCGGCGCGGCTATGCGATGCCAAGTTCGGCTTCGTATTCACGTTCGACGGCGAGTGGATCCAGTTGGGAAGCATATTCGGGATGGATCTGCAGGGCGTCGAAGTTATGCGAAAGCGGTGCCCGCTGCGCCCTGGGGACCACTCTATTGTCGGGCGGACGATCAGCGGGGGGGCCATGGTCCACGTTCCCGACGTGCTTGCCGATTCGAAGTACGAGCTGAGGGAATCGGCCGAGGTGGCGGGCTTTCGCGGCTGCCTGGGCGTGCCCATGCTGCGCGAGGGCCATATAGTTGGCGCAATCACAGTTACTCGCGCCGAAGTAGGACGCTTCACCGACAAGCAGGTAGACCTGCTCAAGACCTTCGCCGACCAGGCCGTGATCGCGATCGAGAACGTGCGGTTGTTCAACGAAACAAAGGAGGCGCTCGAACGGCAAACAGCAACCGCCGAAATTCTGCGCGTGATCAGCAGTTCGCCGACCGATGTGCAGCCGGTATTCGACGCGATTCTCGAAAACGCGTTGCGCCTGTGCGACTCGCACCTTGGCATGCTCGGGTTGTACGACGGGGAAAAGTACCAGCACTACGCCCAACGCGGCGGAAACGACGAATACATCAAATGGATTTTCCGGGAACCATTTGTTCCCGAACCCGTCACCGCCATAGGACACATGGTCGCCGAACGCCAGCCCTTCCATTTTCCGGACCTGGCGGAGTCGGCTCAGTACCGTGAACGTGTCGAGACGATCGTAAAGCTCGTCGAGGTAGGCCGGGCACGGACGGCCCTTGCAGTGCCTATGCTCAAGGACGGACGCGTGGTCGGCGGCATAATGATCTACCGCCCGGAGGTGCGCCCGTTCACGCAGAAGCAGATCGACTTGCTCAGCACATTCGCCAGCCAGGCCGTGATCGCGATCGAGAACGTGCGTCTGTTCAAGGAAATTCAGGAGAAGAGCCAGCAACTCGAGATCGCGAACCGTCACAAGTCGGAATTCCTTGCCAACATGTCGCACGAGCTCAGAACGCCGTTGAACGCGATCATCGGCTTCTCCGAAGTGCTGCAGGAACGCATGTTCGGCGACATGAACGAAAAACAGGCCGAATACATCGACGACATCCACGGCTCCGGCAAGCACTTGCTGTCGCTCATCAACGACATTCTCGATCTCTCGAAGGTCGAAGCCGGCCGCATGGAGCTGGAACTGGCGACGTTCGATCTGCCGTCCGCGATCGACAACGCGCTCACGCTGATCAAGGAGCGCGCCGGGCGGCATGGCATCGAGCTCGCCAGCACCATCGACCCCGCTGTAAGTGGAATCAACGCCGACGAGCGAAAATTCAAGCAAATCCTGCTGAACCTGCTGTCGAATGCCGTAAAATTTACGCCGGAAGGCGGCCGCATCTCAGTGGCGGCGCGGCCCGTTGACAACATGGTCGAAGTCGCCGTGACCGACACCGGCATCGGCATTGCCGAGGCAGACCACGACGCCGTGTTCGAGGAATTCCGCCAGGTCGGCAGGGACTACACCAAGAAAGCGGAAGGCACGGGGCTCGGGCTCGCGCTGACGCGAAAATTCGTCGAGCTGCACGGCGGCAAAATCTGGGTGACGAGCGAACCCGGCAAAGGTTCGACTTTTGCGTTTACTCTGCCCATCACTGCCGCGCCAGCCGCTGCGCTGGCCGCGAACTGAGAAACATGCAACCGTTGATGATGCGTGAACACGTGAAGGAGTGAAAGTGTGAAGGTGTGAAGTATTTCCTCTCCCCAATCACTGCGGGAGAAGGACAGGGTGAGGGGGTCACTCGTTCACGCATTCACTCCTTCACTTCTTCGCATCAATAACCGGCGGTTACGCATTTTGATTTTGCAATGCAATTTTAAGGAACGGGCATGGCGAATGAACTGATCCTGATCGTCGAAGACAACGAGAAAAACCGCAAGCTGGTGCGCGACATCCTGCAGTTCAAAGGCTACCAGTTGCTGGAATCTGAAACCGCGGAGGAAGGGATACAACTCGCGCGCGACAAACAGCCGGCGCTGATACTGATGGATTTTCATCTGCCGGGCATGAACGGCATCGAGGCGTTCAAGGTGCTGCGCGCCGATCCGCAAACGAGTTCGATCCCGGTCATCGCGGTCACTGCTTCCGCCATGACCGAAGACCGCCAGAAGATTATCGGCGCCGGCTTCGACGGGCTGCAGACCAAGCCGATCAACGTCAAGGATTTTCTCGAAGCGGTCGCACAGACCTTGAAGAAACCCAGAGGCAAGGCGTGACCGCAGACGCAAAAAGAATCCTGGTCGTCGACGACACGGCGCTCAACGTCAAGATGCTCGCCGACCTCTTGACCTTCAAGGGCTACCAGGCCGTGACCGCGGCTTCGGGCGCCGAGGCGTTGGCGAAAATCGAGGCCGAGCACCCCGACCTGGTGCTGCTCGACGTCATGATGCCGGGCATGAACGGCTACGAAGTGTGCCAGAAAATCCGCGCCAATCCCGCCACCGGCATGCTTCCCGTGGTGATGGTGACGGCGCTCGATCCGGGGCAGGAACGCGTCAAGGGCATCGAGGCCGGCGCCGACGATTTCCTGTCGAAACCGATCAACCAGCCGGAGTTGCTCGCGCGCGTGCGCTCGCTGCTGCGGATCAAGGAACTCTGGGACACGGTGCAGTCGCAGGCCGGGCAACTCGCCGATTGGAACAAGAGTCTCGAGCAACGCGTGCAGGAGCAGGTCGCACAGCTCGACCGCCTCGGGCGGCTGAAAAACTTTTTCTCGCCCCAGCTTGCCGAATCCATCGTCAGCGGCGGCGGCGAAGACATGCTGAAAACGCACCGGCGCGAAGTGGTGGTCGCATTTCTCGACATGCGCGGCTTCACCGCGTTCACCGACACCTCCGAGCCCGAGGAAGTCATGAGCGTGCTCGCCGAATATCACCGCGCGATGGGACCATTGATTCTCGCCCACGACGGCACGCTCGAGCGCTTCGCCGGCGACGGCATGATGATTTTCTTCAACGATCCGATCAAGCTCGAAAACCCGGCCCTGAATGCCGTCAAGATGGCGCTCGCAATGCAGGAAAACTTTGCGCCGCGGCGCGCGGCGTGGAAAAAACGCGGCTACGACCTCGACCTCGGCATCGGCATCGTGCAGGGCTATGCGACGCTCGGCGCGATCGGCTACGAGGGGCGCTGGGACTACGCCTGCATCGGCAGCGTCACCAACCTCGCGTCGCGGCTGTGCAGCGAAGCCAAGGGCGGCCAGATACTCACTAATCAGAAGACGCTGACCCGCATCGAAGACGCGGTCAAGTCAGAGCCCTTGGGCGAGGTCACGTTGAAGGGTATTTCGCACCCGGTGGCGGCGTTCAACATTACCGGGTTCAAGTGAAACGGGAATGGGGAATGGGGAATTTCAATCTTAACCCATCACTCATCGCTCATTACCCATCGCCCTTTTAAGAGGAATTCTGGGTGATTGGTCGTAGAAAGTTTCTGATCGCGCTGGCCGCTCTTTCCGCCATGCCGGCTCGCGCGCAAGCGCCAGTGACAATCGGCTGGCTGAACTTCGGCTCACTCGAGCTGGATGCCCAGTTGCTCGCCGCGTTCAAGGAGGGGCTCGCAGCACTCGGCTGGAAGGAAGGATCGCAGGTCGTAATCGAAGAACGCTGGGCAAATGGCAGGATCGAGCGGCTACCGCTCCTGGCGCAGGAACTCGCGGCGAAAAATCCGGCGGTCATCGTTGCCGCTCCGACGCAGTCGCTGGCCGCCGTCGCCAAAGCCGCGCCGAAAACTCCGATCGTCCAAGTTGGCGCTGCCGATCCGGTGGTCACGGGTTTTGCGGCAAGCCTCGCGCACCCCGGCGGCATGGTCACCGGACTCAGCAACGTCGTCACTGATGTCACGGAGAAGTTGCTTGAATTATTGCTGGCGGCCGCGCCGAAGCTGCGGCGGGTCGGCTTTCTCGCCGATTCCACCAACTTTGCGCGTGTCAAGTTGATGGAGGCGGCGCGCCGCTCGGTTGATCGGCGCGGAATCGAAGCGCGCTTCGAGGAAGTGGGCAAGCCCGAAGATATCGAGCCCGCCATTTCTCGCCTGTCGAAAGAACGCGTGCAGGGCCTGGTCCTAATGCCATGTCCGCTGTGTTTGTCTGAGAGGCGCCGTATCGTCAAGCTCGCGCTGGAGCGCCGCTGGCCGGTTATTGCTGGCAGGCGCGAATATACCGAAGATGGGGCTCTCCTCAGCTACGGTATTGATGTCTTGTCGCACTACCGCCGCGCTGCATACTACGTGGACAAGATCCTCAAGGGGGCCAAGCCCGGGGATCTGCCGATCGAGCAGCCGACGAAACTGGAGCTGGTGATCAACCGCAAAACCGCGAAGGCGATCGGGCTCAACATCACCAACGAACTGCTGCTGCGCGCGGACAAGGTGATCGAGTAATGCGTAATACCGGACATTGGCATGCCGGATTACGTCGCCGCGTTCGAGCGGACGACGCCCGCCGTTCAACGCGGCGAAAATTGCTGATTGCGCTTGGCGCGAGCGCGCTCGCTGCGCCGCTCGGTTCGTTCGCTCAGCAGCAGCGTAAGGTTTGGCGAATCGGGTTTCTCAATGCCGGTTCGCCGGCTACTTCAAGTCATAACATCGATGCGTTCCGGCAAGGGCTACGCGAACTGGGCTACATAGAAGGACAGAATATCGTGATCGAGACGCGCTGGGCGGAAGGAAACCTTGATCGCTTGCAGGCCTTCGCGGTTGATCTCACGCAACAAAGGGTAGACGTCATTGTTGCCGGTGGTACCCCTGGCTTGCTTCCGGGCTTCACGGTGCCGGCCGGTTTCGTCTGGTAGACGTCATTGTTGCCGGTGGTACCCCTGGCTTGCAAGCTGCAAAGCAGGCGGCCGGTACGATACCCATCGTATTCGTCAACGCATCCGACCCAGTTGGAATGGGTTTTGTCGCGAGCCTCGCCCGGCCCGGTGGCAACATCACAGGAATCTCGAATATCGGCCACGAATTGAGCGCAAAACGCCTAGAACTACTGAAGGAGACTTTCCCAACGATTTCGCGCGTCGCTGTTCTCGTAACAAGCGACCCGATAGTAGCCAGTCATGTCCGAGAAATTCAGCGTGCAGCCAAAGCTCTCAAGATCGACGTTTTGTCGGTTGAATTGCTGCGTCGCGACGGTCTCGAGCAAGGACTCGGGTTGCTGAGCAAATGGCACGCCGACTCGATGTATTTTCTCGAAACCGCCGATCATTTTGCTAATCGCAAGCTCCTTGCAGAATTCGCCGCCAAGATTCGGCTGCCGGCGATTTATCCGGTTAGGCAATATGCGGAAGCGGGGGGGCTCATGAGCTACGGCGCGGACTACGAGGCCAATAACCGCCGCGCCGCGACCTACGTGGACAAGATCCTCAAGGGGGCGAAGCCCGCGGACATTCCGGTTGAGCAGCCGACCAAGTTCGAGCTGGTGATCAACATGAAAACCGCGAAAACCCTCGGCATCAAGATCCCGCAGTCGATCCTCGTGCGCGCGGACAAGGTGATCGAGTGACTACACGCCGCGAATTTCTTGTTGCGCTGGCCGTTCTTTCCGCGATGCCGGCGCGCGCGCAGGCGCCGGCGGTAGTCGGCTGGTTGAACTTCGGCTCACGCGAGCTGGATGCCCAGTTGCTTGCCGCGTTCAAGGAGGGGCTCGCAGCACTCGGCTGGAAGGAAGGATCGCAGGTCGTAATCGAAGAACGCTGGGCAAATGGCAGGATCGAGCGGTTGCCGCAGTTGGCGCAAGAACTCGCGGCGAAGAATCCGGCGGTTATCGTTGCCGCTCCGACGCAGTCGCTGGCCGCCGCAGCCAAGGCCGCGCCGAAAACTCCCATTGTTCAAGTCTCCGCCGCCGATCCGGTGGTCACAGGTTTCGCGGCAAGCCTCGCGCGCCCCGGCGGCATGGTCACCGGACTCAGCAATGTCGTCACTGATCTCACGGAAAAGTTCCTTGAATTATTGCTGGCGGCCGCGCCGAAGCTGCGGCGTGTCGGCTTTCTCGCCGATTCCACCAACTTTGCGCGTGTCCGGTTGATGGAGGCGGCGCGCCGCTCGGTTGGACAGCGCGGGATCGAAGCGCGCTTCGAGGAAGTGGCCAAGCCCGATGAAATCGAGCCCGCCATTTCGCGTCTGGCGAAGGAACGTGTGCAGGGCCTGGTCGTAATGCCAAGTCCGCTGTTTTCGTCTGAGAGGCGGCGTATCGTCAAGCTCGCGCTGGAGCGCCGCTGGCCGGTTATTGCTTCCAGGCACGAATTTACTGAAGAAGGGGCTCTCCTCAGCTACGGTATTGATGTCTTGTCGCACTACCGCCGCGCTGCATTCTACGTGGACAAGATCCTTAAGGGGGCAAAGCCCGGGGATCTGCCGATCGAGCAGCCCACGAAACTGGAGTTGGTGATCAACCGCAAGACCGCGAGGGCGATAGGGCTCGACATTACCAACGAACTGCTGCTGCGCGCCGATAAAGTTATCGAGTGAACCCAGTATTTAGTGCTGAATGCTGACGGCTGAATGCTGAGCGCTGAATGCTGATTACCGGCGCCGTTTACTCCTTCCGCCCCGCCGCGCCGTTGCGCGCGTTGAGCAGCTTCTCGCTGGTCTCGCGCACCCGCGTGCTCATGCCGTGCAGCAGGCCTAACGCAAGTTCGGGATAGCTCGCGATCAGGCCGTGCAGCTTGAGCTTGTCCAGATACAACAGCAGCGAATCCTCGATCACGTGCGCGGTGCCCGAGCGCGGCTGGCCGTCGATCGGCCCCATCTCGCCGAAACAATCGCCCGGGCCCGCGATGCTCACATAATCCTTGACCTTCGGGTCGGGATTGATCGAGATGCCGATCTTGCCCGTGAGAACGACATACATGCGGTCGCTGGGATCGTTGATCTCGAATACACCCTCGCCCGCAAAGTAGGCCTCCTCCTGCATTTCCTCGACCACGACGCGCAGGTCGTCGGTGCTCACCTCCGCGAAGATCGGGGTGCGCTTGAGTATTACGATGCGGTCGAAAAAATCCGCCATGTCATCTTCCTGAAGGAGCCATTGCGAGCGCATGCCCGGCGCACTCGTGCAACCAGCGATCGGCGCTTTTGCAGCACCACTGCAGAGCGTCGGCCGCGCTCTTGAAGCTCACCGCGCCCTCAGCCGCGGCCACTACGGCGGTCCGGTCGCCGGCCGCCGTCAGCAATTGGCCGAGTTGCGCGCCAAGCCTGGTGTTGGCGATATTCGTCAGGGCCTCGCGCGCGCGCGCGACCTGCCGTTTGTCCTTGCTCTTGAGCGCAATGTACACGATCCTGATGCTGTGCCTGTCGCCCAGATTTTCCATCGCCAGGAGCGCCACCTCCAGCGTTTGACTGAAGCGCTCCGCGAGCACGATTTTCACCAATGCCCACGCCGCGTCGCTGCGTGCCGTGTCGCCTTCGAGCACGTGCAGCGCCTGCGACATGGCGGTCGCTTCCTGCAGCTTGCGTCCGGCATATTCCTCGAACGGCTGCCGCGGCGCTGCCTGCCGCGTCAAATAGGCCAACACCTGCTGTTGCTGGCGCGGCGGCGCAGAGGCTTCATGCAACCACTTGAACAGCCGGTCGGACAGCTCTCCCGCGGTTTCCTCCAGCACGCCCAATGCCGCCTCCACCACGCTCGGATGCCGGTCGGTCAGTGCCTCCAAAGACACGCGCTCGCGGTCCGGGGCCGGAAACAACCGGTAGCACTCGACACACGCGACGCGCATCTGGTGGTCCGGCGACTTGATCAGCGCTTCGAGCAACGCCACGAGCCGCGCATTCGCCGGTAACGACCCGTGACGCAAGGCGGCCAGCGCGGCCTTCTTGACATTATCGTCCGGGTGCTCGAGCAAACTGCACAACTGCGGCAAGAACGCTTCCGGCATCGGGATCGCCTGCCCCAGGTGCAGCGCGGCAAAAATATACGGCTTGCGGGAATCCATGAGCATCGTCTGCCAGCGCTCGATCGCCAGCGGGCGCCGGGCATCGAGGCCATAACAATATACGCCCGATATGCCGCATGTGATAAGCCGCGGATTGTCCGAAGTGAAGCATTCCTCGATCTGCGATTGCACGCGCGGGTCCTTGGCCTCGAAGCGCGTTGCGAGCACGGTCGCGCGCTCGTGGACGTCACCCAGTTCCCGGCTGGCCTCCAGCCGATGGAGCAATGACTCCGGCAGGCGCGGGCCGATCAGCCGGATCAGCTGGTCGCAAACCGGCGCGCTCGCATGCTGCATGCGCTCGAAGATGATGTCGGGCGCCTGCTCGGGGAACGCGCTCGCCAGCATGCGCGCGTAGGTAAGACAGATCTGCTCGTCTTTGTGCCGCACGCCTTCCGCCAGGCGCTCGAACAATTCCGGATCGGCCGCGTTGTTCGTGGTGCCGAGACCTTCGCTCGGCAGAAAAAGCCTTTCCTTCAGCGTCGCCAGCAACGCCTCGACATAGGCGCGGTTGGTCTTGAAGCTGAAAAAGAGATACAGCGCGCCCGCCAGTGTCCCCGCGACCAGGTACGAAATCGGCGCGTGAAAGGCTTTGAGCGCCTGCAGCACGAAGCCGACGAAAATGTAGGCGGCCGGCAGCACCAGCGCAAGCGACAGCGCGCGCGCCCTGCCCTGCATGTAATCGGGCAACGCGTCGAACAAGAGGATACGCGAGGGATTGCGGATCGCCGGCAGCAGAATGCGGCGATTGAGCGTGCTGACGATTGCGGACGGCAGCCTGAAAGCGACGATAAGCGCGGCAAAGCACGCGAGCGTCGTCACCGGAAACACGAGATTGATCGCGCGCACGCCGAACCGGTTGATCAGTTTGCTCGTGAACAAAATCTGGACGACCAGCGTGACTGAACTCGAGACTATCGTCAGCCATCCGAACAGCTGGCTCAACTCGGCTGCCGTCGTATAGACCTCGTTATACACGGCGTACGCCGCGTAACCGAGCGAATAGAGCGCAACCACCATGAAAAACACCGCGAGCGACGAATGGAGCAGCAGCGGAGAGCGCCGCGCGAACTTGAGCCCCTGCGTCACCTGTTCGATGGTGCGCGCGAAGCCGCCGCCGCGCCTGCCCGGAGCGAAAAACGGCGACACGCCGACGCTGCGGTGGCGCAGCATGATAATGACGGCCGCGATGGCTGACAGCCCGCTCCAGACCAGCACCAGCCCCTGCACGCCCATCACGGAAGTGGCCGTCAGTATCAGGCCGCCGGCGATCTCGCCCAGCTGCAGTCCCGCCAGCGTCATCGGAAACAGGCGCTTGCTCTGATCGGCATCGAAATTCGCGCTGAAGTAAAGCGACGCGTGCATCACCAGCACCTCGGAGCTCACCTCGAACACCAGAAAGTAAATCGGATACGCCGGCGCGTCGTCCGGCAGCGTCATCATGTACCAATTGCCGACCAGCAACACCGCGAGCCCTCCCAACATAGCGTAGAAAGCGCGTTCGGGAGCTATGCGGTCGGCATAGGCCGCGTATATCGTGCTCAACAGCGCCATCAGCACTCCGAGCAGCAGATACATGAAAGGCAGATACTGGATGCCGAACCGCTTCAGAAACAGCGCATCGGCGGTGCCCCGGCCGATCGCAAGACCTGCGCTGATGACGAAAAACAGCAGGAAGAAATAGCTGAGGCGGGGCCACTCCGTCTTTTTTACCAGCAGCAGCTTAGCCATGCGGGGCGATTTGCAGGTTATCGTTTAAGTGGCAACAAGCGGGTGATTATCCATCCTGTCATGTAGGATATCAACAGGTTGCGTCGAAAATCCGGACCGCGCGGACGGACGCGACTTCTTGAACCCGCTGGCCGGACGCGCCACCCCGAACGACGGAACAACAGGCCGCTGTAGTATCATTTCGCTGTTTTTCCGGCGAGACTCAATTCGATGAAACCGTTCGACTGGCAATTCCCCTACCCCTCGCAGCGCATGCCGATCCTCGCGCGCAACGTGGTGGCGACGTCGCAGCCGCTCGCGGCGCAAGCGGGCCTGCGCATGCTGATGAAAGGCGGCAGCGCGGTCGATGCCGTGCTCGCGACCGCGATCGCGCTGACCGTGCTCGAGCCGACCAGCAACGGCATCGGCTCCGATGCATACGCGATCCTGTGGGACGGCAGGAAGCTGCACGGGCTCAACGCGTCGGGCCGCTCGCCCGCCGCATGGACGCCCGGCCGCTTCAAGGACATGCAGGGGATGCCGACGCGCGGCTGGGACTCGGTCACGGTGCCAGGTTGTGTCGGGGCATGGGTCGAGCTGTCGGGCAAGTACGGCAAGCTGCCGTTCGCCGATCTGTTCGAGCCCGCGATCAAGTATGCAGCCGACGGCTTCATGGTGTCGCCGACCATCGCGCGGCTGTGGGAGAAGCAGGTGCCTGAACTCAAGTTGCTGCCCGGTTTCGCCGAAGCGTTCATGCCCAAGGGCCGCGCGCCGCTGCCGGGCGAGACCTTCTTGTTTCCCGACCAGGCGCGCACGCTGAAACGCATCGCCGAAACCAAAGGTGCGGCGTTCTACCAGGGCGATCTCGCCGAAAAAATGGTCGCTCACTCCAAGCAGTATGGCGGCGCCATGACGATGGACGACCTCGCTTCGAATAAAGTCGACTGGGTCGAGCCGCTCGGGCAGAACTACCGGGGCTACACGCTGCATGAAATTCCGCCCAACGGCCAGGGCATCGGCGCGCTGATCTCGCTCGGCATTCTGGAAAACTTCGACCTGGCGAGCCTGCCGATCGACTCCGCCGACAGCCTGCACGTGCAGCTCGAGGCGATGAAGCTCGCATTCGCCGATATTTATGAACACGTGTCGGACCCGGCGACCATGCGCGTCAAGCCGTCCGAGATGCTCGACCGCGAGTACCTGAAGCAGCGCGCCAAACTGATCGACATGAAAAAAGCGCAGGACCCGAAGTTCGGCATGCCGCCGCGCGGTGGCACGGTGTATCTGACCGCAGCCGACGCATCAGGCATGATGGTGTCGTACATCCAGTCGAACTTCATGGGGTTCGGTTCCGGCATCGTGGTCAACGGCACCGGCATCAGTATGCAGAACCGCGGTTACGGTTTCAGCCTGCAGCCCGGCCACGCCAACGAGGTCGCGCCGAAAAAGCGCCCGTTCCAGACCATCATCCCGGCATTCGTCACCAGGGACGGCGCACCCGTGATGAGCTTCGGCGTGATGGGCGGCTCGATGCAGGCGCAGGGCCACTCACAGGTCATGGTGCGCTTCGCCGACTATCAGCAGAATCCGCAGGCCGCCGCCGATGCGCCGCGCTGGCGCGTCGACAGCAAGCCCACGGCTGGCATGAAACACTTCAGCGCCGAGGTGATGGACGAGGCCGAGCACAGCGGATTGACGGTCGCGATCGAGCAAGGCGTCAGCGCCGAGGTGATCGCGGAGCTCAAGCGCCGCGGCCATGCGCTCACGCAGGCCGACCGCTGGAGCACCGACTTCGGCCGCGCGCAATTGATTTACAAAATGGACGACGGCTATCTCGCGGCATCCGAGCGCCGCACCGACGGGCAGGCGGTCGGATTCTAGCGATTGAGCAATTGAGTAATTCAGCGATTAAGCAACAGCCGCAATTCACCTAATCACTCAATCACCCAATCACCCAATCACTGAGCGAAGCGAATCATGTCCGAACATAAAGCAACCATCAAATGGGCGCGCAACGGCGCCGACTTCGGCTACAAGAACTATCCGCGCGATCACGCATGGGTTTTCGAGCGCGGCATGGAAGTGAAAGCTTCCGCCGCGCCCCAATACCTCGGTAATCCGCAACTCGTCGATCCGGAATCGGCGTTCGTAGCGTCGCTGTCGAGCTGCCATATGCTCACGTTTCTCGCGTTGGCGTCGAACAAGGGCTTTATAGTCGACAGCTACGAGGACAGCGCGGTCGGCCACCTCGAAAAAAACGCCGGCGGCAAACTTGCCGTGACGCGCGTCGAATTGCATCCGACGATCGTATATGGCGGCGCCAAGCAACCCAACCCCGAAGATCTTAAATGGCTGCATGACAAGGCACACCGTGAGTGTTTCATCGCGAATTCGGTGACGACCGAAGTGCACGTGGTGACCGCCGACTGATTTATGACTCGCCACCGGCTGGGGCGCATCTCAAAATCGGGAAACAACACACACCGCCGATGCCTGTCCCCGGATAATCGCGCTCAAGACCCGCCCGGATCGCGGTTTTCGCCTGGGGAGGAGGAAGCAAGCATCAACATAAGGCCCATGCTGCGCAGTCCGGGACCACTTCCGCACCTGCTCCCAGCGCCTCGGATAGGCGAGACGGTATCGGCCGGATTGAATTTCCTATATCGTGCCGGCGCAGGTTCGATGACCAGTCCCGCAGAACGATCAAAGTGCCTCTGTGAGAGCGCCCCAGTTGCTGTCCCAAACAATCGTTATGGGTCGATAAACTCATTTAATTGCGGTCGGCAGGCCGCTACTGTACATTGTCACGGCTGCAATATCGTTTCGCAACGAGCGTTCGCGGGCTATAACAAAGCCTTCCAGTGCTCTGCCGGAATGCTGACTGAGCGGGGAGGTAATGGTGTTCACTAACAATCCGTTCGCAGCGGTGACAGATTTCTTCTCACCGCTTGCGATGCAGATCTACATCGTTCTGATGGTCCTTGCAGTTGTCATCGGAACGTTACTCGACGTCTATCACAAGGGCAGCGCCAAATTCTTCGCGCGGCGCCAGGAAAAATCCAGGGCTGCCGCGGAGAGGCAGCTCAGCGGCGGAGAGGCCTTCTCGCTCGCGCTCGATACCGTTGCCGAGGCTTCAGTCTCCGGCGAGTTCTGCAAATGGCCGAGGCGGACTTCTCATCTGCTGATGATGTATGGCTTCATCACCTACATCATCACCACTGTCGTGATGGTGTTTTTCTACCCAAGCGCCGCGCGCATACCGTCCATCCTGCCGGCGCTGTGGACCCTGGGCGCGTGGATGATACTCGCCGGTGGTTTGTGGTTTTTCTTCTTCCTGCGGGTCAACGTGGCGTATGACGGCGATTCGCCCTTTCATCTCGGGCGGGCCGATCTCTTTGTCGGTTCTCTCATCGCGAGCGTCGCCTTCGCGCTGGTCTGGGATTACGTGCAAACGACGTATGCGAACCCGACTGCGACGTGGATATTGTTCGGGCTCTACATCTTCTTCACGACGCTGCTCTTTGGCGCCGTGCGCTGGTCGAAATTCGCCCACATGTTTTTCAAGCCGGCGGTTGCGTATCAGCGAAGGGTGGAGGAGGCAAACGGCTCCTCGGATCTCCCGAGACCGTCCAATGAAAACTACATCGTCAGGAGCTGATCGAATGCCTACCTACACCGACATGACGAGATGTGACGGCTGCGGCGAGTGCGTGGACATCTGTCCGTCCGACATCATGCACATTGATCCCGTCTACCGCAGGTCCTACAACATCGAGCCCAATTTCTGCTGGGAGTGCTACTCCTGCGTGAAGGCGTGCCCGCAGAATGCGATCGACGTTCGAGGCTATGCGGACTTCGCCCCGCTCGGCCACAAAGTCAGGGTGCTCCGGGAACCGGAAAAGGGCGTGATCTCCTGGAAGATCAGGTATCGCGACGGCCGGCTGAAAGAGTTCGCATTCCCGATCAGGACCACGCCCTGGGAGTCGATAAAACCGCCGCAGGATTACGGGAAGCCGGACATGAGCGCGATCGGCTCACAGATGCTGGCGCACGAGCCCGCGGATCTTCACATCGACGCGCTTCCCACTATCAACAAGACAAAGGCCTGATGCCATGGGCAGAAGAACCAAGTTCGTCGATTCCGACATCCTCATCATAGGCGGCGGCTTTGGCGGCTGCGGCGCGGCTTACGAATCGCGCTTCTGGGGACGCGACCTGAAAATCGTCCTCGTCGAAAAGGCCAACGTCGAGCGCAGCGGCGCCGTTGCACACGGGCTCTCGGCGATCAACTGCTATATGGGCATGCAGTGGGGCGAGAACCAGCCCGAGGACTTCGTGCGCTACGCACGCGGTGACCTGATGGGACTGGTGAGAGAGGACCTCGTCTACGACATCGCCCGCCATGTCGACTCCACCGTGCACAAGTTCGAGGAGTGGGGCCTGCCGATCATCAAGAACCCGCAGACCGGCCGCTACCTGCGGGAAGGCAAATGGCAGATCATGATCCACGGCGAAAGCTACAAGCCCATCGTCGCGGAGGCCGCGCGGAAGTCTGCGAACGAGGTCTACAACAGGATCATGGTGACGCACCTTGTGATGGATTCGAAGCAACCGAATCGCATCGCCGGTGCTGTCGGCTTCAACGTCCGTAACGGCGACTTCTACGTCTTCAGAGCGAAGGCCGTCATCGTAGGCGCAGGCGGCGGCTCACACATCTACCGGCCGCGGTCGGTCGGCGAAGGCATGGGAAGAACCTGGTATGCGCCCTGGAGCACGGCTTCGGCGTACGGCCTCATCATCCCGACGGGCGCCACGATGACGCAGATGGAGAACAAGATCGTTCTCACTCGCTTCAAGGACGGTTACGGGCCGGTCGGCGCCTGGTTCCTGCTGTTAAAGGCGCATGCGACGAACGCCGCAGGCGAATTTTACGAGAAGGATCGCTATCCCGAAATCAAAGAGCGCGTTGGCCACTACGTAGACATCCAACCGATGCCGACTTGCCTGCGCAATCACGCGATGCTCGAGGAGATCAAGGCCGGCAAGGGCCCGATCTACATGCACACACAGCACGTGCTCGACACCAAGGAAAAGGAAGAGCTCGGCTGGGAAGACTTCCTCGATATGACGATCGGCCAGGCGGTGGTCTGGGCTGCGCAGAACATCGACCCGAAGGAAACGCCGTCCGAGCTGATTACCTCCGAACCCTACATCATGGGTTCTCACGCCACGTGTTCCGGCGCCTGGGCAAGCGGGCCGGAAGACTGCGCGCCGGCGGACTACCAGTGGGGCTACAACCGGATGACGACCGTGCAGGGGCTCTTCGGCGCGGGCGACACGATCGGCGGTTCCGCGCACAAGTTTTCGGCCGGCTCCTTCACCGAAGGACGACTCGCCGGAAAGGCTGCCGTCCGGTACGTGATGGACATGAAATCGGACACGCCTCGCGTGGACGACGACCACATCAAGAGTCTCCGCGAGACGGTATTCAAGCCGCTGGAAAACTACAGAGTGGGCAGAAATGAAATCGTCGCCGGGACCGTCGCGCCGAGCTACATCAATCCTCTTCAAGGCCTGCAGAGGCTGGAAAAGATCATGGACGAGTACGTCGGTGGCTACAGCATGTTCTATGTCACCAGCGAACCGTTGCTCAACCGCGGCCTCGAGTTTCTCCAGATGCTCACCGAGGATTTTGAAAACATCGGCGCCGACGGCCTGCATCAACTGCAGAGGGCATGGGAGCTCCAGCACAGGATCCTGACAGCCGAGTCGGTGACCCGACACACGCTATACAGGAAGGAGACGCGGTGGCCGGGTTACTACTATCGTGCCGACCATCCGAAGCTCGACGACAGCGACTGGCACTGTTTCACGGGATCTCAATACGACCCGAAGACCCGTGAATGGAAAATGTCCAAGCTTCCCGTCCACCGCATCGTACCGGGGTTCGAGTTATTGAAGAACTGAGGGCGTCGATGCCCGAGAACGCGACGGCGGGTAAATCT
>JBGPFE010000011.1:0-112702 GCA_041483135.1 Gammaproteobacteria bacterium | reverse complement strand
CGAACTCGGGGATCAGACCGTACTTGATCAAATCCTCGGGCTGCACGTCCCGCAGCACCTTCGTAATGTCCTTGCGATTGTCGCTGCTTTTCACTTCCGCGCCAAAACCGATGCCGCCTTTCTCCGAGCGGGCGCGGATCACCTTGTCGAGACCGTCGAACGCGCCGCCGCAGACGAACAGAATATTGGTCGTGTCGACCTGCACGAATTCCTGGTTCGGGTGCTTGCGGCCGCCCTGGGGCGGCACCGAGGCAATGGTGCCTTCGATCAGCTTGAGCAGCGCCTGCTGCACGCCTTCCCCGGAAACGTCCCTGGTGATAGAGGGGTTGTCGGACTTGCGCGAGATCTTGTCGATCTCGTCGATATAAACGATGCCGCGTTGCGCCTTCTCGACATCGTAATCGCATTTCTGCAACAGCTTCTGGATGATGTTCTCGACGTCCTCGCCGACATAGCCGGCTTCGGTCAGCGTCGTCGCATCAGCCATCACGAACGGTACGTTAAGGAGCCGTGCCAGCGTCTGCGCGAGCAGCGTTTTGCCCGAGCCGGTCGGGCCCACCAGGAGAATGTTGCTCTTGGCGAGTTCGACGTCGTCGTTCTTGGCCAGGTTCTTCAACCGCTTGTAATGGTTATAGACTGCGACCGACAGAATCTTCTTCGCCAGGTCCTGGCCGATTACATATTGATCGAGGATCTCGCGGATTTCGTGCGGCACCGGCAGGTCGGACTTGGCGCCCTTGCTGCCGTGTTCGCCCTGCGTCTCCTCGCGGATGATGTCGTTGCACAGCTCGATGCATTCATCGCAGATGAAAACCGACGGGCCCGCGATGAGCTTGCGCACCTCGTGCTGGCTCTTGCCGCAGAACGAGCAATAGAGCAGTTTCTCGCCGCCGATTTTGTCTGACATACGTTGTTTTCCTTATCGCCCCGTATTGTACGACATTATTTCGCGGAATCGGTTCTGTTTGCCAGCACCTTGTCGACGAGCCCGTAATTCACCGCCTGTTCGGCGGATAAAAAGTTGTCGCGATCGGTATCCTTGTCGATGGTTTCGATTTTCTGGCCGGTGTGCCTGGCCATGATCTCGTTGAGCCTGCCCTTCAGGAACAGGATCTCCTTGGCGTGAATTTCAACGTCGGAGGCCTGCCCCTGGAAGCCGCCCATCGGCTGATGGATCATCACGCGCGAATTCGGCAGGCAATAACGCTTGTGCTTGGCGCCGGCCGCGAGCAGCAGCGCACCCATGCTCGCCGCCTGGCCGACGCACAGCGTCGATACGTCGGGCTTGACGAATTGCATGGTGTCGTAAATCGCGAGCCCTGCCGACACCATGCCGCCGGGCGAGTTGATGTAAAACGAAATATCCTTGTCAGGATTATCGGATTCGAGGAACAGCAACTGCGCGACGATCAGATTGGCGGTGACTTCGGTCACCGGGCCGACCAGGAACACCACGCGTTCCTTGAGCAGCCGCGAGTAAATATCATAGGCGCGCTCGCCGCGGCCGCTCTGCTCGATCACCATCGGGATCAAGCCGAGGCCTTGCGGTTCCACTCCAGTGCGCTCCCAGCTGCGTTGCGTCATTTGCCGTTCCCCATCAATTCGTCGAATTCAGTCGCCTTGTCCTCCACCTTGGCGATGGCAAGCGCCCACGCGACGACATTGTCCTCGAGCACCATCGATTCGATGTCGCGCAGCCGCTCCGGCGACTGGTAGTACCATTTCACCACCTGTTCAGGCTGCTCATAGGTTTGCGCCTGCTCCTCGACCATCGCCCGCACCTGCTCGGGCTTGGCCTGCAATCCGTTCACTTTCACCACCTCGGCCAGAATCAGTCCCAGCGTGACGCGTCGTTGCGCCTGCTGTTCGAACGCGTCGCGCGGCAGCGGCACGCCTTGCGTCTTGACGCCGCGCGCTTCCAGATCCTGCCGCGCGGCCGCATTCATGCGCTCGATCTCGAGCTCGACCAGCGTCTTCGGCACCTCGACCCTGGTGGTGTCGATCAGCGCCTGCATGATCTGGTCCTTCAAACGGGCGCTGATCCGCCGCTTCACTTCGCGCTCGAGATTCTCGCGAACCTCGCGGCGCATGATCTCCAGGTTGCCGTCGGCCACTCCCAGCGATTTCGCAAACTCGGCATCGACCGCCGGCAGCCTGGGTTCGGCAACTTGCTTTAACTTTACGTCGAAAGTCGCGGTTTTTCCAGCCATTTCTTTCCCATGATAGTCCTCCGGGAAGCGTATTTCAAATGTCCTGGAAGCGCCCGGTTTCATGCCTACGACCTGGCTCTCGAAATCCTTGAGCAGGCGGCCTTCGCCCAGGATCACGCCAAAGTCCTCGCCTTTGCCGCCGTCGAACTCGTGGCCGTCGATTTTGCCGACAAAATCGATGGTCGTTTTGTCCCCCAGCGCCGCCGTACGCTCGACCGGGACATAGCTCGCACGCTGCTTGCGCATGATAGTGAGCGTCTTGTCGACCTCGGCTTCGCTGACGCGGGTCACGGGCTGGTTGATTGCCACCCCGGCCATGTCTCCGATGGCGATTTCAGGGTAGACCTCGAAAGTCGCACTGAATTCGACCTGGGACCCGCTTGGCGCGGCGTGCTTGGGCTCGAAGTGTGGATAACCGGCGACCTTGAGGTTTTGCGCGCGGATTGCTTCGCCAAAACTTTTTTGCAGCGCATCGCCGAGCACCTCGCGCCGCACCTGGTCTTCGTATTGCTGCGCGACGACCTTAAGCGGCACCTTGCCCGGCCGGAAGCCGTGCATCTTGACGTTGCGCGCGAGGCGCTTGAGCCGGTTTTGCACCTCGCTGTCGATCTCCGCCGAGGGCAGAGTAATATCGAGGCGCCGCTCCAATTGACTGATGTTTTCCAAGGTTGCCGCCATTGCCTTTCCTATGCGCGTATAACTGCCCGGGTGCTGGTGCGAAAGGAGGGACTCGAACCCACACGCCTGTCGGCGCCAGAACCTAAATCTGGTGCGTCTACCAATTCCGCCACTTTCGCAACATATTGATTGTAATATAATTACCGTCACCCGTCAGCCTCGAGCGCCGGGCTGGCGGCGCCCGGTACCGCGTTAAGCCTTTGTAATACCGGTCGTTTCACCTGCGTCGCATGTCGATTAACCATTACGAAAATTTTCCGGTCGCATCCGTGCTTTTACCGGCGCGCTGGCGACGACCGGTCGAGCTGATCTACCGCTTCGCGCGCGCGGCCGACGATTTCGCCGACGAAGGCAAGCTGCCCGATCGTGAACGATTGGCATTGCTCGCAAGCTTTGGCGACGAGTTGCGCATGATCGAGCGCGGCGAGCGGTCGCGCGTCGCCCTGTTTCAGGAACTTGCCCCGGCGATCAAAGAACACCGGCTACCGCTCAACTTATTCCACGACTTGCTGTCGGCGTTCGCGCAGGACGTGACCAAGAAGCGCTACGCCGATTACACCGAGATGCTCGACTACTGCCGGCGTTCGGCCAATCCCGTCGGGCGGCTACTGCTCGTGCTCTATGGCGCCGCGACGCCACTGAATCTCAGATGGTCTGACCACATCTGCTCGAGCCTGCAGATCATCAATTTCCTGCAGGATATTGCGATCGATTACGCCAAAGGGCGCATCTACATGCCGCAGGACGAGCTCGCGCGTTTCCGTGTCAGCGAAGCGCAAATCGCCGCGCGGGACGCGAGCGGCGCCTGGCGTGACTTCATGACGTTTCAGGTCAATCGTACACGGCGCATGCTGTGGGACGGCGCAACGCTCGGTCGCGTGCTGCCGGGACGCTGCGGGCTCGAAATGCGCATGATCATCGCCGGCGGCGACCGCATCCTGAGCAAAATCATGAGTGCAAAATGCGATGTATTCCGCCACCGCCCGGTGCTGCGCCCGCATGATTGGGTATTGATGCTGGCGCGCACGCTATCAATGCGCTGAATCCCGATTCCTGTATCCTGCCCCATCGTGACACCCGATCAATACTGCCAGCAGAAAGCAACACAGAGCGGCTCGAGCTTTTACTACAGTTTTCTTTTCCTGCCGCCCGGGCGCCGGCGTGCGATCACTGCGCTCTACGCGTTCTGCCGCGAAGTGGACGATGTCGTCGACGAATGCGCGGATGTGGATGTCGCCCGCACCAAGCTCGCGTGGTGGCGCCTTCAGGTCGCGGCAATCTACGACGGCGCGCCTGCGAGCAGTGAGCAGGGTTCCCGCTTGCGGGATGCGAACGTGCGCGAGTCTGGCTCAGCGCCATCGAACGCAGTCGCCGCATCCGTCTCCGGGGTCACATCCCCCAAAGGGGCCCCTGTTCCGCCCTCCGACGGCGCCCCTCAGCATCCGGTCGCGCAAGCGTTGGTTCCGGTGGTCAAGACCTTCAAGCTGCCGCAGGAACGGCTGCAGGAAATCATCGACGGCATGGAAATGGACCTCACGCAGCGACGCTACCCGGATTTCGCTGCATTGAGGCGCTACTGCTATCGTGTCGCCAGCGTGGTCGGCCTGTTGTCGGCGGAGATCTTCGGTTACAGCAACCCGGATACGCTCAAATACGCCGAGAACCTCGGCCTGGCGTTTCAGCTCACCAACATCATCCGCGATGTCGGCGAAGACGCGCGCCGCGACCGTGTTTACCTGCCGCTCGACGAGCTCGCGCGTTATAACGTATCGGTCGCCGACATCATGCACGCACGCGAAAGCAACGGCTTCCGGCAACTGATGGAATTCCAGATCGAGCGTACGTTCGGCTATTACCGCGAGGCCTACGCGCTGCTGCCCGCGGCGGACCGCAAGTCGCAGCGCCCCGGGCTGTTGATGGCAGCGATCTATCAGACCCTGCTCGCTGAAATCCGCGCTGACGGCTCGAAGGTCCTGACGCAGCGCACGTCACTGACGCCGCTGCGCAAAATGTGGATCGCGTGGAAAACGTGGGTCAAAGACTGAAAGCATCGAACCGCCAAGACACCATGACCGCCCGGGTAGAATCACATATTATTAACTTCTGAAGCCGAAAATTACTTCGAGGAGCAAGCAGGAATGGATTTGCAGCTGACAGGAAAAACGGCGCTGGTCACCGGCGCGAGCCAGGGCATCGGCCGCGCGATTGCCAAGGGCCTTGCCGCCGAAGGCGTCACGCTGTGCATCGCCGCGCGCCGGCGCGGGTTGCTCGAGCAGCTTGCCAAGGAAATCGTCGTCGCCGGCGGAGTGAAGCCGCAAATCGCCATCGTCGACATCATGGAGGAAGGCGCCCCGCAAAAACTCGCGCAGGATGCGCTAAAAGGACTGGGGAATATCGACATCCTGATCAATTGCGCCGGCGGTAGCCGGCCGCTGCCAATTGACGCGCCGGAGGAAAAATGGACTGAGGCCATGACGCTCAATTTCACGTGCGTGCGCCAGCTCACCCACGCCGTGCTGCCTGCCATGATCATGCACCAGTGGGGCCGCATCATCAACATCACCGGCAAGTCGGAGCCGGACCGCCTGAACGCCGCATTCGCCGCCAAGGCCGGGGTGCATGCGTGGGCCAAGGGATTATCGCGCGAAGTGGGCAAGCACGGCATCACCGTCAACAGCATCCCGCCCGGCCGCATCATGAGCGAGCAAATCCGGCGCAATTATCCGGAGCAGGAGCGCAAGGAATTTTCCGAGCGCGAAATCCCGGTCGGCCGCTATGGCGAGCCGGAAGAGCTCGCGTGCCTGGCAATTTTTCTCGCCTCCCCGATTGCGTGCTATATCACCGGCGCGGTGATACCGGTCGACGGCGGGTTGCGCAAATACTCGTTCTAGCCACACCGCCCCTGCCATCCCGTCGGTGACTACCGCCTTAACTACGCATGTCGCAGTAATCGGCGCCGGCTACGCCGGCATGGCGGCGGCGGTCGAGCTCGCCGCGAGCGGCATCACGGTCACCGTGTTCGAGGCCGCAAAGCAACTTGGCGGGCGGGCACGGCGCGTCGACTATCGCGATACCGCGCTCGACAACGGCCTGCACATCCTGATCGGCGCTTACCGCGAGACGCTGCGCCTGATCCGGCTGGTGAATCCCTCGCTGCCAACGCCACTCCTGCGACTGCCGTTCGAATGGCACATTCACCGCGAGTTCCGCCTCGCAGCGGTGCGGCTGCCGGCGCCCTTGCATTTGCTGATCGGGATGTTGGGCGCGCACGGCATCGAATGGCGCGAACGGATCGCGGCAATGCGTTTCCTGCTCACGCTGCGCAAAAACCGCTATGCGCTGGCGCAGGACATCAGCGTCGACCTGCTGCTGAAACAGCACGGCCAGAGCGAGAGGCTATGCCGCATGCTGTGGCGGCCGTTGTGCGTTGCTGCGCTCAACACGCCGCCTGCCATCGCCTCGGCGCAAGTCTTCCTCAACGTATTGCGCGACAGCCTCAACGCGACGCGCGATGCGAGCGACCTGCTGCTCGCGCGCGTCGATCTGTCGGCGCTCTTTCCCGAGCCGGCGGCCACCTACCTGGCGCAGCATGCCGGCACCGTACTGCGCTCGCAGCGCATTACTGCGATCGACTCGCTCGATACCGGTTTCGCGGTCGAAGCCGATGGCCGGCGCCATATTTTCAGCCATGTGATCTGCGCGCTGCCGCCGCACCAGGTCAACGCCTTCCTGATAGGCATTACCGCGCTGTCGGAAATCGCCGACACCATCGAGCGCTTGCAGTATCAGCCGATACATTCGGTGTGGCTGCAATATCCGGCCCCGGTCAAGCTCCCGTCGCCGATGCTCGGCTTCGCGCAAGGCCCGGTACACTGGATATTCGACCGTGAACAGCTGTGCGGGCAGCGCGGGCTCGTCGGCGCGGTCATCAGCGCCGAGGGCGCGCACCAGGAACTCACGCAGGACGAACTCGGTTTGCAGGTACACCAGGAATTGAAACGGCAGCTCGGCGACCTGCCGGCTCCGTTGTGGCAGCGCGTGATCACCGAGAAGCGCGCGACCTTCTCGTGCACGGTCGCGCTCCGGCGCCCGCCGCAGGTGACGCCGCTCACGCACTTTTATCTGGCCGGCGATTACACCGCGAGCGATTACCCGGCCACCATCGAAGCCGCGGTGCGCAGTGGCATCACTTGCGCGCGCCACATTCTGCAGCAGCGCTAAAGCACGCCGCTCAGCTGATCAGCTCGAGCAGCGCCGGCGGCAACGGCAGCGCTACGCCGCGCGCATGGTCGATCCACACCACCACGACTTCGCCATCGGCGAATTTCATTGCCGGTTCGCCGTCGAGATAAAGGTCATGATCGACGGTGAAGCTTTTGTTGCCGCGCCGGCTCAGATACATGCTGACCGCGACTGTCGCCGGATAAGTGATCGGCTTGATGAAGTTGCAGGTGCCGCGCACGATCACCGGCCCGCAGCCGTTGTCGAGCATGGCCAGGCCGTGCGCGTCGAACCACGAAATGCGCGCCTGCTCCATGTAGCGGAAATACTCGGCGTTGTTGACATGGCCGAGCGAGTCCATGTCGCCCCAGCGCACTTTGATGCGGTCGGTCCACAGCAGCTTGCCGCGCTCGCTCATCTCCGGTTTCCGCGCAATGGTTCCATAATTACGGCGGTATAATACCGCACTACTCCCATCTCAAATCCGTCGCGCAGGAGCAAGCAGTGGCCGAACGCGAATCGATGCAGTATGACGTCGTAATCGTCGGCGCGGGTCCCGCCGGCCTCGCCGCTGCGATCCGTCTGAAACAGCTCTCCGCCGAGCGCGGACACGATTTGAGCGTATGCGTGGTCGAAAAAGGCTCCGAAGTCGGCGCGCACATCCTGTCCGGCGCGGTGATGGATCCGCGTGCATTGAGCGAACTCTTTCCGAACTGGCAGGAACTGAATGCTCCGCTCAACGCGCCTGTGAGCGAAGACCGCTTTCTGTTCCTGACCGGGAACTCGTCGTTCAAGGTGCCGAATTTCCTGCTGCCGCAATGCTTCAGGAATCACGGTAATTACGTGATCAGCCTCGGCAATATCTGCCGCTGGCTCGGTCAGCAGGCGGAAAGCCTGGGCGTCGAGATTTTCCCGGGCTTTGCCGCTGCCGGAGTGCTTTATAACGCTGACGGCAGCGTCCGAGGGGTGGCGACCGGCGACATGGGCGTGGGCAAAGACGGCAAGCCGACCGCTGCTTATCAGCCCGGGATGGAACTGTGCGCGAAATACACGTTCTTCGCCGAAGGCTGCCGCGGCCACCTAGGCAGGCAGTTGCAGGATCGCTACCAGCTGCGCAACGGCGCCGACCCGCAGGTCTACGGCATCGGTCTCAAGGAGCTGTGGGAGATCAGGCCGGAGAGGCACCAGCCCGGGCTCGTGATCCACACTGCCGGCTGGCCGCTCGAAGCCGACACCTACGGCGGTTCGTTCCTGTATCACATGGAAAACAATCTGGTCGCGATCGGCTATGTCGTCGGTCTTGCCTACACCAATCCCTATCTCAACCCGTACGAGGAATTCCAGCGCTATAAGACACATGCGGCGATCAGGCCGTTTCTCGAAGGCGGCAAACGCGTAGCCTACGGCGCGCGCGCGTTCGCCGCCGGAGGTCTGCAATCGCTGCCGAAGCTCGTTTTTCCCGGCGGCTGCCTGATCGGTGACGATGCGGGGTTTCTGAATGCATCGCGCATCAAAGGCAGTCATTGCGCGATCAAGTCCGGCATGCTTGCCGCCGAGGCGGCGTTCGACGCAATCCGGGCGGGGCGTACGGGCGACGAACTCGCGGGCTATCCCGATTCATTCAGAAAGAGCTGGCTATACGACGAGCTACGCCGTGCACGCAACTTCAAGCCGTGGATGAGCAAGGGACTGTTGACCGGCACGCTGATGGTCGGCATCGACCAGGTCGTATTCGGCGGAAGCGCGCCATGGACGCTGCATCACCGGCACGCCGATAACGAAACGCTGCAGAAAAAAACCGGGGCCGCGCCGATCGATTACCCGAAGCCCGATGGGGTGATCACGTTCGACCGGCTGTCGTCAGTGTTCATTTCGAACACCAACCACAACGAAGACCAGCCGTGCCACCTGACGCTCAAGGACGCATCGGTGCCGGTGAAAATCAACCTGGAAGTCTACGACGCGCCGGAACAACGCTACTGTCCGGCGGGAGTCTACGAGATCGTACGCGACGTCGACGGCACAAACCCGCGGCTGCAGATCAACGCGCAGAACTGCGTGCACTGCAAGACCTGCGATATCAAGGATCCGACGCAGAACATCGTGTGGGTCGTGCCCGAAGGCGGCGGCGGGCCGAATTACCCGAACATGTGAGCGGCGTCGAAAACCGCACCGCCTAGAACAGTCTGCTGGATGTGCCGCCCAGCATCGCGTCGCGCAGCCGGCCGTCGACCGGCTTGGTGCCGATCCAGATGTGCAGCATGGCACGGAAGAAGTCCTCGCCCGGGATCGTGATTCGCTCCTGGCCGTTGACGGTGATCCGCGTGCCGACATCCGGGATGTAATCGAGGTAGACCACGCTGCCTTTTCCGATCGTCTTGATTGAGCTCATCATGCTGTTGAGGTCGCGGATCCTTTTTTCGATCAGCGCGAGCTCGTGCGGCACGAGGTTCACCGCCAGCGCGTTGTTCATGGATGCGATCAGCTCGGTCGCGGTGACCTCGTTCGCCAGAATGTGCATGCCGACGCGCTTGGGGCCGGGGTCGGCAAAAACTGCGTCGCGGTCGGTCTTCTTCTGCGTCAGGTACAGGGTACCGACGTAGACCTTGAAGAAGCCGAACTTGTGGCGCACGCCGGCGCCGTTCAGCACCAGATCGGGGCCGCCGCTCGACAGCGTGATTTTTTCATCGAGCTTTACGCCTTCGATTTCAACCGCATGCGCCGCCGGCAGCACCGCGGCACCGGCGATCAGTAGCGCGGCAAAAAAGCTTCTTGTCATTGTTTGTTCCCGTTCTCCCTGCATCTCTCAGAGCGCCTCGAAGACGCCCGCGGCACCCATGCCGGTACCGATGCACATTGTAATCATGCCGTATTTTTTCCGCTGTCGGCGCATGCCGTGCATCAAGGTCGCCGCGCGCACCGCCCCGGTCGCGCCGAGCGGGTGACCCAGCGCGATCGCGCCGCCGAGCGGGTTGACCTTCGCCGGATCGAGGCCGAGGTCCTTGATCACCGCCAGCGATTGCGCGGCGAACGCTTCGTTCAACTCGATCCAGTCGATATCGTCGAGCTTGAGCCCGACCTGCTGCAGCGCCTTCGGGATGGCCTTGACCGGGCCGATGCCCATGATTTCGGGCGGCACGCCGGCCACCGCATACCCCATGAAGCGACCGAGCGGCGACAGGTTGCAGCGCTTCATCGCCGCCTCGCTCATCAGCACCACCGCGGCGGCACCGTCGGATGTCTGCGAACTGTTGCCGGCGGTGACGCTGCCTTTGGCGGCGAACACGGGCCGCAGTTTCGCCAGCCCTTCGGGCGAGGTGTCGCGGCGCGGGCCTTCGTCGGTCGTTGCCGTGCGCTGCTTCACCGCGATCTCGCGCGTATCCAGATTCGGCATGCGTTCGACTATGTTATACGGCGTGATCTCGTCCTTAAACTCGCCGCTGTCGGTCGCGCGCAACGCACGCCGGTGGCTTTCGGCGGCGAACATGTCCTGCTGCTCGCGCGTAATGCTCCATTGCTGGGCGACTTTCTCGGCGGTAATGCCCATGCCGTAGCCGATCGCGATGTTCTCGTTCTTCTCGAAAACCGCCGGGCTGAACGACGGCTTGTTGCCGCCCATCGGCACCATGCTCATGCTCTCGGTGCCGGCGGCGATCATCACGTCGGCCTCGCCGAGCCGGATGCGGTCGGCGGCGAGCGCCACCGCCTGCACGCCCGAGGAGCAGAAGCGGTTGATCGTCATGCCCGATACGGTGTTGGGAAAGCCGGCCAGCAGCAAGCCGATGCGCGCGACGTTCATGCCCTGCTCGGCTTCCGGCATCGCGCAGCCGACGATCACGTCCTCG
Organism: Gammaproteobacteria bacterium; assembly: GCA_041483135.1. Taxonomy (GTDB): domain Bacteria; phylum Pseudomonadota; class Gammaproteobacteria; order Burkholderiales; family SG8-41; genus PALSA-1004. Next base: position 101,748 of record JBGPFE010000011.1, on the reverse strand, counting down.
ATCGCCTTCGGATCAAGCCCGGAGCATTGATTGAGCGCGGCCTTCAACACGTGCGCGAGCATGTCGTCGGGACGCACGTTCCTGAACATGCCGCGCGGCGCCTTGCCGACCGGCGTGCGGGTGGCTGCAACGATGTAAGCGTCCTGGACTTGCCGGGCCATGCGTCCCCTCCTTGTGACAAAGGGTGAAACGTGAATAGTGAAATGTAATCCCCCTCGCCCCAGCCCTCTCCCCCAGTAACGAGGGAGAGGGTGTTACGTTTCACGTTTCACGTTTTACGTTTTACGTTTCACTAGTTCCTCAGCGGCTTGCCGGTTTTCAGCATCTGCTCGATTCTGGCCTGCGTCTTTTCGGTCGCCAGCAATTCCATGAAATGTTTGCGCTCGAGATCGAGCAGCCATTGCTCGTCGACCAGGCTGCCGGCTTCGACGTCGCCGCCGCACATCACCTCGGCGATTTTACCGCCGATCAGATAGTCGTGCTCCGAAATGAATTTGCCCTCGAGCATGTTGGTCATGTAGGCCTTGATGGTCGCGGCTGCGGAGCGCCCGAGTACCGGAATGTCGCGCGGCTTCAGCGGCGGGCGGTAACCGGCTTCGGCCAGCATGCGCGCCTCGGCCTTGGCGATCGCGAGCAGCTCGAAGCGGTTCATCACGACACGGTCGGTCGGGCGCAAATACCCGATCTCGCGCGCGTGCTCCGCGCTGCGGCCGACCTGCGCCATCGCGACTGCTTCGAAGTATCTGCGCAGAAACGGGAACGCATCGCCGCCTTTCGCCTCCTGCGCAGCGCGCAGCGCAAACTCCTTGCAGCCGCCGCCCGCCGGCAGGAGCCCCACGCCGACCTCGACCAGGCCGATGTAGCTCTCGAGCGTTGCAACTGCGCGGTCGCAATGCATGACGAACTCGCAGCCGCCGCCGAAGGCATACCCGTCGACCGCGGCGACCGTCGGCACCATCGAGTACTTGAGCTGCTGCGTCGTGAACTGGAACTGCTCGACCAGTTGCTCGACTTCGGCGAGCTTGCCCGCCATCAGCTGGTCGGCAACGTTCAACGCACGCGCCGCCTGCAGCACCGCCGACTGCGCCGCACGCTTGAACTGCCTGAACAGTCTGCCGGCCGCCGAGGGCTTGCCTGGCTGCCCCCCGCCGACAGGCGTTTTCTTGAGGTTGGCGCCGACCGAGAACGGCGGCTCGGTTTGCCAAATGACGAGCGCCGCGTAGTTGCGCTCGGCTTCGTCGATCGCGGCGAGCACGCCGTCGAGCACGTCGTCGCCGATCGCATGCATCCGGCTCTTGAAGCTGACGATCGCAATATCGTCGCCGGTGTGCCAGAGCCGCACCGCGTCGGTCTCGAATATGGTGTTGCCATACTGCACTTGCTCGCCAAGCAGACGGTCGGGAAAGAGCTGGCGTTTATAGACCGGCAACGTCGAGCGCGCGACATTGGACTGGGACGACGGCGAATACGAACCCTGCGGACTGTGCACGCCGCTGCGCCCTCCTTCGGTTACCCACGCTGGCAATGGTGTCGCCGCCATCGCTTTGCCGGCCTTGATGTCGTCATTGATCCATTGCGCGATCCGGCCCCACCCCGCCGCCTGCCAGATCTCGAACGGCCCCTGGTTCCAGCCGAAACCCCAGCGGATCGCGCAATCGAGGTCGCGCGCGTTGTTGGCGATGTCGGCCAGGTGCACCGCGCAATAGTGGAACGAGTCGCGGAATATCGACCACAGGAACTGCGCCTGGGGAAGGCTTGACGCGTGCAGTTGCGCGAACTGCTCGGCCGGGTTCTTGTTCTTGAGTATCTCGACGATCTGCTCATCGGCCACGCCCGCCGACAACCGGTACTTGCCGGAAGCGACGTCGAGCACCTGAATATCCCTGCCGATCTTCTGGTAGACGCCGCGCCTGGTTTTCTGGCCGAGCGCGCCCTGCTCGATCAACGTCTTCAGCCACGCCGGAATCGCATAATATTTGTGCCACGGATCGTTCGGCAGCGTATCGGCCATGGTCTTGACGACATGGGCGAACGTATCGAGGCCGACCACATCGGCGGTGCGGAACGTCGCGCTCTTCGGGCGCCCGATCGATGGCCCGGTCAGCGCATCGACCAGATCGAAGCCGAGCCCGAACTGTTGGGCGTGGTGGATGGTCGCCAGCATCGAGAACACGCCGACGCGGTTGGCGATGAAATTCGGCGTGTCCTTGGCGCGGATCACGCCTTTGCCGAGTGTCGTGACGAGGAATTTCTCCAGGTCGTCGAGCAGCGCGGGATCGGTGTTGCTGCACGCGATAAGCTCGACCAGATGCATGTAGCGCGGCGGATTGAAAAAATGCACGCCGCAGAACCGATGCCGCAGCGCTTCGGGAAACGCCTGCGCCAGCGTGTTGATCGACAGCCCCGACGTGTTGCTGGCGAAGATCGAATGCTCGCCCAGGTGCGGCGCGACCTTGCGATAAAGATCGCTCTTCCAGTCCATGCGTTCGGATATCGCCTCGATCACGACATCGCAGTCCTTGAGCTCGCCGAGATGCTGGTCGTAATTGGCGGGGCGGATCAAGCCTGCCTTGCGCGCGACCGCGAGCGGATTTGGTTCGAGTTTCCTGAGGTTGTCGATTGCCTTCAGCACATTGCCGTTGGGATCGCCTTCTTTCGCCGGCAACTCGTAGAGCAGCGCCTCGACGTTGGCATTGACCAGGTGCGCGGCAATCTGCGCGCCCATGACGCCGGCGCCCAGCACGGCCGCCTTGCGCACGATAAACGATTGATTTGATGGCATGGGCATTCCCCGCGGCAGGACGGGAATTCTAGCACGCGCGACCGGGCAGGCAGACGAAAAAAAGCCGGGCGGCACCCGCGGGCCGTCCGGCTCGGGCCGATCACACGTCAGAACGCGTAGGTGTACTGGATGCTGATGATGTCGACTTTATCCTTGTAAACGCCGCTGACTATGCCCTGCTGTCCCGGCGCAACCGCAGTTCCCTTGTTGCGAAAAGTACCGCCATCGTTCACGAACAAGTGGGCATAGCCGTAATCGAGCGTGCTGTTCTTGTCGAACTGAAATTTTGCACCGATCGCCAGCCAGGCGCGGTTGTTGTCAGGCAGAAACGTCGTGCGATGCATGAAATCCGGCACCGGCGTGGTATCGAAGGCGCCGCCGAACTTGAGCATGAACCTATCCGTCCAGCGATAGTTGACGCCGACACCGACCCGGTACGTGTTCTTGAACTGGAAGTCGAGAGTATCGGCGACCGTACCTGCGGGAAATGCGCCCAGCGCGGAAGTCAGTACGAGCGGTATGTTCTGGATTTTGCTCCAGTGAGTCCAGGTCACGTCGCCCAGCACCTGCCACTTGTCGTTGAACTGATGGGAAATGGCGACCGCCGCGGTATCGGGGAAACTGACCGACGCCTTGGCGGAGGCGTTGCCGACCCCGGCGACGGTCACACCACCGGTAAGGTCGTAGTTGACTGCCGAGCGGTAAGTCAGCCCGAGACGCGTCCCCGGCCCCAGATTGAGCATACCGCCGAGATTCCAGCCCCAACTGCTGTCGTTGAGCGAAACCGTTTCGGGCGCCGCTGAGAGCACGAGGGAAAAAGAGCGGTCAAGCGAAAGCCTGGATTTCTGATAGCTGAATCCACCGCCGAGCGAAAAGACATCGTTGAATTTGAAAGCGATGCTCGGGTTGATGTCGTAGGTCTTGAGATCCACCTTCTGCGACTGAAAGCGGCCGATGAAGGTCGGGTCGTAATCGGTCTTCAGGCCGAACGGGGCCGCAATTCCGATTCCAGCCCAGAATCGCTGGGTCAATTGCCAGGAAAAATAGGCGGCAGGAAGGTAGTTCCAGCCACCCGCGTCGCCGCCGTTGGTGCCGAGCGGGTTCAATGGCGGCGCGACCGAATTGCCATCGTTGTTGAACTCAGCCGACGGCTTGATGGCGCTCACCGAGCCGGAAAACTGCTTGCCTGGCAGGTAAGTCATCCCCGCCGGGTTAAAGAAAATCGTGCTGGCGTTCTCCGCCGCCGCCGCCTGGCCCGAGTAGGCGTTGCCCAGACCGCTCGCGTTCTGCTCGACCAGTTGGAAACCGGATGCGAGCGCCTGCTGGGACCCCGCACCAAGCGCAGCGAGCACAGCAAAGCCGATGATCTTGTGGCATGCCTTCATAAGCCCTCCTTGGGCAATTTCAGCGCTCAAACACCGGTCTGCGCCGGATTTATTTGAAATATACGCGTCCCAAGCTTTTTTACAACACTATTACGCCGTTATTGTTGCGGCGATACAACACGCGGGCGGCGATCCTTGTCGACCGCGACGTAAGTCAGCGTGGCCTCGGTGACTTTCACGCACTCTTCTTTTTCCGGGTTACGCTGGGCATAGACTTCGACGCTGACGGTGATTGAAGTACGCCCCACTTTCACCACCTCGGCATACAGGCTCACGATGTCGCCCACCATCACCGGCTGCCTGAAAACGAACGAATTGACCGCGACGGTCGCAACCCGCCCGCGCGCGCGCCGTATCGCCGGGATGCTGCCGGCGATGTCGACCTGCGACATCACCCAGCCGCCGAAAATGTCGCCGCTCGAGTTGGAGTCGGCCGGCATCGGCACCACGCGCAGCGTGGGTTCTTTACCCGCCGGCAACGCCGCGTTTTCACCACTCACGATATTTTCCCTTCACCCTTCACGATTAATGCCCCGAGTACATCTGGTCGAGTTCGGCCTGGAACTTCTCCATCACGCGGCTGCGGCGCAGCTTCATGGTCGGCGTGAGCAGCCCGTTCTCGACCGTCCACGGCTCAAGCGCTGCGGTGACGCGCCGCACCTGAGCGTAACCCGGAAACTCCCTCATCTGCGCCGCCATCCGCGCAAGCAGCGCTTTTTCTATCTCGGGCAGCCGCACCGAACCCGCGGCGTCGGGCTTGTTGTGCTCGGCCGCGAATTTTTTCCACTGCTCGTGGCTCAGCACCGTCATCGCGCTCAAGTAAGGCTTGCCTTCACCGATCAGCATCACCTGCTCGAACAGCGTATCGCGCATGATCGCCGCCTCGATGTCGACCGGCGGTATCTTCTCGCCATTCGACATCACGATGATCTCCTTGAGCCGCCCGGTAATGAACACGTGGCCCGTTTCATCGATGCGCGCGGTGTCGCCTGAATTCAGCCAACCGTCGGCGCCGATCATCGCCTTGGTCGCGTCCGGATTGTTCCAGTAGCCGAGCATGACATTGGGCCCCTTGATCATCAGCGCGCTCTTGTCGCCGATTCTGACTTCGACGCCGGGAACCGCCTGGCCGACGCTCGCCGGCAGATTGTCCTGCGGGCGGTTGGCGCAGGCGACGGGGCTGGTTTCGGTAAGTCCGTAGCCCTGCAGCACGCACAAGCCCAGAGCCGTGAACACGCGAGAGATATCCGGTGACAGCGCCGCGCCGCCCGATAGCGCGGCGCGCAGATTGCCGCCGAGGCGCGCCAGGATTTTCTTTGCAACCAGCGCGTTGAGCAGCGGCCATGCCAGAAACGACAACCGCCAGCCGGCGCGCCCCTGCGCGTGCTCGAAGCGCGCGTAGCCGACATCCACCGCCAGCGCGAACAATTTCTTTTTCAGCGGCGGGCCTTCATCCAGCCTGGCCTTGATCGCGGTGTAAACGCGCTCGTAGATGCGCGGCACCGAAATCAGCATGGTCGGGCGTATCGTCTGCAGGTCCTCCCCGAGCTGCTGCACCGAGCGCGCATAAGCGACCGTCGATCCCGCCATGATCGTCAGGTAGTAGCCGCAGGTGCGCTCGAACGTATGTGACAGCGGCAGGAACGACAGAAAGACATCGCGCTGCCCCACTGTCATTACCCGCAGGCAGGCGTAAGCATTGCTCACGATGTTGCGATGGCTCAGCATCACGCCCTTGGGGCGGCCGGTGGTGCCGGACGTGTAAACGATGGTCGCGAGCTGATAGGGATCACGCGGCAGGTGGCGGGTTACGCCGCCGTCATCGGGCAGCCACTGATCGATCGACTTCAGCCGCGGGTCATCGCCGGGCCCGGCCTGCGGTTCGACCGTCAGGATGCGCGTGAGCCCACCCAACTGACCGCGCACGCCGGCAAATGCCTTCCATTGCTCGACGGTGCCGAACAGGAGCACTTTGCAGCCGGCATCGTTGAGAATATAGGCGACATTGTCCGGGCGGTCCTGAGTATAGAGCGGCACCACGATCAGGCCCAGGCCGAGCGCAGCCTGATCGAAAATCACCCATTCGATCGAATTGCGCAGCATCACCGCAACGCGGTCGCCGGGCCTGAGCCCATCGCGCTCGAGCGCCGCCTGCCAGCGCGCAACCTGATGATCGATCTGCGCCCAGCTGTAGTCCCGCCAGTTCGCGTGCTGCTGATTGAAATCGCGGTAGGCAATGGTGTCGGGCGTGCGCCTCGCGCGTGCGCCGAACAAGCCGTCGAGAGTCACCGCCTCTTCGGGGGATATGACGTGAGCAAGGTCGACATGGTTTGACGTTGACATGCACACCTCCTCCATTTGTTTTATTCCAGGAACAGATCGCCGTACAGGCGTGCCCCCGGGGTTACTGCGTAGCGATCGAAATCAGTCACGCCTTCTTCGCGCAATACTGCCTCATCGATGTAAAACATGCCAGTATTCCGGCGGCTGTCGCGATTGAAGATCACGTAGGCCGCATCGGCCATAATCGCCGGCCGGCGGCTCGCATTCAGGATTTCCGCCGGGAAATTAACCTCGATCGCGGCTGTCGCGATGGTGGTGCGCGGCCACAACGAGTTGACCGCGATGCCGTGCTGGGCAAGCTCGGCCGACATGCCGAGCGTGCACATGCTCATGCCGTACTTGGACATGGTGTAGGCGGTGTGATCCTTGAACCATTTGGCGCCCATGTTGAGCGGCGGCGACAGATTGAGGACGTGCGGATTCTGCGCCTTCATGAGATGCGGGATGCATGCCTGCGAGCACGCAAAGGTGCCGCGCACGTTGACCCCGAACATCAGATCGAAGCGCTTCATCGGCGTGGCGAGCGTGCCGGTCAGCATGATGGCGCTCGCATTGTTGACGAGGATGTCGATGCCGCCGAACGTCGCGAGGCTCTTCTCGACCGCCGCACGCACCGAGATTTCGTCGCGCACGTCGACGGCGAGCGGCAGCGCGCGGCCGCCGGCCGCCTCGACCTCCGCGGCGACGCTGTGTATCGTGCCGGCAAGCTTGGGGTGCGGCTCGACGGTTTTCGCCGCCAGCACGACATTGGCGCCGTCATGCGCGCACCGCAATGCGATCTCGCGGCCGATGCCGCGGCTCGCGCCGGTGATGAAAATGGTCTTACCTTCTAGTGACACGCCACCTCCGCTGTCTGCAGCTATAACAAGGTGCCATCCGAGTGAAACGTCAAAGGTGAAAAGTGATCCCCCTCACCCTGCCCGGCCCCCTCGCTCGCTGCGCTGGCTCTCCCCCGTCACGGGGGAGAGGGAACTTTTCACGTTTCACCTTTTACGTTTCACTGCCCTCTAAACACCGGTTTGCGCTTTTCGACAAATGCGGTCACGCCCTCGGCAAGATCGCGCGTACGCGCGCAGCGCACGAATGCCTGCGCTTCGGCAGCAAGTTGTGCTGTCAGCGTTTGTTCAAACGATCGATTGACCAGCGCCTTGGTCTCGCCGAACGCAATCGTCGGCCCGCTCGCCAGCCGGTGCGCGATTTCATCGGTCTCGGCGGCGAGATCAGCACTTGCCGCCACCCAGTTCACCAGCCCGAGCGCAAGCGCCGTCTCGGCGTCGAAGGTATCCGACAGCAGCATCAATTCGAGCGCCTTGCGATTGCCGACGAGCCGCGGCAGAAAATAAGTGCTGCCGCCGTCGGGGCTCGCCGCGATCTTGCTGTAGGCGAGCGTGAATTTGGTATCGGCTGCAGCTATCGCAAGATCCGCCGCAACGAGCAGGCTCACGCCGGCGCCGGCCACCGCGCCGTGCACGCTTGCGAGCACCGGCTTGGGCGCACGCCGCAGCGCGACGACGGCATGATGCAGGTCACCGGCGAGCTCCCCGATCATCGCCGGCAGGCGCGGCAAATTGGCACGAAATAGCGCGACGTCACCGCCCGCGAGAAACGCCGGCCCGTTGCCGCGCAGTACGATTGCGCGCACCGCGGCATCGTCGCCAGCCTGCTCGGAAATCTCGCGCAGCCGCACGATCATGCCGGCATCGAGCGCGTTCATCACTTGCGGCCGGTTAAGCGTAATGGTGGCGATGCCGCCGGCAACCGAATACAGCAGCGTTTCGCTCATGCGTTTCGGCGGCGCAGCGCTTCGAACGTGACCGGCTGCGTAGTCTGGAACATTTCGGACTTGCCGAGGTCCCGCGGGAAATCGTCAACCATGATGGCCTTGCGGCGCAATACCCCGGCCTTCTCCATCGCGGCCTTCTCCTCGCGCGTGATCACACTCTTCGCCAACGCCTCGTCGATGATCTCGTCCGGAAACCGGCCCGCGATGATGCCTTTATCGCGCGCGGCCCGAATCTTGGCGCCGATGGGCTCCGCCGCTATCACCGCGCGCAACGCCGCCTCCAGCGTCCCGACCGGATCGTTATCGTCCTTCGGAATGAAAACACCGGCTGTGAGCCGGTCGCGCGCCTCGTTCGGCTCGAGCAGCGTATGCACGACCTGCTGCCCGAGTCGATCGTGCGGTGGGTCGAATTCCTTGCCGTTTGGAAAGATCAAGTGGCGCAACACAAATGCAGCGAAACGGTTTGGCAAATTATCAAACAAACCGAAAAATGCGTCCTGTATCTTGTTCATCGCGTCCTGCATCGACCAGTGCAGCAGCGGCAGATCGTCGGCGGGACGGCCGTTGTCTTCGTAGTGTTTGAGCGCTGCGGACGCGAGATAAAGCAGGCTCAGGATGTCGCCCAGCCGTGCCGACAATCGTTCACGACGCTTCAACGAACCGCCGAGCACGAACATCGCGGCGTCGGCCATCAACGCGAAGCCGCTGGAAAGCCGCGTCAGCTGCTGGTAGTAGCGCCGCGTATGCGCATCTCCCGGCACGCCGACGAAATGCCCGCGCGTGGAGCCGAGCCACAGCGCGCGCGCCTTGTTCGATATGACGAATGCGACGTGGCCGAAAAACGCGGCGTCGAAGTCGACGAGCGCCTTGGCGTGGTCGGGTTCCCTGGTCGCGGCGATTTCCTTCAGCACGTAAGGGTGCCCCCGGATCGCGCCCTGGCCGAAAATGATCATCGAACGCGTCAGGATGTTGGCGCCTTCGACCGTGATCGCGATCGGCGTCTGCTGGTAGGCGCGCGCGAGATAATTGTTCGGCCCCATGCAGATGCCCTTGCCGGCATGCACGTCCATCGCGTCGTTGATGACCTGGCGCGCGCGTTCGGTCAGGTGGTATTTGACGATGGCCGACACAACCGACGGTTTCTCGCCGAGATCGACCGCGCCGGCGGTCATCACGCGAGCCGCGTCCATGATGTAAGTGTTGCCGCCGATGCGCGCGATCGCCTCCTCGACGCCTTCGAAGCGCCCGACCGACAACCTGAACTGGGTGCGCACGCGGCCGTAGGCGCCGGTGGTCAGCGCGCACAGCTTCGCCATGCCGACGCCGTTGGCCGGCAGCGAGATCGAGCGCCCGGCGGCGAGGCAGTTCATCAGCATCTTCCAGCCCTGCCCGACGTAATCGACGCCGCCGATCACGTAGTCCATCGGAATGAACACGTCCTTGCCCCAGTTCGGGCCGTTCATGAAAACCGCGTTCAACGGCAAGTGCCGCCGCCCGATGTGCACGCCCGGCGTCTTGGTCGGGATCAGCGCGAGCGTGATGCCGACGTCGTCGCAGTTGCCCAGCAGGTGATCGGGGTCGTAGAGCCGGAATGCGAGCCCGAGCAGCGTCGCTACCGGCCCCAGCGTGATGTAGCGCTTCTCCCACGTGAGGCGCATGCCAAGCACATTTTGCTTTCCTTCCCACTCGCCGCGGCAGACGATGCCGAAATCCGGAATGGCGCCGGCGTCCGAGCCTGCTTCGGGGTTCGTCAGCGCGAAGCACGGCATCTCGAGCCCCTTCGCGAGCCGCGGCAGATAGTATTTTTTCTGTGCGTCGGCGCCGTAATGCAGCAGGAGTTCCGCAGGCCCGAGCGAGTTCGGCACCATCACCGACACCGCCGCGGTGCCGCTGCGAGTCGTGAGCTTCATCACGACTTCCGAATGCGCGAGCGCCGAGAAGCCGAGCCCCCCGTACTGCTTGGGGATGATCATGCCGAGGAAGCCCTGGTCCTTGATGAACTGCCAGACGTGCGGCGGCAAATCATAGAGTTCGTAGGTGACCTGCCAGTCGTTCAGCATTGCGCACAATTCCTCGACCGGGCCGTCGACGAATGCTCTTTCTTCGGCGGAGAGCGCCGGCTTCGGATAAGCGAGCAGCTTCGCCCAGTCCGGCTTGCCGGAAAAAAGATCGCCGTCCCACCACACGGTGCCGGCATCGAGCGCTTCCTGCTCGGTCTGCGACACCTGCGGCAGGATTTTGCGGAACAGCACGAGCAGCGGCGCGCCGAGTATGGCCCGGCGCAGCGGCGACGGATTGAGCAACACTGCGCCGATTGCAAACACGACCCACAGCGCCATGAGCGTGGATTGCGGCAGCCCGCCCTCGGCGATCACTGCGCCAAAGCCGACGGCGATTACAGCGGTCCAGCCCAGCGCGCTGTATCGGTGATAGGCACAGACCCACAAGGCGGCGAGCATCGCCGGCACGATCAGCAGCGCGTTCATCTTCACACCTTTTTAGTGGCGAGCGGGTGTGCTCGCAGGAACGTCTTGGAACCACCTCCCGGTACGTGCCAGCATACACGCGGCATGCCGGCACGGCAACCGCGGGGCAGGCTTAAGCTACTGAACGCAAGGAGATTTTATCGCAGCTGAAAAAGTCCGCTGGCGATCCGTCCACGGCAAGGGATGCTTGCTCAGCCGATCAATTTTCTGGCTTGCTGCTTGATGGCGGTCGAAACCCGCGCGGGGTAGTTGAACAACAGAAACAGCTTGAAGAGAATTTTCTGGACAAAACTGTAATCCGGGGAAAATCTGCGCAGATAAGCCGGCAGCGCCTGAAGTTCTGATTGATCTACGGTCAAGTCGTGCCAGAGCAATGTCAGCGGCCGTGATAGATGAATTGTCCCGTCATAGCAAACGAACGCGAAAACCTTGGCATCCCGGTCGTCCCGGAGGCTTGTCAATTGGTTATTGGCAATTCCAAGACGCGGGAAAAGAATTTTATCGACAAAGATGAGGTTGGTGTAGGTGGCCGCAACAAGCTCGTATCCTTTTGACCTGGCCAGATTGACCAACGCCAATGCGCTGGCGCCGCGCTTGACGTTGAAGTCCCTGGGCTGGACATATTCGATTTCGTTGGGAATCGTGGGATTGTACTCGACGCATATGATCCTGGGCCTGTGCCTGGTCAAGGATGCAAAGATATAGTAATCATTGCCGTCGACATCGATCGACAGAAAATCGAAATCGGCCGGTATTGCGGTCGAACTCAAAATGTCGTCGAGCGTATCTGCGCCCTCGAACATGACGAACTTGTTGATCAGTACTGCCTCATGACCTTCGAGATTTTTCTGCAGGTCCTTGAATTTTTTACGATCCGGTTCTATGAGGACGGATTTAAATCCTTTGTTCTTTATCAGATTACGCGTATTGGAAAAATGAACGCCGTCCCACGCTCCGAATTCCGCGCACCAGTGATTTCCCGGTATCAGCTCCAGTATCTTTTCTACGATCCCGTCTTCGCCATGCTGGGAAAACACATTCTTCGAGCAGGCTGAAAAGCCCGCCTCCGGGTTCCCGGGTGGATTTTTCAGCGGGTCGGGTGTAGTCATTGCCGTAAGCCAGAAGGGCCGGTTTTTGATTCTGTTACCAATTTGTTCTGTCCCCTAGAACTGCGCTTCGCTCAATGCGAGCACGCTTGATGCGCCGTTGACGACTTCGGCGGACAACGCCGTCGCCTGCGGGAGGATGTGTTCGGCGTAAAAGCGCGCAGTCGCGATCTTGGCGCGGTAGAAATCGGCGTCGCCGCCGGTGCCGGCGCCAAGCTTGGTATCCGCGATCAGCGCCGCGCGTGCCATCTGCCAGCCGCCGCCGCCGATTCCCCACAGCTTGAGATACGGCACCGACACGGCGGCGACTGCGTTCGGATTTTTCGGAAAGGTATCGACCACCCATCGCGTCGCGCTCTCGAGTCCGTCGACCGCGCGCTTGAGATTGTCGCGTTGCGCGGCCACATCGGCGTTTTGGCTCCGCGCAAGCCCGGCGTCGAGCTTGCGCATTTCTCCGATCACCGCGAACGCCGTTGCGCCTTTCTCGAATCCGACCTTGCGCCCGACCAGATCGGCGGCCTGGATTCCGGTCGTGCCTTCGTAAATCGTGGTGATGCGCGCATCGCGCAGGAATTGCGCGGCGCCGGTCTCCTCGACGAAGCCCATGCCGCCGTGGATCTGGACTCCGGTCGAAGCGATTTCGATGCTGCTCTCCGTGCACCACCCTTTGACGATGGGGATCAGGAAATCGACCAGCGCCTGGTTGCGGCGGCGCTCCTTGTCGTCGGGATGATGGCGCGATTTGTCGAGCGCTGCCGAAGCGGTGTAGGCAAGCGCGCGCATCGCCTCGATCTGCGCCTTCATCGAGAGCAGCATGCGCTTGACGTCGGGATGATGGATGATGGTGACGCGGTCGCCGCTCTTCTGGCCGATCGCCCGTCCCTGCACGCGGGTCTTCGCGTACTCCCGCGCGTGCTGATAGGCGCGTTCGGCGAGCGCGACGCCTTCGAGCCCGACGCCGAGCCGTGCGTGGTTCATCATGATGAACATGTATTCGAGGCCGCGATTCTCCTCGCCCACCAGATGGCCGAGCGCGCCTTTCTCATCGCCGTAAGCGAGCACGCAGGTCGGGCTCGCGTTGATGCCGAGCTTGTGCTCGATCGACACGCATTTGACGTCGTTGTGGCTGCCGAGCGTGCCGTCGGCATTGACCAGGAACTTCGGCACGATGAAAAGTGAAATGCCCTTCACGCCTTCCGGCGCGTCGGGCGTGCGCGCGAGCACGAGGTGGATGATGTTCTCCGCCAGGTCGTGCTCGCCCCAGGTGATGAAAATCTTGGTGCCGTGGATGCGGTAGTGGTCGCCTTCGGGCACTGCGCGCGTGCGCACGGCGGAAAGGTCCGAGCCCGCCTGCGGCTCGGTCAGGTTCATGGTTCCGCACCATTCGCCGCTGGTGAGCTTGGGCACATACATCTGCTGTTGCGCGGGCGAGCCGCGCAGCTTCAATGCTTCGAGCACGCCGGAAGTCAGCATCGGGCACAGGCAGAACGCCATGTTGGCGCTGTTCCACATCTCCTGCACGGGCATGGCGACGACGTGCGGCAGCCCCTGGCCGCCGAACTCGGTCTGCCCCGACAATCCGTTCCAGCCGCCGGCGATGAACTGCCGATAGGCTTCCTTGAATCCCTGTGGCGCGGTGATTTTACCGTCGAGAAGCTGCGAGCCCTGCTTGTCGCCGTTGCGGTTGAGCGGATCGAGCACTTCGGCGGCGAATTTGCCCGCCTCTTCGAGCACTGCGTCGACCACGTCGCCCGTCACCTCCGCGCAAGCGGGCATCGCGGTGATGTCCTCGAGCCCGACCAATTCCTTGATCACGAACTGCATGTCTTTCAGCGGCGCGGCGTAGGTGGACATTGGTTCTCCTTCGTAGAACGGTGAAGGGGTGAATGAGTGAAGGCGTGAAGAAGTGGTTTAATCTCCCTCTCCTCCGTCACCGGGGGAGAGGGCCGGGGTGAGGGGGTTCACTCATTCACACATTCACACCTTCACTTCGCTCACAGCTTCGCTGTAAGCTCGGGCACTGCCTTGAACAGATCCTCGACCAGCCAGTAATTCGCGACCTGGAAAATCGGCGCTTCCGCGTCCTTGTTGATGGCGACGATCACCTTGCTGTCCTTCATGCCGGCCAGATGCTGGATCGCGCCCGAAATCCCGATCGCGAAATACAGCTCCGGCGCGACGATCTTGCCGGTCTGCCCGACCTGATAATCGTTGGGCACGAAGCCGGAATCCACCGCGGCGCGCGAAGCGCCCACCGCCGCCCCCAGCTTGTCGGCCAGCGCCTCGAGCATCTTGAAATTCTCCGCGTTGCCCATGCCGCGCCCGCCGGACACGATGACGCGCGCGGCGGTGAGCTCCGGCCGGCTCGACTTGGTGAGTTCGTTGCCCTTGAACTGCGACAGGCCGCTGTCGGCGACCGGCGTCACGCTCTCGACCGGCGCTGCGGCAGCCGCGGCGCCCGCCGGATCGAAGCCGGTTATGCGCACGGTGATGACCTTGATGCGGTCCCTGGATTGCACGGTCGCGAGCACATTACCGGCGTAAATCGGGCGCACAAAGGTATCGGGCGACTCGATGCCGCTGATATCGGATATCTGCGCCACGTCGAGCGTGGCCGCCACGCGCGGCATGAAGTTCTTGCCGAAGCCGGTGGCCGGCGCGAGGATGTGGGTGTATTTGCCGGCTATCGACAACACCAGCGCCGCCATGTTTTCGGCAAGCGGCACCGCGTAATGTGCAGCATCGGAGACCAGCACCCTGGCAACACCGGCGATTTTTGTCGCTGCAGCAGCGGCATCGCCGCACTGATGACCCGCGACCAGCACGCTGACGTCGCCGCCGAGTTTGGTCGCAGCGGCGATGGTGTTGGCGACACCCGTCTTGAGCTGCTTGTTGTCGTGCTCCGCTATGACCAGGATCGCCATCAGATCACCTTCGCTTCATTTTTCAGTTTATCGACCAGTTCCGCGACATCCGCGACCTTGACGCCGGCGCCGCGCTTGGGCGGCTCCTCAACTTTGAGTGTCGCCAGCCGCGGCGCGACATCGACGCCGAGCGCATCCGGCTTGATGACCTCGAGTGGCTTTTTCTTCGCCTTCATGATGTTGGGCAGCGTCACGTAACGCGGCTCATTGAGCCGCAGATCGACGGTCACCACCGCCGGCAACTTGATCGTCAGGCTCTCCAGCCCGCCGTCGATCTCGCGCGTGACTTCGGCATGGTCGCCCGCAGGCGCGATCTTTGAAATGAAGGCCGCCTGCGGCCACCCAAGCAGCGCGGCAAGCATCTGCCCCGACTGGTTGCAGTCGTCGTCGATCGCCTGCTTGCCCATGATCACGAGCCCGGGCTGCTCCTTCGCAACGAGCGCTTTCAGCACCTTGGCCACTGCCAGCGGCTGCACGTCGACGGCGGTCTCGACCAGGATCGCGCGGTCGGCGCCCATCGCGAGCGCGGTGCGCAGCGTTTCCTGGCATTGCGGGATGCCGATCGACGCCACGACGATTTCAGTCACCGTGCCGGCTTCCTTCATGCGGATCGCCTGCTCGACCGCGATTTCACAGAACGGATTCATCGCCATTTTGACGTTGGCGGTTTCGACACCCGTGCCGTCGGCCTTGACGCGCACCTTGATATTGGGATCGACCACGCGCTTGATTGCCACCAGAACCTTCATCACCACCCCTCGAATGGAATTTGCCGCGGAAGCCGCAGAAAGAAGCGGATTTTACCGGATTAGCGCGCACCGCGGAATGCGTTAGCCGGCCACAACCATGCGCCACGGCAGCGCATGCGCCTTCAGGCCTTGGTCGGCCCGGGGCGCTTGAACAGCGCCATGATCTCGCCGACGATGCCGCGGCGAAACGCAAGCACGCAGATCACGAATATGACGCCCATGATCACCTGCACCCAGGAGCCGACCTTGTCGGCGAGCTGGTTTTGCAGTCCCACGATTACAAATGCGCCGACCACCGGGCCGAACACCGTGCCCAGGCCCCCGAGCAGTGTCATCAGTACCACTTCACCCGACATGGTCCAGTGCGCGTCGGTCAGCGAGGCGAGCTGGAACACTACGGTCTTGGTCGCGCCGGCCATCCCCGACAACGCGGCCGACAGCACGAACGCGACGAGCTTGTACTTGGCGACATCGTAGCCGAGCGAGATCGCGCGCGGCTCGTTCTCGCGGATCGATTTGAGCACCTGGCCGAACGGGGAATGGATGGTGCGGTAGATGAGGAAGAAGCCGAACAGGAAGATCGCGAACACCGCGTAATACAGGTTCATGCTGTCCGAGAGGTCGATCACGCCAAGCAGCTCGCCGCGCGGCACGCCTTGCAACCCGTCCTCGCCGCCCGTGAATTTCATTTGCAACCAGACGAAGTACATCATCTGCGCGAGCGCCAGCGTGATCATCGCGAAATAGATTCCGGCGCGCCGGATCGCCAGGCTGCCGAACGCCCAACCCAACGCCGCGGCAAATACGGTGCCAGCGAGGATGCCGGCCTCGGGCGGCCAGCCCCATACCTTGATCGCATGGCCGGTGATGTAGCCGGCGGCGCCGAGAAACGCGGCGTGGCCGAACGACAAAAGGCCGGTATAACCGAGCAGCAGGTTGAACGCGCACGCGAACAACGCGAAGCACCAGCAGTTCATCAGGAAAGTCGGATACACGCCGGCGAGCGGCGCGACCGCGCCGGCGACGACGAGCACGATGAAACCCGCCGTGATTTTGCTCACGCCGCCTCCGATACTGAGCGAACTGTTGCACCGCGCCGGCGGCGTGCTGCCCCATTCGCTTTCATCGCATCCCGGAGGGTCCCTGCTCCGTAGCTCATGGCGCTACCGCTCGCGTCCGAACAGGCCGGCCGGCCGCACGAGCAATACGATCACCATGATCACGAAAACCACCACCGCCGACGCTTCCGAGTAGAACACCTTGGTCAGCCCTTCGATCAGGCCGAGCGCAAGTCCGGTCAGGATCGCGCCGAGGATCGAGCCCATGCCACCGATCACCACCACCGCGAACACGACGATGATCAGATCGGAGCCCATCTTGGGGCTGACGGTAAAGATCGGCGCGGCGAGCACGCCCGCGAACGCCGCGAGCGCGACGCCGAATCCGTAAGTAAGCGTGATCATCAGCGGCACGTTGACGCCGAACGCCTGCACCAGCCGCGGATTCTCGGTGCCGGCGCGCAGATAGGAGCCGAGCTTGGTGCGCTCGATCACGAACCAGGTCGCGAAGCACACCGACAGCGAGGCGGCGATCACCCACGCGCGATACTTGGGCAGGAACATGAAGCCGAGATTGATTGCGCCCTGGAGCGACTCCGGTATCTCATAAGGCTGTCCGGACACCCCATACGCGTAGCGGAACAAGCCTTCGATGATCAGCGCGAGACCGAACGTAAGCAACAATCCGTAGAGGTGGTCGAGCTTGTAGAGCCGCGACAGCATGGTGCGCTCGATGATCACGCCGAACGCCCCGACCACGAGCGGTGCGAGCAGCAACGCGACCCAGTAGTTGAGCTGGAACTCGGGATTGCCGATCCACCCGCCGAGCTGGGTGAGACCCAGCCACGCGATGAACGCGCCCATCATGTACTGCGCGCCGTGCGAGAAATTGATGATGTTGAGCATGCCGAAAATCACCGCCAGGCCGAGACTCATCATGGCGTAGAACGAGCCGTTGATGAGCCCTACCAGCAGCTGGCTGTAGAGCCCCTGCGGAGTAATTCCTAAAAGCTCGAACATCTGATGCAACCGCCGATGAACGCAGATAAACGCCGATTAAGAATATGTCGGAGGAGAAGTGAGCGGGTTTTGCCTCACCGCTCTCTCCTCTCCCCTCGCGCCTTTCGACTCACTTCTTCACGAGCGGACACTCGCTTTGCGCGAGCGGCGTGAACGCCTCCGCAGCGGGTATTACCTGGCGCACGTGATAGTAGTCCCACGGCGTCTTCGATTCCTCGGGCTTCTTAACCTGCAGGAGATACATATCGTGCACCATGCGGCCGTCGGCGCGGATCCTGCCGTTCTTGGCGAAGAAATCGTTGATCGGCGTTTCCTTCATCTTCTTCATCACCGCCTGCGCCTCGTCGGTGCCGGCTGCTTTCACCGCCTTGAGATAATGCATGGTCGAAGAATAATCCCCGGCCTGCACCATCGTCGGCATGCGCTTGTGCTTCTCGAAGAAGCGCTTCGACCAGGCGCGGGTCTCGTCGTTCAAGTCCCAGTAGAAACCTTCGGTCAGATACATGCCTTGCGTGACCTTGAGACCAAGGCTGTGTACATCGGTAATGAACATCAGGAGGCCGGCCAGCGACTGCTTCGGCGTAATGCCGAACTCGGCCGCCTGCTTGATAGCGTTGGTCGTGTCGGTGCCGGCATTGGCAAGCCCGATGACCTTGGCGCCCGACGCCTGCGCTTTGAGCAGAAACGACGAGAAGTCAGTGCCAGGAAACGGATGGCGCACCGAGCCCAGCACCTTGCCGCCGCTGGCAAGGACCACCTTGGTGGTTTCCTGCTCGAGCGACTGGCCGAACGCGTAGTCGGCGGTCAGGAAGAACCAGGTGGTGCCGCCCTGCTTGACCACCGCCTGGCCGGTGCCATGCGCGAGCGCATAGGTATCGTAGGTGTAATGCACGTTGGTATCGGTGCATTGCTTGCCGGTGATCGGCGTCGAGGCCGCGCCGTTGACGATGGTGATGCGGTTCTTTTCCTTCGCCACCGGCATCACTGCGAGCGCGGTCGAAGTCGTGACCAGGTCATTGATCATGTCGACCTGGTCGCGCTCGAACCATTCGCGCGCCTTGTTCGACGCGACATCGCCCTTGTTCTGGTGGTCGGCCGACACCAGCTCGATCGGAAAGCTCTTCCCTTTTTCCATCGCCTGGAAATCCTCGATCGCCATTTTCACGGCGAGCACGGCCCCCGCTCCGGACAGATCCGAATACAGCCCCGATAGATCGGTCAGGACGCCGATCTTGACCACGCCGTCCGACAATTTGACCGGCCCGGCGGCTTTCGCTTCCGCCTTGGGTGCGTCCTTCTTGGGTTGCTGCGCGAATACAACAGCCGGCGCAACAGCGAGCGCCGCCCCGACAAGAACCGACAACAATTTGCGTTTCATGGTGGTACCTCCTTGATGTGACATTGACTAGACCCCGAGTAAAACGTGCAGCTTGTCCATTTTCGAAGCGAGCTCGGCCATTGTAACCGTTTCGACGATACGGCCGTGCTCGATCACGTAGTGACGGTCGGCGAGCGGCGCCGCGAAGCGGAAATTCTGCTCGACGATGATGACGGTGTAACCGCGCTCCTTGAGCGTGCGAATCACGCGGCCGAGCGTTTGCACGATCACCGGCGCGAGGCCTTCGCTGATCTCGTCGAGCAGCAGCAGCTTGGCGCCGGTGCGCAGGATGCGCGCAATCGCGAGCATCTGCTGCTCGCCGCCGGAAAGCCGCATGCCGGGACTCGCGCGGCGCTCCTTCAAATTCGGAAACATCGCGTAGATTTCATCGGCCGTCATGCCGCCGCTCGCGACCGCAGGCGGCAGCAGCAGGTTCTCCTCGGCGGACAGGCTCGCGAAAATGCCGCGCTCCTCGGGGCAATAGCCGATGCCCAGATGCGCAATCTGGTGCGTCGGCATGGCGATAGTCTCGCGGCCATTGACCATGATCGAGCCCGAGCGTCTGCCGGTGAGGCCGAGGATCGCGCGCAAGGTCGTGGTACGGCCGGCACCGTTGCGGCCGAGCAGCGTCACCACTTCCCCGCGATTCACGACGAAGTCGACGCCGTGCAGGATATGCGACTCGCCGTAAAACGCATGCAAGCCGGTCACGCGCAATAATTCGACGTCGGGCTGGAATGCGCTGGTCATATCAAGAACAATTCGAAACCGCCGATGAACACAGATGAACGCAGATGAACGCCGCTAAGATAAAACAATTCAAACACGGGCAAATGATGGATTGGGATTTTCATCGGCGTCTATCGGCGGTTGCTTGCGGATTTTTGGCGCTATGCGTGTGCGGTCCCGACGTAGGCTTCGAGCACCTGCGGATTCTTCGAGACTTCCGCATACGATCCTTCGGCCAGGATCGCGCCGCGCGCGAGCACGGTGATCGTGTGCGACAGGTTGGCCACCACGTTGAGATTATGCTCGACCATCATGATGGTGCGACCGGCTGAAACCTTCCTGATCAGTTCGACGACGCGCCCGACGTCCTCGTGGCCCATGCCTTGCGTCGGCTCGTCAAGCAGCATGAGATCGGGATCGAGCGCAAGCGTAGTTGCGATCTCGAGCGCGCGCTTGCGGCCGTACGGCAGCTCGACGGTGACGGTATCGGCGAACGAGGCGAGATCGACCGCCACGAGCAGTTCCATCGCGCGCGCATTGAGCTGATCGAGCGTGCGCACGGACTTCCAGAAATGAAACGAGGTGCCGAGCTTGCGCTGCAGCCCGATGCGCACGTTCTCGAGCACCGTCAGGTGCGGGAATACAGCCGAAATCTGGAACGAACGGATGATGCCGCGGCGCGCGATCTGCGCCGGTCTCTCGCCGGTGATGTCGGCACCGTTGAAATGGATGGTGCCGCGGGTCGGCTCGAGGAACTTGGTAAGCAGATTGAAACACGTGGTCTTGCCGGCGCCGTTGGGGCCGATCAGCGCGTGGATGCTGCCGCGCCTGACTTTGAGGCTCACGTCGTTGACTGCGACGAACCCCTTGAATTCCTTCACCAGGCTTTTCGTTTCCAGGATGTAGTCGTCAGCCATATCGGCAGGTCGCTGCGGCGCGGAGCAGATAATTATATCTTTACTCGATGGCCGAGGCCGACTTCGCCTGCTGGCGCAGGATGAATTTCTGGATCTTGCCGGTCGAAGTTTTCGGCAGCGGCCCGAATATCACCGTTTTCGGCGCCTTGAAGCGCGCCATATGGCCGCGGCAGAACTCGATGATCTCGTGTGCGGTCGGATTGGCGCCCGCTTTCAACTCGACGAACGCGCACGGCGTTTCGCCCCATTTCGGATCGGGCTTCGCGACCACCGCTGCCGCCATCACGGCCGGATGGCGATACAACACATCCTCGACTTCGAGCGAGGAGATGTTCTCGCCGCCGGAGATGATCACGTCCTTGGAGCGGTCCTTGATCTTGACGTAGCCGTCGGGTTGCATCACCGCGAGGTCCCCGCTGTGAAACCAGCCGCCGGCAAACGCTTCCCCGGTCGCCCGCGGATTCTTGAGATAACCCTTCATCGTCAGATTGCCGCGGAACATGATTTCGCCCATGGCCTCGCCGTCCCACGGCACCGGCTCCATCGTCGCCGGGTCCATCACCGTCATGCCCTGCTGCATGTGGTACCACACGCCCTGGCGGCCGTTGAGCACCACCTGTTCGGCAAGCGGCAGCGCCTCCCACTCCGGATGCTTGGAGCACACCGCGGCCGGCCCGTAAGTTTCGGTCAGGCCGTAGACATGGGTGATGTTGAAGCCCATCTTCTGCATGCCTTCGATCACCGCGCCGGGCGGCGCCGCGCCGGCGACCAGGCAATTCACAGTATGCTCGATACCCCGCTTCCACTCGGCGGGCGCATTGATCAGCGCTAGGTGGACGATCGGCGCACCGCAGTAATGCGTCACATGGTGCTTGCGAATCAGGTCGAAAATCATTTTCGCGTCGACCTTGCGCAGGCAAATGTTGGTGCCGGCATTCGCCGCCATGGTCCATGGAAAGCACCAGCCGTTGCAATGGAACATCGGCAGCGTCCACAGATACACCGCGTGCGGCGGCATGCCCCAGCTCACGATATTGGAAATTGCGTTGAGATAAGCTCCGCGATGATGATAGACGACGCCTTTCGGGTTGCCGGTGGTGCCCGAGGTGTAATTGAGCGCGATCGCGTCCCATTCATCGGCCGGCAGATGCCATCCGAAATCCGCGTCGCCGCGCGCGATGAACTTCTCGTAGTTCATTTCACCGAGCAGCCTGCCGCCGCTGAAGGTCGGGTCGTCGACATCGATCACCAGCGGCTTTCTTGCGACCAGACGCAGCGCTTTCTCGACGGTATCCGAGAACTCGCGGTCCGTGATCAGCACCCTGGCCTCGCCATGCTCGAGCATGAAGGCGATCGCCTCGGCATCGAGCCGCGTATTGAGCGTATTGAGGACCGCGCCCGCCATCGCGACGCCAAAATGCGCTTCATACATCTCCGGAATATTGGGCAGCATCGCCGCGACGGTGTCGCCATGGCCGATTCCGCGCTGCTTCAGCGCCGAGCCCAGATGCCGGCAGCGCGCGTACACCTCCGACCAGGTCAGCTGCCGGTCGCCATGTATGACGGCGATGCGTTGGGGGTACACGTAGGCGCTGCGCGCCAGCAGTGACAATGGCGTCAGCGGCGTGTAGTTTGCAATATTCTTATCGAGACCGATGTTGTATGGGTTGACTCGCGCCATACATCCCCTTCGCACCCTGTCCGTGACTAAAATCGTTTACTGTCGGGCCATTCGGCGTTGCAGCAACCGATTCATATCAACCCTATGAGCGCTGCAACACGTTTCGAGAGGCGGACTCTACAAGGATAAACAGCGCTTAGCAACAGCCTGTTTAAATGGCGATTTCCGCCGCGTATTCAATTCGAAAAACCGTCGCGCATGCGGGCTACCGCGTCCGCCACGCGCCGCACTGCAATCACCTGCAAACCGGTGATTGCCTGCCTGGGTTTGTTGGCCTCGGGAATCAACGCGTGGGTGAATCCGAGTTTGGCCGCTTCCCGCAGCCGCTCCTGGCCGCGCTGCACCGGCCGCACTTCGCCGGCGAGCCCGACTTCGCCGAAGACGACCAGTTTGGCCGGTAGCGGGCGATTGGTGAGCGACGACACGATCGCCATCAGCACCGCGAGATCGGCGGCGGGCTCGGCGATCTTCATGCCGCCGACCGCATTCACGAACACATCCTGATCGAAGCACGCGATGCCGGCGTGCCGGTGCAGCACCGCGAGCAGGAGCGCGAGGCGGTTCTGCTCGAGCCCGACGCCGAGCCGGCGCGCATTCGGCGCATGCGCATCATCGACCAGCGCCTGGATCTCGACCAGCAGCGGGCGCGTGCCTTCCTGCGTCACCAGCACGCACGAGCCGGCGACCTGCTCGGCGTGATGCGACAGGAACAGCGCCGAGGGATTGGCCACGCCTTTGAGGCCTTTTTCGGTCATCGCGAACACGCCGAGCTCGTTGACCGCGCCGTAGCGGTTCTTGACCGCCCGGATCAAGCGGAAACTCGAATGCGTGTCGCCTTCGAAATAAAGCACGGTATCGACGATGTGCTCGAGCACGCGCGGGCCGGCGAGCGCGCCTTCCTTGGTGACGTGGCCGACCAGGATCATGGTGATGCCGCTCGACTTGGCGAGCCGCGTGAGCTGCGCCGCGCATTCGCGCACCTGCGCGACCGACCCCGGCGCCGACGTGAGCTGCCCCGAATACAGCGTCTGGATCGAATCGATCACCGCCACCGCGGGTTTCTCGGCTTGCAGCAACGACAGGATTTTTTCGAGATTGATTTCGGCGATTTGGTGCAGTACGGAAGCGTCGAGCGCGAGGCGCTTCGCGCGCAAAGCGATCTGCTGCGCCGACTCCTCGCCGCTCACGTAGAGCACCTTGTGGCTCGCACCCATCGCGCACAGCGCCTGCAGCATCAGCGTCGATTTGCCGATGCCGGGATCGCCGCCGATCAGCACCACGGCGCCGGGAACCAGTCCGCCGCCCAGCACGCGGTCGAATTCCGCAACGCCGGTTGGCACATGGCTTTCCTCGCGCGCTTCGACTTCGCTCAGGCGCTGCAGCTTGCCGCTGCCCGCCAGCGTGCTGAAGCGATTGCTGCCGGACGCCGCGGCTTCGGCAATGGTTTCCACCAGCGTATTCCACGCGTTGCAGTGCGGGCATTGGCCCTGCCACTTGACGGCCTGGCCGCCGCATTCGGTACAGGTATAGATGGATTTCGACTTGGCCATGCGGAATTCGATTATGGCCGTGCTGCCATCAGCATGGACGGCAAACGGCGCACGCGGCAACGCATCGTGTCGCGGAATAACTTAATGCGACGGCGTTGATTCGGTCGCGCCGTCCGCAGGCGGCTTGTGATGGGGATGGCGCGCTCGAGCGAGCGCATGTTCGAGGCGCCGGATGCGGTTGTGCAGGTTTTCGAACAGCATCACGCACAGCGTCGTCGTCACTGCGTAAAGGCCGATGGCAACGCGCTCGTTTTCGCGCACCGTCCCGAGCGCTTCGTGCTCGGACAGAAAAAAATAGTCGCCGAGCATGAGCCCCACGGCTGTCGCCAGCAGGCCGGGCCCCATGCCGCCGTACCACGCGGCGATCATCGCCGCCGGCACAAAGAAAATGAACGGAAAGCGGTGGTCCTGAATGCCGAAAATCCAGTAGCGCAGCGCAAATGCCAGCACGACCATACCGACCGCAACCCCGTAGCGCGCCACCAGCGGGCGCTGGTACGGCCATTCGCGGTGCGGGTGCTCGGCAGGGCCCAGCGTAACGCCGTGCAAAAGATGGTCGGTGGTCATGCCACGATGCCACGCGGGCAAATTGCGAATTTCATTCGTGAGCCCTGGTTCATGGCGTGGAATGCGGTTGATGTCGCGCTTGCTCGAGTGCGTGCTCGAGCCGCCGTATGTAGCGGTGCAGGTTTTCGCACAATGCCACGCACACGCTCGTGGTCACGGTAAATACCGTGATCCCCCTGATCCCGGCCGTGTCGAGGGGCCACAGCGCGAGACGCGGCGGCAGGAAGAAGAAATCACCGAGCAACAGCCCCAGCACGGTTGCGAGTATCCCCGGGCCAAGCCCTCCGTACCACGCCGCTACCAGCGCCGCCGGCACAAAAAAGGTGAACACTATCCGGTTCTGGAGATCTCCATAAACCGCGTAGCGGAGTGCGAACGCCACAGTCACGGCGAGCACCGCCACTCCATACCGCTGCGCTGCCGAACGCCGGAACGGCCAGCCGCCGTGCAAATGATCGGCGGCGGTCGACGCGGCATCGTGCGTGAGGCGATCGATGGTCATGCCGCGATAATACACCCGCAGATTGCAATTTTGATACACCGCGCCGCAAGCGTGAAAGCGTTCAGATTTCGATCACCGGCACGCGCGGCGCGAGCGCGCACAACAGCTCGTAACTGACGGTGCTGGCGGCAGCCGCGACCTCGTCGGCCGACAGCCCCTCGCCCCACAGCGTGACCGGCGAGCCGACCCGGGCGGCGGGAATTCCGGTCAGGTCGACGCACAGCATGTCCATCGACACGCGGCCAAGCGTGCGCGTGCGGCTGCCGCTGACCACGATCGGCGTGCCGGTCGGGGCATGGCGCGGGTAGCCGTCGGCGTAGCCGCAGGCGACCACGCCGACTCGCATCGCCTGCATCGCTTCGAACGTGCCGGCGTAGCCCACGCGGTCGCCGGGCTGCAGATCCTGCATGGCGATGATTTCGCTCGTCAGCGTCATCGCCGGCTGCAGGCCAAGCTCGTGCGCCGAAGCATCGGCGAACGGCGTGCAGCCGTAAAGCATGATGCCCGGGCGCACCCAGTCGGCGTGGGTTTCCGGATAGCGCAATATCGCAGCCGAATTGGCCAGGCAACGCTGCAGCTGCTGGCCGGCGGCGATTTCATCGAACACCTTCATTTGCCACGCCACGCCGCGCGCGTCATCGGCGGTGGCGAAGTGCGCCATCAACGTCAGCTGTTTCACTGCGCGATGCCTTTTCAATTTCCCGCAAGCGTCTATCGCCGCGCGCGGCGCGAAACCGAGGCGGTTCATGCCGGTGTTGATCTTGAGCAATACGTCAAGGCGCGCTCCGCTGCGTGCAGCATCGAGCATGCGCAATTGCTCCTGGTTATGGATCACGATCGCGAGATCGTGTTCGGCCACAACGTCGAGCTCGGCCGGCTCGAACAATCCCTGGAGTAACGCGAGGCGTCTCGCGTATCCCTCGTTGCGCAGTTGCACCGCGGCGTCGAGTTCAAGCAGTGCGATGCCGTCGGCGCTGGCGAGCGCGCGCGCCGCGCGCATCACGCCATGGCCATAAGCGTTGGCCTTGATCACCGCAAACACCGCGGCGCGCGGCGCGTGTTTGCGCACGATCGACAGATTGTGCTGCAGAGCGCCGAGATTGATGGTCGCTTTGATGGGGCGGGACATGGTTTAAGGATGAAGGCGGAAGGATGAAGGATGCAACCCGATCACGTCGTCAGCATAAAATTCATCCCTCATCCTTCACCCCTCCGCTCACGGGGTTCAGCGCAAACACCCGCATCTTGCGCCGCTCGCGCATCAGATCGAGCGCCTGCACCAGCGCCGCGACCACCGCGTCGGTCGTGCGCTGTGTTGCGCCCCACTCGTTGCGGGCCTCGGCCAGCAGCTCGCCGACGTGCTCAGGCAGCGGCCGGCCTTCCTCCATGATCATGTCTTCGAGCATGCCGGGCTTATGCTCGGGTCTGAACAGCAGGCCGTAGGTGAGCGCATCGCTTGTGAGTGCGATCCAGCGGCCGGCGTCATCGACCACGATCGGCGCCAGTGCAGCCGGCAGCTCCACGCGGCCGTTCGCCATCACCAGCACGCGCCGGCCGTCGACCCCGCGCGCAACCGGATCGGCGCGGCCGGCATCAGTCGCATGCGCCGTCGTCCAGTACGCATCGTGCAGCGGTTCTGCGGCTGCGTTGCCCCCGGCCTGCACAGCAACCATCTGCGCGCCGAAACCGATGCCGACCACCGGGCGCCGCGCGCGCCGGAAAGCCGCGAGCAGCCTGAGCTCGTCATCGATCCACGGGCACGCACTGCGATCGGTCACCGGGTGAGCGCCGCCAAGCAGCCACAGCGCGTCGTACTGCAATGCGCTGGCAGGCAGGCTCTGGCCGGTGAACGGCCGCTGATAGACGAAGCCGATGTCGCGGGTTTCAAGCTGCTTTTCGATCGTGCCGAGAAACTCGGAATAGGTATGCTGCACGACCAGAAACTGCTTCATTGCCGGCTCGCCATTTCGCGCATTTTGCGGGTAACGAATTCGACGAACGTCGACAGCAGCCGCGAGCGGAATTTTTCGCGCGGGTACACGAGCGACAGCGTGCGGATCAGGCGCGGCTCGAGCGGGATCGCGACGAGCGAGCCCAGCCTGAGATCCTTTGCTACGGTGGTGCGCGACATGATCGCAACGCCGATGCCGGTCTCGACCACGCCCTTGATCGCCTCCGGGCTGCCGAGTTCCATCACGATGTTGAGGTCCTCGGGCGCAATGCCCGCCTGCCGGAAATAATTGTCGGCGAACTGGCGGGTGCCGGATCCGCTCTCGCGGCTGATATAGGGCTCGCCCGCAATCTGCTGCGGCGTGACCGCCTTGTGCCCGGCGAGCTTGTAATCCGGCGCGCAAATCATCACGAGTTCGTCGTCGCAGCATACCTCGGTGTGCAGGCCCGGCAGCTGCGATGGCGATTCGATGAGTCCCAGGTCGATGGTGTGATCGGCGACACGGTTTTCTATCGTCTCGGAATTGGCGACCGTCATGTGCGTGTGCACCTGCGGATGGCGCGCCTTGAATTCGCCGAGCATGCGCGGCAGGATGAATTCGGCGATCGTCGTGCTCGCGCCGAGCAGCAGCGGGCCGCTGATCGCGCCGGTCAGCTCCCCCACGCGCTTGTCCATTTCCTCCGACAGTCCGAGGATGCGCTCGGCATACCCGAGCACCATCTGTCCCGCGGGCGTCAGCGCGATTTTGCCGTGGCTGCGCTCGAACAGGCGCGAGTTGAAATGCTCCTCGAGCTGCTTGACCTGGAACGTGACCGCGGGCTGCGTCATGAACAGCTGCTCCGCCGCCTTGGTGAAGCTCAATTGCTTCGCGACGGTATAAAAAACCTGCAATCTGCGATCGGCCATTGTTTGGTGAAGGGTGATGGGTGATGGGTTCAAAACAGCCGCGACAGCTCGCGGCGATGGTCCTGACCTTCACTCATCACTCATTACTCATCACTCAGAAATCGGTTAGTATTCAACCAC
This sequence comes from Gammaproteobacteria bacterium, assembly GCA_041483135.1. GTDB lineage: Bacteria > Pseudomonadota > Gammaproteobacteria > Burkholderiales > SG8-41 > PALSA-1004. The sequence continues at coordinate 73,811 of JBGPFE010000011.1, read as the reverse complement.
ATTTCACCGGGCAAGTCATGGGCAATGCGTGGAAAAATCAGGACTTGGGCGGCGGTGGCCTGCAAAACGCCAATTTGCGTCTGGCGGCGCTGCTCAAAAAACGCCGCACTGCATGGCTGCTGCTGTTCGCATTTCCGGTCGGGCTGCACCACGATTACCTTGCCGATCCGCGCGGCGCGTGGTCGATTCGCATCACCGCGCTGCTCGCGGCAGGCGCGTTGTGGTACGGCGTCGCCAGCGCGGCAATCGCGCTTGGCGCCGTGCTGCTGGTATGGACGTTGATCGATATCCGGTGGGTGGAGCAACGCGTCGTTGCGCTCAACAAGCAGCTGCGCATGCAGGTTTATCTCGGCCAGACCGCCGGCGCGCCGGCCGGATTCAAGGGCCGTTACACCGATGATGAACGCCCGACCGCCGAACCCCCGTCCGGCACCGGGCGCGCGCTTTCGTTCACCGAACAGGAACGTCTGCTGCGCGAACATGCACGCAAACCTGATCTCCCGCAATAGGGCGCGGCGTCAATCTGTGGTATAAAACTGCTCGCTGACAATTACTAGTCCCGCAAAGGGCCTCCGTTCCCGAATGCCGTTCGGCTTCTACATCATCATGGCGGCGCAGTTTTTTTCTTCGCTCGCCGATAATGCGCTGCTGGTCGCCGCGATCGCAACGCTCGCGCTGCTCGATTCCCCCGCGTGGCTGACGCCGATGCTGAAGCTCTTTTTCACGATCTCGTACGTGGTGCTGGCACCGTTCGTCGGGACGTTCGCCGACGCGCTGCCCAAAGGCAAAGTGATGTTCATCGCGAACGCCATCAAGGTGGTCGGCTGCCTGATGATGCTGATCGGCGTGCATCCGCTGGTCGCCTACGGCGTGGTCGGTCTCGGCGCCGCCGCCTACTCGCCGGCGAAATACGGCATCCTGACCGAATACCTGCCGCACCCCAAGCTGGTGATCGCCAATGGCTGGATCGAGGGGCTCACCGTCGGCTCGATCATACTCGGCACGCTGCTCGGCGGCGCGATGATCAGCGAGACTGTCTCATCTCAATTACTGAAGATCGATGTCCCGCACATTGACACCGGCATCGACACCGCGCCGGAAATCGCGACCACGCTGATCATCGTGTTTTACGTGATCGCGGCGGTCTTCAATCTCTATGTGCCGCGGACGGGCATCGATCACAAGCCCGCGCGCAGGAACCCGGTTTATCTGGTCATGGATTTCGCGCACTGCCTGCGCCTGCTGTGGGCCGACAAACTCGGCCAGATTTCGCTCGCCACGACCACGGTGTTCTGGGGCGCCGGCGCAACGCTGCAGTTCATCGTGCTGAAGTGGGCGCAAGTCTCGCTCGGCTATACGCTGGCGCAATCGACCATATTGCAGGGCATCACCGCGATCGGCATTGCCGCCGGAGCGGTCATCGCGGCGAAAACGATACCGCTGCACCGCGCGGTCAATGTGCTGCCGGTCGGCATTGCAATGGGCATCATCACCATCGGCATGATCTTCGTGCGCGATGTGTACCTCGCGATGGCGATAATGACGTTGATCGGCGCGCTCGCCGGATTTTTCGTCGTGCCGATGAACGCGCTGCTGCAGCACCGCGGCCACATTCTGATGGGGGCCGGCCACTCGATCGCGGTGCAGAACTTCAACGAGAACCTGAGCATCCTGATGCTGCTCGGCATCTACGCGCTGCTGATCAAGCTCGAATTCTCGATCTATACCGTGATAATGCTGTTCGGCCTGTTCGTCGCGGTAACCATGACGCTGGTGCGGGAGCGCCATCAGCGCAACGTGCGCGAGGGCCACCTGCCGCAAATCCCGAGCGGCGCGCAGCACTAAATTCGAAACCCGGGACCACCCGATCACTTTTCGCGCGGGCTGTGCAGACCCTGGTTCGGCGCGCGGTACGCGCCCGACCGGATTTGCGCCACCATGTTGACGAGGCTCAGCGCGGCGTTTTTCACCTGCGTGAAAGTATCCTCGTCGGCATCAAGATCCTCGTGGCTCGTGGCGTAGGGGCGGTACCAGCCGATCCAGGTGTCGAGCGCCGCTTGCGGGCCGGCCTGGATCATGCCGATGTCGGTGAGCCAGTCGGCCAGCATGCGCCGCAGGTTTTCCGGCCCGGCCGCGTCGCCGTGCGCAACGACCGCGAACGCGCGTCCGGCGAGGTGCTTGGGATAATCCCAGCCCTTGAGCTCGAGTTGTTTCGCCATGAGCGGGTCCTTGCCGTGGGTGGTGGTCGGGTCGGGGTTGCCGCCGTCGGCGCACACCAGGCGGTCGATCATCAGCTTCAGACTCGCCGGCGCCTGGTACCAATGCACCGGGCACAGGATGAAAATTCCATGCGCCGCCGTCCAACGCGGATAGATCTCTTCCATCCAGTCGTTGGTCTGGCCCAGCGCGTGGTTCGGATAGCACGAGCACGGCCAGTGGCATAACGGCTGCGACGTCGACACGCACGCCTTGCACGGATGGATCACCTTCCATGGCTCGTCGGCGAGCGTCGAAATGTCGAGAAAGTCCACCTCGTGGCCGGGCAGCGCCGCTATGGTCTTCTGCGCTTCCTGCGCGAGCCGCCGCGTCTTCGAGATCTCTCCCGGGCAGGTATGCTCGCTGCGGGTCGAGCCGTTGACGATCAGGATGCGCGAAGGCGACTGCGGGTCCTTCTGGCGTTTTTCCGCGGCATCGATTTGCGCGCGGGTCTTGATCCATTCGAGCGGGAGCTCGAACGCAGGCTCGGCATATCCCGTTCCGGCGGGCGCCTTGCGCGGCGACTTGCGATAGACGGCATAGCCATCCCACGCCGTCTCGAACACTTTTTCAAGCTCCGCGCGCACGGCGTCGAAAGCCGGATCGTAGAAGCGCGCGAAAAAACGCTCGCGGAACTGCTCTTTGGTGAGCGGGACGTACTTGGCTTGACGCCGAACGGACGGTATGGACATGCTTCAGCCTCCCCTTGTGATCATGATTTCGAGCACCAATCGCACGGTTGGTCGGTGTGAGCGCCCTGTCCTTACGCGCGATATCGGCTTCAGTTTCAAGTTCAGGCTCAAGGCTAACAGCTCGCGCGCAAAAACGGGTGCTCGCGCGTCCGTGCGGCGAGTTCGCGCAGCTGCTGCCGTACCGGTGACGGCAATACCGCGTCGAGGCGCGACGCGAAAAGCGCCGGGAAATACGGCTCATCTTCATCCATCGTCCATCCCGCAGCGCGCAATACCCTGGCCCCGGCTGCGGGAATCCCGGCCGGGATTTCGCGTCCCGACAGCAAGCCCCACACGCCGGTCCAGGCGCGCGCGACCAGCAGCGGATGATAGCCGCCGCCACCGGTCACCATCAGTCTGGGCGTGCCGTCGGCGTGACGCGGCGCGGCCTCGAGCACGCGCCTGACCACGTCCAGATAACACTGCGTCGAAATCCTGAGCCGGCCGAGCGGATCGGCGGCGAGCATATCGGCGCCCGCCTGCAGCACGATCGCGTCGGGCAGGAATTTCTCCACTACCGGCAGCCACACCGCGTCGAACAGGCGCAAATACTCGCGGTCGTGCGTGCCCTGCGGCAGCGGTATGTTGATCGTGGTGTAAGCACCCTGCCCGCTGCCGCAATCCTCGAGCCGCCCGCCCGCAAACGGATACGCGTAAGCGGTGTCCATGTGCAGCGACAGCGTCAGCACGTCGGGATCATCGACGAATGCGCGCTCGACGCCATCGCCGTGGTGCGCGTCGATGTCGACGTAAAGCACGCGCCAGCCCTCCTTGCGCAGCCGCATCACTGCCAGCACCGGATCGTTCAGATAACAGAAACCCTGCGCCGAGGCGGGCCGCGCATGATGCATGCCGCCGGCGGGATTGAATGCGACGCGTCCCGTTATCAACTGCTCGGCGGCAACGATGCTGCCGCCGGTCGCGGTCGCGGGTATCGTGAACAGGCGCTCGAAGTACGGGTTCTCGACATTGCCGAGATTGAAGCGCGCGCGGTCCTCGTCGCGCAAGCCGCACTCGGCCTCGGCGCGCAGCAGCGCAGCGATGTAATCGGGATGGTGAAACCACTCGACTTCCCCGACCGTCGCCGGACGCGCCTTGACGGTTTCTGCGGCAGTCACCGCGCCGTAGGCATCGATAAGCTCCAGCGCCAGCGCGGTGCGCGGAATCGCGAGCGGGTGGCTGCTCGCGTACGGCCGCTGCCGGCGCGCCAGCCCGTTGATCAGCGTCGCCTTGCGTGTCGGCAACAGCGGATCAGCCACGGAGGTCACGGAGGAAAGCCAAAACCAAAAAAAACATCGGATGGCGCCACCAGAGCAAGCGATTCAACTCCCGATCAAGATAAAATACCGGCCCGCTCTGTGAACTCTGCGGCAAAGGCTCGTCAGCGCCGCAGGCGCAGGTAGATCTCGGGCAGCTTGTTGGGCAGGCTGTTGATGTGGTCGAGCACCATGTAATGCCCGCGGCCGAAGATCTGCGGCAGATACTGGTTGGCCATGGTGTCGACCGTGATGCAGAACGGATGCACGCCGCGCGCCACCGCCTCCTTGACCGCCATGCGCGTGTCCTCGTGCAGGTAGCGCCGGTCGCCGCCGTCGTCGTAGTCCTCGGGCCGGCCGTCCGACAGTATCAACAGCAGGCGCCGCCGGCTCTCGATGCCGGCAAAGCGCGCGGTCGCGTGGCGGATCGCCGCGCCCATGCGCGTCGCGAGCCGTCCCGACATGCCGCCGATCACGCTCTTGATCTGCGTGGTGAACGGTTCGTCGAAATCCTTGATCGTGTAGTAGCTCACGTTGTCGCGGTACTTGGAGCAGAAACCGGCGATCGAATAGGCGTCGCCGACTTCCTCCATGCTCTCGGCGAACAGCAGCACGCCGGCCCGCACGCGGTCGACCAGCCGCCCGCCGCCTTCGGGCAAATGCTGCATGATCGAAGTCGACATGTCTGCGAGCAGGGTCACCGATACGTCGCGCTGCTTGTTTTCACGCCGGCGGTAGATCGCCGGCTGCGGCGACATGCCGGCGCGCTGCTCGGCGACGTAGCCGACCACCGCGTTGAGATCGATGTCGTCGCCGTCGAATTGCCGCAGCCGCGGCGCGAGCCGCGTCGGCTTCTGCGCCTGGATCGCTTTCTTCAGGCGCTTGAGCGCCACCGCGTACTGCGAGGTCAGCCGGTTCGCTTCGGCGAGGTTCGCCTCGCCGAGCGGTTTCTCCTGCACCCAGCTCCAGTTACGCTTGTAGCGTCCTTCGCGATAGTCCCACTCGGGGTAAGGCTTGCCTTTGTCGCCCGACTGGCCGCCCTGCTCCTGCGTCTGCGTGCGCTGCAGCGATTGTTTGCTCGAGCCCGCGCTCTTGCCTTCGGCTGCGACCATCTTCTCGCGGTCGCCGCTTTGCTCGCCGCCGGTATCGGCGTTTTGCTGGTCGTCCTGCCCTTGCTCGCCGTCGTCGCTTTCCTGGTCCTCGCCGTCGGCGCCCGCCTGCGTCTGCTGCGGCTGCTCCTGTGGCGTCTGCGCATGCGCCGAGCGCGCCGCATTCGGCGCGCGCCCCGGCAAGTACGCGCCCTGGAAAATCTCGAGATCGGTGACCGGCGCCAATCCGGTTTCGCGGTAAAGCTCGTTGGCGATGCGAAACGCATCGGCGATCGTCGCGGCTGGCTCGAGCAGCCGTCGCAGGCGCGGGTCGAAATCGGTCGGCTCGCCGCGGGCGGCGGCAAGCGCGCCGCGCACCGTCATCAGCGCCCAGTCGTAGAACGGCAGCGCCTCGGCCGGGCGCAGGCGGTGCGACAGCCCGGTCGCGAGCAGCCGTGCCAGATAATTCGGCACGAGGCTCTGCACGCGGCTGTCGATGCGCAGGTCTTCGCACGTATCGAACAGCAGCTGAAAACGCAGCGCATCGTCGCCGTATCGCTCGAACAGCGGCGCCCACGCGATCGGCCCCGCCGCCGGCAGCTCGACGCCGGCCTGGCGGAATGAGTCTTGCAGCGCGGCGCGGTCGAAGCTGCCGAACGCGAGATGACCCGCCGCATGCAGTACCGCAAGGATGGCTTCGTCGCGGTCCGGCATCACCGCGGGGATGAACACGCTGCGCCCGTCGGTCTCGACGAACGGCCGGCCTTTCTCCGGCGACCAGCTCGATTCCTTCAGCTCGAACACCCGCTCGTACCAGATCTCGAGCAACAGCGTAAGCAGCCGGTTGCGCTCGCCCATGCGAAAGCCGGGCAAATGGTCGAGCAGCACCGACAGGCTTTCTTCGCTTTCGAGCCGGAAGTAGGCCTCGCCGCGCACGCGGCCCGACTGCATGATGTCGGCGCCGCGCGACGCCCACGGCAATATCGCCTGCGCACCGAGCAGGTTGCGCACGCGGATCGCGCCGGCCAGATAGGTCGACAGCATCAGCTTGCGCGTCTCGAACAGCTCTTCCATCGGCTCGCACAACTGCTCGATGCCGGTGATGCCCTGGCGGCACGCGAGATCGAGCACCGGTGTCGCGAAATAGGCGCGCCCGCTGTCGGCATGGCGGCCGCACCAGATGAAGCCGATCTCGGCCCAGCGCCGCTCCCCGGCGTGGCCGAGCGTGCCGAACGCGCGCGGCAGATTCTTCATGAAGCCTTCGACGACCGGCGCCGACGCGGGCCACTGCAGGAACGCGAGCGCCTGCTCGGTCCACGGCAGCACGGTCTCGGAGATTTTTTCGGCGTCGCGGCTGCCGTGGATAAAGGCCTTGCCCGCATCGCGGTCGTGGTCGAACAGCCGTTGCGCGGCGTCGAGCCAGCGCAGCACGGTCTCATCGCCGTGATGCTGCAGCGCCGGCAGCGCATCGAGCGCTTCGCGATGGGCGACAAAGCTTGTTTCGCTCAACTTCTGCAGTGAATCCTGAACTGTCGTTGGTGTCGTCATTGATGTGCGTGCATATCAGCGGCGGCGTGAACAGCGGTAAATCCAATAGGCGGCGCCGCCGCCGGCAATCGCGCCGAGCGCCAGCAGTTTGTGGTGCTTGTGCAAGCGGCCGAGCGCAATTTCCAGCCCGTGCCCGAACGCGTAACCCGCAGCGATGATAAGCAACGCCCAGACTGCCGCGCCGGCCAGATTCAGCAGCATGAAGCGCCACGTCGCGACCTCGCTCATGCCGATGATCGCGGGCCCCGCGATGCGCAGACCGTAAAGAAAGCGCACCGCCGGGATCATCAAAACATCGTAGCGCGCGAGCAACCGGTTTATGCGCGGCGCCTGCTCGCGCAGAACGGAAAAGCGCCGGAGCAGGAATTCGCGGTGCCGGCGGCCCATATAAAAGCAGAACTGATCACCGAGGAAACCGCCCGCGATCGCGCATGCAATGGTGGGCGGCAACTGCAGATAGCCGACATGCACGGCGAACCCGGCCATCACCAGCAGCGTCTCGCCTTCCAGCAGCGCGCCGGCGAAAACCGCGTAGTAGCCGTAATTTTCAATTAACTGCTGTAAATCCAATCACGCTGCATCCGTACGGAAACCACTCGGCGATCGGGCGCGCTCACTTTACGCTTACTCGGCAAAATGCGCCTTGACGATTTCCATCAGCGCTTCCGCCAGTTCGATATCGTCGGTGAGCGGATTCACCATCGCCACCTGGCACGCGTTGACCGGGTCGAGTCCGGCGTTGATCATGTTTGCCGCATAAACCAGAGCGCGGGTCGAGGTCGCTTCCTCGAGGCCGTGGTCTTTGAGCAGGCGCGCCTTGCGCCCGGCGGCGACCAGCTTGGCGGCGAGTTCGGGCGAGCTGCCCGGCACTTCGTTGACGATGATCTTGCGTTCGACTTCTTCCTGCGGAAAATCGAAAGTGATCGCGATGAAGCGCTGCTTGGTCGAGGGCTTCAAGTCCTTCAGTACCGTCTGGTAGCCCGGGTTGTACGAAACCACCAGCAGAAAATCCTCGTGCGCCTCGATCTCCTGGCCTTTCTTTTCGATCGTGAGGCGCCGCCGGTGGTCGGTCAGCGAGTGGATCACGACCGTCGAGTCGGTGCGCGCCTCGACGATCTCGTCGAGGTAGCAGATTGCGCCGGCCTTGACCGCGCGCGTGAGCGGACCGTCCTGCCACACCGTCTCCGAGCCTTCGAGCAGGAAGCGGCCTACCAGGTCGGAACTCGTCAGGTCCTCGTGGCACGACACGGTGACCAGCGGGCGCTTCAACTGCCACGCCATGTGCTCGAGAAAACGCGTCTTGCCGCAGCCCGTCGGGCCTTTCAGCATCACCGGGAGCCGCTTGCGGTAGGCCGCCTCGAAAATCGCGATCTCGTTGCTCTGCGGTTCGTAGTACGGAGCAACGTCGCTTGCCTGCGGCAGCTGGATGATGTCACGCTCGATGCCGCGCAAGCGGGTCAACACTGTCTTCATTTAAACAATCCTCAAAAAAACCTTTGCCACAGAGGTCACAGAGCACACAGAGAAAACAACATGCAACGCGCCAAACTCGCACGGACCACCGGTTTTTGCCCTTACTCTGTGTCCTGTGTGTCCTCGGTGGCTGCTTTTCAGCCTTTAATACTTTCGCGGATGCAGCGCGTCTTGATATACAGATAAATGTGGCGCACGGTGCGCACCGCCATCTTCGCCGGCGCCACCGGCAATGCATCCGCTCTTCCCATATTAATACAGTTGCGGTAATACACGAGTTCCCGGCAGTTATCGCGGATCGCGTTCCAGGTCGGCTCGCCCTTCACCAGCACCTTGAACGCGGCCAGTACGTCGGCCTCCGGGCCGGGCGCCTGCTTGCCGCCCTCATCCGCTATACAGGCCACAATCAGCCGCGTGACGAGTTCAAGCGCGTGCTCGACGGTCGGCGCAAGCGGCAAATCTTCCCGCGCCGTGATGCGGCGTTCGAGGTCGCTCAACTCGCCGTCGACCTGCTCGAGGGTTGCGGCAAGCGGATCTTGCGTCATTCCACTCCGGACATTAGGAACTGCTAATATGAGCATTCTAAGAGAAGCGCCGGGATAAGGGAATGGACACGCGGAATCTGGTCAGGCAGATCAAGCTCAACAACCTGCAATACAACGCGCTGCGCGATCCGGCGGTCTATCGCCGCTGCGCGAACGAGCCGTTCCGCATCCAGGCGTTGCTCGCCGGTGCCGGCGAGGCGAAGTGCACGCTGAGCGACCAATCAGGCAAGCTATTGGCCGAAGCGCGCATCGCGCTGCCCGGCACGTTCGCGCATGAACTCGCGTTTGCCACACCGGGCGTCCGTGTCGTAACGCTCACGATTGAAGGTTGCGGTGAGCGTTTCGCACAAGACCTGCGGCTCGACGTGCTTGAGCACGCGTGGATAGGGTAGCATTCAGCTTGGACCGAGGCAGCTAAACCGCAGTTGAAAAGCTGACCGCTGACGGCTGACCGCTACAGGACGACAGGCCTGTCCGGCAGCTCGTCGCGCTTGCCGGCGCGCGGCGGGAAGTGCCTCGCCAGCAGCGCGGTGATTTCCACGATCGCTTTCAGCGCACCTTCCTCGAAACGTCTTTGCTTGAATGCCGCTTCCATGCGGCGGCAGATCGCTTCCCAGTCGTGCTGCGGCACTATGGCGCTGATGCCGCGGTCGGCGACGATCTCGATCGAATGGTCGACGAGCTGCACGTAGATCAGCACGCCGCTGTTATGCTCGGTGTCCCATACGCGCAGTCCCGAAAACACTTCGTGCGCGCGATGACGCGCCGACAGCCCGCGCATGAGCGGCAACGGATGCAGGCTCGCTTCGACGACGAACCGCAGTTCCCCGGCGTGCAATTTCTCTGACGCGTGGATTGCGTTCTCGATCGCAGCCAATGAGCGCCGCGGAAATGCGCGATGGCTGATCCAGTGCGGCGCGAACAGGTGTTTGAGAACGCGTTTGAGTTTCATATCACCAGCTCCCCGAGGCGCCGCCACCGCCGCCGAATCCGCCGCCCCCGCTGAACCCGCCGCCGCTGAATCCACCACTGCCGAAACCGCCACCGCCCCAGCCGCGCGTGCCGCCCAACAGCGAAAAAATGAACGCAATGATCGCAACGACAACGCCGATCAACAGCGCACCGCCAATCGTCCACGCGATAACGCCTGCGATCCCGCCAACCATGCCGGCGCCGAGAAATCTGCCAAAAATCGCGCGTAATACGCTGCCGACGACAAACACCAGGATGAATCCGATGAAGAGCAGCGAATTGATATCGATCCCGCCGCCCGACTTCGGACGGCCCTTCGGCGGCGGCAGCGGCTCGCCGTCGACGACCTTGATGATGCGCGCGACACCTGCACTGACGCCGCCGTAGAAATCGGCCTGCTTGAAATGCGGCGTGATGTCTTCCTCGACGATGCGCTTGGCGGTCGCGTCGTTGAGCACGCCTTCGAGACCGTAACCGACCTCGATCCTCAGCCGGTGGTCGTTCGTTGCGACGAGCAGCAGCACGCCGTCGTCAATGCCCTTGCGGCCGAGCTTCCACTGATCGAAAACACGGATCGAATACTGTTCGATCTCCTCGGGTTTCGTCGTCGGCACGATCAAGACCGCGACCTGGCTGCCCTTGCGCGCTTCGAATGCGCGCAGCGTTTCTTCCAGCGTTGCCTGCTGCTGCGATGAAAGCGTCGCCGTAAGATCGGTGACGCGCGCTTTGAGCGGCGGCACCGCGACATCGGCGAATGCGAAGCCCGCCGCGAGCAGCGCGCAAGCCGCCAGCAAAACCGGCAGCCAGCCACGGGGTAATAAGTCGTTCTTCATCTGGCCGTAGGCGGTAAAGAAGTTATTCGCTGCGCCCGCTCGCCGGGTTTGATGAAGCCATGGTCGATGACCTCCATAATGTGCTCGACGCCCGCGCTGACGCCTTCATAGAAATCGCCCTGCTTGAAGCGAGGCACGATCTCTTCGTCGATAATGCGTTGGAGCGTCGGATTGTCCAGCACGCTCTCAAGTCCGTAACTTATCTCAATTCTCAATCTGCGATCGTTCTTGGCTATTGCCAGCAATACGCCATCACCGACGCCTTCGTGCCCCAACTTCCACTCATCGAACACGCGCGCTGCGTAGTGCTCGACAGTCTCGGGCTGCGTCGTCGGCACGATCAGCACCGCGACCTGCACCCCTTTGCGCGCTTCGAACGCGGCGAGTGTCTGCTCAAGCGTCTGAATCTGCCCGGATGAAAGTGCCCCCGTAACATCGGTGATCCGACTCTTCAGCGGCGGCACTGGCATTTGCGCCGCGGTCAACTGCGGCGCAAGCAACAACGCGGCGGCGAGCAGCGCCCGCGGCAGCGTCCTTGCATGCATGGCGGCTTATTTAGTCGCCGGCACCGAATACTCGCTCGGCGGGCTCGGCGGAATGGCGGACTTCGCCGGTTCCTGCGCCGGCGCGGCGGGTTTGCCGAAATCGACTTTCGGCGGCGTGGCGATCGCCTTCTCGTTCTCGACGGTGAACTGCGGCTTCTCCTTGAAGCCGAAGATCATCGCTGTGAGATTGGTCGGAAACTGCACGACCGTCGTGTTGTACTCCTGCACTGACTTGATGTAACGGTTGCGCGCCACCGTGATGCGGTTTTCCGTGCCTTCGAGCTGCGCCTGCAGGTCGCGGAAATTGCGGTCGGACTTGAGCTCGGGATATCTTTCCACGATCACCATCAGGCGCGAGAGCGCGGAAGTGAGCTCGCCCTGCGCCGCCGTGAATTTCTGGAACGCCGCGGGATCGTTGACGAGCTCGGGGGTCGCCTGGATCGAGCCTACCTTGGCGCGCGCGTTGGTGACGCCGAGCAGCACCGCCTGCTCCTGGCCGGCGAAGCCCTTCACGGTCTCGACGAGGTTGGGAATGAGGTCGGCGCGCCGCTGGTACTGGTTGACCACCTCGGCCCAGGCCGCCTTGATCTGCTGGTCGCCGGCCTGCATCGTGTTGTAGCCGCAGCCGCTCAAGCCCAGCGTTGCAGCCAATAACGTCAATACCAAGAAAATTCGTTTCATGAGCCTCTCCTCAGGATAGACCTCGTTGCTCAAATGGGGGCCGGTTCCCCGGTTTGCAAGCCCTTCATGGTCTCGGCCGCAAAGCACAGATCCTCCCACGCCTTGGCCTTGTCGGGCAGGCTGCGCAGCAGGTACGCCGGGTGGTAGGTAATGATCAGCGGTATGCCCTGGTATTCGAGCACTTTGCCGCGCAGGCTCGCGATCGTTGCCTCGCGCCGCAGCAGGTTGACCGCCGCGACCTTGCCGAGCGCGACGATCAGCTTAGGCCCGATCAGCGCGATCTGGCGGTGCAGATACGGCTCGCATTGCGCGATTTCGAGCGCCTCGGGATTACGGTTGTTGGGAGGCCGGCATTTCACGCAATTCGCGATATAGACATTCTCACCGCGCTTCAATTTGATCGCGGCGAGCATGTTGTCGAGAAGTTTCCCGGCCTGGCCGACGAACGGCTCGCCTTTCGCGTCTTCGTCCGCGCCCGGCCCTTCGCCGATGAAGAGCCACTCGGCGCGTTCGTCGCCGACGCCGAACACGGTTTTGTTGCGCTCCTTGTGCAGCGCGCAGGCGGTGCAGCCGGCGACGCTCGCTTTGAGCTGAGGCCAATCCATCTGCGCGATTTCGGCGGAACGCGCATCGAGCGGCAGCGCCGGGGCGGCTTGCGCCGCTGCGCGAACGACTCTCGGTTTAACCGGCGCCGGCGCGCTTTCCGCCACCCGCGCAACAGGCTGCGGCGGCGCTGCCGGTTCGGCCGGTGTCACCGCCGCCGTGCGCAGTCGCCACACCGGCCACAGGCCCAGCTCTTTCAGGATTTCATCGCGGCGCGAAGTCATATCAATTCGAGTTCCATGATCACGGCGTCTTCGCGCCCGCGCGTCGCCGGATAATAACCGCGCCGCGTCGCGATCTCGCTGAAACCCGCGCTCGCATACAGCCTGCGTCCGGCGATGTTCGACGGCCGCACCTCGAGGTAAATCTTGTGCGCGTGAAAATCGCGCGCGAGCTTGAGCAGGAATTTGAGCAGCTCGCGCCCGAGCCCGCGGCGCTGCCATTCCGCGGCAATGCTCATGTTGAGCAAGTGCGCCTCGCCGGCCGCGATCATGACCACACTGTAGCCGACAATTTCCCCGCCGAGCTCCATGATCCAGCAGTGGTAGCCGGCGATGAGCGAGTCGCTGAAATTACCGCGCGTCCATGGATGCGGATAAATTTCATTCTCGATCGCGACCACGGTGTCGAGATCGTCGGCCGTCATGCGGCGGTATAGCGGCAGATTGTCGAGGAGCGCGCTCATCGTTCGTCGCCTGTCCGCAGCGTGATCTTGCTGCGCTCGTTAATCGGCAGTGCGACTTTGTTGCGCACGTAAAGCGGTGCCGCATGCTCGGCGGCTACCGCGTTGCCGCGCTCGAATTCGGCCGCCGCCAGCACCGCGATTTCCTTCGCGTGCGGCGCGAGACCTTCGATCACGCGCTCGAGCCTGCCGGCGTAGCGGCTCTCGAGCGCGGCGCGATACGCGGCAAACCCGCTGCCACAGGCGGTCCACTTGCCCGCGGGCAAATCCGGCGCCGCATCCGGCTTGCACAGGCTGGGCTCGTGCACGGCATGCCAGCCGTCGCCGCGCTTTTCGTATGCGGCGTGATAAACCTCGCCCATGCGCGCATCGAGGCAGCATACGACGCGCTCGGCACGCGACGCTGCCGCGAGCGCAAGCAATGTGCCGACGCCGACTACCGGCAGTTCCGCACCGAACGCGATGCCCTGCGCGACGCCGCACGCGATCCTCAGCCCGGTGAACGATCCCGGCCCCGCGCCGAACGCAATGCAATCGAGATCGCGCACGGCAAGATTGTGTTGCATGAGCAGCGCGTCGATCATCGGCAGCAGCAGTTCGGAGTGGCGCTGGCCCGCGTCCGCTTCACGCGCGTCGACCTTGCCGTCCCGCCACAGCGCAGCGGAACACAATTCGGTCGAGGTTTCGAGTGCGAGAATTTTCAATGGACAGACGCGGGATGGCAAAATCGGATTTTACACGCTGGCGCGGCCGCCGAGGATGACAAACGCGCGGTGAGCCGTTACCCTTCACTCCTTCACTCCTTCACTCCTTCACTCCTTCACCGCGTCAGCACATGCGCTCATACAAAATTGCCGCCATCCCCGGCGACGGTATCGGCACGGAAGTCATCGCCGCCGGTCTTGAAGTCCTTAAAGTGCTCGCGGAGCGCGACCGCGGCTTCAAGTTGAACGTCGAGCATTTTCCGTGGAGCAGCGATTACTACAAGAAGCACGGTTACTACATCCCCGAGGGCGGGCTCGACAAGCTCAAGAAGTTCGATGCGATTTTCTTCGGCGCGGTCGGCGCGCCCGACGTGCCCGACCACGTTTCGCTGTGGGGGCTGCGGCTGCCGATCTGCCAGGGCTTCGATCAGTATGCGAACGTGCGCCCGGCGCGCGTGCTGCCCGGCATCACGAGCCCGCTCAAAGGCGGCGAAGGCATCGACTGGGTGATCATCCGCGAGAATTCGGAAGGCGAATACTCGGGCAGCGGCGGCCGCGTGCACCGGGGCCTGCCCGAGGAACTCGCGACCGAAACTTCAGTGTTCACGCGCAACGGCGTCGCGCGCATCCACCGCTTCGCGTTCGAGCTTGCACAAAAGCGCCCGCGCAAGCATTTGACGCTCGTCACGAAATCCAACGCTCAACGCCACGGCATGGTGATGTGGGACGAGATTTTCTACGAAGTCGCGAAGGATTTCCCGGACGTTCAGACGCAACGCGTGCTGGTCGATGCGATGACGACGCTGATGGTGCTGAAACCGCGCAGCCTCGATGTCGTGGTCGCGACCAACCTGCACGCCGACGTGCTGTCGGATCTCGCCGCCGCGCTCTCCGGCAGCCTCGGCATCGCGCCGACCGCAAACCTCAATCCCGAGCGCAAATTCCCGTCGATGTTCGAGCCCATCCACGGCTCGGCGTTCGACATTACCGGCAAAGGCATCGCCAATCCGGTCGCAACATTTTGGACCGCGGTGATGATGCTCGAACACCTTGGAGAGAAAGAAGCCGGCGCGCGGCTGATGAAAGCGGTCGAGACTGTCACCGCCAGGAAAATCCACACACCAGATCTGGGCGGGGAAGCGACGACTGAAATCGTGACGTCAGCGGTGTGTGATGCGATTCACGCAGCTTAACGGATTTCGCAAATGACCTCTACGCTACCCGTGCGGACACACGTTACGCCCAGCTCGAACTCAAGGCAACTCAGCGCCGCGCCAGATATTGTCTCGGTTCGACCCTTTCCGGTCATTGAAGGGAAACTTGCCAGTTTGCTTTCGATGCGTAACATTACCGGCTGATCGTTCCGCGGAAGGGGAATCGTGAGCCAAATTCCACGTAGACAGGTTTTGCTTGCCGCCGCTGCGCTGCTCGCGGCACCGCTGGCGTCCTTTGCCCAGAAACAGTCCAAGGTCTGGCGCATCGGTTTCCTCAGCAATGGCACCGTTACATCCACCCAGGGGCAACTCGATGGATTTGTGCGCGGCCTGCGCGAACTCGGATACACCGACGGAAAGAACTTCGTCCTCGAGCCGCGCTGGGCCGAGGGGCAACTGGACCGGGTCCCCGCGCTCGTCACCGAGTTACTCGCGCAGAAGATTGACCTGTTGTTCGCGCCATCGGGCGTCGCTGCGCAGGCTGCCAGGAAGTCCGGTACTACGATACCGATCGTATTTGCGCTGGCGCCCGATCCGGTTGGCCAGGGGTTCGGCCAGAGCTTGGCGCACCCCGGCGGGAATATGACGGGCATGACCAGTACCCATACCGAGTTGTCGGCCAAGCGCATCGAATTACTCAAGGAGGTCTTCCCCACGACCAAACGCATCGCCGTCCTGTATTTTCTGGCCCCATCGGCAGCAGGCGTGGCGGAGCAGCTGGCGGAAACCGAGCGCGCGGCGAAAGTTCTCGGCGTTGCACTCGTGAAGGAGGAGTCTCCGCGAGCGGAGGATTTCGAGCGCGCGTTCGCGAGCATTCGGACACAGCGTCCGAACGCGCTTATCGTCATCGAAAATCCGATGTTCCATACCAACAGGGTGCGCCTCGCTGAATTGGCGGCGACACTGCGAATACCGGCGATCTACAATGTCTCGGAATATGTCCATGCCGGCGGGCTGATGAGCTATGGCGCGAGTTACGCCGATTTATGCAGACGCGCGGCCACTCATGTGGTCAAGATCCTAAATGGCGCTTTGCCGGGTGACCTGCCGATCGAGCAGCCGACCAAGTTCGAGTTGGTGATCAATATGAAAACCGCCAAAGCCCTCGGCCTCACGATCCCCCAATCAGTGCTGCTGCGCGCCGATCAGATGATCGAATGACGCGCTTGAATTCGGATCCAAATCCATGATCCGAGATTGGCCGGTCGTGTCCGCAATGCGACGCTCGAAATCATACCGAGACATTACCGCCCCGCCAGCTCCCGCAACTGCTTTTCCAGGTCCACCGGGATTTCGATGCCGTCTTTCGCCGCGCGCGCGGCCATCGCGTGCCGGCGGTCGCCGGGAAGACGCACACCATCGTCTTCGAGCATGGCCGTTATCAGCGCTTCAATGCGTTCCAGATAAACGTCGCTTCCCGCTAGCACGGCGGGATCGATGACGAGAAACGCCTGCCCCATCCGCACCGGCGCGCCTTCGGCGACGTGAATCGATCCGATCTCGTGCGACAGCGCGGCGCCGGTGAGCGCGCAGCACAGCAGCTCGACCGCGAGCGCAAGCATCGTGCCTTTCAATCCGCCAACCGCGTAGAGGCTGCCGCCGACAATGATCTTCTGCGCGTCGGTGGTCGGGTTGCCGTCCCTGTCCATGCCCCAGCCTTCGGGGATCGGCTTGCCCTCTTTCTGGAGCAACATGATCTGGCCGCGCGTGACCTGCGTGAGCGACATGTCGATCACCAACGGTTCCCGGTTACTTCTGGGAAAAATCGCGGCTACCGGATTGGTGCCGAACACCGGATGCTTGCCGCCGGCAGGCACGATTGCAGCCGGCGCATTGCTGAATGCGATCCCGGCCATGCCGGACGCCGCGACCGGCTCGAGCAACACGCCAAGCGCGCCGCAGTGATGGCCGTTGGTTACACCGGCAAAACCGACGCCGTGCTTTTGCGCGCGCGCCATAGCCTGCGCAATCGCGAATTCACACGGCTCGAAGCCGAGGCCGTTGCCGCCGTCGACAAGGCACGCGGCAGGTTTCTCGTTGACGATGCGCGGTACCGCGTCGCCACGCGCGCGTCCCGACTTGAGATGACCGCAGTAGGTTGGAACGCGCGCAACGCCGTGAGTGCCGAGCCCCTGCGCGTCAGCGGCGACCAGATATTTCGCGGCGATGCGTGCCATCGATTCCGACGCGCCGCTCGCGCGCAGCGCGTCGGCCGCCAGCACGGTCAGCTTGTCTGTTGGGACTAAACTCATTGATGCAACCGCCGATGAACGCAGATGAACGCGGATAAGATCAAGAAACAAAAGGCGTCAGCTACCGAAATTACAAAACGAACAAGCCTATGCATTCTTGACTTTGATATTTTTCTCTGTGAACTCTGTGTCCTCTGTGTTCTCTGTGGCTTGCATTCTGGTTTTATCGGCGTCGATCGGCGTTCATCGGCGGTTTCATAATTTTTGATATTGCTCACCGGCGTCACGCCGCGCGCGCAACGCCGTCCTCGATCAACCGCTCGATTTCCCGCGGCGAATAACCAAGACCCGACAGCATCTCGCGCGTGTGCTCGCCGACCCTGGGCAGGTCGAGCCGCGTACGGAAGCGCCGCCCGTCCATCTCGATCGGCAGGATCGGCACCTGCGTTTTCGTGCCGTTCATCAGCGTGATGTCGGTGAGCCCGCCGGACGCCTTCAGATGCGGATCGTCGAACAGGTCTTCCGGCTTCGTGATTGGCGCGAACGGCAGGCCGAGCTCTTCGCACTTCGCAAGCAATTCCGGCTTGGTCATCCTGCCGAACAGCGCGGTCACGATCGGGATGATGCGCGGCCGCGCCTCGACTCGCTGCGGATTGGTCTTGAGCGCGGGATCGGCGAAGAGGTCGTGCAGACCGAACGCATTGCAGAAAATCTTCCACTGCGTGTCGGTGACGACGCCGACGAACACCATCTCCCCGTCGCTCGTGTTGAACGTGTCGTAGACCGCCCACGCGCGGATGCGGTCGGGCATGGGCACCACCGGCTTGCCGGTCATGAACCCTTCGGTCATATGCTGCCCGACGAGGAACGCGCAGTTCTCGAACAGCGCGCTCTTTACGTGCTGGCCGCGGCCCGTTTTCCCGCGTTCGATGACCGCCGCGAGAATCGCGATCGCCGCGAACATGCCGCCCATGATGTCGTTGACCGAAGCGCCCGCGCGCAGCGGCCTGCCCTTCGGGCCCGTCATGTAAGCAAGCCCGCCCATCATCTGCGCCGTCTCGTCGAGCCCCGCGCGGTGCTCGTAGGGCCCGGCGAGGAAACCCTTGAGCGAGCAGTAGATCAGGTCCGGCTTCACTTTCTTAAGCTCCGCATAGCTGAACCCGAGCTTGTCCATCGCGCCCGGCCGGAAGTTTTCGGTCACCACGTCTGCGCTCTTGATCAGCTTCAGCACGATGTCGCGTCCGGCCTGCGATTTGAGGTCGACGGCGACGCTTTTCTTGTTGCGGTTGAAGGTCGGGAAGAACCCCGCGCCGGACGCGGTGAGCTTGCGCGTGTGATCGCCGTCGAGCGGCTCGACCTTGATGACCTCCGCGCCGAGATCGGCCAGCACGAGCCCGCAGGTCGGGCCCATTACCACGTGCACGAACTCGACGACGCGGATGCCTTGCAACGGCAGATTCATTGTTCGATTCCTTATATTGCGCAGGCGCAGATGGTGCGGCGCGCGCCATGCGCTGTCAAATCGGAACGCGGGTTTGCGCGGCATGCCGGTTCATTGCACAATGAGGAAACTGGGAAACGTGCGCCGCCTCGCGGCGCGTCTATATCTTCACAACCACCGGGAGAACTCCATGAGCACCATTGCACGCCACCAATCCGACTCGCGCCTGAGCCGCGCGGTGATTCACAACGGCACCGTCTATCTGGCCGGCCTGACGGCGGACAACCGCGGCGCGCCGATGAAGGCCCAGACCGAGGAAATACTGAAAAAAATAGACGGGCTGCTGAAGCTCGCGGGCACCGACAAGTCCCGGCTGCTGTCGGCGATGGTTTACGTGACCGACATGCGCCTGAAAGCGCAAATGGATGAAGCGTGGGCGGCGTGGGTCGACCCGAAGAACACCCCGGCGCGCGCCTGCGTCGAGACGCGGCTCGGCACGCCCGACACGCTGGTCGAAATCATGGTCGTCGCCGCCCAGCAATGAAACCCGAACTCGCCCAGGTCAAGGCCCTGACCTTCGACGTCTTCGGCACGGTCGTCGACTGGCGCGGCAGCATCGCACGCGAAGTCCGCGCGCTTGCCAAAGACAAAGGCTTGCGTGTCAACGCCGTGAAATTCGCCGACGCACTGCGCGCCGGTTACAGGCCGGCGATGAATCGCGTAACGAGCGGAGAGCTGCCGTGGACGAAAATCGACGATCTGCACCGCATTATCCTCGACGAAGTGCTCGCCAAATTCAAAATCACGACTTTGACCGAAGCAGAGAAAATCAACCTCAACCTCGCCTGGCACCGCCTCAAGCCGTGGCCGGACTCGGTGAAGGGGCTGAAGCGGCTGAAGAAGAAATTCACGATCGCAACGCTGTCGAACGGCAACGTCGCGCTGCTCAACAACATGGCGAAAAACGCGGGGCTGCCGTGGGATTTGATTTTGTCGGCCGAGGTTTTCCATCACTACAAGCCGGATCCGGAAGCCTATCTCGGCGCAGCGGACATCCTCGGACTAAAGCCGGCAGAAGTGATGATGGTCGCGGCGCACAAGGACGATCTGCGCCATGCGGCAAAACAGGGTCTGAAAACCGCGCTCGTATTGCGGCCGCTCGAATACGGCAAAGGCAAGCATCCCGATCTGAGCCCCGAGCCGGCGTTCGACATCAATGCCGGGGACTTCAACGATCTTGCCGGCCAGCTCGGCGCTTAGCGTCGACAAATCATCGACGCCGGTTCTGACAGTGTTACCCGCTTTTCGCGGCGCTTTTGACCTCGATACCCGCAGCCCTCGCCAGATCGCGGTGAATCCGCGCGACGCGCTCGACTTCGCCCTTGGCGGCGAAGCGCTCGTAGAAGCCTTCCGACTTGAACGCCTTCTGCTGGTCGCTCCAGACGGCCAGGCGTTCCTCCCAGCGCTTGACGCGGCCGTCGGCCGGATCGGCATCCTCGCGTGACAGATCGGCGCATACCCGTATCATCGCTTTCAGCGTGACGGGCTTGGTGACCATGTAGTTGTCGTTCGCCCACGTGTCGCCCCACGCTTTCTGGGCGGCTTTCAGGAAGTCGCGCACCATGCCGTAGTACTTCTCGGCCTCGCGGTAGCTGTTGGTCGCCTGCTTGATCTTCTTCCACTCCGCGCGCACCCAGCGGTACAGCTCGTTGAAAAGCTCCGCCTGCAGTATCCACTTGTCTTTCTGGCTGCGGCCGCCGAGGCGGTTGATGCGGTAGCGCAGCGGACTGTCGCCTTCGGTGTACAGGCTGTCCACGATGCGCGCCGCAAAGCGCCGGTCGGGGTCGGCCCACGACACGCGCTCGTAGAGGTCGACCAGGTGGCTCTTGTTGATGCGGGTCGGCGTCGAGTTGATGATCACGAACATCTCGGCCGCGAAGTCCTCGCTGCGGCCGTCGAAAATCACGCACGGCACGTTGATGCTCTTGGCTTCGTCGGGGTGCTCGCTCAGGTAGAAACGCAGCGCGGCCAGCCGGTGCTGGCCGTCGATGATCAGGTATTTGGACGCCGGCTCCTGCAGGTTGCCGATGCTGTCCTGGCCCTCCATCGCGCGAAAGTTGAGCCTGTCGTTGGTAAAGAGCAGCACCGTGCCGGGGATCGGCGGCTGCGAAACCGCCATTTCGTAGAAATTCTTGAGCGAGCGTACCTTGGCGCGCGACAGCATGCGCTGGAACGCGGCGTCGGTGCGCTCGATGCGCGCGATGAATTGCGCGATCTCGTCGCTCTGCGGCACCGATTGCGGCGCAATCTGCTCGTCCTCCCCGTAAAAGCGGCTGATGAAGCGGACCTTGTCGAGGACCTCTTTCGCGGGATAGCTCGCGAAGTAAAAGATGCCGTCCTTCTGGCGAATTCTTGTTGCAAGCATGGTTGTGTGTCTTTCGAGTTTATTTTCACACTAAAAGCCCCTAACTCAATGATTATGTTAGGGGCTCTTAGCTGCTGCCGCTTTGCGTACGGCCTGCGCAGAGGTGCCTCGCGATTGCGTAATGATATATGAAATCAGGAGGCGGCGGCGTAAAAACCGGGCCAAAAACAGCAAAAAAACAACGGCGGCTGGCCGGTTCATGCCCTTTGCATAAATAGCCGGCCCGGCCTTTTTCACCCGCCAGCGCGGCTGGAATACCAGCCGCCTATAGGGGGGTCGCGATCATGGACTGTCGAGGATGACAAGCTCCCTGACCGGCCGGCCGTCGCTCCAGGCCCCCATATAGCGCTGCTGCGGGGTGTTGCCGAGCGCGTATTCGCGGTTCCTGCCGTAGAACGCGGCGTCGGACAGCGCATCGAACAGCTTCCAGAACCCATAGAAATCGAGTGCGTCGGGAGTGGTTACCAACGCTACCCCGACGTCGGGCAGCTCGTCCTCGTCCCGGGGCTCGGGCAGGGTCTCGTCCACGATATCCCCGCGTGCGGCGCGCCGCTCCATCTGCCGTTCGCGCTGCATGCCGGGCTGCCGCCCTTCCGACATCGGCGGCGCGGCCGCCCCACCGCGCGCGAGCGGCGCGAAATGGTGCGCTTCGAGCGGCGGGGAGCCGTAGGTATCCGACATCACCAGCACGAAATTCTTGTTCTGCGGCGGCACCTGGATGGTTTCGTAGTAAACACGCCTGGCGTCGGTAGCGCGCGCCAGGCGGTCGCGGTCGCCGGCGACCGCCAGGAGCAGCGTGCTGCCCGGCACCGCGCTCAAGTCCTCGAGCGGGAAAGCAATGCGGCGCGCGATGTTCCACGTTTTACCCGGCTCGACGCTCATTACGGCGCGCGGCTGCGGCAGTCCGGCACGCGCAGCAAGTGCCGCGAGGTTCGCGCTCAACAGGCCGCCAATCGAGTGCCCTACGAGCGCGAAACGGGTCTGATCCGGACGCACCCGGTTGGCATCGGTGCGCAGCACCTCAAGCGCGGCGCGGACCGCGGCGATGGCGTTCGGGGTGAAATCGCGCGGTGGAGTGCGAATGTCAGCCTGGTAGCGAGGGTAGATCACGATATTGCCGCGCCTGACGATATGGTCGATCCAGGCGCGGTAGGGCTCGGGGTTAACGCCGCCCCAGCCGTGGCTGAAGACCACGACCGGCGCCGCTTTGGGCTGCGGGCCGGCGGGCTCGAATAGCCAGAATTGGGTGCCGCCGGTGCCATAAGTGGACGCAACGACAGCGCGGTGGCGGTAATCGGCGCCGCCCGGGCCGCTGGCAGGCTGCGCGGGGGGCGTCGGCGCTGCGGTTGCTACGCCTGCCCCGGCTATCAGCGTAGCGGCAAGCAACAACCGCAGCATGTCCAGGCTAGTGCCGTTCGAACTTGGTTGGCCTAATGGCAACGACGATCCTTCTGCTGAATATCGTGCCTCGATCATCCATCACAGATACCTCGGAATCGTTGGAACGGCACTAGGCCTTAAGCACGTCGACCGGCCTGAATTTGCCATTCAATGCGACGCTCGAATTAACGCCCCACCACCGGTCGAGCGCGGTCGCGTAAAGATCGCGGAAATCGACCGCGAACGGCAGGTTGCCGTTGCCGTCGAGCCGGGTCAAAGCCGGCGGCAGGCCATAAAGGCCACCCTTGACGCGGCCACCGAGCACGAAATGCGCATTGGCGGTGCCATGATCGGTGCCGCCGCTCTGGTTTTCCTGCGGCCGGCGGCCGAATTCGCAGTAGGTCAGCAGCAGCGTCGAATCCCAACGCCCTACCTCCTGCAGCGCGGAGCGCATCGCGGTGAGTCCCTCGGCAAGCTCTTTCAGCAGGCGTTGTTGCGTGCCCTGCTGGCCGCTGTGGGTGTCGAAGCCGGTGTGCGACACCTTGACCGCGGCGATGCCGGCCTTGCTCGCGACTACCTGCGCCGCGGTCTTGAACGCGTTGCCGAGCGGGTGGTTCGGAAATTCAGCACGGAAGGTGTAATTCGTGTTGAGGTTGGCAGCCGCCTGCGCCACGTCCTGCTCGACCTTGAGAATGTGGGCGAGCGCGGGATTGCGCGAGGTGCCTTCCAGCCCCGCAAGTTTGGCCTGGCGCAGAAACTGCTCGGTGTTGGTCAGTGCCAGCGCGCGCGTGCTGCCGCCGGCCAGCGGTCCCAGCTCGTTCGAGCCGACGATGATGCCGTCCGCCGCGTAAGACTGCGGCACCGGCGAGTCGGCGAAAGCGCGCGTCAGCCAGCCGTCGGGCAGGTATTCGCTGCTCTTCGATGCGGTGTCCCAGATCTCGATCGAGCGGAAATGCGACAGATTGGCGCCCGGATAGCCGACGCTTTGCACCACCGCCAGCTCACGGTTCTGCCACAGCGCCATCAGCGGCTGCAGCGACGGGTGCAAGCCGGTGCGGCCATCGAGCTGCAGCACCTGGTCGCGCGGTATCGCGATGCGCGACCGCAGTTTGTAGTACTCGCTGTCGGCATACGGCACGACGGTGTTCAAACCGTCGTTGCCGCCTTTGAGCTCGACCAGGATCAGCAGATTGTCGTAGCGACCAGCCGCACGCTGCGCTAACGCAGTCCCGGGCAGCCACGCCGCCACTGCGGCCGCGCCGGTCAGGTGCAGGAATTCACGCCGGTCCATATGGGTCTCCCATTTTCAGTGTTCGGCATTCAGCGGTCAGCCGATAATCTGCGCCTGCGGCGCACTGTTTCAGGCTGGTTGCTGAAAGCTGAGCGCTGATAGCTGGCCTTCGGCCGCTTCCTTACTTCAGTTGATACACCGGATCGAGCACCAGCTGCCGCAGCATCTCAACGCCTTGCGCGCCTGCCGCCGGCGGGCTGACGGGATCGGCCGCCAGCACCACTTTCGCCAGCGGCGGGTCGCCGGGCCGGAATTGCGCGAGCCATTTATCGCTGTCGAAATTGATATCCAGCATGGCACGCATCAGGCGCTCCCTGCCGTCAGTAAGCCGGCCGGCGCCCTTGGCCTTCTCGCCGTCGCGCGCCATCGCAACCGGTATCTGCCGCATCTCCTGCCCACGGAACAGGCGCTCGAGCAGCTGCTTGCGCCGCAGCAGCGTCGCGCTGTTGATCCACGCTTCGCCGCCCGGCCAGCCTTTGACGTTGGGCGGCGCGAACAGATCCTGGCCGAGCTCGCGCGAGGCGAACAGGAACGGCAACGGTTCGCCGGTTTCGAACCGGAACTGGCGCAGCGTGCCGACGACCAGCTCAACCGGCGACTTGATCAGCACGGCGCGGTTCTGCGGCGCGTAAAATGCATCGGAAGTCAGCAGGGCGCGCACCGCGACCTTGATGTTGTAGCGGTTGTCGCGGAACATGCGCGCGATGCGCTTGACTTCCAGCGGGTCCGGGGTCGGCGACACGAACTCGCGCCACAGCTTGGTGACGACGAACTCGGCGGTCTGCGGCTGCGCGAGCAGTATGTCGAGCACCGCATCGCCGTCGAAGTTGCCGCTGCGGCCGAGCACGGTCTTGACGCCGTCATCGTGGATCGGCTGCCGGAACACGAATTCGCCGCGGTCGGGCTCGAGGCTCCAGCCGGTAAATGCGCGCGCCGCTTCCTTGATGTCCTGCTCGCTGTAGTGGCCTTCGCCGAGCGTGAACAATTCCATTACCTCGCGCGCGAAGTTCTCGTTGGGCTGGCCCCTGCGGTTCGATGCGCTGTCGAGATAAATCACCATCGCCGGATCTTTGGACACGTCGTGCAGCAGGTCGCCGAAGTAACCGAGCGCATGCTTGCGCAGCAGCAGGTTCTGGCGGTACATCAGTACCGGCGACTTGACCTTTTGCAGGCTGGACACGAAATGGTTGTGCCAGAACAGCACCATCTTTTCGGTCAGCGGCGACGGCGTGGTCAGCATTTCGGTCATCCACCAGCCGCGCAGCTCGACGTTTTTCTCGAACTGGTCGCGCTGAAACGCCTTGCGCTCTTCCTCGCTCATGCCGCGCAGCCGGCGCGGCGATTCGAAGTTGCCGACCCAGGCCGGCGGCGGCGTGACCATCCGGCTGGAAGTCCACGCCAGCAATTGATCGACCGCCTGCGCGCGCGTGAGTTTGGCAAACGCGTTGATGTCATCGGGACTGGCGGCGAAGCTGGTGCGGTTCAGCAGATGGCGCGCCTCGTCGAGCCCCATCGGCGCGGCGGCTGACGCGGCAGGCCACGCCAGAACAACGCCGGCCAGCACCAGAATGCGGGCGAGCGCCCTCACGTCCGCCCTTTATTGTGACCGGCGGGAATAGCGGGCGGCGGAACCGCTGTCGCAGCCGGAACGGCCGGGTTCGAGAATACGCTTTTCGCCGGCAGCCACCCGGCGAGGACCAGGCCCGCTACGAACAGTACCCAGTAAATCAGCCGTTCCATCGCCGCGTACTCGCTACTTGCCCGGCAGCTGGCGATCTCTGCCGGCGGGACATTTCGCCGGATCGGCCTTGCATTGCTCCTGCCGTTCCTTGATTTTCGCCTTGATCTTCTCGCAGCGCTGCGGGTTCGCCTTGCAGCGCTGCTCGAAGCGTGCCTTCCTTTCCGCGCGGCACTTCTCGGGGTCGGCTTTGCATTCCGCGCGCCGTTTCTCGCGCCTGGCTTTCTCCTCTTCGCAGCGCTGCGGGTCCGCCTTGCAGCGCTCGGCCCGGCGCGCTTTCATCTCTTCGCGGCATTTCTGCGGGTCCGCCTTGCACTGCTCGCGCCGCTCCTTTATCTTCGCCTTCATGTCTTCGCACTGCTGAGGGTTGTCCTTGCAGCGCTCCTGCATGCGGCTCTTCAGCGCATCATGGTCGGCCGGGCGGCCTGAAGCTGCGCCTGCCTTGGTGTCCGGGTTCACCGTGGCACCGGGCAGGCCCTGTGCCAGCGCCGGCACAGCGCAGGCCGCCAACAATGCCAGCGAGAAAATCGGGGTCAATAATATCCGTTTCATGTGTCGTTCTCCTGCGTGGACGAAGCAACAACTCAGCGTTGCCTGCCCTTGTCCTTGTAGATCTCGCGGTTGGCGCGGTCGAGATCGCGGTTCAAGTTGCGCCTCTCTTCATCGGTCATCCTGCCGTCGCTGCGCTGGCCGCGCTCGGGCGGAGCCTCGCGGCGATAGTCCCGTTGCGGCTGACGCTGGAATCCGCCCGGCGGCTGACGCTGGAATCCGCCCGGCGGCTGGCGCTGGAATCCGCCCGGCGGCTGGCGCTGGAATCCGCCTGGCGGCTGGCGCTGCAATTCGCCCGGCCGCTCGCGCTGCGCCTGGACGTCGAACCGCCCGCCGCCGAAACTATGCCACGGCCCGGCCGCCGCCGCCGGCTGCGCGGCCACCACCGACATCACCAGCATTGCGCCAATCAGGATTTTCATGCGCTTGCGCTCCACACGGAAAACATTTTTTACCGGCGCCTCGCAGCATCGTGTTGCCCATTATAGATGCGCTCACGGCCGCCAATAAGTCCGCTGGCGCAGACGCCGCCAAGCGCAGCCAACGCGTTCGCCATCAACACTGCGATCAATCCATACATCATGAGTTCCATGCCTGCGCTCCCGGGTAAAAACAACCGTCAATGCGTGTAACGCCGTCGTAATTTCAGCGTTGACCCATACTACGCCGCCTTTGTAAGCAAGCTATTAACTGCGGACGGTTTTTTGTAACAATTTGTTTCAGCGGCGGCCGGCGGGCTGCCAACGCTCATCAAAGAACTGGAATTGACCGAACCAAACCGCTAGCATTGCGGCCATGAAGAAAGTTGCCCATGAGTGAAGCCAAGACCCGCATCATCGTCGTCGACGACGACGCGCGGCTGCGCGAGCTTTTGAACCGTTACCTGAGCGAGCAGGGATTCACGGTGCGCGCGGTCGCCGACGGCAACGACATGAACCGCTGGCTTGCGCGCGAGCGCTACGACCTGATGGTGCTCGACCTGATGATGCCGGGCGAGGACGGGCTGTCGATCTGCCGGCGGCTGCGCGGCCTCGGCGACAAGATCCCGATCATCATGCTGACAGCCAAGGGCGACGACGTCGATCGCATCGTCGGGCTCGAGGTCGGCGCCGACGATTACCTGCCCAAGCCATTCAATCCGCGCGAACTGGTTGCGCGCGTCCAGGCGGTGCTGCGGCGCGTGCCCGAGCCGCAGCCGCCGGGCGCACCGACCCCCGACCAACAGATCGTCGAATTCGGCGAATTCAGCTTCAACCTCGCCGCTCGCAGCCTCGCGCGCGACGGCGAAAACGTCGCGCTCACCACCGGCGAATTCGCGCTGCTCAAGGTACTGGTGCAGCACCCGCGCACGCCGCTGTCGCGCGACAAGTTGATGGAGATGGCGCGCGGCCGCGAGTTCGGCGCGTTCGACCGCTCGATCGACGTGCAGATCTCGCGCCTGCGCAAGCTGATCGAGGCCGACGCCGCCAAGCCCGCCTACATCCAGACCGTGTGGGGCTTCGGCTACGTGTTCATCCCCGACAGCAAGGACGGAAATGGAAAATAGGCAAATCCTTTTCCAATTTTCCATTTACTGTCCACCATGAAATTGCTTCCCCGCAGCCTGCTATGGCGCACCGTGCTGCTGATCGCGCTGCTGATGCTGGCCGGGCACTTCGTGTGGCTGCAGATCTTCCGGGTCACCGAGCGCGAGCCGCGCGCGCAGCAGATCGCGCAGCAAATCGTCAGCGTCGTCAATCTCACGCGCTCGGCGCTGATTACCGCGGATCCCGCGAAGCGCCTTGCGCTCCTGCGCGACCTGTCGCAGCAGGAAGGCATCCAGGTTTACGTCGCCGAATCTGACGAAGCACTCGAGCCGCCGCCCGACTACCCTATCGTGCCGCTGATCGCGGCCGAACTGCATAGGCGCCTCGGCGAAGACACCAAGCTGGCGGCGAGCCGCGGCGGCATCGCAGGCACGTGGGTCAGCTTCAAGATCGACGACCAGGAATACTGGGTGATGATGCCGCGCGAGCGCATCCAGCGCGCCGAGCAGCTGCGCTGGGCCGGCTGGGCTGCGGTCGTGCTGATGTTCTCGTTTGTGGGCGCTTATTTTATCGTCGCGCGCATCAACCAGCCGCTGCGTGAACTCACGCGCGCGGCGGCCGCAATCGGCCGCGGCCAGACCCCGGCGCCGATCGCCGAAACCGGACCCTCGGAGATCCGCACGCTGGCCCACGCGTTCAACCAGATGTCATCCGACCTGCAGCGCATCGACGAGGACCGCGCGCTGCTGCTGGCCGGCGTGTCGCACGACCTGCGCACGCCGCTGTCGCGCATCCGGCTCGGCGTCGAGATGCTCGACGACAAGGCCGACGCCACTCTCAAGCAAGGCATGGTGCAGGACATCGAAGACATCGATGCCGTCATCAACCAGTTCCTCGACTTCGCGCGCGTGACCGGCGAGAGCAGCGCCGCATCGGAGCTCGACTTGAACGAGCTCGCGAATTCGGTCGTCGGGCGCTATCAGCGCAAGGGCAAGGCCATCGTCACGCGGCTCGGAGCCGTGCCGCGGCTGCCAATGAAGGCGCTCGCGATCCAGCGCCTGCTGACGAACCTGCTCGACAACGCGCTGCACCACGGCAGCCGCGAGGTCGAAGTCGAAACGGCGGCGAAAAACGATAGCGTGCGGCTGTCGGTGCTGGACCGCGGGCCGGGCATCCCGGCGGACGAAGCCGAGCGCATGCTGCAGCCGTTCACGCGCCTGGACGCCGCGCGCAGCACCAGCGGTTCGGGACTGGGGCTCGCCATCGTCGACCGCATCGCGAAGCTGCACCACGGCAGCGTCAGCCTGCTCGCGCGCGAAGGCGGCGGGCTCGAGGCGCGGGTCGAGTTCCCGGTCACGACAGCAAAAAGCTGAATTGACCGCCAACAGGAGCGTGGAAAGTCCCTCTCTCCTGACGCCTCATGCATTTTATCTTGCCTGGCGGTCTTGGCGTCCTGGCGGTTCAAATCACCGCCGCACGCGCCCCGTGGTATGCCTGAGCCGCAGCGACAGTATGCGGCCGAGAGCGAACAGCAGATCGCGCACGAGTTTGGGCTCGGCCGCTGCCAGCTGGTGGTATTTTTCCGGCGTCAGGCACAAGAGCTCGCCGTCACTCACCGCCCACACGTTGGCCGAACGCGGCTGGCCGTCGAAGAACGACTGCTCGCCGATCACGCTGCCGGCGCCGATTTTGGCGAGCGGGCTGATGCTGATGCCATCGACATAGGTCACGCCGACTTCGAGCGAGCCGGCCGCAACGAAATACAGCGAACGGTCGGCCACCCCCCGCTGGATCACGACTTCGCTCGCCTTGAACGGCCGCGCCGTCGTCACCGCGAGCAGCGTGCGCCATTCCGCCTCACCCCACTCGGGCAGCCGCAGGCAGTCGCTGTCATTGCCGCCTTCGTTGGAGCTGCGATGAAAAACCTCGATGTAATCCATGTTCCCCCACTCATAGGACGCCGCGCTGGCCGCTACTCCGCGCATTATACAAACCTGTTAGCATAATCGCGTCTGCATTCCCAATCGAGGAGCAAACCGTGAGAGCATTGCTTGGATCAGCCGTGCTGCTGGCCGCAATGTTGCCGGCGGCCGCGACCGGCCAGGAGCAGCAGATCAATATGTTCTGGGGCGACGACGCGTCGTGCGCCGCCTGGGCGAAATCGAGCGGCAGCAAGTTGATACGAGCGCAATACGAATTCTGGGTGCGCGGTTTCGTCTCGGGGCACAACTACGCGAAGCCGTCACAGCAGGTCAAAGTCGGGCAATTTCCCAGCGGCGACGAGTTATACAGGTATCTCGACCAGTACTGCCGCGATAATCCGAAGTCGAGTTTTATCGGCGGCGCCATTCAACTGGTCGAGCAGTTGAGCGAACCGGCGGCCGCACCGAAAAAGGCGCCGCTCAAGCCCGCACCGGCGAAGAAAGAGCCCGCGAAACCGGCTTCCGCTCCTGCCGCCAAATGATGTTCAGCGCTGAAGCGGCCAGCTGACAAGTACGCGATATGCGGCGCCTTGCGCGCTGCGCGCCGATTCGACCAGCGCGAAATCTCCGACCGGCCAGTCGAACGCAAGCGGCGGCAACACTGCCGGCGCGCGCGCGTCGCGGATCAGCGTGATGTGCGGCGCATAGGGACGCCGATCGAAGTTGAACCCGGCGCGATCGAGCGCCTGCTCGAGTGCTGTAACCAGCCCGTGCATCGGCTCCGGCGTGGCGTGCGGCGCAGCCCACACGATGCGGTTATGCCGCCAGTAACCGGTCGTGCCGAATTCAAGACCAAATCCGGCGCCATTCCGATGCCCGGCGACGGCTTCGAGCTGGGGGATTTTTTCGCGCGCGACGTCGCCGAGAAACACCAGCGTCAAATGCAGATTGTCGCGGCGCATGATGCGGCCGCCGCAATCTCCATGCAGGGCTCGCGCGAGCCGGTAAAGCTCGCCACGCGCCGCCGCGTCCGGCCACAACGCGAAGAATAACCGCGCGGTTCTGACGGCAGCAGGATCAGGCGTGACTCCCACCTCCAGCTTGCGCCAGCGGCGCAATCAGCGCGATCGCTTCGGCGGCGATGCCTTCGCCACGGCCGGTAAACCCGAGTTTTTCTGTGGTCTTGGCTTTCACGCTGACAGCGCGCTCAGGCACCCCGAGATCGGCGGCAATATTGGCAACCATCACCGGAATATGCGGCGCCATGCGCGGCTCCTGCGCGATGATGGTCGCGTCCAGATTCGCGAGCCGCCAGCCGTTTTTCGCGAGCAGCGCGGCGGTCTCGCGCAGCAGCTTGCGGCTATCGATGCCCTTGTATTTCGGATCGCTGTCGGGAAAATGCCGGCCGATGTCGCCGAGCGCCGCGGCACCGAGCAGCGCGTCGCAGATCGCATGCAGCAGCACGTCGGCATCGGAATGGCCCTCGAGACCCTTGTCGTGCGGGATCGTCACCCCGCCGATCACCAGCTTGCGTCCGGCTTTCAGTGCATGCGCGTCGAAACCCTGTCCGATTCTCATAAATTAGCGCTCAGCATTCAGCATTCAGCATTCAGCATTCAGCATTGCGACTCAGCTTACCGCGTTTTTCCTGGTCTTGGCTGATCGCTGACCGCTGATGGCTGAAGGCTCCTCAGGATCAGCTCTGCAAGTGCAAGATCCTGGGGATAAGTCACTTTCAGGTTGCGCATGTCGCCCATCACCAGCTTCGGCCGCAGGCCAAGCTGCTCGATCGCGCGCGCTTCGTCGGTTGCAACCGCCGGGTCGATCGCGCGCAGGGCTTCGAGCAGCAGCCGGTAGCGGAACATCTGCGGCGTCTGCGCCTGCCACAGATTCTCGCGCGGCTCGGTCTGCACCACATAGGCATCGGGGTCGCCGCGCTTGAGCGTATCGACCACCGGCAGCGCGAGTAAACCACCGGTCTGCTCGTCGCGCAAGCCTGCTATCAGCCGCTCGAGCGCTTCCGCCGCCAGGCACGGCCGCGCCGCATCGTGCACCAGCATCCAATCGGAGCCGTCAACGGCGTCGCGCGCTGCCAGCAGGCCGTTGAACACGCTCGCGGCGCGCGTCTCGCCGCCGCAATAAAGCGGCTCGACCTTGGCTGCAAACGGCTGCCACGCATGCCGGGCAAAATGTTTATCGCCTTGCGCGAGCACCACGAATACGCGCTCGATCGATGGACTGCTGCACAGGCAGTTGAGCGCATGGTGAAGCAGCGGCTTGCCGGCCAGCGGCTGATATTGCTTGGGCAGCTCGCCGCCCATGCGCGAGCCGCTGCCGGCGGCGGGTATCAGGGCAAAAAGTTTCGCCATTTAAGGGAATCGCAGTCGCGATTAACGGCGATTGTATCAGCAGTTCAAAGCCCTATCGCCCGCGCCGCGCCGGAGGATTGCCACCGGCGCCCACGCGCGTTGCAATCGTCACCCCACGCGAGGAATATAATGGGCGCAGCACCCCGCCCGGGCCTTGATATTCCGCTATCAGCCCCTCACGTTAACCTAATTATTGTGAGGCCCCATGAATACGGTGCGTCCACCCGCAGTTGCAGGCATGTTTTACCCGGCCGCCGCGCCGGAACTCGCGCGTGACGTCGGCACGCTGCTCGCGCACGCCGAATCGGCCGCACGCGGCAAACCAGTGCCGAAAGCGATCATCGCGCCGCATGCCGGCTATGTATATTCCGGACCGATTGCGGCAACCGCCTACTCACGGCTCGCGCCCGCGCGCGGCAAAATCACGCGCGTGGTGCTGCTCGGCCCGGTGCACCGCGTGCCGGTGCGCGGCCTGGCGTTGCCCGGAGCAACAGTATTGGCGACACCGCTCGGCAACATTGCGATCGACGCCGATGCAGTCGCGATGCTTGCCAAAATGCCGCAAGTCACGGTGAGTCCGGCGGCGCATGCGCTCGAGCATTCGCTCGAAGTTCACCTGCCGTTCCTGCAGACGGTGCTGGAGAAATTTTCCGTGGTGCCGCTGGCGGTCGGCGACGCGACCGCGGACGAAGTCGCGCAGGTGCTCGATGCGCTGTGGGGTGGCGCCGAAACACTGATCGTCGTGAGCTCCGATTTGTCGCACTACCTGAATTACCACGAGGCACAGGCCATCGACCGCGCCACCGCGCAGGCAATCCTCGACCTGCGCACCGACATCTCGCACGAGCAGGCGTGCGGCGGGACGCCTGTCAACGGCCTGGTGCTCGCCGCGCGCCAGCGCGGACTCACGCCTGAACTGCTCGATCTGCGCAACTCCGGCGACACGGCCGGCGACCGCAACCGCGTCGTCGGCTACGGTGCGTTCGCATTCTACGAGACACCCCATGTACACTGACTTGAGCGCGGCCGCGTTGCAGCAATGCGCAGGCAACGACCCCCTGCCGCAGGACGCGGGATGCGTACTACTGCCGCTTGCGCGCGCTGCAATCGCCGCCCAGCTTGGCACGCCGCTCGCCGCGCGCGATGACGCCGACTGGCTGGGTAACACTGCGGCGTCTTTCGTCACGCTGATGCTGGACGGCGAGCTGCGCGGCTGCATCGGCACGCTCGAAGCGCACCGCGCGCTTGGCGAAGACGTGAAGGCCAACGCGATTGCCGCCGCCTTTCGCGATCCGCGCTTCAAGCCGCTCGACAAGCGCGAGTTCGACACGGTTCGCGTTGAAATCTCGGTGCTGTCGGCGATCGTGAGCATCGCGTTCCGCGCTGAGGACGATGCGCTCCAGCAGCTCAGGCCCGGGACCGACGGCGTGATTTTCCAATACGGCCACCATCGCAGCACGTTCCTGCCGCAGGTGTGGGAGGACTTTCGCGACCCGCGCGTATTTCTCGGCCACCTCAAATACAAAGCCGGCCTGCCGCCCGATTTCTGGGACCCGGCCGTGAAACTCTCGCGCTACACCGTGAGCAAATGGCGGGAAACAGCCATTGGATAACGCCGTGACATACGCCGGCCGCTGGTGGCACATGCTCGACGACGGGCGCATGCAATGCGACCTGTGCCCGCGCGACTGCCGGCTGCACGAAGGTCAGCGCGGCGCGTGCTTCGTGCGCCAGCGCATCGGCGACCAGATGGTGCTCACCACCTACGGCCGCTCGTCGGGTTTCTGCATCGATCCGGTCGAGAAAAAGCCGCTCAACCATTTTTATCCGGGCTCAAGCATCCTGTCGTTCGGCACCGCGGGCTGCAACCTCGCGTGCAAGTTCTGCCAGAACTGGGATATCAGCAAATCGAAAGACATGGACCGCCTTGCCGACCAGGCATCGCCCGCGGCGATCGCCCAGGCCGCGATCGACGGCGGCTGCAAGAGCATCGCGTTCACCTACAACGATCCGGTGATCTTCGCCGAATACGCGATGGACGTCGCCGACGCGTGCCGTGCGCGCGGCGTCAAGACCGTCGCCGTCACCGCTGGATACATTCACGATCAACCGCGGCGCGAGTTCTACGCCAAGATGGACGCCGCCAATGTCGATCTCAAGGCGTTCACCGACGAGTTCTACGTCAAGCTGTGCGGCGCGCATCTCAAGCCGGTGCTCGACACGCTGGTTTATCTCAAGCACGAAACTGATGTCTGGTTCGAGATCACGACGCTGCTGATCCCTGGAAAGAACGACTCGGTCGAGGAAATCACAGCGATGTGCAAGTGGATCATGAAGGAACTCGGTCCCGATGTGCCGCTGCACTTCACCGCGTTCCATCCCGACTACAAGATGGACGATCTGCCGCCGACGCCGCCGGCAACGCTGCACCGCGCGCGGCAGATCGCGCTGGATACCGGTTTGCACTACGTCTATACCGGCAACATTCACGACTCGGAAGGCGGCACGACTTTCTGCCCGTCTTGCAAGGCCGCGCTGATCGTGCGCGATTGGTACAACATCGAGCGCTGCGACATCACGCCCGACGGTAAATGCCCGCACTGTGCGACGCCGGTCGCGGGCGTGTTCGAAGCCTTCCACGGCCAGTTCGGCCGCCGCCGCATCCCTGTCGCAATCAATCGACGCTGACATTCTGCAAGCCGTCCAAGCGAAATAGGGGACAGACCACGGTTTCGTGGTTTTTTTATATTCGCAGTCACTCTGCCCTCGCATTGCGGTCGTCGCTCCGCGGCCGGCCCGAGCGTGCCTGCTGTGCGCGCCGCCCCAACGCCTGCTCGATCTCGCGTTTGAAGCGCTCGCTGCCCAGCGCGAAGTTGCCATTGGTGGACTTGCGGATATCCCTGACGGTCTGCGCATCGAGATGGGCGTCGAATAACGCGCGGTAAGCGACCCTGCGCTCAAGCGTATCCGCGCCCAAGCGCACGTATCCCCCGTGCGGCACGATCAAAGGATCTGCCCTGCCCAGCGCATTGCCCGGGTAGCTTGACCAGCGGTAGTCGCCCGGATAATCGACCATGCAGGCCCGCACTGGATTCAATTCGATATAGCGATAGCAAGCCAGCACGTAATCCTCGGTCTGCGTGAGACACGATCGGAAACGCCCTTCCCACAGGGTGCCGCTGCGCCGGTAAGCCCCTACTCCGACATTGGTCAGATCGAACGTGTACGGCGCGCTCGTGATTGTCGCGACTACGTTCGCACCGTTCAGGAACTGCACGCTGGCGATCGTGCCATCCGTGTCATTGGTGGTTGCGGTCAGTGAGCCAAAGGGAACGCATACCTTTTCCAGGATGAAGAGTAATCAGAGACGGCCCACGGTTTCCGCTTATCAACACCTGAGACCAGTTCCCGTTCCGTGTCGTCTGCCGAACAATCGGCTCGCGCGCTTACGCGGAGTCAGTAGCGGATTTACCCGGTGCCGGCGTTGCTGGGTCTGACCTGGCCACTTCCGGCGCCTGCCGGAACATGTTGGTGAATACGCAGATTTCCTCAAGCCAGCGCAACCGCTCGATCTCCGGGATCTCGAGATAGGCGCGGATACGCTCTTCGCTGATCTCGTATTCGTAGTCGATCTTCATCGAATCATTTGCCCTTAGCAAGAATTTGTTTGACCTTGTTCAGCGCGATGATATCGGAGGCATCCTGATTCCGTCCGGTATCGGTCTTGAGAGCTATCAGATCATCAACTGACGCGACTTTGAATTGAACACCCCCGATATCCTTTTCGATTCGGTTCCGGTACATCGTTTCAAAGGATACCTTGGGTCGCACGATGATGTCGATGGACGGTGCCGTTTTCGACGGCGGCCGCAGGCAGAACGCAATCATCTGCTTCTCCCGCACCCATGTATCGAGCTGTGCCGCATTGCATAAGGACTCGATCTTGACCGGCAGGGACGGCTTCAGTTTCAGTTCAGAAGCAACTCTCAGAAAGCGTTGCAGGTTGGCCTCGTCCATCGCAAGCACGAGGTCCACGTCCATCGTGGCGCGCTCGACCCCATGCATGTTGATCGCGATGCCGCCCACGACGAGGTATTGAACATCGTGCTTCTGCAGCTCGCGGAAAAGTTCGAGGTAGAACATTGCCGGTACTTTACCAGCCCCCGCTTGGCCGGCCTAGTTTGCCGTCAGGATTACGAGTTACTAAACGCCTGTATAATGGCGGCTTTTTGAATGTTGATGGAGGCGCAGCCGCCGGGCCAACGCAGCCGGATTGGCCCGTTCCACGGTTCGGCCGATGCTCTCGCCATCGCCGAACTGGCGGGACAGGTGCGCCCGCTGCTCGTGATAGCGGCCACTGCGGCCGATGCGCAACGGCTGCTAGATGAGATCCCGTGGTTCGATCCGGCGCTCAAAGTCCACCTGCTGCCGGACTGGGAAACGCTCCCCTACGACAGTTTCTCTCCGCACCACGATCTCGTGTCCGAGCGGCTCGCGACGCTGTACCAGATCACGCAGCAGGCGTTCGACGTCGCGATCGTGCCGGTCACGACCGCGCTCTACCGCCTGACGCCGATCGAATATCTGGCCGCGCGCACGTTTTTCTTCAAGCAGGGCGAGAAGCTTGCCGCCGGCGAGCTGCGCAAGCAGCTCGCCATCGCCGGCTACACGCATGTGACGCAGGTGCTGTCGCCCGGCGAGTACAGTTTTCGCGGCGGGCTGATCGACCTCTACCCGATGGGCAGCGCACTCCCTTACCGCATTGATCTCTTCGACGACCAGATCGAGACTATCCGCAGCTTCGACGTCGATACCCAGCGCAGCATCTATAAGGTCAACGAGGTGCGGCTGCTGCCCGCGCGCGAATTCCCGCTCGACGAAGACGGCCAGACGCAGTTCCGCCGCAATTTCCGCGCGCGCTTCGAGGGCGATCCGTCGCGTTCAAAGCTCTACAAGGACGTGAGCAACGGCATCGCGCCGGCCGGCATCGAATACTATCTGCCGTTGTTTTTCGAGCACACCGCAATCCTCACCGACTATCTGCCGCCGACGACGACGCTGGTGCTGCACCACGACGTGCAGCCGGCGATCGAGCAGTTCTGGCGCGATACGCAGTCGCGCTACGACCTGCTGGGCGGCGACCGCAGCCAGCCGCTGCTGCCGCCCACTGAATTGTTTTTAACCGTTGATGGTTTTTTCGGGGCCATCAAGCCTTTCAGCAGAATCGAGATAAATTCAGTTGCGAGTTGCGAGTTGCGAGTTGCGAGTTCAACCGAGCACCAACCCGAAACTTCAAACCCGAAACTCGAAACTCCCGCAACGGCGGCGCTGCCGCCGCTCGCGGTCGACCGCCGGGCGGATCATCCGCTCGACAAGCTGCAAGCGTTCCTGAACGGCTTCGACGGCCGCGCGCTGCTGCTTGCGGAAAGCCTCGGCCGCCGCGAGACCATGCTCGAATACTTCAGCGAACACGGCATCAAGCCGGTACCCAGCGCGAGCTTTGCCGAATTCCTCACGCATGACGCCCCGCTGATGCTCGGCGTCGCGCCGCTCGCCGCGGGCTTCGTGCTGCGCGACCGCAAACTCGCGGTCATCACCGAGAACGAGCTTTATGCGTCGCAGGTGCGCGCGCAGCGCGCGCGCGAAGCTCGCAAGACCACCAACGAGGGCATGCTGCGCGACCTGTCGGAAGTCAAGGTCGGCGACCCGGTGGTACATGAGAGCCACGGCATCGGACGCTACCTCGGTTTGCAGAATCTCGACTTCGGGGAAGGCGCGACCGAGTTCCTGACGCTCGAATACACTCGCGGCGACAAGCTCTATGTGCCGGTCTCGCAGCTGCACCTGATCAGCCGCTACAGTGGCGCGCCGGCCGAAGCAGCACCGCTGCACGATCTCGGCAGCGGCCAGTGGGACAAGGCCAAGCGCAAGGCGGCGGCGCAGGTGCGAGACACCGCCGCCGAGCTGCTGAATCTCTACGCGCAGCGCGCGTTGCGCCAGGGCCATGCGTTCAGCCTGCGCCAGCACGATTACGAGGCGTTTTGCGACTCGTTCCCCTTCGAGGAAACGCCGGACCAGCTTGCCGCCGTCACCGCCGTGCTCGACGACCTGCAGCAGGGCAAGCCGATGGACCGGTTGATTTGCGGCGACGTCGGCTTCGGCAAGACCGAGGTCGCGCTGCGTGCCGCGTTCGTCGCGGTCAATGAAGGCAAGCAGGTCGCGGTGCTGGTGCCGACCACGCTCCTGGCCGAGCAGCACTTCAACACTTTTTCCGACCGCTTCGCCGACTGGCCGGTGAAAATCGCCGAGCTGTCGCGCTTCCGCTCGCGAAAAGAAGCAAGCGAAACGCTCGCCGCTCTGGTCGAAGGCAAGACCGATATCGTGATCGGCACCCACAAGCTGCTGCAAAATGACATCAAATTCAAGAATCTCGGCCTTGTCATCATCGACGAGGAACACCGCTTCGGCGTGCGCCAGAAGGAGCGCCTGAAAGCATTGCGCGCCGAAGTCGACGTGCTGACGCTGACGGCAACGCCGATTCCGCGCACGCTCGGCATGGCGCTCGAAGGCCTGCGCGACTTCTCGGTGATCGCGACCGCGCCGCAGCGGCGGCTCGCGATCAAGACGTTCGTCGCGCGCACGAGCCGCGGACTGATACGCGAAGCCGTGCTGAGGGAACTCAAGCGCGGCGGCCAGGTGTACTTCCTGCACAACGACATCGATACCATCGCCCAGACCGAGGAGAACCTGAGGCGGCTCCTGCCTGAGGCACGCATCCGCATCGCGCACGGCCAGATGCGCGAGCGCGAGCTGGAAATGGCGATGCGCGACTTCTACCAGCAGCGCTTCAACATCCTGCTGTGCACGACCATCATCGAAACCGGCATCGACGTGCCGACCGCCAACACCATCATCATCAACCGCGCCGACAAGTTCGGGCTGGCGCAATTGCACCAGCTGCGGGGCCGCGTCGGGCGCTCGCATCACCAGGCGTACGCCTACCTGCTGCTGCCCGACGAAGGCAACATCACGAGCCAGGCCAGGAAACGGCTCGAGGCGATTCAGCTGATGGAAGAGCTCGGCGCCGGTTTTTTCCTCGCGATCCACGATCTCGAAATCCGCGGCGCGGGCGAAGTGCTCGGGGAATCGCAGTCGGGCGAGATGCAGGAGGTCGGCTTCAATCTATACTGCGCGATGCTCGACACCGCGGTGAAATCGCTGAAACTGGGCCGCGAGCCCGATCTGTCGGCGCCGCTTGGCGTCACCACCGAAATCAACCTGCACGCGCCGGCGCTGCTGCCCGATGATTACTGCAACGACATCCACGAGCGGCTCGTGCTCTACAAGCGGCTCGCCAATTGCGACAACGCCGGGCAACTCAACGCAATGCACGAAGAGCTTATCGACCGCTTCGGACTGCTGCCGTTGCACGCAAAAACTCTGCTCGAGAGCCATCGCCTGCGCGTGCTCGGCAAGCCGCTCGGCGTTGCGCGTATCGACGCTTCCGAGACGGGTGTGCAGTTGCAGTTCATACCAAACCCGCCGATCGATGCTGGCTGCGTGATGCGGCTGATCGAGCGCAACAAACACTACCGGCTGGCGGGGCAGGACCGCATCAAGGTCGGCGCCGAGCTGCACGAAGTCGGCGAGCGCGTCGCGCGCGTGAAGCAGATTTTCACCGAGCTCGCCGGCTGATAAGGCACAATCACCATCAT
Organism: Gammaproteobacteria bacterium; assembly: GCA_041483135.1. Taxonomy (GTDB): domain Bacteria; phylum Pseudomonadota; class Gammaproteobacteria; order Burkholderiales; family SG8-41; genus PALSA-1004. The sequence goes on along the minus strand of JBGPFE010000011.1, from coordinate 34,132 downwards.
GAACCTCGTCATTCAAGGCGCCGACATCGAGACGCCGGACTTGAAGCAGCTCGCCAAGCTTGCCGGCGCATCCGCGATCGAGGCCATCACGCCGACCGCGTTCCGGCTGCGCAACGCGACCACCAATCCCGAAGTCGTCCCTTACTGCGAAAAGGCTCAACTCGACTGCGCGTTCGTGCCGGAAAACCGCAAGCTGGCCGATTTCCGGCTCGCCGTGATGGACATGGATTCGACGCTGATCACCATCGAATGCGTCGACGAGATTGCCGACATGCAGGGACTCAAGCCCGAAGTCGCCGCGATTACCACGGCGGCAATGCGCGGTGAAATCGATTATCCGGAAAGCCTGCGCCGGCGCGTTGCGCTGCTCAAGGGGCTCGACGCCGGCGCGCTCACGCGCGTCTATGACGAGCGGCTGAAGCTGTCCCCCGGCGCCGACGCGATGCTCGCCGGATTCAGGCAGGCCGGCATCAAAATCCTGCTGGTGTCGGGCGGATTCACGTTCTTCACCGACCGCCTCAGGGCGCGCCTCGCGCTCGACTACACCCGTTCGAACACGCTCGAGATCGCGGACGGCGAGCTCACCGGCCGCCTCGTCGGCGAAATCGTCGATGCTGGCGGGAAACGCGCGGCGTTACTGAAGGCACGCGATGAACTCGGGCTGAGGAAAGACCAGATCGTCGCGCTCGGCGACGGCGCCAACGACCTGAAATTCATGGCCGAGGCCGGCGTCAGCATCGCTTATCACGCCAAGCCGGTGGTGCGCGCGCAGGCGACCCACGCAGTCAACTTCGTCGGCCTCGACGGCGTGCTCAACCTGTTCAACTAGTGCCGTTCCAACTATTCCGAGCTATCTGTGTTGGGTGATCGTGGCACGATATTCAGCAGAAGGATTCTCGTGGTCATTAGGCCAATCAAGCTGGAACGGCGCTAGCAGGCAAGCGGGCAGGAATTACTGGAGCGTGAGGCCGATCGCCTTGCCGAGACGGTCGTAGGTTTCGAACTGCTCCCGCACGAATTTCGCAGTGTCGGCGGGATTCATGATGCGCGGCACCGAGCCGATTCGTTCGGTCACGCTGACCCACTGCTGATCCTTCGCGACCTTTTGCAACACTTCGCCCCAGTACGCGACGAGCTTCCGGTCCATGCCCGGCGGGCCGTAAAGCGCGCTCCAGCCGATGATGCGCTCGAGCTGCGGGTAGCCCTTCCCTGGCGGTCGGCACGTTGGGGATTTCCTTGTAACGCTCGGGCGTGGTCGTCATCAGCGCGCGCAGCTGTCCCGACTTGATGAAGCCGAGCGCGGTGCCGAGATTGGTGCAGTTGATATCGACCTGGCCGGATATCAGCGCGACGGTGGCATCGCCGCCGCCCTTGTACGGCACCTGGATCGCCGCTTCCTTGCCGAGCTTGAGGATGTCGAACAGCATCTGCGGCCCCATCTCGTGAATGGTGCCGACGCCGGCGGTGCTGTATTTGAGCCTGCCGGGATTCTTCCTGATGCCCTCGATCAGGTCGCCGAAAGTCTTGTACGGCGAATCACCGCGCACCGCACATACGTAGGGATTCAACTCGAGCAGCCCGAGGAAAGTGAAATCATTCCATTTGTATTCGAGATCAGGTTTCAGCGCCGGCAGCGTCGCCTGCGAGCCGACACGCGCGAGCAGCAGCGTGTAGCCGTCGGGAGTCGCTTTCTTCACGTATTCGGAGCCGATCGCGCCGCTGGCGCCGACCTTGTTGAGAACTATCGCGTTCTGCCCGGTATATTTCGGCAGGACTCCTGTCAGGTTGCGCGCGGCGAGATCGGAGTCCCCCCCGGCGGAAAACGGCGCGATGATCAGTATCGGCTTGTTCGGGTATTGCGCGAACGCGCTGACCGAGGCAGCAACGAAAACCAGCGAACCGAGCAGCCAGCGAGCGGCATAACGGCAAACTAACGATGTCATCGGAAATCCCTCCAGATTTTGTTCTACCGCACGGCTCCACCATGGCGGCGGGTGCGTTACCACTGCAACGATAGCTTAAATCGGAGGCGCGGCGCCAGTCCGGCTGCATTGCACAGCCGTTATACCGCCACCACCTCGATATCCGGTTCAATCGATTTCACGAGGTTCTCGATGCCGGCGAGCGTGCCCGAGATCGAGCTCGGGCAGCTGCCGCACGCGCCCTGGTAATGCACGGCGAGCCGGTTGCCTTCGAGACTTAGCACGTGGAGGTCGCCGCCATCTCCTTGCAGATAGGGGCGCACCTGCTCATCGAGCAGCGCGTTGATCTTATCTAGGCGCTGCTGATCCCCGGGACTCAGGTCGGCGCTTGCAGCGGCTGCCGCTGCAACCGTGACGTCCGTTTGCGCATCCGCCGCCGGCGCGGTGCGGATCGGCTCGGCGACCTTGCGCATCAGCTCCTGCCAGTCGGCGACGCCGTCCTGCGTCACCGTGATCCAGTGATCGACGTAAAAAACGTTGGTCACGTGCTCGATATCGAACAGCGCGGCTGCCAGTGGATCGTCCATCGCCTGGGCGGCGTTGTCGTACGAACGCGTTATCCCCCAGGTCAGCGGCTCCTTGAGGATGAACTTCATCGCGTTCGGATTCGGCGTGCCCTCGATTTCGGCTATTTTCGGCATGTTGAAACCTAAAAAAACCCGGCCACAGAGAACATAGAGTTCACAGAGAAATCTGAAACAGAAAACCGTTTCGTGCTTGCCTTTCCTCTGTGCCCTCTGTGGCGAATGCTTTTCATCTTCATGCGTCCCCGATCGGTGCGTGCATCGGATCGTCTTCAGCCTCGGTCGAAGTGCTGGCGACCGCATTGAACGCCGCGTGCAGCGTATGCCACGGCAGGATCGCGCATTTGACGCGCGTCGGCAGGTCGCGCACGCCCGCAAACACCGTGAGCCGTCCCAGGTGGTGTGGCTGCTTTTGCCAGTCGAGCTTGCCGGTCGCCATGTCGCGGAACTCCTGGATCAGCGTTTCGGCATCGGCGCGGTTCTTGCCTTTGACGGTCGCCGTCATCATCGAGGCCGACGCTTTGCAGATCGCGCACGACTCGCCACGAAACGCGATGCCGTCGATGCGCTCGCCGTCGAGATTGAGCGTGAGGCTCAGGTGATCACCGCACAGCGGATTGTGGCCTTCCGCCTTGTGGCTGGCGTTGTCGAGCGCGCCATAATTGCGCGGCTTCCTGTTGTGATCGAGGATGACTTCCTGGTAGAGCTGTTTGCTGTCGGCCATAGTGCTAACGCGTGAGAAGGGTGAATGCGTGGATGTGTGAAACCCCACTCCCCGGGCACGGAGAGAGGGGGCTTTTCCCATCACCCTTCACTCCTTCACCCAAAGATCTTCTGCACATTGCGAATGCCCGCAATCAGCGCGTCAACCTCAGCCAGCGTGTTGTAAAACGCGAACGACGCGCGCGAGGTCGCCGGAATCCCGAAGCGCTGCATCACCGGCTGCGCGCAATGGTGCCCCGTGCGCACCGCGACCCCGTCCTGGTTCAACAGCGTGCCGACGTCATGCGGGTGCACGCCTTCAACCTGAAACGACAGCACTGCGGCCTTCTTCTCGGCGGTGCCGATGATGCGCACGCCTGGCATACGGTTGACCTGCTCGGTCGCGTAATTGAGCAGATCGAGCTCGTGCGCGGCGATTTTGTCCATGCCGATCGCCGACAGGTAGTCGACAGCGGCGCCCAGTCCGATCGCGGCCGCAATCGGCGGCGTGCCTGCCTCGAACTTGTGCGGGATCGTGTTGTAGGTGGTTTTCTCGAACGTGACCGACAGGATCATGTCGCCGCCACCCTTGAACGGCTGCATGCGCTCGAGCGCCGCGGCCTTGCCGAAGAGGATGCCGATGCCGGTCGGGCCGCACAGTTTGTGGCCCGAGAACGCATAGAAATCGCAGTCGAGGTCCTGCACGTCGACGTGCATGTGCGGCGCGGCCTGCGCGCCGTCGATCAGCACCGGCACGCCGCGCGCGTGCGCAAACGCGATCATGTGCTTGATCGGATTGATGGTGCCGAGCGCATTCGACACGTGCATCACACCGACGAATTTGGTGCGCTCGTTGAAGAGCTTCTCGTATTCGTCGACCAGTAACTCGCCGGCATCGTTGATCGGCGCGACGCGGATTTTCGCGCCCTTCTCCTCGGCCAGCATCTGCCACGGCACGATGTTCGAATGGTGCTCGAGAGTGGTCAGGATGATTTCGTCGCCGGTGCCGATGAACTTGCGGCCGTAGCCGTGCATCACCAGGTTGATCGACTCGGTAGTGCCGCTGGTGAAAATCACCTCGCACTCTTCGCGAGCGTTGATGAAACGCGCGAGCTTGCGCCGCGCCTCCTCGTATTCGGAAGTCGCGGTTTCCGACAGGGTGTGCACCGCGCGGTGGATGTTCGCGTGCTGGGTGGTCTGGTAGCGCACCAGGCGGTCGATCACCGGCTGCGGCATCTGGCTGGAGGCCGCGTTATCGAGATAGACGAGCGGCTTGCCGTCAATCCTGAGTTTGAGAATAGGGAAATCGGCGCGGATTCGCTCAACGTCGAACGCGGCCGCCCGTCGGGATTTGAGTGCGGTCGGAATTGCGGTCATGGCCGGTGTGAGGTTTGCGCGAGCACCGCTTGCTCGAGCCGGTGCTTGAGCGACGCGACCGGGATGCGGTCGATGATTTCGGCGCCGAACGCGTAAGTAAGCAGATTGCGTGCCGCGTCGTCCGCCAGCCCGCGGCTCCTGAGGTAGAACAATTCCTCGCTGTCGAGCTGGCCGACGGTCGCGCCGTGCGCGCATTTCACGTCGTCGGCGAAAATCTCGAGCTGCGGCTTGGTGTCGACGTGCGCCTTGCCGGTCAAGAGCAGGTTGCGGCTCGACTGCGACGAATCGGTAAGCTGCGCGCCCGGGCGCACGATAATCTTGCCGTTGAATACCGCGTGCGCGGCGCCGCCGACGATGCATTTGTGCAGCTGGCGGCTCACGCCGTGCGGCTTGGCATGGTCGATGCAGGTATGGGTGTCGGCTAACTGGTTGTCCGCGATCAGCGCGAACCCGTCGATCGCGCATTCGGCACCCTCGGCCGCGTGCAGTACATTCAGGTTGTAGCGCGAAATACGCGCACCGAGCGCGACGCTCACCGACTGGTAGCGGCTCGCCTGCGCGAGCGACACCGCGCAGTTCGCGATGTGGAAAGCCTGGCCGCTGTCGCGCTGCACGCGCACGTGGCTGATACGGGCATTGTCGGCAAGCGCGATTTCCGTGACCGCGTTGGAGAAATAAACCTCATCCCGCAACGACACGTAATCCTCGATCACCGTCGCCGCGCTGCCGGGCCCCGCGACGACCAGGCAACGCGGATAGCTTGCAGTTTCCTTTTGCGTCGCGACATACAGCACATGTACCGGCGCGGAAACCGCCGCATTGCGCGGTATGACGACCAATGCGCCGTCGTACAGGAATGCGGTATTGAGCGCGGCGAATACGTTGTTGTGAAAATCGGCGTGGCGGCCGAGATGCGATTCTGCCGTCGAGCCGTGTTTGGCCACGCCCGCGGCGAGGTTTTCGACGACGACGCCGGTCTTGTTGAAAGAGAGCTGGGGCGCATGCACACCATCGACAAACACCAGGCATGCCGCGGCCTCGGGCAATGCAAAGCGTTCGATATCCGCCGGCTTGAGCGCGACCGCGCTGCGCACCGGCTGGAACGGGATCTTCGTCAGCGGTGAAATGTCGGTGAAGCGCCACTCCTCGTCGCGCGTGGTCGGTACGGTCAGCGCCCCGACGCGATCGACCGCGTTGGCGCGCAGCTCATTGAACCACGCCAGTGGCACCGCGGACGGTTGCGGCTGCCCCTGGAGCAGGGTTTCAAGATAGGTGTTGCCGGTTGCGACGCTCATGCCGTGGTGGCCCTGGCTGCCGATTTATGCTCAACGCTGACCCAGTCGTAGCCGCGCGTTTCAAGCTCGACCGCAAGCTCTTTGCCGCCGGTCTTGATGATGCGGCCGCCGTCCATCACGTGCACGTAGTCGGGAACGATGTAGTTGAGCAGGCGTTGATAGTGCGTGACCAGCACGATCGCGTTGTCCCTGGTGATGAGCTGGTTGACGCCGCGGGCGACGACCCTCAGCGCGTCGATATCGAGCCCGGAATCGGTTTCGTCGAGGATCGCGAGTCTGGGCTCGAGCAGCGCCATCTGCAGGATCTCGTTGCGCTTCTTCTCGCCGCCGGAGAAGCCCTCATTCACGCTGCGGTCGAGAAAATCAGGATTCATCTCCAGAAGCTTCATCTTCTCGCGCACGAAATCATCGAATTCGAGCGGATCGAGCTCGTCCCTGCCGTGCTGCGCCTGCACCGTGTTGTAGGCAAGCCGCAGGAACTGGCTGTTGGCCACACCCGGGATCTCGACCGGGTACTGGAAGCCGAGAAACAAGCCGGCGCGAGCGCGCGCTTCGGGCGCGAGTCCGAACAGGTTTTTGCCCTCGAACATCACTTCCCCGCCCGTGACTTCGTACGCGGGGTGGCCGGCGAGCGTCTTGGCGAACGTGCTCTTGCCCGACCCATTCGGTCCCATGATCGCGTGCACCTCGCCTGTCTTCACCGTCAAGTCGATGCCTTTGAGGATTTCGATGCCGCTCACGGTCGCGTGCAATCCGCGCACTGCGAGCAGTGTTTTGCTGTCCTGGTGCATCATCCGACGCTTCCTTCGAGTTTGAGGCCGAGCAGCTTGGTCGCCTCGACCGCGAACTCCATCGGCAATTGTTGGAATACGTCCTTGCAGAATCCGTTGATGATCATCGACACCGCTTCTTCGGCGCCGATGCCGCGCTGCGCGAAATAAAACAGCTGGTCCTCGCCGATCTTGGACGTCGACGCTTCGTGCTCGACCTTGGCGCTGTGATTGTTCACCCTGATGTACGGAAAGGTGTTGGCGCCGCACTGATCGCCTATCAGCATCGAGTCGCACTGCGAGTAGTTGCGCGCGCCTTCGGCGGTGGGCGCGATCCTGACCAGCCCGCGGTAGCTGTTGTTGGAGTGGCCGGCCGAAATGCCCTTGCTGACAATGGTGCTGCGCGTGTTTTTGCCGAGGTGGACCATCTTGGTGCCGGTGTCGGCCTGCTGGTAGTTGTTGGTCAGCGCGACCGAGTAGAACTCGCCGACCGAATTATCGCCGCGCAGGATACAGCTCGGATACTTCCAGGTGATCGCCGAGCCGGTCTCGACCTGGGTCCACGAGATGCGCGAATTGACGCCCTTGCACAGGCCGCGCTTGGTGACGAAATTGTAGATGCCGCCGACGCCGTTTTCGTCGCCCGCGTACCAGTTCTGCACCGTCGAGTACTTGATGTCGGCATTGTCGAGCGCAATCAGCTCGACCACCGCCGCGTGCAGCTGGTTGGTGTCGAACTTGGGCGCCGTACAGCCCTCGAGGTACGACACCGACGCGCCTTCCTCGGCAACGATCAGTGTCCGCTCGAACTGACCCGACGCCTCGGTGTTGATGCGGAAGTAAGTCGACAGGTCCATCGGGCATTTGACGCCCTTCGGGATGAAGCAGAACGAACCGTCGGTGAACACCGCTGAATTGAGCGCGGCATAGTAGTTGTCGCCGACCGGCACCACCGTGCCGAGGTACTGTTTCACCAGCTCGGGATGCTGGTGCACGGCCTCCGAAATCGAGCCGAAAATGATGCCGACCTCGGCGAGCTTCGCCTTGTAGGTGGTCGCCACCGACACGCTGTCGAAAATCACGTCCACCGCAACGCCCGCCAGCTTCGCGCGCTCATTCATCGGCACGCCGAGCTTTTCGAACGTGCGCAGCAACTCGGGATCGACTTCGTCCATGCTGGCGAGCTTTTTCTTCGGCTTCGGCGCCGAGTAGTAGCTGATCGCCTGGAAATCGATCTTCGGGTAATGCACGTTCGGCCACTTCGGCTCCGCCATCGTGAGCCATTGCCGGTAGGCCTTGAGCCGGAACTCGAGCAGCCACTCCGGCTCGTTCTTCTTCGCCGAAATCAGCCGGATGGTGTCTTCGTTCAACCCTTTCGGCGCGACATCCGACTCGATGTCGGTCACGAATCCGTGCTTGTAGGGCTGGTTGACCAGATGTTGGAGTGCTGTACTCATTGCGATCTCGATCTAAGCCTGTTTGGAATTGCCGATAAACGCCGATAAGCGCAGATAGCCACAAATCAAACCGGGGTTATCGGCGTCCATCCACGTTCATCTGCGGTTGCTATGCCTTTTCAGTTTTCACGCTGAAGCTCTCGCCGCAGCCGCACGTGCTGTCGACGTTCGGGTTGTCGATCTTGAACACCTGCTTGAAGCCTTCCTTGACGAAATCGAGCCGCGAACCGTCGAGGAATGCGAGGTTGTCGGTATCGACTACCACTTTCGCAGCGTGCGACTCGAACAGCCGGTCGCCCTCACGCACGTCATCAGCGTAGTCGAACGTATAGGCAAAGCCTGAGCAGCCGACTTTCTTGACGCCGACACGCAAGCCCAGGCCTTTGCCGCGCTTCGCGAGCTGGCGCTGGATCTGTTTTGCCGCATTTTCAGTCAATAGGATCGCCATGGTCTGTTCCCGCTATAGAATCAAACCGCAATTGCGGTCAGTCGTTTCAAGCGTGTCAAAATCCCGTTCAAAGCCTGCACAAATTCCTCAACCTGTGCAGGCGAATTGTCTTTGCCCAGGCTGAAGCGCACCGCGCCGCGTGCAAGCTCTGGCGCGACACCCATTGCGAGCAGCGTTGCGCTTGGCTCAGTGCTGGTGCTCGAGCACGCCGCGCCGCTCGCGACCGCAAACCCTGTCCTGTCGAGCTCGATCACCAGCGTCTCGCCCTCGATGCCGGGAAACGCGAAATAACTCGTATTCGGGATACGTGGCGCGTTGGCGCCGAAAATCGCCGCGCCCATGCCGTCAAGCCTGCGCTCGAGCTGATCACGCATCGCGGTGAGCCGCGGCGCGAGATCGCGCATGCGCTGCGCAGCCAACTCGCACGCGGCGCCGAAGCCGACTATGCCCGGCACGTTCTCGGTGCCGGAGCGCAGCCCCCGCTCGTGGCCGCCGCCGTTGATCAGCGGCTTGAGTTCGATGCGCTTGTCGAGCACCAGCGCGCCGGCGCCTTTCGGCCCGTAGATCTTGTGCGCTGACAGCGTCATCGCGTGCACGTTGAGCGCGTTGAAATCGACCTCGATTTTGCCGAGCGCCTGCACCGCATCGGTATGCATCCAGGCGCGCGCGGCGCGCGCTTGCTCGGCAACCGCCGTCACGTTCTGCACCACGCCGGTTTCGTTGTTGGCAAGCATCACCGATACGATGCCGGTGGGCTCTGTAAGCGCCTGCGCCGCATCGGCGAGATCGATGCGGCCGTCGCGGTCGACTGCGAGCTTGCGCACTTTCCAGCCGGAGCGCGCAAGTTCCTGCGCCGTCTTGGCGACGCAGGGGTGTTCGATCGCGCTCACCGCGATCTGGCCCGGTTTGAGCATCCCGGCCGCGCCTTTGATGAACGCATTGTTCGATTCGGTCCCGCCGCTGGTGAAAATCACCTGCACCGGCGACACACCGACCAATGCCGCGACCTGCTCGCGCGCATGGTTTACCGCTTTTCTCGCCAGCGTGCCGAACTCGTGCCGGCTCGACGCATTGCCGTACTGCTCGCGCAGGTACGGCAGCATCGCCGCCAGCACCTTATCGTCGAGCGGCGTGGTCGCGTTGTGATCGAAATAGACGTGCGTCATCGCCATCGCATCAGGCCGAAACGGGGGTGCGCTCCCGCTTGGGCATGGTTTCGCGCATGTCGTGCACTTGCGCCACGCCGTTCTGCTTCGTTTTGTCTTTCTGGTCGTCGACCAACTGCTTCAACGTGACCGCGCCAAGGTAATTGAAAATATGCTCGTTGAGCTTCGCCCACAGGTCGTGGGTGATGCACTTCTGGTCGTCGTGGCAGTTTTCCTTGCCGCCGCATTGCGTTGCGTCGATCGGCTCGTCGACGGCAAGAATGATATCGGCAACCGACACCTGCGCCATGTCCTTGGCGAGGCAGTAGCCGCCGCCCGGACCCCGCACGCTGTCAACGAGCGCGCGACGGCGCAGCTTGCCGAACAACTGCTCGAGATAAGACAGCGAGATCTTCTGACGCTGGCTGATTTCGGCGAGCGTCACCGGGCCGCTGCCGTGCTGCATCGCCAGATCGACCATCGCCGTCACTGCAAACCGTCCTTTAGTCGTCAGCCTCATAGGAAACCTCTCTTAAGAATCAAATACATATATCAAAACTATCAATACACGATTGATTTCGTCAACTATAGGATACCTGATAGATTTAGTCAACAATTTTGTTCAGATAGTTCGCATCGAATTGGTCACGCTTGCCCGCGTCACCGCAATCCACGCCAAGCCGTTTAAGTTGTTCAAGAATCTGTTCGATTCGTTGGTCAGTGCTCACGCTATGGTCGATCAATTCGTGGATTGCCTTGGCCACCGGATCGTTCATGTCGCTGCCGACCGCGTAGGCCGAAAAACCCGACTTGTCGCCCGCTTCCTTTTCGACGATGCGCGCCGGGATGCCGATCGCGGTCGCGCCAGGCGGCACGCTTTTGACCACCACCGCGTTGGAGCCGACGCGCGCGCCGTCGCCGATCGTGATCGGGCCAAGGATTTTCGCGCCGGCACCCAGCACCACGCCGTTGCCGAGCGTCGGGTGGCGCTTGCCTTTATTCCACGACGTGCCGCCGAGCGTGACGCCGTGATAAAGCGTACAGTCGTCGCCGATCTCGGCAGTTTCGCCGATCACGACGCCCATGCCATGGTCGATGAAGAAGCGCCTCCCGATTTGCGCGCCAGGATGGATTTCGATGCCCGTCAGCCAGCGGCCGATATGCGAAACCAGGCGCGCCAGCCAGCGCATTCGCATGCCCCACAACCAGTGCGCGAGCCGATGCACCAGCAGCGCGTGGAACCCCGGGTAGCAGGTGATCACTTCCCACGCGTTGCGCGCTGCCGGGTCGCGCTCGAAAACGACCGCTATTTCTTCCTTGAGGCGGGAGAACATGGTTGATTATGAATAAAATAAGGCGCGCAGCATACATTTCCCCACTAATTCAGTCAACTTTAGAAAAAACGTTCGCGCAGCGCGAATGCGTGATCAGCGCCGCAGCTTGTCGACTGCCTTCAGAAACCCGCGCAGGATGTTGATCTCTTCGGCCTCGAGCCGGGCGCGCGCGAGCAGCCGCCGCAGCCGCGGCAGCAAGCGCTTTGGATTGACCGGATCGAGAAATCCGATATTCACCATGGTTTTCTCGAAGTGCCGATAGAGCTGCTCGACCTGCTCGAGGCTCGCCGCTTCGAATTCGACTTCGTGTTGCCGCGTAATGTCAGGTATCGCCATGCGCAGTTCGTAGGCGAAGATTTGTACCGCTGCGCCAAGGTTAAGCGATGCGTACCCGGGGTTGGCCGGAACGTAAGCCCACACCTGGCACAGGCTTGCCTCCTCGCTGCTCAAGCCCGAGGTTTCATTGCCAAATACGATCGCGACCGGATGCGCTGCGGCCCGCGCCAACAGTTCGCGCGCGGCGTCGCGCGCGGTCATCATCTCGTGGCGCAGTTCACGCTGGCGCGATGAGGTCGCGACAGCAAACACGCAGCCGCTGAGCGCCGCCGCCAGGCTGCCGTGCACTTGCGCATGCTGCAGCACGTCGAGCGCGCCGGACGCGCGCGCGTCGGCATCGGGATGCGGAAACTGGCGCGGCCTGACCAGTGCGAGCGCGCTCAAGCCCATGGTTTTCATCGCGCGCGCCGCCGCACCGATGTTGCCGGGATGGCTCGGCTGCGTCAGCACGACGCGAATATTTTTGAGCGGGTCGCTGTTATTCACTACAATACCGGCCTTTGCGTCTGCCTCTACAGGTTACGCGGTTGGCTGAAAGCTGATCGCTGACTGCTGAAAGCTGCTCTTATGCACCCGATGCTCAACACCGCCGTGAAAGCTGCGCGCCGCGCCGGCAACATCATCAACCGCGCCGCGCGCAACCTCGACATCCTGTCGGTGACGCAAAAAGCGATCAACGATTTCGTGTCCGAAGTCGACCGCGAGGCCGAGCAGGCGATCATCAGGATGCTGCTCGACGCCTACCCGGGCCACTCGATTCTAGCAGAGGAAAGCGGCGCCGCCGGCAAGTCGGAGTTCCAGTGGATCATCGATCCGCTCGACGGCACCACCAATTTCCTGCACGGCTTCCCGCAATACGCAGTGTCGATCGCGCTTGCGCACAAAGGGGTGCTCACGCAGGCGGTGATTTACGATCCGGTGCGCAACGACTTGTTCACGGCCACGCGCGGCCACGGCGCCTACCTCAACGATCACCGCATCCGCGTCAGCAAACGCATCAAGCTGCAGCAAAGCCTGCTCGGCACCGGTTTCCCGTACAAGGAATTCTCGCTGATCGACACCTATCTCGCGATGTTCCGCGACCTGACGCAGAAGACGACCGGGCTGCGCCGCGCCGGCGCGGCGACGCTCGACCTCGCGTACGTTGCGGCGGGACGCCTCGACGGCTTCTGGGAGTTCGGCCTGAGCGCGTGGGACATGGCGGCAGGCAGCCTGCTCATCACCGAAGCCGGCGGCCTGGTCGGCGATCTCGAAGGCAACAGCGGCTACCTTGAGTCGGGCAACATCGTCGCCGGCAACCCCAAAATCTTCTCGCAGCTGGTGCAGGTCCTGGCGCCGCACCTGGCAGGCAAGCTCAAATCGTGACGAGTTGTAATACCACCTGCGCTGCATCCGAACGGAGCGGCACAGCTACTTACTTACCGGAATTATTCTTGTGATCACCACTACCGGCATCACCATGCAGTTCGGGGGCAAGCCCCTGTTCGAGAACGTCTCGGTCAAGTTCGGCCAGGGCAACCGCTACGGCCTGATCGGCGCCAACGGCTGCGGCAAGTCCACTTTCATGAAAATCCTCGGCGGCGATCTCGAGCCGAGCGGGGGCTCGGTCGCCATCGATAAAGGCGAACGTCTCGGCAAACTCAGGCAGGACCAGTTCGCCTTCGAGGACATGCGCGTTCTCGACGTCGTGCTGATGGGGCATGCCGAGATGTGGCGGGCGATGCAGGAGCGCGACGCGATCTACGCCGATCCCGACGCCAGCGAAGACGACTACATGCGCGCCGCCGAGCTCGAGCACGATTTCGCCGGGTTCGGCGGCTACACCGCCGAAGCGCGCGCCGGCGAGCTGCTGCTCGGAATCGGCATACCGCTCGAGCAGCACAACGGTCCCATGAGCGCGGTCGCGCCGGGCTGGAAGCTGCGCGTGTTGCTCGCGCAGGCGCTGTTCGGCGACCCCGAAATCCTGCTGCTCGACGAGCCCACCAACAACCTCGATATCAATTCCATCCGCTGGCTCGAGGGCGTGCTGAACGCGCGCTCAAGCACCATGATCATCATCTCCCACGACCGGCATTTTCTGTCCAGCGTGTGCACGCACATGGCCGACCTCGATTACGGCGAAATCCGCATCTATCCGGGCAATTACGACGACTTCATGCTCGCATCGACGCAGGCGCGCGAAGGCCTGATCGCGGAAAACGCCAAGGCCAAGGAACGCATCGCCGACCTGCAGGATTTCGTGCGCCGCTTTTCGGCCAACGCGTCGAAGGCGCGCCAGGCCACCTCGCGCGCGCGTCTGATCGAGAAGATCAAGGTGGAGGACATCAAACCCTCCAGCCGCCAATATCCGTACCTGCGCTTCGACATCGACGATCGCGACCGGCTGCATCGCTATGTGCTGGAAGTGCAGAAGCTCGCCAAGGGTTACGACCAGCCGCTCATCCGCAACTTCAACCTGCGGGTCGAGGCCGGAGAGAAAATTGCGATCATCGGTCCCAACGGCATCGGCAAGACCACGTTGCTGCGCTGCCTGGCCGGCAATCTGGCGCCCGACAGCGGGACCGTCAAATGGACGGACAGGGCGCGCCTTGGCTACTGCGCGCAGGATCACGCCGGGGAATTTGCCGCCGACGAAACGCTCGCTGAATGGATGGCCGAATGGAAAGGCCCCAACGATGACGACCAGACCGTGCGCGCCACGCTCGGCCGCCTGCTGTTCTCGGGCGACGATGCGATGAAACCGCTCAATGTGATTTCAGGCGGCGAGCAGCAGCGCATGGTGTTCGGCAAGCTGATCCTGCAGAAACCCAACGTGCTGCTGATGGACGAGCCGACCAACCACCTCGACATGGAATCGATCGAATCGCTCAACACCGCGCTCGACAAGTACAAGGGCACCCTGATTTTCGTATCGCACGACCGCGAGTTTGTGTCCACTCTCGCCACACGCATCATCGAGATGACGCCTGCGGGCGTCGTCATATATGCGGGCAATTACGAGGATTACCTGGCGGCGCAAAGCATGGCCGCCTGACCGCAGCGGCGCTACCCCGCCAGCGGCGAAGCTCGCAGTGTCCTACCCGATTACGGGCAGTTACAGGCACAATACGGGCTTTGCAATTCCACCCGCCGCGCCGCGATGAATGCCCCGCAACACACGCCGATGATGCAGCAGTATCTGCGCATCAAGGCGAGCCACCCCGACATGCTGGTGTTCTACCGCATGGGAGACTTCTACGAGCTGTTCTACGGCGACGCGGAAAAAGCCGCGCGCCTGCTCGATATCACGCTCACCAGCCGCGGCGCCTCCGCCGGCGAGCCGATCAAGATGGCCGGCGTGCCGTACCACGCGGTCGAACAATATCTCGCGAAGCTCGTCAGGCTCGGCGAATCGGTAGCAATCTGCGAGCAGATAGGCGACCCGAACACCTCGAAAGGCCCGGTCGAGCGCCAGGTCACGCGCATCGTCACGCCCGGCACCCTTACCGACTCGGCGTTGCTCGAAGACAAGCGCGACAACCTGCTGCTCGCGCTGTGGCAACGCCGCAGCACGGTCGGCATGGCGTGGCTCGCGCTCGCCGCCGGGCGCTTTCGCGCAACCGAGATCAAAGCGACTGATCTCGCCGCCGAGCTCGAGCGGCTGCGTCCCGCCGAAGTACTGATCGCGGAGAGCGCGAGCGTCGCGCTGCCCGGGCAAACCGCCTACGCAACGAGACGACTGCCCGAGTGGCAGTTCGACCTCGAAGCTGCAACGCGCGCACTGCTCCGCCAGTTCAATACGCACGATCTCACCGCGTTCGGGCTCGACACGCTGCCGGCGGCAACGTGTGCCGCCGGCGCCCTGATCGAATATGCACGCGCAACCCAGGGCAATTCGATTGCGCACGTTACGGCGCTGCAAATCGAGAACGCATCCGCCTTTGTCGCGCTCGATCCGGCGACGCGGCGCAACCTCGAGATCTCGGAAACCATACGCGGCGAACCGGCGCCGACGCTGCTGTCGCTGCTCGACACCTGCGCGACCGGCATGGGCAGCCGCCTGCTGCACCACACCCTGCACCATCCGCTGCGCGACCGCACGCAGGTCCGGGAGCGCCTCGCTGCCGTCGCGCTGCTCTCAGGAGATGGCGAGAGCGCGTGCAAAGCACTGCGCGATGAGTTGAAAGCGTGCGTCGACGTCGAGCGCATCACCGCACGCGTCGCATTGAAAAACGCGCGGCCGCGCGACCTGTCGGGGCTGCGCGACACGCTAACGCGGCTGCCGCAGCTATGCGCTCATGTCGCCGCGCTCGATACCCCGAGGCTGCGCATGTTGGCAACCGGCGTACAGCCGTTGCAAAACGTCGAGACACTGCTCACGCGGGCCATCCAGCTCGAACCGGCGGCAGTAGTGCGCGAAGGTGGCGTGATCGCCGACGGTTACGATGTCGAGCTCGACGAGCTGCGCGCAATCCAGAATAACTGCGGTCAATTCCTGCTCGATCTGGAGGCGCGCGAGCGCGCGCGCACCGGCATCGCCAATCTCAAGGTCGAATACAACCGCGTGCATGGCTTCTACATCGAGGTCACGCGCGCGCAGTCGGATAAGGTGCCGGATGATTACCGGCGCCGCCAGACTCTGAAAAACGCCGAGCGTTACATCACGCCGGAATTGAAGACATTCGAAGACAAGGCGCTTTCCGCACAGGAACGCGCGCTGGCGCGCGAAAAGCTGCTTTACGACCAGCTGCTCGATCAACTCGCTCCCGCTATCCCGGCACTGCAGCGCGTCGCCGCAGCCCTCGCCGAACTCGACCTGCTGACGACATTTGCCGAGCGCGCACGGACGCTCGATTTCTGCTTGCCCGAACTCGGCGACGAACCGCTGATCGAAATCGAGGCTGGACGCCATCCAGTAGTCGAAGCGCAGATCGACAACTTCATCGCCAACGATGCGCTGCTCGCGCCGGCACGCCAGCTGCTGCTCGTGACCGGCCCCAACATGGGCGGCAAATCGACCTACATGCGGCAGGTGGCGCTGATTGCGCTGCTCGCGCATTGCGGCTCGTTCGTGCCGGCGCGGCGCGCGAAAATCGGCGCGCTCGACCAGATCTTCACGCGCATCGGCGCCGCCGACGATCTTGCCGGCGGGCGCTCGACTTTCATGGTCGAAATGACCGAAGCCGCCTATATCCTGCACCACGCGACACCGGCGAGCCTGGTGCTGATGGACGAGATCGGCCGCGGCACTTCGACTTTCGACGGGCTGGCGCTGGCGTGGGCGATCGCGCGCCATCTGCTCGAAGCGAACAAGAGCCTCACGCTGTTCGCAACGCATTATTTCGAGCTGACGCGGCTCGTGCAGGAGTTCAAGCAGCTCGCCAACGTGCATCTCGACGCAGTCGAGCACAAGGATCACATCGTGTTCCTGCACGCGGTCGAGGAAGGTCCCGCCAACCAGAGCTACGGTCTGCAGGTCGCGCAACTTGCGGGAGTACCGGCGAGCGTGATCCGCGCCGCCAAAAAACACCTACTGCAACTCGAGCAGGATGGCGTCGCGCGCAGCCAGCAGCCGGATTTGTTCGCATCTGCCGCGACACCTGATCCCGAACTGGCAATCGGTCCGGCGCTGCTCGCCAAACTGCGCGAGACCGACCCGGACGCGCTGACGCCGAAGCAGGCGCTCGAAGCGCTCTACGCGCTCAAGAAGCTGCTCGGCCGATGACCCCTGGCGGGGCGTCAGGAAGTTGCGGCGCGTGTCAGTGATGGTGGCCGTGCGCGCCGTGCACGTGGCCGTGCTCTATTTCCTCGGCGGTCGCGGCGCGCACCGCTGCGACCGTACAGTGGAAACGCAACGCCATGCCGGCGAGCGGATGATTGCCGTCGACCACGACTTTTCCGTCGGCGATATCGGTCACGGTGTAGATCAGCATCTCGCTCGAGCCTTCGGCTTCGCCCTGAAACCGCATGCCGACCTCCAGCTTGGGCGGGAACTTATCGCGCGACTCGATGCGCACCAGGGTCTCGTCATACTCGCCGAATGCGTCGGTCGGCTGCAGATAGACATCGCACGCCTCGCCGGCGTTTTTCCCCTGCAGCGCCTGCTCGACGAGCGCAAAAATACCGTCGTAACCGCCATGCAGGTATTCGATCGGCGAGTCGGTCTTCTCGATCAGATCGCCTCCCGAGTTCAGCAGTTCGTAATGCAGCGATACCACCGTATCTTGCGCTATTTGAATTTCCGCATGTCCCTTATCAGGCTCAGCACTACCGCCGCGTGGCCACGCGGGCTGACTCCGTACTGCGCATGCTTGAGCATGCCGCGCTTGTCGATGACGAAAGTCGACCGCTGGATGCAGACCTTCTTCCTGCCGTCGTGTTCTTTTTCATGCAGCACGCCGTAGGTGTTGCACACTTCGCCGTCAACGTCCGCGAGCAGCTGCACCGACAGGCCGTGTTTGTCGCGGAACGAACCGTGACTCAGGTAATCATCCATGCTGATGCCCAGCACCACCGTATCAAGGCTGGCGAATTCGTCCTGCAGATCGCTGAAGTCGATCGCCTCCATGGTGCAGCCCGGCGTGTCGTCCCTGGGATAAAAATACAGCACGACGTTGTTGCGGTTTTTGAAACCAGCCAGACTCACCACCTGCATATCGGCGTCAGGCAAATCGAACCCCGGGGCCGGCTGACCCACCTGCAACGGTTGGCCAGCCTGCAGTGGCTGACTTGCCTGTAATGGCTGACCCGTCTGCAACATGACGACTCCGTAATCGGTCGGGACTGTGATCAATTGATTGTAGCAAAGTACTGCGGGCGTCAATACCGCGTTTCGAGAACACTCTGATTGCACGTCACGGCACGCCGCCGCAATCGACCGTAATCAACACGTTATAATCGAAATGTGAAACAAAGTCTGTTTGATGCGCACGGCGCACGGCGTTTTCTCAAGGAATTCTGGCAAAGAAAACCGCTGCTCGCGCGTGGCGCATTGCCGCGGCTTGGTGCGGCGATCGATCGGGCGCGGCTGATCGAACTCGCGTGCCGCGACGATGTCGAGTCGCGGCTGGTGATCGGCGCGCACAAAACCTGGCGCGTCGTGCATGGGCCGTTCCGGCGGCGCGATCTGGCGCTACTGCCGCCGCGCAACTGGACGCTGCTCGTCAATGGTGTCGAAAACTTCATACCTGCGGCGCGCGCGCTGCAAATGCAATTCGGCTTCGTGCCTTATGCACGCCAGGACGACGTGATGGTGAGCTATGCTGCGCCCGGCGGCGGGGTCGGGCCGCATTTCGACAGCTACGACGTGTTCCTGCTGCAGGGCGCAGGCGCGCGGCGCTGGCAAGTAAGCCACCAGCGCGACCTCACGCTGGTCGACGGCGCACCGCTCAGGATTTTGCGCCGGTTCCGGCCGCGGAGAGAATGGATGCTGCAGGCTGGAGACCTGCTTTATCTGCCGCCGCATTATGCGCACCATGGTATCGCGGTTGGCAACTGCATCACCTGGTCCATCGGCTTGCGCGCGCCGGACTGGCAGGAGATGGCGATGCGCTTTCTCGATTTTCTGCACGATCATTTGCGGCTGGACGGCGGTTATCGCGATCCCGGCCTTGAGCCGCAGCGGCATCCCGCCGCAATCGGCAGGTCCATGCTGCGCCAGGTGCGCGCAATGGTGAATTCAATACGCTGGAGCGATGCCGATATCGAACGTTGTCTCGGCGAGTACCTGACCGAACCGCGGCCGCATATCGTGTTCGGGCGCGCGCGCCGCATGCCGGCAACGCAATTCGCGCGCCTGGTCGCTGCGCGCGGCGTTGAGCTCAACCTCAAAAGCCGCATGCTGTTCAGCGACCGCATGGTATTTATCAACGGCGAATCCGTGATGGTGGATGCGCCAACGCGCAAACCGCTCCGTGAACTCGCCGACCGGCGCGGCCTGCCGCCGCAGCCGAAGATCAACCGACGCGTCCGCGACCTGCTTTACCAGTGGTACCGGGCGGGATATATTGAGGCGGGTGATTAAGTAATTAAGTGATTGAGTAATTAAGTTGAACCAACCGCCCCAGCGATGCTCGCCTGTCGCATCGCTTGATCACTGAATAACTCAATCACCCAATCGCTGACTCCACATGCAACCCGTCCCGCCCGAACGCATGCCCGGCGAGCGCAAGCTCGGGGGGCTCGCCGCCTACGAAGCAGCGCTCGACGAATTGATCGCCAACGCCTCGCATACGGTGCGGGTTTTCGATCGCAATATCGGCCGCAATTTCAATACGCCGCAACGCTGCGCGCTCATGCGCCAGCTGCTGCTCGCCAATCGCACCAACCGCGTCTACGTCGTATTGCACGAGACCTCGAACATCGTGCGTGATTGCCCGCGGCTGATCATGCTGCTCAAGCAGTTCAGCCACGGCCTGAATATCCATCAGACTCTGCCTGCCGCGCGCCGCGTCTACGACCCGTTCACAGTCGCCGACGACACGCGTTTCGTGCACCGCTTCCATTACGACGATGTGCGAGGCGTCGCGACAGTCGGCGACGTCGCCGATACCCGCCTGTTGATCAAACGCTTTGACGAAATCTGGGAAGCGTCGGCACCGGCCGTGTCGGCGACGACAATCGGCCTGTAGTGACATCGTTCACCACGCTGGAAATCGCGCTCAAAACGGGCTACAATTTCAGGCTTGGTCGAGCGGCGCATCGCTCGGCCGGATGCCGTTCCTGTTCCGTTTCAACCCTCTGTTAAAGGAAAAACCATGAATCGTTCGCTTCTGATTGCCGCTTTACTGGCGGTCGGCTTGACCGCTTGCGGAGAAAAACCCGCGCCCGCGCCTGCCACCCCCGCACCCGCCCCGGCGCCCGCCGCCGCGCCGGCGCCCGCACCGGCGCCTGACGCTGCGAAAGACGCTGCTGCGCCTGCCGCCCCGGACGCCATGAAGAAAGATGAAATGAAGAAATAAGGGTTTAACAATCCTGAAAAGCCGGCCTGCGGGCCGGTTTTTTTTCGCTCTCGCCGGGTGCTGAGTAAGGCAGGCCCCGGGTCGCTGCTACCGTTTACCGTTCACCGACTTCAAACCTGCCGCCAGTCGAAACCATCGCTCTGGGTCGCAACGCCGATCCACTCGCGCTCGCAGTTGAGCGCCTGCGCCAGCGCTGCGCTCGCGAGATCGGGCGTATTGTTCTGCTGGCTCAAGTGCGCGGCAATCAAATGTTTGAGCCGGCTGCAATCGATCGCGGTGATAAGGTGCGCCGCGGTCGCATTGTCGAGGTGGCCGAACTTGCCGGCAATGCGTTGTTTGAGATGCGGCGGGTAATTGCCGTTCCACAGCAGGTCGAGATCGTGATTGCATTCGAGCACCAGCGCATCAAGCCTGCTCAATACCGCCTGCATGTGCGCGGTCAGCGAGCCCGCATCGGTCAGCAGTCCAAGGCGCGCAGCGCCGTCGCCGAATACGAACTGCGCCGGCTCGCGCGCGTCGTGCGGCACGGTGTACGGCTCGATCTCGATATCGCCAACCGCAAAGCGCCGGTGGCAGTCAAAAATCTCGATGGTTGCAACGCCGGTGAACTGCCCGGCGGCCGCCTGCAGCGTGCCATGCGTAAGCCATACCGGGATGCCGAACTTGCGTGCGAAGCGTGCCGCGCCGCCGATATGGTCGTCGTGCTCGTGGGTAATCAGAACTGCACTGATCGAGTCAGCGCCGACGCCGCGCCGGGCCAGACGCGCCAGAGTATCGCTCAATGTGAATCCGCAGTCGGCGAGGATGCGCGTGGCGCCGACCTCGACCAGCAGCCCGTTGCCGTCGCTGCCGCTGCCCAATGATGAGAAGCGGATCATCAGCGGTCAGCCGTCAGCTTTCAGCTCTCGGTGATTCGAGACGGCTGCGCCGCAGTAACAAACTGGACGCTGACCGCTGACGGCTGACCGCTAATCACTTCAATTGCTCGTAGAGCAGGCTCAGAATCCGGGTCGCGGTCTCGGACTTCTCCTCGCCGCCGTCCTTGTTGAGCACGTTGACTTTGCTCACGCTGTCGGCGTCCGTGACCTGGATGCGGAACTGCTCGCTGCCGGGCTTTTTGTCGCCCTTGCCGAACGGATTGAGCTTCGAAAAAAAACCTTTGGACTGCGTGGTTTTGTTGTCGGCGTCGGGATCGACGTAACGCACGAAGTAAAGGCCCTTCGAGCGGTCGCGGTCTTCGACGGTGAAGCCGACGCGATCGAGCGCGAGACCGACGCGGCGCCAGGCGCGGTCGAACTGGTCATTGATCGACAACGTGCCGGAGCCACCCTGGCCTTTCAGCAGCGTCGCGCGCGCCGGCGCCTGTGCCGCCTGCGCGACTTCGGTCTTGGCACGTTCCTGCTTCACTCCGAACCGCGCCATCAGGCGGCGCAGCATCTCGGCTTCGAGGTCGGGATCCGGTGGGCGCGGCTGCCACATGGTCTGGTCTTTATTCGAATTGGTAAACACTTCTTCCATGCCGCGATGGCTGATGTAAATCTCGGTCGTGCCAGGTTCGGTACCACGCTCCAGCCGCGTGCGGAATTTGTCGCGTTCGGCAGTCGAAGATATGCTGTCAAGCACCTTACCGAGGAAATTGCGGACCACGCCGGCGTCGACCTTGGCACGACTCTCGGCAAAATCCGTCTCCATTACGCCGGCGTCGGGGTTCTCGATGTTGATGATAAAACCGGTTTCCTGCCAGAACTCCTTGACCACTTGCCACACCGCATCCGGCTCGCCCTTCACCACCAGCCAGCGCTGGGTGCCGGCACGCTCGACGCGCGCATCGGCCTGCGATGGCAGCACCGTCGCCCTGGAAGGATCGGGCGCGGTGGTGCGCTCCTTGTTGTACTCGGAATAGGTCGCCTGGCCTTTGGGGTTGATATCGGGCACCGCGTAACGATCGTCCCCGCTCGGCCGCGTCAAATCGGGCGGAACCTCGAGCGGCGGCAGCTTCTTTTCCGACGCCGATTTGTATTCGACCTTGTCGCCTTCGAGTTGTTTGGACACCGTGCTGCACGCTGCAAGCAGCACTGCCGCCGCCAGTGCCGTAACAGCCATTTTCAATCGCAGTGGAGTCATGCCGGCTTTCCCACTATGCATTGATCCCGGCCTGGCGCATCGCCGCGCGCACCCGCTCGTGGCAATGATCGGTGAGCGGGGTCAGCGGCAGGCGGATGCCCGGCTTGATCAGTTTCATCTGGGCTGCCGCCCACTTGACGGGAATCGGATTGGCCTCGACAAACAGCTGGCGATGCAAACCTAGCAGCTTGTTGTTGAGTTCGCGCGCGCGCGCCGGGTCGGGCTTGAGCGCCGCGGTGCACATGTCGTGCATCAGGCGCGGCGCGACGTTGGCGGTCACTGAAATCACGCCGCGGCCGCCGAGCAGCATCAGTGCGAGCCCGGTCGCGTCGTCGCCGCTGAAGACGGCGAAGGCGGCCGGCAGTTGCCGCAGCAGATCGGCTCCGCGCTCGATGTTCGCAGTCGCGTCCTTCAAGCCCACGATGTTGGAAACTTGCGCCAGCCGCAGCATGGTCTCATTCTGCAGATCGGCAACCGTGCGGCTCGGCACGTTGTAGACGATCTGCGGGATGTCGACCGCCTCGGCGATGGCGCGAAAATGACGATACAGCCCTTCCTGCGTCGGCTTGTTGTAATACGGCACCACCGACAGGCTCATATCGGCGCCCGCCTGCTTGGCGTAGGCGGAAAGCTCAATCGCCTCGCGCGTCGAATTGGCGCCGGTTCCGGCGATGACCGGGATGCGGCGATTGGCGTGCACGACCGCGGTCTTGATCAACAGATGGTGCTCGTCGAAATCGACCGTCGGCGACTCGCCGGTAGTGCCGACCACGACGATGCCGTCGGTGCCTTCCTTGATGTGCCAGTCGATCAGCTTGCGAAATGCATCGAGATCGAGGCTGCCGTCCTCGTGCATCGGCGTGATGATCGCCACCAGACTGCCGTTCAGCGTTGCCATTTATCGGTTTATCCTGACTAATCGGCGGGATCGAGCCGGTTAAACATAGCATTTTACCGCATTCGGCGGCGCTCAGAATAACTCTGAGACCGTTCAGGCTGCGGCGGGGTTCAAAACGCGGACGCGGCGTGGCGCCGCGCGCTGCTACGTTATGCCTGCTGGCACAGGTAAAGCCGCGCCAGCATGCTTTCGACGTCGGCGGCATCGAGCACGGTTTGCTGGGCGCGCACGAGCGGCTCCGCCAGCATCAGCGCCAGCGGATTCCAGTTCGCGCACAGCACCTCGTCTGCATAAGACAGCAGTTGCGGCGCCGGTTTTTTGGCTTGTTCGGAGCTCATGATCGTAGTAAGGGTCGCGCTCGTATGCCGGCCCTTACGAATGAGAACGCGCGAACCGCAAAAAGGTTGCAAAAAAAGCAAAAAATCCCGGTTACGGGCCGGGGGGCCGGTTGACCGCGCAAATGCGTTGCACCATCGCCGGCCTGGGAGTTTCGATTTTGACGTCCTCATAGGCCAGTACGCGCAGCCGGCCGCGCACGACCTCAAGCAGTTCGCCTGATTTGAGCAGAAAGTCCGGGTTACTGGGGCGGCCGTAGCGCTCGTTGCCCACTGCAAACGTCTCGTAAATCAGTACCCCGCCTGGCGCCAGCGCAGCGAGCAGGCGCGGAAACAGGGGGCGGTGCAAATAGTTGGTGACGACGATCGCGTCGAACTGGTGGCCTGCGTACGGCCACGGACCGTTTTCGAGGTCGGCCGCGCGCGTTGTCACGCCAGCGACGCTGCCAAGCTCCCGAAGGTCCTCGCCGTCCCGGTCGACGGCCTCCACGCGGTGGCCCAGCGCTGCCAGATAGCGCGCGTGCCGCCCGCCGCCGCAGGCGAGATCAAGCACGCGGCCCCCGGACCGGACCAACGGTGCAAACCGGCACACCCATGCCGACGGCGTTGCCAGCTCATGATGCGAAATCGAACTCATCAAAGCACTATATTATAGGAACGCTATGACGACGTTTATCCGCCACCTCGAGCAATGATGAAGATCGAGCGCCTTGCGCTATACCGCCTGCGCGTGCCGCTGACGACGCCGTACCGGCTGTCGTTCGGGCCGCTGCACGCATTCGACACCGTGCTCGTCGAGGCGCGCAACGCCGACGGTCGCAGCGGCCTCGGCGAGGCGACTTATCTCACCGGCTATACCGACGAAACCATCGACGAAAGCTGGGCGCTCGCTCAGCGTCTTGCCGCCGATTATGCGGGACTCGAAGCAGGCGTAATCCAGTCCCGGCTCGAACCGTATTTCGCCACCGCGCCCTTCACTGCGACCGCCTTCAATACGGCGCTCGACATGCTGGCCGGCAATCCACTGCTCGAAGTGGAACAACCCGTCAAAGTACCGGTGCTGGGCCTGCTGCATGCCACCGAAACCGCCGGCATCGAGCGCGAAAGCGGGGAACTGTTCAGCCTGGGCTTTACCACGCTAAAGGTCAAAGTCGGATTCGATTCCGAACGGGACAGCGCGATGGTCAGGCGCGTGCAGCGCGTGATTAACGGCCGCGGCCGCATCCGGCTTGACGCCAATCAGGGCTACGACCGCGATGATGCATGCCGTTTCGCCGCCAATCTCGATCCCGCCGGCATCGAACTGTTCGAGCAGCCGTGCACCGCCCGCGACTGGGAGTCCGCGTGCGCGGTGGCGCGCGTCGCGACCGTGCCGATGATGCTCGATGAGTCGATCTACGGCTTGGACGACATCCGCCGCGCCGCCGAACTCAAAGCCGCGCGCTACATCAAGGTGAAACTCATGAAACTGGGCGGGCTCGACCGGCTCGCCGCTGCGATCGACACCATCCGCGATTGCGAAATGGAGCCGGTGCTCGGCAATGGCGTCGCCTGCGAAATCGGCTGCTGGATGGAAGCCTGCGTCGCGCGCGGCCGCATCAAAAACGCCGGCGAGATGAACGGGTTTCTCAAACCATCTGCGCGATTGCTGATTAACCCGCTCAAATTTTCTCACGGCGCTATCGTGCTTGAACCCGGCTATCGGCCCGAACTCGACCACTACGCCCTCGCCGCTTGCACCGTCGCCAGGCAGACCTGCGATTAAACAGTGTATGAAGCAAAAAACCATCATCACCGGCGTCATCGGCTCAGACACTCATATCGTCGGTAACCGCATCCTCAGCATGACGCTCGAGAAAGCCGGCTACAAAGTCGTGGCGCTCGGCGCGCTGACGCCGGCGCCGGAATTCATCAAGGCCGCGATCGAAACCGATGCCGACGCGATCCTGGTGTCGTCGCTCTACGGCCAGGGCGAGCTCGACTGCCGCGGCTTTCGCGATCTGTGCATCGAAGCCGGGCTCGATAACTTGCTGATTTACGTCGGAGGCAACCTGATTGTCGGCAAACACCCGTGGCCGCAGGTCGAGAAAACCTTCCTCGACATGGGCTTCGACCGCGTCGCCGCGCCCGGCACGCGCGTTGAAACCGTGCTTGAATGGCTCGCGCGCGATTTCGCCGCACGCCAACGCGGGCTGCGCCGGGCTCAAGACTGATACGGAACCGCCAATAAACGCAGATGGACGCAGATATTTCACATACAAGAAGTACCGTCGTTACTTCGCTTTTATCGGCGTTTATCGGCGTTTATCGGCAGTTTCACATAGTTTTAGAACCATGACGGCAGCGCTGCTCATCGATTTCGGCAGCACCTATACGAAGCTCCGCGCGATCGATCTCGATCATCGTATCGTGCTCGGCGCAGGACAAGGCCCGTCGACCGTCACGACCGACATCACGATCGGCATGCGAGCGGCGCTCGCCGACCTCGAGCGCCGGTTGGGCGTGCTGCCCAAATTCAAATACCGCCTCGCGTCGAGCAGCGCCGCCGGCGGCTTGCGCATGATCACCATCGGGCTCGTGCGCGAGCTCACCGCCGAAGCCGCACGGCAGGCCGCGCTGGGCGCCGGCGCCAGACTGGTCGGCACTTTCGCTTATCGCCTCACCGCTGCGGATCTGGAAAAAATCATTTTCCTCGCGCCCGACATCGTGCTGCTCGCCGGCGGCACCGACGGCGGCAACACGGACGTGATTCTGCATAACGCGCAGGTGCTCGCCCGGAGCGCGCTCGCTTGCCCGATCGTCTACGCCGGCAACCGCTCCGCCGCCGATGAGGCCGCAGCGCTGCTCGCCGCCAAGACCGTGATCACGACCGAGAACGTGATGCCGGAATTCAACGTGCTCAATATCGAGCCGGCGCGCGCCGCGATCCGCCAGGTCTTCATCGAGCGCATCGTCCACGCCAAAGGCATCGACCGGGCGCAGGCGATGTTCGATCAAGTACTCATGCCGACGCCTGCGGCGGTGATGGAAGGGGCGCGGCTCGTCGCCGATGGCTGCGCCAACGCTGGCGGGCTCGGCGAACTGCTGGTCGTCGATCCGGGCGGCGCGACCACCGACGTGCACTCGGTCGCGGGCGGCGAGCCGGCGACGCCGGGCGTGATTCCGCGCGGGCTGCCCGAGCCACGCGTGAAGCGCAGCGTCGAGGGCGACCTCGGGATGCGCCACAACGCGGCAACCATCGTCGAAGCCGCCGGTACCAACGCGATCGCGCGTGACAGCGGATTGCCGCCGCAGCGCATCGCCGCGCTCGTCGAGCGTTATACGCGCGACGTCGAGCACCTGCCCGACAGCGACGAGGAACACCGGCTCGACCAAACGCTGGCGTGCACCGCGGTCAGGATCGCGGTGCAGCGGCATTGCGGCAGCATCGAAACCGTTTACACCGTGAACGGGCCGGTGACCGTACAACAGGGCAAGGATTTGTCGACGCTCAAAACCGTGATCGGCACCGGCGGCGCGCTCGTGCACAGCCGCAATCCGCATGCGGTGCTGCGCATGGCGCTCGCTGATCCCGCCGAGCCGCTGTCGCTGCGACCGCGCGCACCGCGCCTGCTGGTCGACCGCAACTATCTGCTCTATGCTTGTGGCCTGCTCGGCGCGGTCGAACCCGAAGCCGCGCTCGAGCTCGCATTGAAACAACTGATACCCGCCAGCGAGGAGCGACACCATGAACGCCCCCTCAACGCCTGAAGCAACGTGCTTGCCATTGAGCCAGGCGCGAATCCCCGATGAGGTGTTCGCGCAGATGCGCCGCGACAACCTCGCGCGGTGGCCGACCGGCGCCGAGGTCGATTTCGCGCAGGCGCTCGAACGCCACCGCTCGCTGCCGCCGCACAAGCAGCTCGCGTGGGTGATGCGCCGCGCGGTTGCCGAGCGCCGCTGCCTGACGCAGCCGCGCGGCGGCTTCGGCACGTTCGAGCTGCACAAGCAATTGATGCAGATCCTCGACCGCGAAGGGCTCGCCGACATCATCCCGACCACGACTGACAGCTACACGCGCAACGAGCAATTCGATCTTGCGCAAAAAGGCGTCGAGGAATCGGAAAAAGCCGGGCGCTCGATGCTGAACGGCTATCCGCTGGTCAATTACGGCGTGCAATGCGCACGCGATCTGATCGACGCCATCGAAAAACCGGCCGTGCTGCTGACCGGCACCGCGATGCCAAAGCTCACCGCCGAAATCGGCTTCGCCGGCGGCTACTCGGGCTATCTCGGCTCGGGCATCGCCTACACCGTGTCTTACATCAAGGAAATGCCGGTCGAAAACGGCATCCGCAATTACCAGTACCTCGACCGGCTGGCCGCGATGTATCACGAGCACGGTATCGATTTGCACCGCCGCCAGCCGGGGTTCCTGACCGGTACCAACATCCCGCCTTCGATCGCGATCATCGTCTGCGTGCTCGACTGCCTGCTTGCCGCCGAGCAAGGCGTGAAGAACTACGGCCTCGAACTCGGCCAGACGCTGCACCTGATCCAGGACGCGGCGGCGATCCAGGCGTGCGGCGAGCTGTGCCAGGAATATCTGAAGAAGCGCGGCCTCGACGACGTATTCACGCCGGTCACCTCGCTACACTGGATGGGCGCGTGGCCGCAGGATGAAGCGCAATGCGCGGCACTGGTCGCCTATGGCGGCACGCTCGCCGCGATCGGCGGTGCGGTCAGCGTCACCACCAAGAGCACGCACGAAGCGTTTGGCATCCCGACGCCCCAGGCCAACGCGGAGGGCCTGCGCATGACGCGCATGGCGATCTATCTCGCGCGCAACATCCGGCTCGACGGCATGCGGGAATTCGAGAACGAGAAGGAGCTGATCCGGCGTGAAGTACGCACCATCGTCGACAAGACGCTCGAAATGGGCGATGGCGATGTCGCGGTCGGCACGATGAGGGCGCTTGCAGCCGGCGTACTCGATATTCCATGGTCGCCGAACCGTTTTGTGAAAAGCCGCGTGATGCCGGCGCGAGACGCTGACGGCTATCTGCGCATCCTCGATGCCGCGGACATGCCGTTCCCGAAGGACGTGCTGGAAATCCACGCGGAAAAACTGGGGCGGCGCGCAAAGCGGGAAGGCGTAGCGTTCGGTCCGGAACTTGCCGTGCAGAGCGTCTACGAAATTTCCGAGCCGATTGCCAAGCTGCTCAGCGATAAGTGGCCGGTCTAGACCACGCGGAAATTCTTGAACTGCCAGGGATCAGAGGGATCGAGGTCCTCCGGGAATGGATGGTTGCGTCCCGCGAGCGGCGTCCAGTCGGTATAGACGCCGAGTACTTTGCCGAGGTACGGATCGGCCAGTTCCAGCACGCGCTGGAAATCGATATCGTCGGGATCGAGGATTCCCGCCCGCGGGTTTTCCATCGCCCACACCACCGCGCCCATAACGCCGGCCGCGACCTGCAGGCTGGTTGCGTTGTTGAACGGCGCGAGCTTGCGGGCTTCCTGTATCGAGAGCTGCGAGCCGTACCAATACGCGCCCTTCGGGTGCCCCATGAGCAGCGCGCCGAGTTCGTCCACGCCATCGGTGATCTCCTCGGTTAGCACGCGCCCTTTTTCCTGCGCTTGCCAGTTCCTGCCGGCGAGCTCGTGCACCGACAGCACCGTGTCATCGCAGGGATGATAGGCGTAGTGGCAGGTCGGCCGGTAGACCACCTTGCCACCGTCGCGCACGGTGAAATAATCCGAAATCGAGATCGACTCGCCGTGGGTAATCAGAAAGCCATGATATTGGCCTTCGCCCGGGGCCCAGGAACGCACGCGCACCGATGCCCCGGGGCGAGTCAGGTAAATCGCGGCATCGCAGCCGTAGCCGTGGTGCTTGCCGTCGGAGGGAAAGTGCTTCTCGTGGCTACCCCAGCCGAGCTCGCATGGCTGTGAACCCTCGCCGATAAAACCGTCCACCGACCAGGTATTGACGAACTCCCGGTGCTGCTTGCGCGGATTGGCCACCTGCGTGTCGCGCTCCGCGCAATGGATCACTTTTACATTGAGCTTCATCGCAAGCCGGGCCCACTCGTCCTTGCTCTTGGGTGTGTCCACTTTGCCGTATATATCGCCGGCGATATTGAGCAGTGCCTGCTTGGTCCAATGCGACACCAGACCCGGGTTCGCCCCGTGCGTCGGGATCACCGTCGGCGCGCCGTCCGGGTACTTCTTGCGCAGCGCGAGCACCTCTTCGCGCTGCCCGTAGTTGGACCGCTGGGAAGCGGAAACCGCGGGATCGGTGTAGCCGCCGAGCCAGGGCTCGATGCAGGTGTCGAGATACATCGCGCCCTTCTCGCAGCACAGGTCGACCAGCGTCGCGCTCGCCACATCGACGGAAAGATTGAGCAGGAAATCGCCCTTGCCGAGCAGCGGCCCGAGCACTGCGCGATAGTTCTCGCGCGTCAGCGGCTTGACGGTGAAATTGATGCCGAAATGCCTGGCTTCCTCGGCGCCGCGCTCGTCGCCGGTGACGATGCAAACGCGGTCGCGCGGCATGTCGATGTGCCGCAACAGCAGCGGCAAACTGCCCTGCCCTACCGAACCGAAGCCAACGAAAACCAGCCGTCCCTGAAATTTTATGTGTTTTTTCTCGCTCATTTACCGCATCCACGACGCCGCATTTTTTGCGAGTGGAGTGTAGCATTTTATTTTCGGCAAGTCGTCCCCGCCGCCGGCCGCGCGGCGGCACGGCTGCTTACACTTTGAGCAGCAGCTTGCCTTTGGTGTGGCGGCCCTCGAGATGGCGGTGTGCATCGGCGGCCTGCGCGAGAGGATATTCGCGGTCGATCGCGACCTTGAGCCTGCCGGCGCCGTAATGCGAAAACAGGTCGGCGGCGCGGCCGCGCAGCTCGTCGGCGGTCGCAATATAGTCCGCCAGATGGGGACGCGTGAAAAAAACCGAGCCCGCTTCGGCGAGCTCGAGCGGCTCGACCGCGGCGACGAGTCCCGATGCGCCGCCATAATTCACGCACAGGCCGCGCTTTTTTAGGCTGCGGATGCTTTTGTGTATGGTGTCCCTGCCGACTGCGTCGTAGACGACGTCGACGCCCTGCCCACCGGTGATTTTCATCACCTCCTCGCGGAAATCGGCGTCGCGATAGAGAATCGTGTGATCGGCGCCACGGCTCTTGGCAACCTCGGCTTTTTCCTTGCTGCCCACGGTGGCGATGACTGTCGCGCCACGCAACTTGGCAAGCTGCGTCAGCAACTGGCCGACACCGCCCGCGGCGGCATGCACGAGGCAGCTCTTGCCGGGGCCGAGCGCATATACCGAATGCGAGAGGTAATGCGCGGTAAATCCCTGCAGCATCAGCGCGGTCGCGATATCGAGCGGCACCTCGGGCGGCACCCTGACCAGGCGCCACGCCGGCACCACCGCGTATTCGGCGTAGCTGCCGCGCACGATGCAGTACGCGACGCGATCGCCGACCCCGAGACCGGTCACGCCCGCGCCGATTTCCATCACCGTGCCCGCGCCTTCCATTCCTATCGTCATCGGCAGCGGCGTTTGGTAGGTCTGCGAGCGCGCGTACTGACCGCTGCGCATGTAGACGTCGATGAAATTGATGCCCGCGTAGTCGAGCTTGACCAGCGCTTCTGCGTCAGCCGGGCGTGGTCGCGGCATATCCATCAACTGCAGCTGTTCGGGCCCGCCAAAAGCCGGTATCGAGATGGTTTTCATGGTCTCCTGCACAAGTGGTCCGTAATACCCGCAAGTTTACTCAGATCAGAGCGCATTATATTCACGCCTGATGAAGTCAGAGTTCAGCTCCGGGTGGTTGCGGTGGCGTTGGTTATCCGTTAATTTAGCGGAATACAAGGCGGGCGGCGGCACGCGCGAGCGACCACCATCCGGCTAAAGGCGCCATGGCCCACCAATCTCAAACCACTATTCAATCGACTCCGGCACGAGCCACCGTTGCCGAATTGATGCGGCGCGCGCGCGCCGCGCAGAATATTTACGGGCGCTATTCCCAGCAGCAGCTCGATGAAGTAGTCACCGCCGCTGGCTGGGCGATCATGCAGCCGGAGCGCAACCGCCTCCTCGCGGAACTCGCGGTCAAGGACAGCGCGCTCGGCAACGTACCGGACAAGATCGCCAAAAACCACCGCAAGACGCTCGGCCTGCTGCGCGACCTCAAGGGCGCGCAATCGACCGGCGTCATCGCCGAATATCCGGACCGGGGCATCACCGAAATCGCACGCCCGGTCGGCGTCGTCGCCGCGGCCGTGCCCTCGACCAATCCCGGCGCCACGCCCGCCAACAACATCATCAACGCATTGAAGTGCGGCAACGCGGTGATCCTGTCGCCGTCGCCCAAGGGCTACTCGACCTGCGCCAGGCTGGTCGAATACATCCATGCGGAACTCAAGCGCGTCGGCGCGCCTCCCGACCTGGTCCAGCTGCTACCTTCGCCCGTGACCAGGGAATTGTCGACCGAGCTGATGAAGCAGGCCGACCTGGTCGTCGTTACGGGGTCGCAGAACAATGTGCGCGCCGGCTATTCGAGCGGCACGCCGGCGCTCGGCGTCGGCGCCGGCAACGTCGCAGTGATCGTCGACGACAGCGCCGACGTCGATGATGCCGCCGCCAAGATCATGGCATCGAAGATTTTCGACAACGCCACCAGCTGCTCGTCGGAAAACAGCGTGATCATCCACGCCAAGGTTTACGACGCAATGCTCGCCGCGCTCGCCAAACAAGGCGGCGCGCTGCTCACCGCCGCGGAAAAAGCGACGCTGCAGAAAGCAATGTTCCCGGGCGGCCACCTGTCGCCGGCCGTGACTGCGCAGTCGGTGCGCAGGATCTGCGGAATTGCCGGGCTGACCAGACCCGATCTCGTGGGAGCCAAATGCCTGCTGGTCGAGGAAACCGGCACGGGCCGCGATCATCCGTTCTCGGGCGAGAAGCTCTCGCCGGTGCTCACCGTCTACCGCGCAAGCGACTTCGACCACGCTTTCAGCCTCATGCGCGGGATCTACGATTACATGGGCAACGGCCATTCGTGCGGCATCTACACCGAGGCCGAGGATCACATCCGCCGGCTCGGCCTCGAGATGACGGTCTGCCGCGTGATCGTCAAGCAGGCGCACACCTTCGCGACCGGCGGCAGCTTCGACAATGGCCTGCCGTTCTCGCTGTCGATGGGCTGCGGCACGTGGGGCGGCAACAGCTTCTCCGAAAATCTCAACTACCGGCACTTCATGAACATCACGCGCATCGTGCGCACGATCCCCGAGCACACGCCCTCGGAAGCAGACCTGTTCGGTCCGTACTGGAAGAAATACGGTAAGTAGACGTGCGAAACCGATGAACTTCGAGGAACACGCGGCCAAGCTGCTCCTGGCCGGGCGGGGCATTGCCATTCCCAAAGGCTGGCTGGCGAAAACGCCCGACGAAGCTGCCGAGGTCGCGGGCCGGATCGGCGCCGTCGTCGTCAAGGCCCAGGTCCCGACCGGCAAGCGCGGCAAGGCGGGCGGCATCAAACTCGCCGCGACGCCGGACCAAGCCAGGACTCATGCCAAGGCCATCATCGGCATGCAGATCGCCGGCCACCGGGTCGAGCAGGTGCTGGTTGAGGAGCAGATGCCGATCGAACGCGAGCTGTATGCCGCGGTGCTCAACGATCCCGCAAGCAAGGGCCCGCTGGTCATGTTTTCGATCGAGGGCGGCATGGATATCGAGAAGGTGGCGGCGACGGCGCCCGACAAGCTCCGTCTCCACCCCGTCGATATCCGCCGCGGCTTTCCTCAAGCGGATGCCGAAACGCTGGTGCGGGGGCTGGGGCTCGGCGCGGCCGAAGGCAAGGTCGCAGAAACCCTCACCAAACTCTACGCCGCTTATGCGGCCTTCGACGCCGAGCTGCTGGAAATCAATCCGCTGATCGTCGCCAGGGACGGCCGCGTCGTCGCGCTCGATTGCAAGTTCGTGATGGACGATTCCGGCATCGTCCGCCAACCCGGCGTCGCGCACGCGGGCACGCCCGAGAAGCTGACCGGCCTCGAGGCCAAGGCCAAGGCCGCCGGGCTCAAGTATATCGATCTCGAAGGCAACATCGGCGTGCTCGCCAACGGTGCCGGGCTGACGATGACGACCATGGACATCATCCGCCACCACGGTGGCCGCCCTGCGAATTTTCTCGAGATCGGCGGCGAGTCCTACACCCAGGCGAAGCCGGCGCTCGAGCTGCTGCTGTCAAACCCCCGCATCAAGAGCCTGGTCATCAACTTCTGCGGCGCCTTCGCGCGCACCGACGTGATGACCCAGGGCGTCATCGAGGCGATCGAGGCCCTGCAACCCCGGCTGCCGATCTTCTTTTCGGTGCACGGCACCGGCGACGAGGAAGCGATCAAGCTGTTGAAGGGTCGCCTCGGTGTCACGCCGCTCGCGACCATGGACGAAGCGAGCAAAGCGGCGGTGGAGG
>JBGPFE010000010.1:0-113394 GCA_041483135.1 Gammaproteobacteria bacterium | reverse complement strand
GCCGCTGATCTCGACCGACATGACGCGCTGCATCCACTGCACGCGCTGCGTGCGCTTCGGCCAGGAGATCGCCGGTGTCATGGAGCTCGGCATGATCGGCCGCGGCGAGCATGCGGAAATCATCGCGTTCGTCGGCAAGACCGTCGATTCCGAGCTGTCCGGCAACGTGATCGACCTGTGCCCGGTCGGCGCGCTGACCTCGAAGCCGTTCCGCTACAGCGCGCGCACCTGGGAGCTGACGCGCCACCCTTCGGTCAGCCCGCATTGCGGTCTTGGCTCGAACCTGACGGTGCAGGTCAAGCAGAACCGGGTGATGCGCGTGCTGCCGCGCGAGAACGAGGCCATCAACGAGTGCTGGTTGTCCGACAAGGACCGCTTCTCGTATGAGGGATTGAATTCCGCGTCGCGGCTCACGAAGCCGATGATCAAGCAGAATGGCGCATGGGCTGAAGTCGACTGGCAGGTGGCGCTCGAGTTCGTGGCCAGCGGCCTCAGGAAAATCCGCGACAAACACGGCGCCGGACAAATCGGCGCGCTCGCGACGCCGCACCAGACGCTCGAAGAGCTATATCTGCTTCAAAAGCTCATGCGCGGGATCGGCAGCAACAATATCGATTTTCGCACGCGCCAGTCCGACTTCAGCGCAGATTCCCTGCTCGCAGGCGTCCCGTGGCTTGGCATGAAGATCACCGATATCCCGCAGCTCGAGCGCGTGCTGGTGATCGGCAGCACGCTCAGGAAAGATCATCCGCTGCTCGCGCATCGCCTGCGCCAGGCGGCGAAGAAACGCTTGCAGGTCAACCTGATCAATCCGGTCGATGACGATCTGCTGCTGCGCGTTGCCAACAAGACGATTGTGGCGCCGAGCGGGCTTGCCCATGCGCTTGCGCAAGTCATTCAGGCCGTGGCGCAGGCGAAGCACGCTGCAGTGCCGGCCGAACTGCAGTCGGCGATTGCGGGTGTGGAGGCCGGTGATGCAGCCAGGCGCATCGCCGACAGCTTGGCATCGGGCAAGAGCGTCGGCATCTTCCTCGGTAATCTTGCCCAGCATCATCCCGCCGCAACGCAACTGCACGCGCTTGCGCAGACGCTTGCCGACCTGCTGGGTGCCACATTCGGTTTCCTCGGCGAAGCCGCCAACGGCGTCGGCGGATATTTCGCCGGCTGCCTGCCGGAGGGCGGATTGAATGCGTCGCAGATGATTGCCCAGCCGCGCAAAGCCTGCGTACTGCTCGGCGTCGAGCCTGAACTCGATTGCTACGACCCCGCACAGGCGATGGCGGCGATGAAGCAGGCCGAGTTTGTCGTGGCATTGTCCCCATACCAGCACAAGGCGCTCGATTATGCGCACGCGTTGCTGCCGATCTCGCCGTTTACCGAGACTTCGGGCGCGTTCGTCAGCACCGAGGGCAGGGTGCAGAGCTTCAGAGGCGTGGTGCAGCCGCTGGCGGAAACCCGGCCGGCGTGGAAAGTGCTGCGCGTGCTCGGCAACCTGCTTGGTCTCGCCGGCTTCGATTACGACAGCAGCGATATGGTGTTCAAGGAAGCGCTCGGCGGCAGCGATATCTCCGCTCGCCTCAACAATCGGTTGCAGAGCGCTGTCGTCGGCAAGCTCGAGGCGGCACGCTCTGGCATCGAGCGCATCGGCGAAGTGCCGATTTACCAGGCTGACGCGATCGTGCGCCGCGCGGCATCGCTGCAAAAAACGCACGATGCCGGGGAGCCGGTGGCGGCGATGAATGGCGCGCTGTTCGGTCAGCTCGGCCTGCGCGACGGCGACGCGGTGAAAATCACGCAAGGCAGCGGCGTAGCAGTGTTGACCGCGGTACGCGATGACAACCTGCCCGCGAACTGCATTCGCGTGCCGGCGGCGCATCCACTCACCGCCAGGCTTGGCGGCATGCTCGGCACCGTCACCGCCGAACGCGTTGCGGCACACCATAAAGTGGCCGTGTGAATGCCGTGCTGCAACCGCTGATGAACGCCGGCGCATGGCTCTGGGGGCTGCTTGGCGCGGCGGTCGTCTGGGTGTTCGGTTACGAGCTTGCGCCATACGTGCTGTATACGATCAAGATATTGCTGTCGATAGTTTGCATCGTGGTGCCGCTGATGCTGGGGGTGGCTTACCTGACGCTATGGGAGCGCAAGCTGATCGGCTGGATGCAGGTGCGCATCGGTCCCAACCGCGTCGGTCCGCTCGGTCTGCTGCAGCCGATCGCCGACGGCCTGAAACTGCTGGTCAAGGAAATCATCGTGCCGGCAGGGGCCAACAAATTCCTGTTCGTGGTGGCGCCTATCATGGCGCTGATGCCGGCGCTCGCCGCGTGGGCGGTGGTGCCGTTCAGTCCGGAGCTGGTGCTGGCGAACATCGACGCCGGCCTGCTCTACATCATGGCGATCACTTCGATGGGCGTCTACGGCATCATCATCGCCGGCTGGGCGTCGAATTCGAAATATGCTTTCCTCGGCTCGCTGCGCTCGGCGGCGCAGATGGTGTCGTACGAGATCGCGATGGGTTTTGCGCTGGTCGGCGTGCTGATGGCGGCGCAAAGTCTGAACCTCACCGATATCGTCAACGGCCAGCGGGGCAATTACGGCGCGCTCAACTGGTTCGTCATCCCGCTGTTTCCTTTTTTCCTGGTGTATCTGATTGCGGGCGTCGCCGAAACCAACCGTTCGCCGTTCGACGTCGCCGAGGGAGAATCGGAAATCGTCGCCGGTTTCCACGTCGAATATTCGGGCATGACGTTCGCGGTGTTCTTCCTCGCCGAATACGCGAACATGATCCTGGTGTCGACCATGTGCTCGATCATGTTTCTCGGCGGCTGGCTGTCGCCAATACCCGCGGTGCTCGCGAACGCAATAGGTCTGCCATGGCTCGCCGACGGCAATTTCGGCTGGCTGTTCCTCAAGCTTTTCGCGGTGGTATCGAGTTTTCTGTGGTTCCGCGCGACCTTCCCGCGCTACCGCTACGACCAGATCATGCGGCTCGGCTGGAAGGTATTCATCCCGATCACCATCATCTGGATCGTGGTGCTCGGCGCGTGGATGCAGACGCCGCTGTGGGTGTGGTGGAGGTGACGCCATGATCGAGCGCATCCGGGATTTCTTCCGCACTTTCCTGCTATACGAGCTGGTCAAGGGCATGATGCTGACCGGCCGGCATCTCTTCGCGCGCAAGATAACGGTGCAATTCCCCGAGGAGAAAACGCCGCAGTCGCCGCGTTTCCGCGGGCTGCATGCGTTGCGCCGCTATCCGAACGGCGAGGAGCGCTGCATCGCGTGCAAGCTGTGCGAGGCGGTGTGCCCGGCGCTCGCGATCACCATCGAATCCGAGCAGCGGGAAGACGGCACGCGCCGCACCACGCGCTACGACATCGATCTCACCAAATGCATATTCTGCGGCTTCTGCGAGGAATCCTGTCCGGTGGATTCGATCGTGGAGACGCGCATCCTCGAATATCACGGCGAGCAGCGCGGCGACCTGATTTACACCAAGCCGATGCTGCTCGCGATCGGCGACCTCTACGAAGAGCAGATCGCCAAGGACCGCGCCGCCGACGCCGCATATAGATAGCAGCATGTTCCAGACCTCCATTTTTTACGCGTTCTCGGTGGTGCTGATTGGCGCCGCGGTAGGCGTCGTCACCGCGCGCAACCCGGTGCATTCGGCGCTGCTGCTGGTGCTCGCGTTTTTCACCTCCGCCGGGCTGTGGATCCAGCTGCAGGCGGAGTTCCTTGCGATCGCGCTGGTGCTGGTTTACGTCGGGGCGGTGATGGTGCTGTTCCTGTTCGTGGTGATGATGCTCGACATCAACCTCGCGCGGCTGCGCGAGGGGTTCTGGAGCTATCTGCCGCTGGGCGGCGTGGTGGCGCTGTTGCTGGTTGCGGAAATGGCATTGGTTCTATGGGGAAATTACGCCGGCAGCGGTGTTGAAGCGCCCCCGCCGCTGCCGCCGGGCTACAGCAATACCAAGGAACTCGGACGCCTTGTTTATACGGAATACGTGTACCCGTTCGAAATCGCGGCCGTCATATTGCTGGTCGCGATTGTCGCGGCGATCGCGCTGACGCTGCGCCAGCGCAAGACCAGCAAGCATCAGGATCCGGCGCGGCAGATCGAGACACGGCGCAAGGACCGCGTGCGGATCGTGTCGATGCCGTCAGAAAAGCGTGAGGAGTAAGGCGTTCGGCGCTAGGCGCAGCAAGAGCGAGGCATTCCGCCTCACGCCTCACTCCTTACGCCTCACCAACAAGGGGATTTGATTGGTTTCACTGTCGCATTACCTGGTGCTGGGCGCGATCCTGTTCGCGATCAGCGTGGTCGGGATATTCCTGAACCGCAAGAACGTCATCATTCTGCTGATGGCGATCGAGCTGATGCTGCTCGCCGTCAACACGAACTTCATCGCGTTCTCGCATTACCTCGACGATCCGGCCGGCCAGATTTTCGTGTTCTTCATCCTGACGGTCGCCGCCGCCGAGTCAGCAATCGGCTTGGCGATCCTGGTGGCGCTGTTCCGCATTCTGAAGACCATCGATGTCGAGGACCTGGACAGTTTGAAAGGCTAGCGTTCAGCCCTCAGCGGTCAGCTTTTAGCCTGAGCGGGTTGAGTTGGCTGATCGCTGAATGCTGACGGCTGACAGCTCAAAAAAATGACAATGCAAACGCTCTATCTCATCATTCCGCTCGCGCCGCTCGTCGGTGCGCTCGTCGCCGGCCTGCTGTGCCTCAAAATCAGCAACCGTGCGGCGCATACGGTGACCATCCTCGGCATGCTCGTCTCGACCGTCGGAGCGGCGGTGGTGTTCTACGACGTGTGGCAGGGCCACACCTACAACGGCCCGGTCTACACCTGGCTTGTGAGCGGCGCTACCAAATTCGAGATCGGCTTCCTGATCGACCGCCTGTCGGCGCTCATGATGCTGGTGGTCGCTTTCGTGTCGCTGATGGTGCACGTCTACACCATCGGTTACATGGCGGACGACCCGGGCTACAACCGCTTCTTCAGCTACATCTCGCTATTTACGTTCTCGATGCTGATGCTGGTGATGTCGAACAATTTCCTGCAACTCTTTTTCGGCTGGGAGGCGGTGGGACTGGTGTCGTACCTGCTGATCGGCTTCTGGTATACACGGCCGACGGCGATCTACGCCAGCCTGAAAGCGTTCCTCGTCAACCGCGTCGGCGATTTCGGTTTCCTGCTTGGCATTGCGCTCACGCTCATGTACTTCGGCACTCTCGACTATGCGCCGGTATTCGCCAACGCCGGCACGCTCGCCGCCAATACGATCGAGATCTTTCCCGGTCACGCCTGGTCGCTGATGACGGTGATCTGCATCCTGCTGTTCGTCGGCGCCATGGGCAAGTCGGCGCAATTCCCGCTGCACGTATGGCTGCCCGATTCGATGGAGGGCCCGACCCCGATCTCGGCGCTGATCCACGCCGCGACGATGGTCACCGCCGGTATTTTCATGGTGGCGCGCATGTCGCCGCTGTTCGAACTCTCCGACACCGCGCTGTCGTTCGTGCTCGTGATCGGCGCGATCACCGCGTTTTTCATGGCGCTGATCGCGATGACGCAGTACGACATCAAGCGCGTCATCGCCTATTCGACGCTGTCGCAGCTCGGTTACATGACGATGGCGCTCGGCGCGTCGGCGTATTCGGTCGCGATCTTCCATCTGATGACGCATGCGTTTTTCAAGGCGGTGCTGTTCCTCGGTGCGGGCTCGGTGATCATCGCGCTGCACCACGAGCAGGACATGCGCAGGATGGGGGGGCTGCGCAAATACATGCCGATCACCTACCTGACGGTGCTGATCGGCGCGCTCGCCAACGCGGGGTTCCCGCCGTTTGCCGGTTTTTTCTCCAAAGACACCATCATCGAGGCCGTGCAGGTTTCGCATACTCCGGGCGCGGCTTTCGCCTATCTGGCGGCGCTCGGCGCGGTATTCGTCGGCGGTTTCTACTCGTTCCGGCTGGTGTTCTTCGCATTCCACGGCAAGGAGCGTTTCGGCGGGCATCCAAATCACGGCGATGCGCATGGTCATGGCGGCGAACCCCGCGAGCCGCCGCACGAAACGCCGGCCGTTATTACGGTGCCGTTGATCCTGCTCGCGATCCCGTCGGTCTGCGCCGGCTGGGTGATCGGCAATGTCGTGTACGGAGAATATTTCGGCGACTCGATAGTCATCGCCGCCGCGCATCCCGGAATGGCCGAGCTTGCCGCGGAATTCCACGGCGTGGTGCCGATGATGCTGCATGCAATCGGCACCCTGCCTTTCTGGCTTGCGTTCGCGGGCGCCGCGA
Organism: Gammaproteobacteria bacterium; assembly: GCA_041483135.1. Taxonomy (GTDB): domain Bacteria; phylum Pseudomonadota; class Gammaproteobacteria; order Burkholderiales; family SG8-41; genus PALSA-1004. Next base: position 107,081 of record JBGPFE010000010.1, on the reverse strand, counting down.
TTGCCTGGTACCTCTATATCGCGCGGCCGGAGCTGCCGGCGGTACTGCGCGAGAAGGCGCGGTTCGTGGTTGCGATACTGGAAGAGAAATACGGCTTTGACCGCTTCAACGACTGGTTCTTCGTCGGCGGCGCGCGCCTGCTCGGCACCGGCCTGTGGCAGCGCGGCGATGTCGCTGTCATCGACGGTTTTTTCGTCAACGGCTCGGCGCGCGTGGTCGGCTGGACCGCCTCCGTCATCCGCCATTTCCAGTCCGGCTACATTTACCACTATGCATTCGCGATGATCATGGGCGTGCTGCTGCTGTTGTCGATACGGTGGGCGATGACGGTGCTGCAGGTATGGTTGTGATGATCACAAACTCGCAAAAATAAAAATGGATTTCCCGATTCTAAGTGTTGTCATCTGGCTGCCGATCCTGGCCGGTCTCATTGTGCTCGCGGTCGGCGACCGCCATACCCGCGCCGCACGTGTGATCGCGCTTGCCGGCGCGACCGCCGGCCTGCTGGTGGCGGCGCCGTTGTGGCTGCATTTTGACCTGCTCACGAGCAACTTCCAGTTCATCGAGCTCGCGCCGTGGATTGCGACCTTCAACGTCAACTACCATCTCGGCATCGACGGCATGTCGCTCCTGCTGATCCTGCTCAATTGCGTGACCACGGTGCTGGTCGTGATTGCGGGGTGGGAAGTGATCGAGGAGCGTGTCGCGCAGTACATGGCTGCGTTCCTGATTCTGTCGGGGCTCATGAACGGCGTGTTCTGCGCGCTCGATGCGCTGCTGTTTTACGTGTTCTTCGAGGCGACGCTGATCCCGATGTTCATCGTGATCGGCGTGTGGGGCGGGCCGAACCGCGTCTATGCGGCGGTCAAGTTCTTCCTGTATACGCTCGCGGGCTCGCTGCTGTCGCTGGTGGCATTGATTTATCTGTATAGCACCGCGGACAGCAGTTTCGCGCTCGCCGACTTCTACGATCTGCCGCTGCCGCTCGACGCGCAAATCCTGATTTTCATCGCTTTTTTTGTCGCGTTTGCGGTCAAGGTGCCGATGTGGCCGATCCACACGTGGCTGCCCGACGCGCACGTCGAGGCGCCAACCGGGGGTTCCGTAGTCCTCGCGGCGGTCATGCTGAAGCTCGGCGGTTACGGATTCCTGCGGCTGTCGCTGCCGATCGTGCCCGACGCAAGCCAGGAGCTTGCCGGATTCGTGATCGCATTGTCGCTGATCGCCGTGGTCTACATCGGGCTGGTCGCGCTGGTGCAGTCCGACATGAAGAAGCTGATCGCGTACTCGTCGATTTCGCACATGGGGTTCGTCACGCTCGGCATCTTCATATTCAGCGCGCAGGGGATGGAAGGCGCGATCCTGCAGATGGTTTCGCACGGCTTCATATCGGGCGCGCTGTTTTTGTGCGTCGGCGTGATGTACGAGCGCGTGCACTCGCGCCAGATCGCCGATTACGGCGGGGTGGTGAACAGGATGCCGGTGTTCGCGGCGCTGTTCATGCTGTTCGCGATGGCCAATTCCGGCTTGCCGGGCACCAGCGGTTTCGTCGGCGAGTGGCTGGTGATCCTGGCGACCATGAAAATCAATTTCTGGTACGCCGCGTTCGCCGCGAGCACGCTCGTTTTCGGCGCCGCCTATACGTTATGGATGTACAAGCGCGTGGTGTTCGGGGCGGTCACCAATCCCCACGTTGAGGAACTGACCGACCTCAGCAAGCGCGAAATGATCGTGCTCGGCGTGCTTGCGTTTCTCGTGCTCGGCATGGGGCTGTATCCGGCGCCGCTCGGCGAAGTCCTGCACCAGTCGGTGAGCGAAATCCTCAGGCTCGCGGCGCCGGGCCGCAAACTTATGATCGGAATGTAGTCATGCCATTCATCACGCCGCTGGCCCCTGCCTATGCCGAGGTATTCCTGCTCTGCATGGTGTGCGTGATTCTGCTCGTCGATCTGTTCCTGAGCGATGCGCGGCGCGGCATCACCTACGGGCTCACGCTGGCGACGCTCGGCGGCTGCTTCGTGATCACGGGACTTTCCCTGGTCGGTTCCGGCGGTGAAATTTATTACACCTTCAGCGGCATGTTCGTCGCCGATCTGATGGCAAACGTGCTCAAGCTCGGCATCTACATGGCAGTCGCGATGGTGATGGTCTACTCGCAGGCCTATATTCGCGCGCGCGACATGTTCCGCGGCGAGTTTTTCGTGCTGGCGCTCACCGCGATGCTCGGCATGATGGTGATGGTCTCGGCCAATCATCTGCTGACGCTGTATCTCGGGCTCGAGCTGTTGAGCCTGTCGCTGTACGCGATGATCGCGCTGCAGCGCGATTCGGCGGTCGCGACCGAAGCGGCAATGAAATACTTCGTGCTGGGCGCACTCGCCTCCGGCATGTTGCTCTACGGCATGTCCATGCTCTATGGCGCGACCGGCAGCCTCGAGTTGACCCGGATGGCCGAAGCGATCGACAGCGACGCGGCGGACCGGACGATCCTGGTGTTCGCGCTCGTGTTCATCGTCGCCGGCCTCGGCTTCAAGTTGAGCGCCGTGCCGTTTCATATGTGGGTGCCCGACGTTTACCACGGCGCGCCGACCGCGGTGACGCTGTTCATCGGCTCCGCGCCCAAGCTCGCGGCGTTCGCATTCACGATGCGCCTGCTGGTGTCCGGCCTCGGCGCCGATTACCTCGTCGAGCAGTGGCAGTGGATGCTGATCATCATGGCGGTCGCGTCGCTCGCGATCGGCAACGTGACCGCGATCGCGCAGACGAATCTAAAGCGCATGCTCGCTTATTCGACGATTTCGCACATGGGCTTCCTGCTGCTGGGCGTGCTCTCGGGCAGCAAAGACGGCTATGCATCGGCGATGTTCTACGTCGTGGTCTACGTGCTGATGAGCCTCGGCACTTTCGGCATGATTTTGCTGCTGTCGCGCGCCGGTTTCGAAGCCGATAATCTCGACGATTTCAAGGGGCTCAATCAGCGCAGCCCGTGGTATGCATTCATCATGCTGCTGCTGATGTTCTCGATGGCGGGCGTGCCGCCGGCGGTCGGTTTTTATGCCAAGCTGTCGGTGCTGTGGGCGGTCGTGGATGCCGGTTACGTGTGGCTCGCCGTGGTCGCGGTGCTGTTCTCGCTGATCGGCGCGTTCTACTACCTGCGCATCGTCAAGCTCATGTATTTCGACGCGCCGCAGGATCAATCGCCGATTGCGCCGGGAGCCGGCATGAGCTGGGTGCTGAGCGCGAACGGCATCGCCATGCTTTTTTTCGGCGTCCTGCCCGGGCCGCTGATGACGCTGTGCGAGTACTCGATCGCGCTGTCGCTGCAATAGCCCGCCCATGGTGGCAGACGAACAACATCCCGATTTCACCGAACAACAACTGACCACCAGGCTGGTCTACGACGGTCGGCTGCTCAAGGTGCGCGAAGACTCTGTGCTGCTGCCGGACGGCAAGACCGCGCGCCGCGAATACGTGCAGCATCCCGGCGCGGTGATCATCATTCCGCTGCTCGACGACCAGACCGTAATCATGGAACACCAGTTCCGCTACGCGCTGGGACGGCATTTCTACGAACTGCCCGCCGGCAAGATCGAGCCCGGCGAGGACCCGCTGGCGACCGCCAAGCGTGAGCTCAAGGAGGAGTGCGGTTACGAGGCCCGATCCTGGCGGCATCTGGCGACGCTGCACCCGTGCGTCGGCTATTCCGACGAGCGCTTCGAGCTTTACGTCGCGCGCGAACTGACCCACGTCGGGCACGCCCGCGATGACGGCGAGTTCCTCGAAGTCGTGCCGATGGCGATCGATGAGGCGCTGCGCAGGATCAAAAGCGGCGGCATTACCGACGTCAAGGCGGTCGCCGGGCTCGCCTGGCTCAAATGGCTGATGAGCTGACGGCAGCGTGCCGTCAGCGAACGCTCAGGCGGCGCTGAAGCTGCCGGCAACGCCCAGGTCGTGCTCGCCGCTCAGCGGCATCGGCTGCCGGAACAGGTAGCCCTGCCCGTACTGGGCGCCCATGTCCTGCAGGAGCTTAAGCACCTCGGGCGTTTCCACCCACTCGGCGATCACCTGCTTGCTCATGCCCTTGGCGACATCGTTGAGCGCCTTCACGAACACCTGGTTGCTTTCATCGGTCGCCAGGTCGCGGATGAAGCTGCCGTCGATCTTCAGGTAATCGACCTCGAAGCGCTTCAGGTAGTAGAACGAGCTGAAGCCGGCACCGAAATCGTCGAGCGCGAAACGGCTGCCCATGTCCTTCAGCTTCCGGATGAAGTTGAGGGTGACGTCGATTTCTGACATTGCCGCGGTTTCCGTTATCTCGAACACCAGCTGGCTCGGATCCGCCTTGCTGATCGACAGCATGTTGATAAAGCGCTTGATCCAGTTTTTATCGGAAATGCTGACGCGCGACAGGTTTACGAAATAGCGCAGCTTTTTGCCCATCAGGTTGTTCTGATGCATGTGCAGCAGCAGCTTTTCGACCACGCGCATGTCGAGTTCCTGGATGAGCCCCAGCGATTCCGCGATCTCGATGAAGTTGCCGGGCATGATGATCTTGCCGTCATCGTCGCGGATGCGCAGCAGGATCTCGTGATGCATCGGTTTCTGATCGGTCAGCCGCACCACCGGCTGGGCAAACAGCACCAGGCGGTCGTCGTCGATCGCATCGCGCAGCTTCTTCGCCCAGTGCACGCGCTTGTGCGTGCTGCGCATGCCGTCCGAGCCCTGGTCGAACAGCACGTAGCGGTTGCGGCCGTGTTCTTTCGCCTGGTACATCGCGATATCGACGTTCGACAGGAGCCCCGTGACATCGGAGCCGTGGAACGGGTAGAGCGCGATGCCGATCGAGGTCGAGAGGTTGGATATCCCCTTCTCGCTGTTGCCCTGAAAGCGGTAGTGCTGAACGGTCTCGAGCGCGCGTTCGGCGACCAGGATTGCATCCTGCCGCAGCGACCCGGGCAGGTGAATCGCGAATTCGTCACCGCCCAGACGGAACAGCTCGCCGCTGAAGCCGCGCATCATGCCCCGCAGTGCGCTGCCGACGCCCTTGATCATCTGATCGCCGGTGCGATGGCCAAAGTTGTCGTTCACATACTTGAAATGATCGATGTCCAGGAACAGCAGCGCGCCGGGCGTTCCGGAAGCGATGCTTTCCTCGATTTTCTTTTGCAATGCGACACGGTTGGGCAATTCGGTCAGCGTGTCATGCAGCGCGAGATGCTCGATGCGCCGCGTAGCGAGATGCTGCTCGGTGATATCCCGCGCGGTGCCGCGGATGCCTTTCATCTCGCGGTTGTCGTCGAGCAGGATGCGAGCGTTGATTCCGATCCAGCGGTCTTCGCCGCGCGCCGTGACGACGTGAGTCACGTAATTCTTGATCTCGCCGCTGCGTTTCAGCACGGCCAGGAAGCGCCGGTTCGAGATATGCGCATTGCCGGCCTCGAAGTCGAAAAAGCAGCGGCCGCTCAAGTCGCGCGGCGGCAGGCCGAAAATGTCGCGCGCCGCGTTATTGAGGTAAGTGAAGCGTCCCTGGGTATCGGTAGTCCAGACCAGGTCATGCGAGGTTTCAACCAGGTCGCGGTAGCGGTGCTCGCTTTCGAGCAGGAGCTGGATGATGCGGCTCTTCTCGGCCAGCGACTTCTTGATCGTCGCGAGTTCCTTGTTGGCTTTGTCGGGGCTGATCGCTTGCGCGGCGAGGCGGTCGATCAACTCCTTCGCATAGCGGCGATGGCCGCCGATCGAGCGCTGCGCTTTCAGCACCCCGTCCTGGTCCCAGCGCCGCAGCTTCTGGATCGGGATGCTGAGCTTTTCGGAGACTTCCTGAATCGGGTAAAACAGGCTTTCGTCGGCCACGACAGCCCTCCCTGAGCGATCGATTATAACGTCGTTGTTATCCATGTTAATACCTTTCCTTTGACAGTTCCAGCAACAACTCCCGGGTGCGAATGCTGATCAAGCCGGCGGAATAACGGCATCCCCATGCTGACGGGCAACAGCAGCACAGCGAGCAGCAGTACCACCGCCAACAACGCCACAATCAGTAGCGGTTGAATGTTCATAGCATGCCCTCCATAATTCATGTGATGCGCGCCAAAAGCACCGGCCAACGGCTTTTGGAAGGGGAGCCGCAGCCGCCGGCCGGCACTATCCCCGCCGCACTTTCCTAGTGCACCTGCTGGGATTCTCCAAGCCCGTTCTGACGCGACACCAGCCGTTGCATGAGTTTCAGATCACGCAGATTGAGCCGCAATGCGCTGTCGACCCAGATTTCCACGATGTCGAGCAGCTCTGGAAACTGGATCCGGTGCACGCGCCGGCGGGCCTGGGCGAGCGCCGCGAACCCGTTCTGGCTGCGTTTGCGCCGGTTGATCAGCGCCGCAATTCCGGCTTCGCCCTGGCCGTCTTCGACCACCAGGTCAATCACGCCCTTTTCCAGCATCTGCTGCGCGCTGTAAATCTGGCCGCTCGAGATCACCTCTTCGGCGCCATGCTGACCGATGCGGCGATCGAGGAACGAGTAGGCGCCCATGCCCGGGAACAGGTTGAACAGGATTTCCGGGAAGCCGAAGCGCGCGCTTTTTTCGGCGACTATCATGTCGCCCGACAGCGCGGCTTCGAAGCCGCCGCCGAGCGCGTCGCCCTGCACCAGCGAAATCGTCGTCACCGGCAGATCGAACGCCATGTAGTTCGAATACAACACGTCGATGCAGGCGCGGCCGTAACGCAGCAGCTCGGCACGGTCGTGCTCGCCGATCAGCTTTTTGAATAAATCGAGATCGCCGCCGAGGTTGAACACGCCGGGCTTGTCCGAGGCGAGCACCACGTACTCGATCGGATGCTGCTTGCCCATGTATTCGATCTGGCCGTCGCTGTGCGCCAGGAAATCGTGATAGGCACGGATGTCGGCGAGCAGTTTTGCGTTGAAGCACGGCCGCGGGAACGGATTCCAGCGCGACCACATCGCGCGCTGCTCGTGCTGGTAATACGCGCGCAATTGCTCGGAGAATGCGATCTCGATACCGGAGGTCGTCGGTTCGCCAGCCGGCAGTTCGGGGGTGCGCAGAATCTCCGGATCCGGGGTGCGCAGGACTTCTTGCGGGACGTCGAATACATTCATGTGAGTTCTCCCTGTCGTTGCAGTTGAAAGTTGTGGCCAACTTTGGCCGCGTTTGCATTAAAAGAAAAAAAATTTCAGAAAGCAAATCTAACATTTTGATAGATTTGACTTTTTTCCTTTTAAAAACAGAGCTAAACTGCGGCTGTCGATTTTCGCTGTCACAAAATATATTTTTTTGAGCCGGGTGTTGGCATACCACGTTCCCTGCTGCCAAGAACGCTGTTGTTGGCGCTGTCAGCGGCGGGATAGTGATGATTTTTTGTTCAGCGGGATTATTAATATTGCATTAAAATCCGCATGATGCAAGTCATTCTTAAATTTGTATTTTGGATTCTGTTCCGGGTCAAGGTGGTCGGCGACCCGGCGCACCTCGCTGCCGGGAAGGTCTTGGTCGTCGCCAATCACGTCTCGTTGCTCGATGGCGTGCTGCTCGGATTGTTCCTGCCGCGCCGGGCGCGGGTCATTATGTCGCACGAAGACATGGCGCTCGCGAGCAACCGCTTCCTGGCCCGGTTTTTCCGCCACTGCGTGCTCGAGCTGTCGGAGCCGGCAACGGTGAAACGCATGGTGCGCCTGCTCGCCGCGGGTGAACTGCTGGTGATGTTCCCGCAAGGCCGCGTGACGACCACGGCATCGGCCATGAAACTCTATCACTCGGTGGCCACGATCGCAGCGCGCTCGGGGGTTACCATCGTGCCGGTCACCGTCGACGGGCTGCTTTATTCGCACTTCAGTCGCGTGCCCGGCGCTTTCCCGCGTCGGCGCCTGCCGCAGGTTACGATCCGCATCCACGGGGCAACACGGCTGCCTGAATCAGCGGACACGGTAGCGCGCGTCAAGCGCCGTAAGGCCGCTGACGCACTGAGTTCGATCATGCAGCGCGCCGTGGTCGACACACGCAAACGCCAAACCCTGTATGAAGCGTTCCTGGCCGCGGTCGAAGTATTCGGGCGCGATCATTGCATCGTCGAAGACGTGCGCGGCAGGCACGAAACCTACGGTGATTTGTTGATGACGACGCTCGCATTGGCGCGCCTCGGTTCCCGCGTGACTGCCGAGCGCGAGATCGTAGGCGTGTTGATGCCGAACCTGAACACCACGGTATGCCTGCTGCTGGGTCTGAGCGCTGCAGGGCGGGTGCCGGCGATGCTCAATTACACCGCGGGCGTGGAAACTTTGCGCAGTGCGTGCGTTGCCGCCGGCATCCGGACCGTCATTACTTCACGCCAGTTCATCGAGAAGGCGCGCCTGTATCCGGCGCTCGATGCACTATGCAACCAGCGCATCGTTTTCATCGAAGATCTGCGTCAGCAGTTCGGCGTGCTCGACAAGTTGTGGCTCGTCGCGTGGGCGCGCTGGCTGCCGCGCAGCGTGCTGCGCTCGGCCGATCCCGCCGCCGCCGCGGTGGTGTTGTTTACCTCGGGTTCGGAGGCGCGGCCCAAAGGCGTTGCGCTCTCCCACGACGCGCTGCTTGCCAATATCGCGCAAATGCGCGCGATGATCGATTTTTCGCCGGCGGACCGTTTCCTTAATGCTCTTCCGATGTTCCATTCCTACGGCCTGACGGCCTGCACGCTGATGCCGCTTTTTTGCGGCGTCGGGTTATACATTTACACCACGCCGTTGCGCTACCGCGCGATCCCGGAAATCGCGTATCTGCGCGATTGCACGTTTTTGTTCGGCACCAGCACGTTCCTCGCGCGCTACGGGCGCGAGGCGCATCCGTACGACTTTTACAGCGTGCGCTGCGTGATCTCCGGCGCGGAAAAACTCACTGCCGAGGTCGCCGAGTTATGGCTCGAGAAATTCGGCTTGCGCATACTCGAAGGCTACGGTGCATCCGAATGCGCACCGGTCCTCGCGCTCAACACGCCGCTTGCGTACAAGTCGCAGACGGTCGGCCGCCTGCTGCCGGCGATTGAACACCGGTTGATTCCGGTCGACGGCATTGCGCGCGGCGGCAGGCTGCATGTGCGCGGTCCCAATCTGATGCTCGGGTACTATTTCTTCGATCAACCCGGCGTGCTGCAGCCGCCGCAGTCCGCGGCGGGCGTCGGCTGGTATGACACCGGCGACGTGGTCGATATCGACCCGGATGGGTTCGTGACCGTACTCGGCCGCGTCAATCGCTTTGCCAAGATCGCGGGCGAGATGGTCGCGCTCGAAATGGTCGAGCGTGTCGCGTATCACGCATCGCCGCAGCATCAGCATGCGGCAACGGTCGAAGTGATCGCCGGCAGCGGCGAGAGCACGGTGCTGTTTACCACCGATCCGAATCTGTCGCGCGGCACGTTGCAGCGCTCGGCCAAGCTGCTCGGCAGCCAGGACCTTGCAGTCGCGCGCCGCATCGTGCACGTCGCCGAGCTGCCGCAGCTCGGCAGCGGCAAGCCCGACTACGTCACGCTGAAAACTCTGGTCGAAACGACGCGTCCCAGGCTGGTCGAAGTCAACAATAATCCGGTCTGACGCTCCGCGCCGCCGGCTTAACGCTTTACCCCCTGTCTGCCCGCCGCCGCGGCGCCTCCGCAAGCGCCTCTCTCGGTTGCTGTTTTGCGGCCGCTTCGCTACAGTGAGCGGGCGGTTGCCCCATAACGACAACGATGCAGGGCAAGTAACCCTCTCAGCGACCGACACACATGGAGGATGGCCATGAAAAAAGCGAAACGCAGCGTCTACCGGATCACCGAACTGGTGGGGACCAGCACCAACTCGTGGGAGGATGCCGCCCGCAATGCTGTGCAGACGGCCGCCCGCAGCCTGCGCGAACTGCGCGTTGCCGAAATCACCAAGCTCGATCTGGCGATAGATAACGGCAAGGTGACAGCTTATCGGGCGCGGGTCAGCCTGTCGTTCAAGTACGAAAAGTGACGCCGTCAGGGCGTGGCGGCCGCGCGGCTGCCGGTGCCTCATTCGTCACTGGCGCCGGTAGCTGATGCGGTAGATCGCGCCGGCGTGGTCGTCGGACACGAGCAGCGCGCCGTCCGGCATTACCAGCACGTCGACCGGCCGTCCCCACGCCGTTTGTCCTTGCAGCCAGCCCTCGGCGAATACTTCGTGTTTGACCGGCTTATCGCCTGACAGTGCGACGCGCTTGATGCGGTAGCCGATCTTCCGGCTGCGGTTCCATGAACCGTGCTCGGCGATGAAGATGTTGTTGCGGTACTCGGCCGGGAACATGCTGCCGGTGTAAAAGCGCATGCCAAGCGGTGCGACGTGGGGCCCGAGCTTGACCACCGGCGGCGTGAATTCCGGACATTTGCGCAAGTGCCCGAACTCGGGATCGCTGATGTCGCCCGAATGGCAGTAGGGAAAGCCGAAGTGCATGTTCGCACGCGGCGCGTGATTCAACTCGCAGTCGGGTTTGTCGTCGCCGAGCCAATCGCGGCCGTTGTCGGTGAACCACAGCTCTTTCGTTTCCGGATGCCAGTCGAAGCCGACCGAATTGCGCACGCCGCGCGCAAACACCTCCGGCGCGCCGCCGGAGGGCGGAACAGGGGCCGGCGAAGCGTGGAGCAGGGGCCCCACATGTGGGGATGTGACCCCGGAGGCGGATGCCACGCCTGCGCTCGACGGCGCTGCGCCAGACTCGCGGCCGATCGCATCCCGCAAGCGGGAACCCTGCTCCCTGCTCGCAGGCGCGCCGCCGGTGTTTTGGTCGACACGAAGGCGCATGATGTTGGCGTAGCGGTTACCGTCCGGATCGCAGATGTTGCACGGCGCGCCGACCGGAACATAGAGCATGCCGTCGGGGCCGAATGCGATGAATTTCCAGCCATGATGCGTCTCCGGCGGAAAGCGGTCGCTGACGACCGCCGGCTGCGGCGGGTTGGCAAGATTGGTCTCGATATTGTCGTAGCGCAGGATGCGGTCGACGTCGGACACGTAAAGCGCGCCGTTGCGGAACGCAACCCCTACCGGCAGGTTGAGCCCGGAGGCGATGGTGAGCGTTTCGACCGCCTTGTTGTCGCGGATCCGGATCGCATAAACCCTGCCGGCACGCATGCTGCCGACGAATAACGTGCCCTTGTCACCCCGCGCCATGGCGCGCGCGTTCGGCACGTTGTCGGCGAACACGCTGATCTCAAAGCCGGGCGGCAGTTTGATTTTTTCCAGCGGCAGCATTTGCGCCGCGGCGGTGGTGCTGAGCGCAAGCAGGACGGGCAGCGCGCAGCGCCGCATTCGTTCGGTTATGTGCGAAAACATGTGGGTGGGCATGGGGCAGGGTGTCGGCCAGTTGACTATAATCGGATGCACATCATCACCCATTCCGTGGATCAATCGCAATGGCACGGTTCGACCTGATCACCTGGAATATCCAGTGGGGACGCGGCTGCGATCACCGCGTGGATTTGCCGCGCATCGTCCGGACTGCGCGCGAACTGGTGGATTTCGACGTGCTGTGCGTACAGGAAGTGGCGCGCAATTTCCCGGGCATTCCGGGAGCGGGCGGCGAGGACCAGTTCCGGCTGCTGGCGGAATTGCTGCCGGGCTACGCGGCGGTCGAAGGCGTCGGCACCGATGTGCGCGCAGCGGACGACACGCGCAGCCAGTTCGGCAACATGATCCTGACGCGGCTGCCGGTGCTGCAGGCGTTCCGGCATCTGCTGCCGTGGCCGGCCGAGCGGGAAGTGCCGTCAATGCAGCGCGTCGCGGTAGAGGCAGTGCTGCAGGCGCCGTGGGGCCTCATGCGGGTGACCACGACGCATCTCGAATACTATTCCGGCAGGCAGCGTGCGGCGCAGGTCGAGCGGTTGCGCGAGCTGCAGGCCGAGGCGGCGGCGCATGCGCAGGACCTCGACCACTCGCGCAAGGAGGGCGGACCGTTTCAAAACGCGCCGCGGCCGGCTTCCGGGATCCTGACCGCAGACTTCAATTTCAGGCCCGAAGATCCGCTCCACGCGCGTCTGCAGGCGCCGCTTGGCCAAGACGCACTGCGCTACCTGGATGCGTGGCAGATCGGGCATCCGGGCCAGCCGCACGCGCCGACCAATGGCGTGTTCGACCGCGAGCAGTGGCCGGAGCCGTACGCGTGCGATTTCATTTTCGTGACCGAGGACCTGGCGGATCGGGTGCACGAGGTCCGCGTCGATGGCGACACCGATGCGTCCGATCACCAGCCGGTAGCGCTGACGCTCAATTGCTGATCGCGGCGCAGCGCCTGTCGCGGGATCAATCGAGGCCGGCGGGTTTTTTCGCGCGGGTGCGTTTCAGTTCACCGTGCTGCCGTTTCGACGTCAGGCGGCGCCGTCGGGCGGCGGCGCTCGGCCTGGTCTTCTTGCGTGGTTTCGGTCGGAGTGCGGCGGCGCGTATCAGCGCAGCGAGCTTCTCCCGCGCGTCGGCGCGGTTCTGCGCCTGGGTGCGGTAGCGCTGGGCGGTGATCATGAGTTCGCCCGTGGAATTGATGCGGTTTCCGGCAAGCCTGATCAGGCGCTCCCGCACGTCCCACGGCAGCGCCGGCGACGCAAATACATTGAAGCGCAGTTGCACCGCGGTCGACACCTTGTTGACGTTCTGGCCACCGGGCCCGGAGGCGCGTATGAACTGCTCGTCGAGCTCGCTGTCGTTCAGCGTAATGTCGCGCGTGATTCTGAGCATGACTATTCGGCCTTGATCCCCGCTGCTTTGACCACATTGCCCCATTTCACCATTTCCTCGCGCAGAAACCGGGCCAATTCGGCGGGCGAGGTGCCGGCCGCTTCGGCCCCTGAGCTGACGAGAATTTCCCTGACCTTGGGCGCACGCAGGCTTTCGACCAGCGCGCCGTGGATCTTGAGAACGATGTCGCGCGGCGTCGTTCCCGGCGCGAGCAGCGCGTTCCATGACGTCGCCTCGTAACCGGGCACGCCCGCTGCGCTGATGGTGGGCACGTCGGGAAGCGCTGCCGAGCGCGTGGCCCCCGTGACGCCCAGCGCGCGCAATCTCCCCGCTTTGACTGGAGGCAACGCCGCGGCAATCGGCACGAAGGTCATTGCGACGTGTCCGCCCATCACGTCGGCGACCGCGGGCGCCGCGCCTTTATAGGGGATATGCGCGATGTTGGCGCCGGTCATGGTATTGAACAGTACCAGCGCGAGATGGTTCGAGCTGCCGACGCCCGCCGAAGCCGAGTTGAGCGTGCCGGGCCTCGCTTTTGCCAAGGCCAGGAGTTCCTTGACCGAGCGCGCGGGCAGCGAAGGATGCACGACGAGGACGTTGGTCATCGTAACGACGAGGCTGACCGGCGCGAGATCACGCATGAGGTCGTAGGCCAGCCTGGAGTAGAGTGCCGGGCTGCTCGCGAGCGCCGTCGTGCCCATCAGCAGGGTATAGCCATCGGGAGCCGCGCGTGCGACCACTTCGGCGCCGATGTTGCCGCCGGCGCCGGGCCGGTTGGCGACGATGACCGGCTGCTTCCAGTCCTCGCTCATGCGCTGGGCGACGGCGCGTGCCACCAGATCGACCGAGCCCCCGGCGGGGAATGGCGCGATCATCGTCACCGGTTTCTCGGGGTAGTTTTGCGCGGCAGCCGTTCCTGCGGCGAGCATCCAGACTGCGGTGAATCGAACTATGAATCGCACAAGCCGCATCCTTTCATTTCCCGTGCCGCCCCCGGCGCGCGGCTTAACCCGGAATTTTGCTAGAATTCCATGGATTCCAGTTTATACTGCCGGCGCAGCGCGTGCTTCCACATGTTCTCTAAACTGACCCCCCGCCTCGGGTATTCCGCAGGGTTTCTCATTTGCGGACTGCTGTTCGCGTTCGCGCTCTATCTGCAGTATTACGAATATCAGGAGCCGTGCCCGCTGTGCATCCTGCAGCGCGTAGCGTTCATCGCATTGATGGTGGTATTCCTGGTCGGCGCCGCCCACGGTCCGCGCCGTATCGGCGCCTATTGCTACAGCACGTTGCTCGTCATCATCAGCGTGATCGGCGCCGCCATCGCGACACGCCACGTCTGGCTGCAACACCTGCCCCCGGATAAGGTGCCGGAATGCGGGCCGGGATTGAACTACATGCTCAACAAGTTTCCACTCACGCAAGCGCTCGAGAAAGTTTTCCGCGGTTCGGGCGAATGCGCGGAAGTGGGATGGAAGTTTCTGGGCCTTTCCATCGCCGAATGGTCGCTCGCGTGGTTTGTGCTGCTCGGCGCATTCGCTGTATTTATTGCCGTGGTTGCCCGCAAGCGGTGAGATCAGCATGATCATCGATTGCGATACCCACTTTCTGCCGCCCGACACCTACGATTATTTGGGGGATGAGTGGGAGCGGCTCCGCCCGCGTTTTGTGTTTGACGCCGACGGCTTCCTGACGGCGGTCGATTTTCCGGGTGAGCCGCCACCGGTGCCCGGTGCGACTCCGCTCGCGCCGCCCGGCACCGGCGCGCGCTACCGCGGCATGTACTACATGGACGAGCGGCTGCATGATTACGAGAAGCTCGGCATCGACCAGCAGTTCCTGTTTCCGCAGTTGACGGCGACCGTGTTCTCCTACCTGGTCGAGCCGCGGCTGGCCGGCGCAATGGCGCATTCATGGAACCTGTCGATCCTGAAACTCATACGCGAACATCCGCGGCAACTGATCGGGGGAGCGCTGGTTGCGTTGCAGGACGTCGGCGGCGCGATTCGCGAGATGGAGTGGTCGCACCAGAACGGCTTTCGCGCGGTGATCCTCGACAAGGTGTTTCCGGTGCACGAGCATTGTTATTCCGACCCGTATGGCAACCATCGCGAGTTGTGGCCGTTTTTCGCGCGCGCCGAGCAGCTCGGCATGCCGCTGTTCCTGCACAACATCCAGCACGGCCATCGCATCACCAATCTGATGAACTACCAGTTCAACGGGCTCGACGCGCTGGCGCCGCAGGAAGGCCAGATGAGCCTGGTATCGCTGATCACGAGCGGGTTGCTCGACGATTTTCCGCGGCTCAATTTCGTGTTTACCGAGGCCGGCGTCAGTTTCCTCAAGCCGCTGGTGCAGCACCTCGACTCGGTGTTTGATAACGCGGTCGTTGATTACGAAGCCGAGGACGCTGCGCCGCGCTTCAATTACCGCAAGCTGACCGGCGGCAAGCGCATCGTGTCGGAACAGGATTACAAGGCCAAGAACAAGCTTGAGCCGAGCCATTACTTCAAGACCAACCTGCATTTCACGATCGAAACCGAGGAGCCGGAACTCGCAGAAGCAGTGCAGCTCTTCGGTGCGGGCCAGTTCCTGTTCGCGACCGATTACCCGCACGACGATCCGGGCGGGCGCATGAAATACAAGGACGTGGAGTTGTTCAGCGCCAATCGAGATATCGCGGAGGTCGACAAGCAGTTAATCTGGTATAAGAATGCCCGCCGCCTGCTGGGCCAGGCGCAATAGGCGAACCGGATTCATTCGCCGGCAGACCGGGCAACAAAAAAGCCGCTCAATGGCGGCTTCGCGTCTACGCCCGGATATCGGGCGTCAATTGCCGTTCCAGGTGCGAGATCTGATCTTTGAGCAGGAGTTTTTTCTTCTTGAGGCGCTGCAGCTGCAATTGGTCTTGGCCCGGTTTTTCCGCCAGTCTGGCAATAACTTCGTCGAGATCGCGGTGTTCAAGGTGCAGTTCGTTGATCCGTTGTTTAAGAGATTCGATTTCAGTCTGCATGGGCAGGCCCCTCCATCCGGAAGTTAAGAAAAGTATAGACCCCCTGTGTTAACGTGCAAGGGGGTCCTGGAGGGCCCGGATAACCGTATGTTTTTTCTTGAATTAGAATTTGGCTGCGGCCGGTAGCCGGCCGGGAGGAGCGGATGGCGATTACGATAACCGTTAACGGCAAGCAGCATAGCGTCGAGGCATCCGACGATACGCCGCTGCTTTACGTTCTGCGCAACGACCTCAAGCTCAAGGGCGCGCGCTTCGGCTGCGGACTCGGTCAGTGCGGTGCATGCACCGTGGTAATCGACGGCAAGGCGGCGCAGTCCTGCGACGTCCCGCTGTCAGCGGCAGTCGGCAAGCGCATCACCACCATCGAAGGCATCGGCGGCGTCGAGAAGCCGCACCCGCTGCAGAGCGCGTTCATCGCCGAGCAGGCCGCGCAGTGCGGCTATTGCGCGAGCGGCATCATCATGGCCGCGTATGCGCTGCTCGCGCGCAATCCGCATCCGGGCGAGGCCGAGATCTGTGAAGCGCTCGCCGGCAACCTGTGCCGTTGCGGCACCCACGCGCGGATTTTGCGCGCGATAAAACGCGTCACCGGAGAGGCCAGATGAGCGCGCCACGCAAGCTGCCGGGCAGCCTCGAAACCAACCGCGCGCTCGAGCGCTGGCTGCGCGTCAACCGCGACGGCACGGTCACGGTCTTCACCGGCAAGGTCGAAATCGGGCAGGGCATAACGACCGCGATCACGCAGGTGGTCGCCGATGAGCTCGACGTTGCGCTCGAGCGCATCCGGCTCGAGCCCGCCGACACCGTTCACAGCCCCGACGAAGGCATGACTTCGGGCAGCCGGTCGATCCAGGAAAGCGCGTTGGCGCTGCGCTACGCGTGCGCCGAAACACGCGACCTGCTGGTGCAGCGCGCAGCAGCGAAGCTCGGCGTGTCGCTCGAGCAGATAACGGTCGCCGATGGCGTGGTGAGCGCGCGCGGCGGCGGCTCGGTTACTTACTGGGATCTCGCCGACGATCATCTGCTCAGGCGCGAAGCGACGGCGCAGGCGGCACTCAAACCGGCCGCGGAGCATAAATACATCGGCATGGCGCTGCCGCGCCGCGATCTGCCGGCCAAGATTACCGGCATCCCTGCTTACGTGCACGACATGGACCTGCCCGGCATGCTCTACGGCCGCGTGGTGCGCCCGCCGGCTTACGGCGCGCGGCTCGCGGCGCTCGACGACGACGAGGTGAAGGCAATGCCGGGTGTCGCCGCGGTCATGCGCGACGGCAGCTTCCTCGGGGTTGTCGCCAAGCGCGAAGAACAGGCAGTACGCGCTGCGCGCAGGCTCGTCCGTCTTGCGCAATGGCAGAACAACGCAACGCTGCCTGCGGATGTGACGCCGGGAGAATACCTGCTCATGCAGCCGGCGCACATCGAGGTGATCAGCGACAAAGCGGACGCCGCAGCGAAGCAGCGCAGCGTGACAGTGCTTGAAGCGACTTACACGCGGCCTTATGTCGCGCACGCTGCGATGGGGCCGTCGTGTGCGGTTGCGCAGTTCGATAACGGTAAATATACGGTATGGACGCACAGCCAGGGCATTTATCCATTGCGGCACGACCTTGCCATGGCGCTTGGCGTTCAGGCAAGCGCGGTGACCGTGACCCACGGCGAAGGCGCCGGCTGCTACGGCCACAACGGCGCAGATGATGTCGCGCTCGATGCGGCGCTGCTCGCGCGCGCCGTGCCCGGCCGTCCGGTGCAGGTGCAGTGGATGCGCGAGGACGAGTTCGCGTGGGAGCCATACGGGTCGGCGATGCTGATGAAAACGCGCGCCGCGCTCGACGCCGGCGGCAACATCGTCGACTGGCAATTCGACGTGTGGAGCTATCCGCACAGCACGCGTCCCGGCGGGAAAGACGGCGTCAATCTGATTGCGGCATGGCACCTCGCGCAGCCATTCAAACCGGCCACGCCTGTCAATCCTGCGCTGCCTGGTGGAGGCAGTCATCGCAATGCGATCCCGCTTTACGAATTTGCGAGTCAGCGGGTGACCAACCATCTGGTGGTGCAATCACCGCTGCGCGCATCCGCGTTGCGCTCGCTCGGCGCGCACGCCAATGTGTTCGCGATCGAGTCGTTCATGGACGAACTTGCCGCAGCGGCGGGCGCCGATCCGGTCGAATTCCGCTTGCGGCATCTCAAGGATCCGCGCGCGCGCGCCGTGATCGAAACGGTCGCGCAGAAATCAGGCTGGCGGCCCGGTGCACTGGGCGATGGCGCGCGCGGGCGCGGCATCGGCTTCGCGCGCTATAAGAATCTCGGTTGCTACGTCGCGGTGGTGGCCGAAGTCGACGCCGGGACCGAGGTGCGAGTGACGCGCGCGTGGGCGGCGGTCGACGTCGGTCTCGCCATCAACCCGGACGGCGTCATCAACCAGATCGAGGGCGGCATCATCCAGGCCGCAAGCATGACCATCAAGGAGAGAATCACGTTCGACCGCGAGCGCGTGACCTCGCGCACTTGGGACGATTACCCGGTGCTGAAGTTCGCCGAAGCCCCGCAGGTCGAGGTGACGCTGATCAACCGTCCCGAGCAGCCATCGCTCGGCGCCGGCGAGGGCGCGGCCGGGCCGACCGCGGCGGCGATCGCCAACGCGATTGCCGGTGCG
This sequence comes from Gammaproteobacteria bacterium, assembly GCA_041483135.1. Lineage (GTDB taxonomy): Bacteria > Pseudomonadota > Gammaproteobacteria > Burkholderiales > SG8-41 > PALSA-1004. The sequence continues at coordinate 88,700 of JBGPFE010000010.1, read as the reverse complement.
TTCGGCGCGCGCGTACGCGACATGCCGCTCACGCGCGAACGCGTGATCGCGGCGTTGGCGTAAGACTCAACTGCCGGAAATAAAAACGCCGCGGCTGACGCGGCGCGAGGAACTGCAGGGAGATTGCACCAGAAAAAGACTGCGGCAACGCCGGAGGAGGAGGGAAGCCCGGCGTCGCCGCCGCTGCCACGGGGGCAGCGCTCAGATCTGCGTGGCCAGCGCGTAGACTTTGCCGAGGAATTCATCCACGTCGACCGTTGTCAGGTCTACGGGCAGTTCCGGGCCGATCGCGCGCTGCGCCACGTTGCTAAACATATAAACCACGGCCGGGTTCCAGCTAGCGTGCATGATTTCGTCGCCGTAAGTGCCGTTTTTCAACACGCTGACCGGCGCCGCTTTGGCCATCCTGTATTCATCCATGTAGATCACCATGTTCGCCTCCGTATACCTGTCGGTTACCTTCTTGCGTATTTCTCTGCAAGTTGCAGGCCAAGTTGTCGGCGGGTATTCTATAAAATCATGGAAACAACTCAAGTAATTGAGTTTAAAAGACAATAAAGCATTGGATTGACGCGTGGGAAATACCTGGTGCCGTAAAGAAACGTGACTTATTGCCTGTCGAGACAGTGACCGACCGACGACGGCGACTACAATCGCTAACCGGATTTCGACGTTCGTCCGACACCCAGACCATCTTCCATGTCCGACACCCAGACCATCTTCCATGTCCGATCCCAGCTGCCGCGCAGGGCGTTGCTCTACCTCGCGGTAGTCCAGTTCTTTTTGCTCGCAGCCACGCGGCGCATTCGCGAAGCGGTCTGGCAAGCAGTTATAAACAGGCGAACCGGACATTCCCGTTCTGAATGATCTGATGTTTGGGGCGCTCTGGCGCGCTCACTGTTTTCCCAGCCATCCCGCTCCGCCTTCGCGCGTTATCAGGGACACGCGAAACCTCATCCCTGCTAGAATCGCGGCTTTTCGAAAATAAACAGAGTAGTCGAGATGATTCTGTACGCCGCCGCCATCTTTTTGGGCGCGTTCCTGCTGTTTCTGGTGCAACCCATCATCGCCAAACAAATCCTGCCGTGGTTCGGCGGGTCGGCCGCGGTATGGGCGACGTGCATGGTTTTTTTCCAGATGACGCTGCTGGTCGGGTACGCCTACGCCGACTTCACTACGCGCCGCCTGACGCCCAGGCGCCAGGTCGTGCTGCACATCGCATTGCTCGTGCTGAGCTTACTGATGCTGCCGATCACGCCTGACGCGGCGTGGAAACCAAAGGGTGACGAAAATCCCAGCTGGCGCATCCTGGGTCTGCTCGCGCTCACCATCGGTCTTCCCTACTTTCTGCTGTCTACCACCAGCCCGCTGCTGCAGGCGTGGTTCGCGCGGCGCTTCCATCATGCAATTCCGTATCGGCTGTTCGCGTTGTCGAATCTTGCGTCGCTGCTCGCATTGCTGGCTTACCCGGTCATGATCGAGCCGTGGGTTTCGACCATCACGCAGTCGCGCACGTGGTCGGTGTTCTATGGCTTGTTTGTTTTGCTCTGTGGCTATGCTGCGATTGCAAGCGCGCGCGGCGAGGCGATCACCGTCGCAGTCGCCGAACAGGCTGCGGCCGCTGTAACGATCGAGCTGCCGCCGAGGCTCGGGCGGCAATTGACCTGGCTCGTGCTGGCGGGGATGGCGACGTTTCTGCTGCTCGCGGTGACCAACCACGTTTGCCAGAACGTGGCGTCGCTGCCGTTCCTGTGGATACTGCCACTGAGCCTTTATCTCGCGACCTTCATTTTCTGTTTCGATCATCCGCGCTGGTACCGGCGCAACGTATTCCTGCTGCTCGCCGCGGTTTTGCTGCCGTTGATGGCGTGGTATTCGGATTCGCTCAATCTCAAGCTCGTTATCCCGATGTATCTCGCGGGGCTGTTTATCTGCTGCATGTTCTGCCACGGCGAGTTGACGCTGCTGAAGCCGGCACCCAAATATCTGACTACGTATTACCTGATGATCTCACTCGGCGGCGCGATCGGCGGACTGCTGGTCGGATTAGTCGCGCCGTATGTGCTAACGGGCTATTACGAACTTGCGATCGGGTTGATCGCTTGCGCGTTGCTGCTGCTCTATCGCACTTTCCGCATGGCGTGGTGGGTGATGCTCGCCTCTGCCGCTGTGGTCGGCGCGACCGCCTGGGGCGCAGGCAAGGCGATTGATTACCAGATCGCGAATTCGCGCGTGATGATGCGCAACTTCTACAGCGTGGTCAAAACGCGCGAATACGAGGAGCCAGTGCCGTTCCGCTCGCTGGTGCACGGCGGCATCATGCACGGCGGCCAGTTGCTCGATCCCGCAATGCGGTTCATGCCGAGCAGCTATTTCGGTCCGAACAGCGGTTACGGCCGCATGTTCGCAAGCCTGCCGGATGCGCCGCGTAAAGTCGGCGTGATCGGTCTCGGCGCTGGCTCCATCATCGCGTATGCGCGCAAAGGCGACACCTTTCGCTTTTACGAAATCAACCCGCAGGTGGTCGAGCTTGCCCGGCGCGAGTTCACATTCATGACCGATACCCCTGCCAAAATCGAGGTCGTTCTCGGCGACGGACGCCTGAGCCTCGAGCGCGAGCCGGGCCAGCAATTCGACGTGCTCGCGATGGACGCGTTTTCGGGCGATTCGATCCCGCTGCATCTCCTGACGCGCGAGGCAATGGCGATTTACATGCGGCACCTGAAGCCCGGCGGCGTGCTCGCGTTCCAGGCGACCAACCGGTTCATCAACATCGCGCCGGTCGTGGCGAGCCTCGCGCAGGAGTACGGGCTGACTGCGGTATTTATTTCAGATTCGTCGGATAGCGAGGAGGGCGCCGACTACTGGATCTCGGGCACCGACCAGATACTCGTGACGTCGAATCGCGCGCTGCTCGATGCCGAAGAAATCCGCGCTGCCGGCAAGGTGCTTGCCGCCGATCCGGGCTTCCGGATCTGGACCGACAATTTCAACAACCTGCTGCGCGTGCTCAAGTAAATCCGTTGTGGCTGCGGCGCAGCCTGCGTAAAATCTATCGCAGAAAGATTAAAACATGGAGGAGTCGATGAGGCTGGCCGCAGGCATCGCAAGCGCAGCCATTGCGTTTGTTTCGCAACTCGCCTATGCGCAGAAATATCCCGAAAAGCCGATCCGGTTCATCGCGCCGTACGCACCCGGCGGCACTACCGATCTGCTGACGCGCGCGATCGCGCAGAAGATGACCGATGCGTTGGGCGTTTCGGTCGTCGCCGACAACCGGCCCGGCGCGGGCGGCAACATCGGCGCCGAGATTGCCGCCAGGTCGCCGCCCGACGGCTACACCATTCTGCTGGCGCCGGTGAGCCCGATGGCGATCAACGTGAGCCTCTATGGCAACAAAATGACTTTCAATCCGGAAAAGGATTTCTCGCCGATCACGCTGGTGGCGAAAGTGCCGCTGGTGCTGATCGTGCATCCGTCGGTGCCGGTGAAAAACGTGAAAGAATTGATCGCGCTCGCCAAAGCGAAGCCGGGCCAGCTCAATTATGGCTCGGCCGGCAACGGCAGCTCAAACCACCTGATCGGCGAAATGCTGAAGGCCGCGGCCAAGATCGACATGCTGCATATTCCATACAAGGGAGGCGGGCCGGCGATGGTGGCGCTGATGTCGGGTCAGCTCGACATGTTCGTCGGCCAGGTGCCGTCGACTGCGCCGATGGTGAAGTCGGGGCGCATCCGCGCGATTGCGATTTCCGGCGCCAAGCGCTCACCGGCGCTGCCCGAGGTGCCGACAATCGCCGAATCCGGATTGCCGGGATTCGAGGCGACGTCGTGGTACTGCATCGTCGCACCGGCCGGCGTGCCGAAACCGATCATTACGCGGCTGCATTCCGAACTCATTAAAATCCTGAACACGCCTGATATCCGCGACCGCCTGATCGCCGAGGGTGCCGATGTCGAGACCACCACGCCGGAGGAATTAATGGCTTTTGTCCGTGCCGAGATTCCGAAGTGGGCCAAGGCCGTGAAAGATTCCGGAGCAAAGCTGGATTAACGCCGTCATCGCGCTGGCTTCGGCGTGCCGCGCGCCCGGGATCAGTAGCCGAACAGATTGCGCCGCGCGTGCTGCAGGTGGGCGATGATCGCCTCCTTGGCGCGCGCATCATCGCGATCTTTCAGCGCCGCCACGACCGCGCGGTGTTCCTGCTGATATTTGAGCCGCCGCTCGGGAGTCACGATGCGGTCTTTCAGCTTGCCCCATTCGGATTGCTGGCGCACCGCGGTGACGATGTCGAGAACGCGGATCACGAAGCGGTTGTGGCTCGCGCTCGCCATCGCCTGATGCAGAGCCGCGTCCCATAACTCGAATTCATCGAGCGTCGCGGCACGCTCGGCCCTGTCGAGACACATTTCCATGCGTTCGAAATCGGCGGCGGTCGCGTTGGTCACGATCAGCTCGGCGATGGCCGGCTCGATGCGCAGCCGCGCTTCCATCAATTCGGCCGGGCTGATGTGATTGGCGGGGGCAGTCCCGGGCTCATTGCCGGCGCCGGCTGCGGCGGCGAGAAAAGTGCCGCGGCCGACGTGCCGCGCGATCGAGCCTTCCGCTTCGAGCTGCGCAAGCGTTTTGCGCACCGCATTGCGCGGCACCGCGAAGCGCTGCGCGAGCTCGCGCTCGGTCGGCAGTTTTTCACCCCGGGCGAGCGAACCGTCAGCCGCCCCGTTCAGGATGAATTCGCGGATGCGCCGCGCGCCTGCCCGGGATTGGAGGCGACTCGCCATGGTGTGCGTCGGTTATAGGTATCGAGTTAAGCAGTGCCTAGTCTAACACCAAGAACAAACCAATTGGCAATATTGGTCTATATTTGGCTTGAACCATTATTTGAGATCAAGCGACGCATATGCCACAGACCCACCAACAATAATGCGTTGCAGCCAAATAGGCTATAAACCAATGGTAATCTAAAATGAACCAATTTTCCGATTTGTTGACTATTGGTTCATTTTTCTCTAGCATGCAAATTCCACGCTGAGCCTCGCAGCGCGCGTCATAAAAGTCGAAACAACCCGATTGCCGCCGTGGCAACGTGCAATAAGCGCCGTTTCTGGAGGTTTGCAATGCCCGGCACAGTACGCGCCTCAGGCCCGACCGCGGAGCCTGCGCAACCCGCCCCGCAGCGCGCGGCACCGGCCATGCGGCTGGCCGTCATTTCCGAAGGCATCACTTCCTGGCCGCTCTACGTCGCGCAGGCGAACAAAATGTTCGAGCGCGAGGGCATCGACGTCGAAGTGACTTTGACCGCTTCATCGGCCCTGCAACTCGAGCAACTGATCAAGGGCGGCTATGACATCGGTTTCCAGCAGTCGGACCACGTGGTGCGCGCGGTGGAGCGTGGCTCCGACCTGTTCGCGTTCATGGGGCACGCGCACGCGCCGCAACTTAGCCTGGTGGTGGCGCCCGGCATCAATTCGTTCGCCGACTTGAAGGACAGGGACATCGCTGTGGATGGCGCGCGCACCGGCTACGCGCTGCTGCTACGCAAGCTTCTGGCAGACCAGGGATTGCAGGACGGCGATTACATGCTGCACGAATACGGCGGCTCCCAGGAGCGCTTCGATGCGCTAAAAAGCGGCACAGCCTGCGCGAGCTTTCTCAATTCGCCGTTCGACCGCAATCTGCTTGCTGCCGGCTTCAAAAGTCTCGGCACCATCAAGGATTTTTTCCCGGCTTATCCCGGCTCGGTCGGTGCGGCGCGCCGCGCGTGGGCGCGGCAGAACGAGCAGCGGCTGATCGCTTTCATCCGCGCGTTCGACGCCAGTTACGCCTGGCTGCGGGACGCGCAGAACAAGCCCGAGGCAATCCGGATACTGCTGGCGCGGCTCAATATGGACGCCACTACCGCAGCGAGCGCGTACGACGAAATGGTCAAACGTCCACTGCCGGAAATCGCACCGGCAGGGCTGCGCCAGGTGATAAACGTGGTTTGGGAAGCCGAGGGATTCAAGGGGGCGCAGGGCGCTCCCGACAAGTACATGGATTTGTCATGCCTGGAAAAGGCGCGGCAGGCACGCTGAATAATCGCTCGACACCGGAACATCATGGACAACGCAACCGCGAATAAAGCGCATAGCGAAGATCCGCGTGTAGCATCGGCGATCGCGCATTGGGCGCCGCGCTTCGTTTCGAACGGCGTGCCGCTCACCGATTTTGAGGAAGTCACCGCGGGCGTCAACCGCTGGGAAGACTGGTGCAGCGCATGGTGCGCGCGCGCCGCGCAACACGAGGCAAGCGGGCGCCAGGCGCTCGACGACGGTTTCATGCTCTCGGCGGCGCAGCACCTGACGACGGCTGCCGTGTGCTACCACTTTTCCAAGTTCGTGTTCGTCGTCGATCTCGCGCAAATGCGCGCCGCGCACATGAAAGCGGTCGAGTGCCGCAAGCTTGCGCTGCCGCATCTGCGGCCTGCAGGCGAATACGTGCGGATTCCGTTCGAAGGCAAATCCTTCGCCGGCATCCTGCGGCGGCCGGCCGGTGTCGCGCGTCCGCCGATCGTCGTCATGTGCATGGGGCTCGATTCGGCGAAGGAGGAAATGGAGAGCTACGAGTCGTTGTTTCTCGCGCGCGGGCTGGCGACACTGTCGTTCGACGGGCCGGGGCAGGGCGAATCCGAATATGACTTTCCGATCCGCGGCGATTACGAGGTGGCGGTGAAGGCCGTCATCGACTGGCTCGAGACGCGCAAGGATATCGACCCCGATAAAATCGGCTTGTGGGGCGTCAGCCTCGGCGGCTATTACGCGCCGCGCGCCGCAGCATTCGAAAAGCGTGTCAAGGCGTGCATCGGCCTGTCGGGGCCGTATAATTTCGGCGAGAACTGGAACATCCTGCCCGAGTTGACGCGCGAAACTTTCCGCGTGCGCAGCAAATGCGCGACCCAGGACGCAGCGCGCAGGCACGCGTTGACTCTGTCAATGCACGGCGTCGCCAGGCTGATCAAGTGTCCGCTGTTTCTGGTTGCAGGCAAGCAGGACCGCCTGGTGCCGTGGCAGGACGCTGAGCGCGTGGCGAAAGAGGCGGCGGGCCCGGTCGAGCTGCTGTTGATCGAAGACGGCAATCATGTCGCCAACAACCGCGTCTACAAATACCGGATGCAATCGGCGGATTGGATGGCATGCCAGCTTGGCATGCCGCCACATTGAGACGAGGAGAATAAACATGATCAAGAAAACCTGGGCAGCACTATTAGTCGTCGCGGCTGTTGCGGCTGCCGGTGCTGCGGGTGCGGCCGACAAGTATCCCGCCAAGCCGATTCGCATGGTCGTGCCGTTTCCGCCGGGTGCGGCAAGCGACTTTCTGGCGCGCGCCGTCGGGCAAAAGCTCAACGAGTTCTACGGCGAGCAGGTCGTCATCGATAACCGCGCCGGCGCAGGCGGCATTGTCGGCAGCACGCTCATCGCGAAAGGCGCACCGGACGGCTACACGCTGGGCATGGTCGGCCAGCCGCACCTGGTCAATGCACTGCTGCAGAAGGACCCACCGTACCGCGCACTCGAAGATATCGTGGCGGTGATCGAGGTCGCTGCGCTGCCCAACGTGCTGGTCGTCACGCCCAATCTGCCGGTCAAATCGGTCGGCGACCTGATCGCGCTCGCCAAGCAGAAGCCGGGGGCGCTCAATTACGGCTCTGCCGGCATCGGCAGCTCGTCGCACATTGCGGGCGTAGCGTTCATGGCGGCTGCCGGGATCAAGGTCGAGCACGTGCCGTTCAAGTTGTTGTCCGATATCTTCACCGAGATGCTCGCCGGCCGCGTGCAGATGTATATTTTCCCGCTGCCGGCGGTGATGCCCATGTTGAGGGATGGCAAGCTGCGTCCGCTGGCGGTGGGTACGCTCAAGCGCACGCCGTCGCTGCCCGACGTGCCGACGATCGCGGAATCCGGATTGCCGGGTTTTCAGACCGAGAGCTGGTTCGGCGTGGTGGCGCCGGCCAAAACGCCGCGTGGCATCGTGTTGCAGCTGAACAAGGACATCGGGAACATCCTCAAGACCCCCGATATGAAGGAGCGCTTCCTGCGCCAGGGCGCCGAAGCGGCGTTCGGCACGCCGGAAGCATTTCAGAAGCTGATGCAGACGGAGTTCGTGCGGTATCAGAAGCTGGTGAAGGACGCCGGCATCTCGAGCCAGTGAGACAATAAACCGAGGAGAAAATCATGAGCATGACGAAAAGAATGGCGGCGGTGGCGGTCGGGATGCTGCTGGTTGCGGGTACAGCGGCCGCACAGGATAAATTCCCGAGCAAGCCGATCCGCATGCTGGTGCCGTTTTCGGCGGGCAGCGCGACTGATTTCCTCGCGCGCATTGTCGGCCAGAAGATGGCGGAGAACTGGGGGCAGCAAGTGGTCGTGGACAACCGGCCGAGCGCCGGCGGCGTGATCGCGTCGGAGATTCTGCTGAACGCAACGCCCGACGGCCACACGCTGATGATGGTGTCGATCGGCCATGCGGTCAACGCGTCGCTCTACAGCAAGCTGCCTTACGACACGGTCAAGGATTTCGCCGGCATCACGCTGGTCGCGGATGTGCCCAACGTGCTGGTAACGACACCGTCGCTCGGGCTGAAGTCCGTCAAGGATCTCGTCGAGTTGGCCAAGGCCAAGCCCGGGCAGATCAACTACGGCTCAGCGGGCGTCGGCAGCGGCACCCACATGAATGGTGAGCAGTTCAAGCTCGCCGCCAACATCAACGTGGTGCACGTCCCGTTCAAGGGCACGCCCGAGGCTCTCACCAACACCATCGGCGGCGGCGTTCAGTACTTCTTTTCACCAATCACCGCGGCCGTGCCGCTGGTCAAGGGCGGCAAGATCACGGGGCTCGCAGTGAGCACGAAGAACCGCTCGCCGGTGTTGCCGGACCTGCCGACCGTAGCCGAATCCGGGCTGCCCGGGTTCGACTTCAACCTGTGGACCGGCCTGCTCGGCCCGGCCAAAATGCCGAAGGACGTGAAGGAAAAGATCGCCAGGGAGGTCGCGCGCATCCTCGCGTTGCAGGACGTTAAGGAACGCCTGCTCATCCAGGGCGCGACACCCCATTCGATGTCGCCCGTGGAGTTCGACGTCTTCATCAAAGCCGAGGTTGGGCGGCTCGCCAAAGTGGTGAAAGCGTCCGGCGCGAAAGCCGATTAAGGCAAAGCAACCGCCGATAAACGCAGATGGACGCAGTTAAAACAGCAAATGAAAATCCCTTTTACACGCGTTTCCAGAAATCGGCTTGTGACTTTCATTTCGAGCCATGTTTTGTAATCCGCGTTTATCGGCGTTCATCTGCGGTTACAAAAGGTTTGGGATTTAATGGACACTGCAGCTAAAGCAAAAGACAAACGCGTCGAGATCGCGATTCGCGCCTGGGCGCCGCGCTTCGTCGCGAGCGGCGTGCCGCTGAGCGATTTCGAGGAAGTCACCGCGGGCATAACGCAATGGGATGCATGGTGCGCGGCATGGTCGGCGCGCGCCGCGATGCATGAGGAGCTCGGGCGCCAGGCGCTTGCCGACGGCCATGGCGTGAGCGCCGCCGCGCATCTCACGCGCGCCGCATTGTGCTATCACTTCGGCAAGTTCATGTTCGTGCACGACCTGCCGCAGATGCAGGCGGCGCATCTCAAAACCGTCGAGTGCCGCCAGCTCGCGCTGCCGTACCTCGAGCCGCCGGGCGAGCGCGTCGCGATTCCATACCAGGGCAAGACGCTATACGGCATTCTCCGCAAGCCCGCGGGAGCAGCGCGGCCGCCGGTGCTCATCATGTGCGTCGGTCTCGACTCGACCAAGGAGGAAATGGACGTTTACGAGAACATTTTCCTCAGGCGCGGCATCGCGACACTCGCGTTCGACGGGCCGGGCCAGGGCGAGGCCGAGTACGAGATCCCGATCCGCGGCGATTACGAAGTGCCGGTCAAGGCGGTCGTCGATTATATCGAGACGCGCAAGGATCTCGATGCTGCGCGCGTCGCCATCTGGGGCGTGTCGCTCGGCGGCTATTACGCGGCGCGCGCCGCGGCGTTCGAGAAACGGCTCAAGGCCTGCATTTCGCTGTCGGGTCCGTATAGTTGGGTGGAGGTCTTCGATGCGCGCAACGAACTGTCGCGCATGGCGTTCAAGGTCAGGAGCCACAGCAAGACCATGGAAGAAGCGCGCGAGAAAGCGCAGACGCTGACGCTGGAGAGGGCCGCGAAAAACATCACTTGTCCTATTTACGTCGTCGGCGGCGAGCTCGACAATCTGACGCCGCCGCACCATGCGGAACGCATCGCCGCCGAGGCATCGGGTCCGAAAGTCCTCAATATCGTCAAAGGCGGCAATCACGTCGTCAACAATCGCCGCTACATGTATCAAGCGCAGACCGCCGACTGGCTCGCGCAACAACTAGGTCTGCCGAAAGCCTGAGCGGAGGAGGACGATGATGGGATGCACAATATCGAAGTTCGCCGCACTCGCTGCTGTGGCGGTCGCGTTGCCGGCGCTGGCTGCCGATCCGGCGCAAATTATCCTGACAAGCCGATCCGTGTGATGGGCCAGGGCGTGGGCAGCACGGCGGATTTCATGTCGCGCTTTCTCGGCCAGAAGCTCAACGAGAAATGGGGGCAGCCGGTCGTCGTCGACAACCGCGCCGGAGCGGGCGGCACGATTTCGGCCGATATCGTCGCCAAGGCCGCGCCTGATGGCTATACACTGGTGATGGGGCACGCCGGCCCCATGGTCAGCGCCGTGTCGCTCTACAAGAACCTGCCGTACGATCCGCTCAAGGACTTCGCGCCGATCAGCATGGTGTCGACCGGCGTCACGGTGCTGGTCGTTCACCCATCGGTTCCGGTGGCGAGCGTGCAGGAACTGATCGCGTACGCGAAGCAGCGGAGCGATGTCAGCTATGCGTCAGCCGGCAACGGCACCATCAGCCATCTGACGGGTGAATTGTTCAATCACGTCACGGGGCTGAAGATTCTGCATATACCCTACAAGAGCGCGGGCTTCGCGCTGACGGCGCTGCTGTCGGCGGAGACGCAGGTGTCGTTCCTGTCGCCGGTTACGGCGTACGCCCAGCTCAAGGCCGGCAAGGTCAGGGCGCTCGCCGTTTCCAGCCGCACCCGCTTTGCCGGCGTGCCGGAGGTGCCGAGCGCCGTCGAGGCGGGCATACCCGGCATGGAGGCGAAGCTCTGGTTCGGCCTGTTCGCGCCGGCCAAGACGCCGCGGCCGGTCGTGATGAAGCTCAATCAGGCGGTCGGCGAGATCTTGCGGCGCCCGGAGGTGAAGGAAATGATACTCAGGCAGGGCGCGGAGGTTGCGCCCACCACGCCCGAGGAACTCGGCGCGTGGGTAAGGAGCGAGCTCGCGCGCTGGACCCCGATCATCAGGAATGCGGGCATCAAGGCAGACTAGCGGAATGATGAAGTATGTGGAATGAGGCGGCAGGCGTTGGTCGGTCTGTACTCGACATGAGATTTATAAGGTGAGCGTCTGGGAGAATTGAAATGGACACGGCAGCGAAACAGAAAGATGCGCAAGTCGAAGCGGCGATCTCGCACTGGGCGCCGCGTTTCGTCATCAACGGCGTGCCGCTCACCGATTTTCAGGAGGTGACCGCCGATCTCGTACGCTGGGAAGACTGGTGCGCGGCGTGGTCGGCGCGCGCCGCGGTCCACGAAGAGCTCGGCAACCAGGCGTTCGCCGACGGCCACAAGCTCTCCGCCGGCGAGCACTGGACGCGCGCCGCGGTGTGCTACCACTTCGGCAAGTTTCTGTTCGTGAACGACATGGAGCAGATGAAGCGCGCGCACGGGAAAGCGGTCGAGTGCCGCAACAAGGCGCTGCCGCTGCTCGATCCGCCTGGCGAGCGCGTCGAGATTCCGTACGAAGGCAAAAGGCTGTACGGCAACCTGCGCAAGCCCAAAGGAATCGCCAAGCCGCCGATCGTCGTGATGTGCATGGGGCTTGATTCGACCAAGGAAGAGATGGACGACTACGAGAACCGCTTCCTCAGGCGTGGTCTCGCAACACTCGCGTTCGACGGTCCGGGGCAAGGGGAGGCGGAATACGACTTCCCCATCACTCCGGAATACGAGAAGCCGGTCAAGGCGGTGATTGATTACCTCGCAACGCGCAAAGATATCGACGTTGGCCGCATCGGCATATGGGGCGTGTCGTTCGGCGGTTATTATGCACCGCGCGCCGCGGCGTTCGAAAAACGCATCAAGGCATGCGTCGCGCTGTCCGGCGCCTATCAGCGTTCGACGAGCTTCGAAGGGCGGCCCAGGATCAATGCGGAAGCGTTTCGCGTGCGCTCGAAAAGCGCGAACTACGAAGAGGCGGGCAAGGTCGCTGCGCGCGTCTCGCTCAAGGGCATCGCGCAGAACATCACCTGCCCGATCTACATCGTTGCCGGCACCCAGGACCGCCTGACCTCGCCCGACCAGGCCCGGATGCTCGCCGCCGAAGTCGCGGGCCCGTGCGTGCTGTCGGTGATCGAAGGCGGCAATCACGTCGTCAACAACCTGTGGTACCGCTACCGCGATCAGACCGCCGACTGGATGGCCGCTCAACTCGGCACGGCCGGGAAATAACCGATATCGAAGTTTCAGGAGAGCAAAGCCATGGCCCGCAAAAAGAAAGCAATCGAGCCCAAAATTGTCACGCGCTCGAGCATCGATCCCAAGCGCCGCGTGAGCGCGGCGCCCCACGGCCTGTACGATCCCGCGAATCCGGGCCACCGCTGGGAACGCCCGCTGCAGGCGCCGGGCCGCATGCAGGTCGATTTCGAGGAGCGTGTCGACTTCCGGCGGCTGCACGACTACCGGCTCGCGCGCACGCGCAACGCGCTCGCCAAGTCCAGGCTCGGCGCGCTGCTGGTATTCGACCAGTACAACATGCGCTACATTTCAAGCACGGTGATCGGCGAGTGGGCGCGCGACAAACTGACGCGGTGGTGCCTGCTGACCGGCAACGGCGAGCCGTATGTGTGGGACTTCGGCTCGGCTGCACGGCATCACAAGATCTACGCGCCGTGGCTGCCCAAGAACCATTGCCTCGCGGGCAACGTGGGCCTGCGCGGCGCGGTGTCGCCCAGGGTCGGACTCTTCGAGCAGGCGGCGCGGGAGATCAAGGACATTCTCGTACAGGAGGGAGTGGCCGATTTGCCGCTCGGCATCGACGTGGTCGAGCCGCCGTTTTTGTTCGCGCTGCAGAAGCTCGGCATCAAGGTGCAGGATGGCCAGCAGGTGATGCTGGATGCGCGCGAAATCAAGAGCCACGACGAAATCACTCTGCTCAACATGGCAGCGGCGATGGGCGACGGCGTGTACCAGGACATTTTCGAGGCGCTCAAACCGGGCGTGCGCGAGAACGAGATCGTCGCGATGGCGACCAAGCGGCTCTATGAGATGGGCTCGGACTGCGTGGAAGCGATCAACGCGATTGCCGGCGAGCGCTGCAGCCCGCACCCGCACAACTTCACCGACCGCATGATCCGTCCGGGCGATCAGGCGTACTTCGACATCATCCAGTCGTACATGGGCTACCACACCTGCTACTACCGCACGTTTACCGTAGGCAGCGCGACCAGGCCGCAGATCGATGCATATAAGAAGGCGCGGGAATGGATGGACAGGGCGATAGAACTGCTCGCGCCCGGCATCACCACCGACCAGGTTGCTCTGGCGTTTCCGAAATCGACCGAAATCGGTTTTGATACCGAGATGTCGGCATTCGGTCTTAACTTCTGCCACGGCCTCGGGCTGGGGCTGCACGAACGGCCGCTCATTTCGCGGCTCAATTCGCTCAAGGACTCGTACGAGCTGAAGGCGGGGATGGTGTTTGCCGTCGAAACTTTCTGTCCGGCGACGGATGGCGTGTCGGCCGCGCGCATCGAGGAAGAAGTGGTGCTGACGCCGAAAGGCGCCAAGGTCATCACGCTGTTCCCGGCGCAGGAACTGCCGATAGCGAATAAGTATTGAAAAGCGTGAAAGAGTGAAGGAGTGAAGGAGTGAAGAGGGAAACCCCCTCTCCCCCGTTACCGGGGGAGAGGGCTGGGGTGAGGGGGGGTCACTCATTCACGCCTTCACTTCTTCACGTATTGACGTTCTCAGGAGTAGCCTTTGGACAGCACGACTAAACGCAAGAAATCGCCGCCGGCGCCCGACATCGGCCGCGAGACTCGGCTCGAGCTCTACCGCCTGCAGCTCGAGCTGCGCTACTGCGAGAAGCGCGCCTACGATCTGTTTCTGCAGAACCTGGTCAAGGGTACGAGCCACCTGTCGCTCGGCCAGGAAGCGATCGCCGCCGCGTTCGGCGTCGTGATGCGTCCCGACGACTGGACGTTCTGCACTTACCGCGGCCATGCGCACACGCTCGCGCGCGGCGCGTCGATGGCGGGCGTGCTCGGCGAGCTGATGGGGCGCCAATGCGGTCTGCTGGGCGGCAAGGGCGGCTCGATGCATCTGACCGACGTCAAGAAAGGCGCGATGGGTTCGTATGCGATCATCGGCGCGCATCTGCCGGTCGCGGCCGGCGCTGCGTGGTCGGCGCAATACCGCGGCACCGGGCAGGTCGCAGTGTGTTTCTTCGGCGATGGCACCACCAACATCGGGGCGTTCCACGAAGCGCTCAATTTTTCCGCGGTATGGAAGCTGCCGGTGGTTTTCGTGTGCGAGAACAACCTTTATATGGAATATACGCCGATCAGCGCGGTGACCGCGGTCGAACATCCGGCCGCGGATCGTGCCGCGTCCTATGGACTGCCTTCAATCCTCGTCGACGGCAACGACGCCGACGAGGTTTACAAGGTGGCGAGCGAGGCGATGAGCAAGGCGCGTGCCGGCGGCGGGCCGTCGCTGATCGAAGCCATGACGTATCGCCACAGCGGGCATTCGCGCGCCGACCCCGCCAAATACCGTCCAGACGGCGAGCTCGAAAAATGGCTGCAGCGCGATCCGGTAGTGCTTTACCGCGAGCGCCTGCTCAAGCTGGGCTTCAACGAGCCGACGCTGAAAGACATGGAGGCTGCAGCGATGGGCAAGGTGGATGAAGCGACTGCGACTGCCAAGGCCTCGCCGCTGCCGTCGATCGACGATATCGAGAAAAACGTGTGGGCCGACGGGAGTGCAGCATGGCGGAACTGACCTATCGCGACGCGGTCGCCGCCGGCATCGCACAGGAGATGGCACGCGACGATCGCGTGGTCTTTCTCGGCGAGGACGTGGCGGCAGCCGGCGGCGTGTTCAAGGCGACCGTCGGCCTGCTCGAGAAATTCGGGCCGAAACGCGTGCGCGACTGCCCGATTTCGGAACAGGCGATTCTGGGTGCTGCGATGGGCGCGGCGATGACGGGATTGCGGCCGATCGCCGAAATCATGTTCTCGGATTTCCTCGCGGTGTGCTGGGACATTGTCGCCAATGAAATCGCCAAAACGCGCTACATGACCAACGGCCAGATCACTCTGCCGCTCGTGATCCGCACCGCGAACGGCGCCGGCTCGCGCTTTGGCGCGCAGCACTCGCAGGCGGTCGAGAACTGGGCGATGGCGGTGCCCGGCCTCAAGGTGGTCGCGCCGGCATTTCCCGCCGATGTCAAAGGCCTGCTTGCGGCGGCTGTGCGCGATCCCGATCCGGTGCTGTTCTTCGAGCAGAAATCGCTCTATTCGATGAAAGGCGAAGTGCCCGACGGCGAATACGTCGACGAGCTCGGCAAGGCGAAAGTGCTGCGGTGGGGGAAGGATTGCACTATTGTCGCGCTGGCCGCGATGGTGCACCGCGCGCTCGACGCCGCATCCATCCTCGAGAAAGAGCACGGCATTTCGGCAACGGTGATCGATGTGCGCTCGCTCGTTCCGCTCGATACGCAGACGATCTTGAGCGAAGTCGTCAAGACCGGCCGGCTCGTGACGGTCGAGGAAAATCCGCGGCTGTGCGGTTGGGGCGCGGAAATCGCTTCCATCGTCGCCGACGAATGCTTCTGGGATCTCGACGGGCCGATCATACGCATCACCACGCCGCACGTGCCGCTGCCGTCGGCCGATCTGCTCGAAGACAACGCGATTCCGTCGGTCGAGCGCATCGTGCGCGAGCTGCGCGAGAAAATCGATTGAGGGAGCAGCGATGGATGTGATCATGCCGCAGCTCGGCGAAACGGTCACCGAGGGCGTCGTCACCAGGTGGTACAAGAAGGTCGGGGACGCGGTAAAAGCCGACGAGACGCTGTTCGACGTCGAGACCGACAAGGTCTCGACCGAAATCCCGGCGCCGGCAAGCGGCGTGATTGCCGAAATCCTGGTGCAGGAAGGCGTGACGGCGAAAGTCGGCGTGCGCCTGGCGGTGATCCGGGAAAGCGGCGCTGCCAGGACGTCCGCCGTTATCCAGAGTGGAAGTGTTGCGGCAGCGGCGCCGGCAGCGCCGCACACGCCACGCGTTATGCCTGCCGACGCCGGCGAGCGATTGTCGCCGGTGGTGCGCCGAATGCTCGCCGAGCATCAATTAAGCCCCGCTGATATTCGCGGAACCGGGCGTGACGGACGCATCACGCGTGATGATGTGGCAGGTTTCATCGTGCAACGCGGCGCGCAGGGGCAGGGCGAGGTACGGACGCAGACGCGGGTCCCGTACACCGTCGGCACGGAAACGCGCAAGCCGCTCAACAGCGTGCGCAAGCGCACCGGCGAATACATGCTGAAATCGTGGACCACCGCGCCGCACGTGCTGCAGGCGGTGGAAGCGGATTTTTACCGCGTCGAGCAGGCGCGGCAGGCCGTGGGCGCGCAGTGGAAAGCTCGTGAAGGGTTTACATTGACGTACCTGCCGTTCGTTGCGTGCGCAGTGTCGGCCGCGCTCGCCAGATTCCCGCTGCTCAACGCGAGCCTGGACCGCGATGATCTGATCGTGCACCAGCGCATCAATCTCGGCATCGCGGTCGATCTCAACTTCGACGGGCTGGTGGTGCCGGTGGTGAAAAATGCGGCGGCAAAATCGCTGCCGCAGCTGGCGCGTGACATCAACGACCTGGCGCAACGCGCACGCAGCAACAAGCTGAAACCCGACGACATGACCGAAGGCACTTACACGCTGTCGAATTCGGGCGTGTTCGGCACGCTGATCACGGCGTCCATCATCAATCCGCCGCAGGTCGCGATCCTGTCGATCGACGGCGTGCACAAGAAACCGGTCGTGATCGAGGGGCCGCAGGGCGACACCATTGCGATTCGCCCGGTTGGCGTGCTGGCGCAGACGTTCGATCATCGCGCAGTCGACGGCGCATATTCGGCGGCGTTCCTGCGCGAGGTGAAGACGCTGCTCGAGAGCCGCGATTGGGTGCGGGCGCTGAACGCGTGAACCATATCGAAAGAAGTTGAAAGCTGCCTGCTGCAACCGGCTGTAAGTTTGCAGCAGGTCGAGGGAGTGAAGATGTCGGAAGCAAGCGCACAGGGACCGCTGGTAACACCGGCCTGGATCGAGGCCCACCAGCACGACCCCCAGGTGCGGTTGATCGAGATCGCCGGCATGGGGCAGGACCAGATGCAGGCGTACCAGGCCGGGCACGTTCCGGGCGCCGTGTGCTGGCAGTGGAAGGAAATGTTGTGGGATTCGCATCAACGCGACTTTCCCGCGCCCGAGGACTTTGCGCGGCGGCTCGGCGCGGCCGGGATCGGCAATGACACGACGGTGGTGTTTTATGGCGAAGGAGTGCAGTTCGGCTTTTATGCGTGGTGGACTTTCAGGTATTGCGGTCACGCCAAGGTTTGCGTGCTGGATGGCGCGCGCTACCGGTGGGCGGACGAAGGCAGGCCGCTGGTAACCACGCTTCCGCAGCCCGCCGCGCCGGTACAATACGGGCCGGTGCCGCGTGTCGAAGGCATGCGGATCTGGCGCGACGAGGTTGTCGCGGCGCTCGGCAAGCCGGGCCAGCTGATACTCGATGGAAGATCGCCCGAGGAATACAGCGGCGCGCGCGTCGGCGGTCCGGAGGGGCCGGATGTCGGTGCGGTGCGCTATGGCCGCATTCCGGGCGCGCAGCACCTCTACTTCAACGAGCTGCTGAATGCCAACAAGAGCTTCAAACCCGCACACGAGCTCACGGCGCTGTTCGAGGCGCGCGGCGCCAGGCCGGACAAGGACGTCATCGCGTACTGCCGCATGAGCCATCGCGCGACAGTGCTGTACTTCGCGTTGACGCAGCTGCTCGATTACCGCAAGGTCCGCGTTTACGACGGCTCGTGGACCGAATGGGGCAATCTGGTAGGGGTGCCGGTTGAGCGCTGACTGCTGCGCCCGCGCCGCGATGGCAGTGCAAAATCCTGCATCGCCAGGGACGCGCAGGAAAATCGTTTTAATCGAAAGGCAAACATGGCAACAGTGAATCTGAAGCAGCACAAGCTCGGCTGGATCGGGATCGGCCGCATGGGTTACGCAATGGCGGAGCGCCTGGCCAAGGCCGGCTGCGACATCTCGGTGTGGAACCGCACCCGTTCCAAGGCGGAACCACTGGCCGTGCACGGTGCGAAAGTCGTCAACTCGCTCACTGGCCTTGCCGCGTGCGACATCGTGTTCACGATGGTATCGACGGGCAAGGACGTCAAGGAAGTGCTGTTCGGGCCGAGCGGCGTCATGGCGAAAGGCAAGGCGCCCAAAATCGTCGTGGACAGCACCTCGATCTCGCTCGAGGAATCCGCCGAGATTCGCGGGAAGCTCGCCAAGCAGGGCGTGAAATTCCTGGCCGCGCCGGTGTCTGGCAACGCCAAGGTGATCAAGGCCGGCAAGCTGACCGTCGTCGCGTCCGGGCCCAGGGACGCGTTCGATGTGGTGGCGCCCTACATGCAGGCGATCGGCCAGGGCGTGAGTTACGTCGGTGACGGCGAGCTGTCGCGCATCGCCAAGATCTGCCACAACGTGATGCTCGGCGTGGTCGCGCAATCGCTGGCCGAGGTCACGGTGCTCGCGCAGAAAGCCGGCATGCAGCGTCACGCGTTCCTCGACTTCCTCAACAAGAGCGTGATGGGATCGATGTTCACGCGCTACAAAACGCCGGCGCTGACCAACCTTGACTTCCACGTCACCTTCACCCCCGAGCTGCTGCGCAAGGACCTCGATCTCGGGCTCCATGCGGGCAGGGAGTTCGGCGTGCCGATGCCGCTCACGTCGATTACGCGCGACCTCGTGCAGACGCTGATCGGCAACGGCTACGCCGACCAGGATTTCTCGACGCTGCTCTTGCTGCAGGCGAAGGCCTCCGGCATCGAGCTCAAGCCCGAGAATGTCGATGTCAGCGACGGATTGTCCTGATAGAAAGCGGGTGATGGGAGATCAATATCCGGTAGTCAAAGTCGCGGCGGTGCAGGCCGCGTCGGTATTTCTCGACCGTGCTGGCTCGACCGAGAAGGCCTGCCGCCTGATCCGCGAGGCCGGCAAGAACGGCGCGCGGGTGATCGGCTTTCCCGAAGGATTCATCCCGGCGCACCCGGTGTGGTATCACCATCATTCCGCGACCAGCGCGATCGCCAACAAGCTCGCCGTGGAACTGTTCAAGAACTCGGTCGAAATACCGGGTCCCGAGATCGAGCGGCTTGCCGTTGCGGCGCGCGATGCCAATGCTTACGTTGTGATCGGCGTGTGCGAGAAGCTGCCGCACACCATTGGCACCATGTTCAACACCCAGGTCTACCTTGGTCCCGACGGCAACCTCCTCGGCAAGCATCAGAAGATCATGCCGACGGTCGGCGAGCGCCTCGTCCACATGGGTGGCTTCGGCGACACGTTCGGCGCTTTCCAGAGCGAGTTCGGCCCGATGAGCGGGCTGATCTGCGGCGAGAACTCCAATCCGCTCGCAGTGTTCGCGTTGACCGCCGAAGGCACGCGCATTCACGTCATGAGTTGGCCCAATCACTTTCCGACGAGCGGCGACCCTATGCGCAACCGCGTTGCGGTCGATGCGCAGGCATTCGCGCAAATGAGCAAGGCGTTCGTGATTTCCGCGTGCGGCACGGTCGACGAGGACATGATCAAAAAGCTCGAAGTTGGGCCTGAGGCCGCGAAATTCCTGCGCAATCCCGACTGCTGCGGCGGCAGCGTGATCGTGGGGCCGAACAGCCGCATCCTGGCGGGCCCTATGGGCGCGGAGGAGGGAATACTGTACGCCGAGTGCAATCTCGAACTCTGCGTGCTGACCAAGCTGCGGCACGATTTTGCCGGGCATTACAACCGGCCCGACATCTTCCAGCTCCAGATCAACCGCAGCGCACCGCATATCTACACCGTCTACGGCATGCGCGAACACGCGGCGCTTGATGCGCCAGAGCAAGGGCAGCTGCCCGGCGTGCCGCCGGCGATTCCGGACGCATCCGCCGGCAAATGGCAGACGGTCGAGCTGCCGAGTGCCGAAGACGTTGGGGATGGAAAGACCAAACCATGACGGCGACCGCGCTCGACGGCCGAAGAACCATGATGGAAGGCATCATGGGGAGGCCAGCGATCGGTACCGACCGGCAGACGGTACAAGTCGCCTTATGAAATACCGGCGTCTTGGCAAAACGGGTCCCGAGGTGTCGGCGCTCGGCGTGGGGCGCGGCAGCCAGCCGGTGCAGCTCGGCGATGCGCTCGAGCCGGAATTCAACGAGACGATCCGGCGCGCGCTCGATCTCGGCATCAATTTTTTCGACAGCTCCGACGCCTACTGGAATACGCGCCACGAGGTGCTGCTCGGGCGCGCCCTGCAGGGGCGCCGGCACAAGGCGCTGGTCGCAACCAAATTCGGCAACATCGACCTGCCCGGCGGCGGGAAGGCGACCAACGGCAAGCCCGAATACGTCGTCCAGTGTTGCGATGCAAGTCTCAAGCGTCTCGGCACCGACGTGATCGATGTTTATTATCTGCACCGCGTCGATCCGGCGACGCCGATCGAGGACACGATCGGCGCGATGGCGCGGCTCATCGAGCAAGGCAAGGTGCGCTGGCTGGGCATTTGCGAAGCGGGACCGGCGACGCTCAGGCGCGCGCACCGGACACATCCGCTGGCCGCGCTGCAAACCGAGTATTCGTTGTGGTTCCGCGAGGCGGAGCGCGATGTGCTGCCGGTATGCCGCGAACTCGGCATCAGCTATGTCGCGTATGCGCCGCTCGGCCGCGGTCTGCTGACCGGCAGGATCAGGACCGTCGACGACCTGCCGCCCAACGACCGCCGGCGCAGGAATCCGCGCTTCACGCCGGAAAATCTCGCGCGCAACGTCGAGCTCGTGACGCAGCTCGAAACGATGGCAGTGGCGAAAGGCGTGGCCAGCGCGCAACTTGCGCTGGCATGGCTGCTCGCGCAGGGCGATGACATCGTGCCGATTCCCGGCACCAACCACCCGCGCAACCTCGAGCAGAACGCCGCTGCGGTGGATATCGAATTGAGCGCCGGCGATTTGCGGCGGCTTGATCGGGTGTTCGCGATCGGCGCCGGCGCCGGCGAGCGTTATGGGCCGAATGTGCTGAAGGGCGTCGGTCTTTGACCTCAGGCGCGCGGGCCGGCTGATCTGTTGTGGCTCTATAGAGAACACGGGAGATACGGATGGCGAAGAGCAGTCGACGGCCGGCACCGCGCAAGCGGGTGCGACGCAAGCCGGCGCGGCTACCGCAATCAACGCGACCGCGCAACCGGCAGGCAGAAGCCCGGGATTTTCAGACCTTGCAGGAAATCGTGATGGCGGCGCGGCGCAACCTGTCGCGTGAGCTGTGGGATCACCTCTCAGGCGGCGCGGATTCCGAGACGACGCTCGCCAGAAATCGCCAGGCGCTCGACAGCCTCGCGCTGCGCCAGCGCGTGCTGGTGGACGTGCGCAAGATCGACATCACAACGACGTTGCTCGGGCAGCGGCTCGCGAGCCCGGTCTTTCTCGCGCCGGTCGGCGGCTTCGTCGGGTTCGTGCATCCGGAAGGGGCGCGCAATGTTGCGCGGGCGGCGGTCGCGCACGGCACTGCCGCATTCATCAGCACCGCCGCGAAGCCAGGCGTCGCCGAAACGGCCGCTGCCGTGCGCGAGCCTCTGATCTTCCAGCTCTACGTGCGGGCGGATCGCAAGTGGGTCGAGGACATCCTCGACACCGCGAAGGCAGCGGGCTACCGCGCGCTGTGCGTGTGCGTCGACCGCAATTACTACGGCCGGCGCGAGCGCGACATCATCCGCCGCGCCAACGTGCGCGAAGGTTTCGGCGATCCGTCGTTCCAGATGGGTCTGAAGTGGGACGATCTCATCTGGATGAAGGAGCGCATGCGGCTTCCGCTTATCCTCAAGGGCATTGCGACCGCGGAAGATGCGAAGCTCGGCGTCGAGCATGGCGCCGATGCCATTTACGTGTCCAACCACGGCGGGCGGCAACTCGACCACGCGCAGGCCACGATCGAAGTGCTGCCGGAAGTGGTGGAAGCGGTGGACGGCCGCGCCGAGATCCTGTGGGATGGCGGCGTGCAGCGCGGCACCGACGTCGTGAAAGCGCTCTGCCTCGGCGCGCGTGCTGTCGGCGTCGGCAAATTGCTCGGCTGGGCGCTCGCCGCGGCCGGCGAGGCGGGACTCAAGCGCATGCTCGAATTGATGGACGTTGAAATCCGCACGGCGCTCGGACTGATGGGAGTCACCTCGCTCGATCAGTTGAATCCGTCGTGGGTGCGCCCGACGCAGCCGGTGCGTCCGGCGAGCGCGACCAGCGCGTATCCGTATTTTGAAGAGAACAAATAGCCACAGAGAGCACAGAGAGCACAGAGAAAATCAAATGAAGCCACCGATGAACGCAGATGGGAACCCGTGAACGAGTGAAGGGGTGAACGGGTGAACGAGTAAAAGATTCCCTCTCCCCCGTCACCGGGGGAGAGGGTTAGGGTGAGGGGGTTCACTCATTCACTTGTTCACTCGTTCACCCAGATGATCGGCGTTTACTGGTGGCAGCCGTTGTTTCTATGCCATCGGCGGTTTCATGGGTTCCGGATGGCTTTTTATCGGGAGAAGTAATGGCTGCAAACGAAGTCAACGACCTCAAGCTTGAGCCGCGGCTCAAGGCGATCATGAAAATGGAGTATCCGCGTTTTTCGGATGCCGAGTACGCGCGCCGGCACAAATTGCTGGCCGGCGTGATGGAAAGGTCCGGCGTCGATCACCTGCTGGTCGTGACCGATCACCGCACCGGCAACGCGCCGCAATGGGTGACGGCGTGGCCCGGCTCGGTTGAGGCGTACGTGATCTTCAAGCCAGGCGTGAAGATGTCGATGCGGGTGGAGTGGGTCAACCACTTCCCGCTCGCCAAGAAGATCGCGCGCGGCATCGATGTGGAGTGGGGCGAACATAAGGGCATACAGAAAACGCTCGCCGAATTGAAACGTCGCGGAGCGAAGAAGGTCGGCGTGATGGGGCCGCTGGCCGTCGCCAAATGGCGGCTGCTCGAGGAACACTTCCAACTGGTCGGGCTCGACGCGGAGTACATCCGGCTGCGCACCATCAAGTCCGAGGAAGAGATCGACTGGCTGAGGATCGGCGCGGCGCTCTCCGACGCGGGGCTGGCGGCGCTGCTGCGCGAAACGAAGCCGGGCCGCACCGAGCGCGAGCTCGGCAACGAGATCGAGCGCGCGTGGGTCGGCCACGGCGGCACCACCATGATTCACTACCTCGGCATCACGTCGATGGCGAAACCGCATATCTACGTGCCGCCGCAGCACCATTCGCCGCGCAAGGTGCAGACGGGAGATGTCGTGTTCTGCGAGCTGTCGGCGTTCTGGTGGGACTACGCGGGCCAGGTGCTGCGCACGTTCACCGTCGATGCCGAGCCGACGCCGCTCTACCGCGACTTGTATCAAACCGCGGAAGCCGCGTTCGACGCCGTAACCGGGGTCGTCCGCCACGGCACGACGATGCAGGAGATCATCGACGCCGCGAGCGTGATCGAGAACGCGGGCTTCACCGTGTGCGACGACCTGATGCACGGTTTCGGCGGCGGCTACTTCCAGCCCATCCTCGGCACCAAAAGCCGTCCCGCGGGACCGCTGCCCGATATGACGTTGCAAGAAAACATGACGGTGGTCTTGCAGCCTAATGTCATAACGCGCGATCAGAGCGCTGGCGTGCAGGTCGGAGAATTGATCCGGATCACGAAAACCGGTTTCGAACGCCTGCATAAGGCAGAGCGTGGTATGTTTCGCGTCGGGTAGTGCGCATCACAGACTGCGAGCACACAAGGTGACGCTATGAACAATCGCCGCAAACTGCTTGTTGCGCTTGGTGCGAGTGCGCTCGTTGCGCCGCTCTCCTCTATCGGTCAACAGCAAGGCAAAGTCTGGCGCATCGGTTTTCTCTACTTACTGTCGCGCCAATCTGCAGTGGATGCCGGTCGGAACAGAGAATTCCTGGAGGGCATGCGCGAACTCGGCTATGTCGAGGGGAAGAACCTGGAGATCGAGTGGCGCTTTGCCGACGGCAAGTCCCAGCGCCTGCCGGGCTTCGCGGCGGAATTGATCCAACTGAAAGTGGACATCATCGTGACGGCAGGGACGGCCGCCACCAGCGCGGTGCAGAAAGTAACCACCACCATTCCCATCGTCATGGCAGATGCCAGCAACCCGGTCGGCAGCGGATTCGTCAAAAGCCTGGCTCATCCCGGGGGCAACATCACCGGGCTGTCGAGCATCTCTACCGACCTCAGCCCCAAGCAGCTGGAGATGCTGCAAAGCATGGTGCCCAAGTTGTCCCGTGTGGCCGTAATGGTTAACCCGGGCAACTCGGCGCATATTGCGACACTAAAGAACGTACGGGCCGCGGCGCAGCGGGCCGGAATAAAGATCGTGCCCGTGGAAGCGCGGACCCCGCAGGAGATCGAGAACGCATTTTCCGTGATGGCCCGGGAGAACGCCGGGGCGGTCATCGTGGCATCTGACTCGCTTTTTTTCCAGTTACAACGCCAGATCGCGCAACTGGCGGCGAAAAATCGGCTGCCATCCATATCGACGAGGCGGGACTATGTCGAGGCTGGCCTTCTGATGAGCTACGGGCAGCACGTCGAAGATAATTTCCGGCGCGCGGCAACCTACGTGGACAAGATCTTCAAAGGCGCCAAGCCAGGCGACCTGCCGGTTGAGCAGCCCACGAAATTCGAATTGTTTATCAACGGCAAGACCGCGAAAGCCCTGGGCCTCGCCATTCCGCAGTCGCTCCTGATAAGCGCCGACAAGGTGATCGAGTAATGCGCAAGACCGGACATGTGCATGCCGGCTTGCGTCGCCGCGTCGGAGCGGACGATGCTCGCCGCTCAACGCGACGGAAATTGCTGATCGCGCTTGGCGCAACTGCGCTGACAACGCCACTCGCCATCTTCGCTCAGCAACAAGGCAAAGTCTGGCACATCGCTTATCTCGACTTCGGTTCGCGCCAATCGGCGGTCGATTCCGGCAGGTATGATGCGCTGATGCAAGGGCTGCGCGAACAGGGTTATGTCGAGGGCAAGAATTTTGTTCTCGAAGCGCGTTACGCGGACGGCAATGCGGATCGCCTGGACGGGTTCGCGGCGGAATTAGTGCGGCAGAAGATAGACCTAATCGTGTCAATAGGAACAGTTGGAAGTCGAGCGGCGCATCGGGCGACGGCCACGATTCCCATCGTCGTCACCAACACAAGCGATCCGGTGCGCGAAGGTTTTGCCGCCAGCCTGGCGCGGCCGGGCGGGAACATCACCGGCCTGTCCAGCGGCACCGGTGATACGGTTCAGAAGCTGGTCGAGTTGTTGATTGTCGCGGTTCCCAAACTGAAGCGCATCGCAGTGATCAGCAACCTGGCGAGCGGCTCGCACTCGCCGATGCTGTTGAGCATCCAGGCCGCCGCACGGCAGGCCGGCAAACAGGTCTTGCCGGTGAGTGTGCGCACGCCGGACGAAATCGAACTCGGCTTCGCGACGATGGTGCGCGACCGCACCGATGCCGTGATCATTCTTGGCGATACGTTTCTGTTTTCGCAGCGCGCTCAGATCGCCGGGCTCGCCCTCAAGCACCGGCTGCCGTCGATTTATCCATCCTCGGCATATCCCGAAGCCGGCGGCCTGATGAGCTATGGAAGGGATCCCATCGAAAATTTCCGCCGCGCCGGGATTTTCGTGGACAAGATATTGAAGGGTGCGAAACCCGGTGATATTCCGTTCGAGCAGCCCACGCGGTATTACCTGGTGATCAACCGCAAGACCGCGAACGCGCTCAGCGTCAAAATTTCCGGTGAACTGCTGACGCGCGCCGACAAGGTGGTCGAGTGAACCGCCGCCGCAAACTGATCGTTGCACTTGGTGCAGGCGCACTCGCAGCGCCGCTTGCCTGTTTCGCCCAACAACAACCGGCAAAATTTGCCCGGATAGGATTCCTGGGGAACTCTACCGCTGCCCTTGAGGCGAATCTCATCGGGCCCTTTCGCGAAGGATTGCGTGATCTCGGCTATGTCGAGGGACGAAACATCCTGATCGAGTATCGTTGGGCGGAAGGAAAGTATGAACGCTTTCCCGCCCTCATCGCCGAGCTGATCGCGATGAAGGTGGATGTGATCGTGACTGCCGGGACGCCCGCCACCCTTGCCGTCAAGAAGGCGACAACGTCGGCCCCTCTCGTCATGGTGGCGGTAGGAGATCCTGTCGGCACGGGTATCGTCGCGAGCCTCGCGCGGCCCGGTGGGAACATCACTGGATTGAGCTCAATCGCTCCGGAACTGGAGGGGAAACGGTTGGAGTTGCTCAGGGAAGTGAGTCCCAAACTCTCGCACGTCGCCGTATTCTGGAACCCGGTGAATGCATTTCATACGAGCGCCATGAAGCAGGTGCGCGCCGCAGCCCAGGCGATGCGAATAAACGTGCTGCCCCTGGCAGTGGGGAAGGCGGAAGAACTCGAGGGCGCATTTGCTGCAATCGTCAAGGAGCGGCCGGACGCGCTCCTCGTGCTGGCGGATCGTATCTTCCTGCACAACCGCGCGCGGATGATGGACTTCGCCGCCAAAAACCGCTTGCCGAGCGTGAATGCGTATCGGGAATTGGTCGAGGCGGGCGGTTTGATGTCCTTTGGGCCAAGCTACCCGGGCATGCACCGACGGGCCGCCTACTTCGTCGACAAGATCCTCAGGGGTGCCAAACCCGCCGATCTGCCCGTGGAGCAGCCGGCAACGTTCGAGCTGGTCATCAACCTCAAGACTGCCAAGGCGCTCGGCATCAAGATCCCGCAGTCGGTTCTGCTGCGCGCCGACCAAGTGATCGAGTGATCTTACGGCAAGCACCGTAGGCTATTCCGGGTCGGCTGAAGCAGGATTACAATGGGGGTGCAGGTAGACCTCCGAGGCAAAACAAAATTACGGGCTGCGCGAGCAGACCCGGCACCACAGGTTGTTAATCGACTTCACCGTCGCTGAAGGAGGGGA
Organism: Gammaproteobacteria bacterium; assembly: GCA_041483135.1. Lineage (GTDB taxonomy): Bacteria > Pseudomonadota > Gammaproteobacteria > Burkholderiales > SG8-41 > PALSA-1004. The sequence continues at coordinate 61,277 of JBGPFE010000010.1, read as the reverse complement.
ACATGTCGCAGCTGACCACCACGTCGCTCACCATCAACGGCAAGCGGCAAACCGTAACCGCTGCTCCCGATACGCCGCTCCTGTGGGTGCTGCGCGAACAACTCAAACTCACCGGCACGAAGTTCGGGTGCGGCGCCGGCCAATGCGGCGCGTGCATGGTGCATGTCGACGGCAAGTCAGTGTTCTCGTGCCTGCTGCCGGTGAAGGACATGGCGGGCCGCAGCATCACCACGATCGAAGGGCTGTCTGCCGACGGCAGCCACCCGCTGCAGAAAGCATGGCTTGCCGAGCAGGTGCCGCAATGCGGCTACTGTCAGTCGGGGCAGATCATGCGTGCCGCCGACTTGCTCAAGAACACTCCGCATCCCTCGCGCGAGCAGATCGTCGAACACATGAGCACCAACATATGCCGCTGCGGAACTTATGTGCGGATCGTGCGCGCCATCGAGCGCGCCGCGAAGGAGGGGCTGGCGTGAGCTACCTGGCGAGGGGACGAACGAAGCGCGGAGCAGGGACCCCATGTTCGGGGATGCGACCGCGCAGTGAGTCAGAGGCGCGCTCGAGTTCGTCCCCATGCGCGCCTTCGGGGTCAGATCCCAAGGGGAGCCCTCTTCCACCCGATGGCGCGCCCCGCAGGGGGATCGACAGCAAAGCGAGTGCCACCGGCCGCCGACATGAGGTGCGTGGCATTACCAATTTGGCAACGGAGGCGGCGAGCATGAAGACCAACGTGCAGATGAAGAACGTACAGTTTGTGCCGGGGCGGCGTCGCTTCATGGTCGGCGCGGCGGGTTTCACTTTCGGCGTGGCAGTCGGGGTTCCGGCCGCGTTGCGCTTCGCAACCGGCGACGCGCTCGCGGCGACAAAGGACCTCGTGGCGAGTCCGTGGGTGACGATTTCGACGGACGGCACGATCGCCATCATGTCTCCGGCGGCCGAGATGGGGCAGGGCTCTTTGACATCGCTGCCGCTGATACTTGCCGAGGAACTCGACGCCGACTGGGCCAGGGTGCGCGTCGTGCCGGCGCCGCCGAACGAGGCCGTCTACGGCAATCCGGGTTTCGGCGGCATCATGTACACGGCCGGCAGTTTCGCCGTGAACGGTTACTTCAAGGCGCTGCGCACTTTCGGCGCGCAGGTAAGGCAGGTTCTGCTCGACAATGCGGCGCGCCAATGGGGCGTGCCGGTCAGCGAGCTCGCAACCGGGCCCAGCACAGTCGTGCATGCGAAATCGGGGCGGCGGTTGGGCTACGGCGAGATAGCGGTGTTTGCCGAGATTCCCGCCAAGGCGCCTGAAATCAAACCCGATCAACTGAAGAAGACGAGCGAGTTCCGGCTTATCGGCAAGGATGTGATGCGGGTCGAGTTGCCGGGCAAGGTCAACGGCTCGGCGCAGTACAGCATCGACGTGCAGGTGCCGGGCATGCTCTACGGCGCGATACTGCGAGCGCCGGTCGAGGGCGCCGCGCCTGAGCAGGTCGACGACTCTGCCGCACGCAAGGTCGATGGTCTCGTCAAATTAGTGCGATTGCCGTATGGCGTCGGCGTGCTCGCCGAGACGCCATGGGCCGCATTCAAGGCCAAGAACGCGCTCAAGGTGATCTGGTCTCGCAATGCCAAAGCGTGGGGCTACGGCGACGTCGCTGCCTACCCATCGTTTGCTGCGTCCGCACGCGATCTCGCGCGCACCGGGCTCGCATGGGAAAAAGTCGGCGACACGCCGGCTGCAATGGCGCAGGCGCAGACGGTGGTCGAGGGCGAGTACCGCTGCGATTACGCGTATCACGCGCAGATGGAGCCGCTCAATTCGGTTGCCGCCGTGTCGCCGGCCGGTGACGCGGTCGAAATCTGGTGTGGCACGCAAAGCCAGCCGATGGCAGTGGTTGCCGCCGCCAAGGCGCTCGGCATCGCGACCGACCGCGTCACTTTTCACGGCATGCTGCTCGGCGGCGGTTTCGGGCGCCGCGGCCATCGCGACGAGGAGTTCGTCGTCGATTCCGTGTTGTTGTCCAGGGAAGTGAAAAAGCCGGTCAAGGTGCTATGGACGCGCGAAGACGACGTGCATAACGGCCGCTTCCGCCCGCTCTACGTGCATTACCTGCGCGCGGGCCTCGATGCATCGGGCCAGGTCATCGCGCTGCATCAACGCGTCGCGTGCGATCAGGTGCTGCCGTTTCAGGATCCGGTCCGCAGCGCGAAATTGAAAGGCCTCGACAACATCGCGATGCGCGGCACCGAGCTCAAGACCTACGATATCCCGAACCGGCTCGCCGAGCAGGTGTCGCAGGTGACGGGGATACGCACGTCGTCGCTGCGCGCGATCGGCGTCGGGCCCAACAAGTTTGCGAGCGAGGTGTTTCTCGACGAAGTGGCGGTCAAGCGCGGCATCGACCCGGTGGCGCTCCGACTTGAGCTACTGAAAAAAGAGCCACGCGGGCGCGCGGTGTGCGAGGAAGTGGCGCGGATGGCGGACTGGGGCCGCAAGCGCGATGGGCGAGGTCTTGGTTTCGCCTACTGCGATTACACCGGCACGCAGCTCGCGGCTGTGGCGGAAGTTTCGCTTGACCGCGCGAGCGGGCGGATCCGTGTGCACAATTTCTGGCTCACGATCGATCCGGGCATTGCGGTGCAGCCGGACAACGTCATTGCGCAAACCGAGAGTTCGATTGTGTACGGCCTCGGACTCGCGCTGACCGAGCGCATCACTATCGAGGACGGTACGGTCAAACAGTCGAATTTCTACGACTATCAGGTTCCGCGCATGCGCGACATACCGCCGATGCACATCAAGCTGATGCCGACCGACAATCATCCGACCGGTGCCGGCCAGATGGCGACCCCGCTGGTCGCCCCGGCAATCGCCAACGCGGTATTCCAGTTGACCGGCACGCGCTTGCGCCGGATGCCGATGCTGCCCGAGTATGTGAAGCAGGCGCTGCTCGATTCGGGCCGCTATCAGGCCTGAAAGGCAGAGAGTCAGGCCGCCGGCCGTTGCGCACGGCCGGCGGTTTTTTTATGGAAGGAGCAAAGATGTGCTGTTCGTTGAGGCTGTGCACGACTCTGACAGGCGTAGCTATCGTTGTGCTCGGCCTTGCGTCGCCGGCGCTGGCGCAACAGGGTCAGGTGGAAAAGCGCGACATGGATCTCGTCGGCTACAACGACCTGCAGGCGCGCAGCGCGTACCAGCCGGTCATTCATCGGCAGGGCGGGCGCTGGATCGCCTATATCGGCCACCACGGCGGCACATCAGTGAACCCGCTCAACGGACAGGCCGAGAGCAACGGCACCTCGATTGTCGACGTCACCAATCCGCGGCAGCCGAAATACCTGCATCACATCCCGGGCGAGCCGGGCGCAGGCGAGGCGGGCGGCGCGCAGATGGTGCGCGTTTGTGCCGGCCAAGACCTGCCCAAGGGCGATCCCAACAAATTCTATTTGCTGCGCACCTTCGGCAATACGGCGCAGGAGATCTGGGACGTGACGGCGCCGGAAAAACCCGCGCTGCTCACCACCGTGGTGAGCAAGCTCAAGGGCACTCACAAAAATTGGTGGGAGTGCGATAGCGGCATCGCCTACCTGGTCTCGGGCCTGCCTGACTGGCGCGTGCGGCGCATGACGCAGGTTTACGACCTGAGCAATCCCGCCCGGCCGGTATTCATCCGTGATTTCGGGCTGCCCGGCCAGCAGCCGGGCGCGACCGGCGAGCCGCCCGCCGAATTGCACGGGCCGATCTCGACCGGGCCCAAGGGCAATCGCATCTATTTCGGCTACGGCACCAACAAGGGCGGCGTGCTGCAGATCGTCGACCGCAACAAGCTGCTGAGCGGCCCGAAAGAGCCGACGGCGGAAAATCTGCTTTATCCGCAAGTGGCCCGGCTCGATCTGCCGGCGTTCAACGGCGCGCACACCACGCTGCCGGTACCGGGCATACCGGTCGCGGAATTCGCGAAGGATAAAATCGGCAAGGTGCGCGATTTCGTCATCATCGTGGACGAGCAGATACTCAACGAATGCACGGAAGCGCGGCAGATGGTGTTTTTTGTCGATGTCACGACCGAGACCCGTCCATTTTCCGTGGCGAACTATAACGTGCCGGAAGCGGGCGGCAATTTTTGCGACCGCGGCGGACGGTTCGGCGCCCATTCGTCGAACGAGAACCAGCCGCCGGTGTACGCGAAGCGCGTGGTGTTCGTCGCGTGGTTCAATGCCGGCGTGCGCGCGGTGGACATCCGCAATCCCTACAGCCCGCGTGAGATCGGCTACTACATCCCGGCCATCACCGATAAAACCGACAAGCGCTGCATCAAGGCCGACGGCGCCGACCGCTGCAAGATCGCGATCCAGACCAACAACGTCGAGGTCGACGACCGCGGCTATATTTACATCGTCGACCGTGCCAACACCGGCATGCACATCCTCGAGTTGAGCGGGGAGGCGCGCAAGATCGCAAAATTTGACTAGAGTTTCGCTCAATGAGAAGTTAAAGTTTGCGATGGATCACGCAACCAACAATCTGGGCCAGCCGGTCGGCTTGCCGGTCCCGGGCTGGACGCCGCCGGCGTTGCCCGCGCGCGAGCCTGTGGCAGGCCGCTATTGCCGCCTGGACCCTCTGGATCCGGACCGTCACGCGCTGGCGCTGCATGAGGCGAACAGCATGGATGCCGGGGGCAGAAACTGGACGTACCTGCCGTACGGGCCCTTTGCAACGCTTGAGCTCTACCGCGGTTGGTTGCGCGAGTCGTGTCTGGGCAAGGACCCGCTGTTCTTCTCGATCATCGATCTGCGGACCGGAAAAGCCGCCGGCCTGGCGAGCTACCTGCGCATCGATCCCAGGAACGGCTCCATCGAAGTCGGGCATCTCAACTTTTCCCCGCTGCTGCAGAGAAAACCGGCAGCCACGGAAGCCATGTACCTGATGATGGACAATGCATTTGCGCTGGGGTACCGCAGATACGAGTGGAAGTGCAATACGCTCAACGCTCCTTCGCGGCATGCGGCGCAACGATTGGGGTTGTCGTTCGAGGGCGTTTTTCGGCAGGCCACGGTGGTTAAAGGCCGCAACAGGGATACGGCGTGGTACGCGGCGATCGACCAGGAATGGCCTCTGCTCAAAAAAGCCTTCCTGCGGTGGCTGGATCCCGGCAACTTCGATGCGCAGGGGCGTCAACGCGAGTCGCTGTCATCGCTTACCGCACCGATTCTCAGGATACCTGGCTGAACTGTTACGCAACATGACGAAGGTGTTTGCTGGCTGAAGCTTGAGCTATCAAAATCGGGATTGCATATAACGAGGCGAGACAATGAAAAAGGGCGAGGCCAGCGGCCTCGCCCTTTTTGTTCGAATGCGCAGGGCGCGGTTACTTGATGAGCCCCAGGCGCCTGGCGGTTTCCATGTAGGCCCTGGTGCGCTCTTTCATGAACGCGTCCATTTTGTCCACGCCGATGTAGGTCAGCTCGAAACCATTCTGGGCGGCGCGTTCTTTCATTTCAGGATCATGATTGAGCGCGTCCCACAGGTCCGACATCCGCTTGCGCACTTCGGGCGGCGTCGATTTCGGCATGCCGATGCCGCGGTAGGCGCCGTCGATCCAGTCGAAACCCAGTTCCTTGAAGGTCGGCACGTCCGGCAGCTGCGGATGGCGCTTGTCCATCGCTACGGCAAGCGCGCGTATCTTGCCCTTGTTGTTGATCACGAACGCGGTGTAGGACATCGCGCCCGTGATGTGCTTGCCGAGCAGTTGTATCGTCATGTCGCCGGTGCCTTTGTACGCGATATAGTTCGATTTCGTGCCGGTCAACGCGTTGAATTTTTCGTGTGCCGCGTGATTCGCGCTGTTGAGGCCCGACCCGCCGAAGGAAAGCTCGCCGGGTTTGGCTTTGGCTGCGGCGACCAGATCCTGGAACGTCTTGATCGGGCTGTCGGCTACCACCGCGATCGCGTCCGGCGTGTAGTGGAACCAGTAGGTGGGCGTGATGTCCTCGGTCTTGTACTGCACCTGGCCCTCGAGCGGCTGCAGCACGATGTGCGGCAAGTTGATGCCGACGATATTGAAGCCGTCGCCCGGAAGCGCGTTCATCTGCGACCACATGAGCCCGCCGCCTGCGCCCGGTTTGTACTGCACGATGGTTTCGATGCCCGGGCATTTTTTCTTCAGGACTATCTGCTGGTGCCGTGCCGAAAGATCGGATTCGCCCCCGGCCACGAACGCCTGCCAGTAGAACAGGTTCTTCTCGGGGCACGGCTGGGCAAAAGCGGTAGCGGTGGTGAGCGCAACGCAGGCCAGCACGGCTGACGTGACTTTTGCAATTCTCATTTTTCCTCCGGTGACGGAATCGTTGTTATGGACGGACGAAATGTCCGGTTGCGTGCGCAAAACAATAGCAGCGGCCGGTCTGAAATGCAACGTGCGGGCAGGACGGGTTACAATCCGCGCATGGCGCGACGCAAGTTAAAACACAAACGCTGCGACGTGGCGATGCTGGTCGATGACGAAACCGGCGAGCGCGACAAGTCCGGCCGCTTCGTGTTTGTGTCCGACGGTCCCGACTGCATGGAGCTGAACATACACAAAAGCCTGCGCGCGCGCTATGCGCGGGTCGAAGTGGTGCCGTTCGGTCCGGACGTCATCGCGACGCTCACGGAACTCAAAAAGCTCAGGCCGCGGATCGTGTTCAACGTCACCGAATGGGTAGCCGGCGACCGCAAGCTCGATCACGCGATCGCGGGCTCGCTCGAGATTATGAGGTTCCGCTATACCGGCACCGGGCCGGTTGGCATGCAGCTCGCGCGCGACAAGGCGCTCTCCAAGCACATCGTCGCGGCGCGCGGCGTGGACGTGCCGTGCTGTTTCACGGTCGAGCGTGGCGAGCGCATCGAAAACCCGGGGCTGCCGTACCCATTGATCGTCAAGCCGCAGTTCGGCGACGGCTCGGATGAGATCACCAAGGCATCGCTGGTCAGGACGCCGCGTGAGTTGCGCAAACAGGTGAGGGCGGTGCACACGAGTCTCAACGAGGCGGCGGTGTGCGAGGAATTCATCCCCGGGCGCGATATTTATGTCGGGATCATCGGCAACGAGCCGCGCGTGCTCGCGCCGATCGAAATGGTGATCGAGAGCAAGAAAGCCTCGGCGCCCAAGTTCGCAACCTATCGCTTGAAGAACGACGGCTATTACCGCACCAAATGGCGCGTGAAGTACCGGCTGGCGCGTCTGCCGCGGCGCGTGCTGAAGAAAATCTCGGAATACGGCAAAAAGGCGTTTCACGCGCTGAAACTGCGCGACTACGCGCGGCTCGATTTCCGGCTCAGCGACGACGGCAGGCTGGTGTTTATCGAAGCCAATCCCAATCCCGACCTCACGCCGCACACGCTGGGCATGTACCTGTGCTTCGCCGGCATCGAGTACCGCCACCTGATTCCGCGCATCGTCGAAACCGCGCGCAAGCGCTATCGGCGGCGGTAATCGCGGGTCATGCCGGGCGCACGGATTTTTGTGACAGCAGTGGAGACCATCTGGAGCCTCTAACTCTCTGAATTTCAAGGCCGGGAGTACCCTGCGCCAGTGCGAGTATCAAGCCGGTGGACAGTGCCGGGTGAAACGCGCAAACTGATTTTGCGTCGTCTCTAACCCATTGTACGGATTGGATACTTTTCGGTGACCTCGTTACGCTTGTTATATGCCGTATCGATCGCGGCTGCGCTTGGCGCAGCGACGGCTGCGCTGGCGGCTGACCACACCGACTTCACCAATCTCGCCAAGGCGCGTTACGTTCACTGCGCGTTCTACAAGAGCTACGAAACCGACCCGGCGACCGGCGGCCCGATCATGGTCGAAGGCAAGGCCGATATGCTGATGCATTTCCAGGGCGTCGACGCCAAGCACGCCACGGCGCGCGCGATTTCCACGCGCATGTCCGGGATGCGCAACGTAACCGTCATCCAGACCGACAAGGCGATCCATTTCATCGACAACGTTGCCGGCATGTACGTGATGACCACCGTGCATACCTGCCTTGATTACGACGAAAAACGCGGCGTATGCGCAACCTACGGCGCGGTCAACTCGCGGCTGTTTGATTCCTCGGTGCTCAACGATCCGGACAAGGTTTACGAGAAGATCAAGAACGAGGCGGAGCCCGGATTCTGCGATCAAAGTTTCATCGGTCTGCAGGAAGCAGCGCACGACGCGCGCTGACGCCGCGTCATTCCTGGCAAGTCTGCCGGAAGCAGCCGGATGATTGTTCGCACGTCATGTGCGGAATGCGCCTTGTGCTCGCCGCCGCCCGCGCTCAACCCCATTCGCTTTACCCCATGCTCGGCGCTCGTCTGCGTTCCCCGGCGGTTGCATATTGTTTTTGCGAGGGCCTTTGGCCCGACCTGCGGTCAAAGTCGGAGGACGAGCGGCTTATGCGGGATGGAAGAATCACTTACAATGCCCGACTGTTATCTGCATAGGGAGCGATGATGCTGCGGAAACTCGTCCTGTTTTGCCTGCTGTTGACGTGCGGCGCCGCGTTTGCCGATGAGGCGAGCGTCAGGAAGCTGGTGGAAGCGAAGCTGCAGTCCAAGGTGCAAAGCGTGACCAAGACCCCGTACGGCGGACTGTACGAAGTGTACATGGACGGCAAGCTGCATTACACCGATGAGAAAGTGAGTTTCATCGTCTATGGCGTGCTCATCGACACGAAGACCAACAAGAACTACACCGAGCAGCGCTTCCGCAAGCTCACGGCGATCAACGTCAAGGATCTGCCGCCGCTTGACATGGCGATCAAGCGCGTCAAAGGCGACGGCAAACGCTGGTTGATGGTCTTTTCCGATCCGATGTGCCCGTATTGCAAGAAGCTCGAGGAGGAGCTCGGGAGGCTCAACAATGTCACGATCTACGTTTTCCCGTACGCGATCGAGAGCAAGTTTCCCGGCACGACCGCGATCGCAAAATCGATCTGGTGCTCGCCCGATCGCGCCAAGGCGTGGGACGACTGGATGCTGAGGGCTGCACGCCCGGCGGGGAAGACGGATTGCAAAAATCCCGTCGAGGAGATTGATAAATTCGCCACCAGGCTCAAGATCGAGGCGACGCCGACGCTCATCTTCGCCGACGGCGGCGTGCTGCGGCAGGCCGCGAGCGCGGCTGATATCGACCGCTTGCTCATCGACACGCCGGCGAAATAGCCGACCGCCGCGTCAAGCTTGCGCACGCCATCCGCCGGCGGGCGCGCGGCGGCAACCCTCGATCTTGCGCTGCAGGTAGTCGAGCGCGAAGTCGATTTCTTCCCCGGTGTTGAAGCGGCCGACCGTGATGCGGATCGAGTTGCCCGCAAGTTGCGCGTCGTTGCCGAGCGCCTGCAGCACGTGCGAGACGCTGCCGCCGCCCGACGAGCACGCCGACGTCGAAGACACCGCAATGTCGGTCAGCGCTGCGATCATCTGGTCGCAGTTCGGAAGTTTCAGGCTCAGGTTGAGGTTGTTGACGATGCGGTGCTGCATGTCGCCGTTGACCTGCACTTCGTCGAGCGCGGCGAGTCCCTGATACAGCTTGTCGCGCAGCGCGCGCAGCCGCGGCAATTCGGTCGCCATTTCCTCGCCTGCGATGCGGAAGCATTCGCCCAGGCCGACGATCTGGTGCGTCGCCAGCGTTCCCGAGCGCAGGCCCAGCTCGTGGCCGCCGCCGTGCATCTGCGGCTCGAGGCGCACCCGGCGGTCGCGGCACACGTACAGCGCGCCGATGCCTTTGGGTCCGTAACTCTTGTGCGCGGTGAGCGACATCAGGTCGACGGGCTGCCGCTTGAGATCGATCGTGACCTTGCCGGTCGCCTGCGCCGCATCGACATGGAATATCACGCCGTGTTCTCGGCAGATCCCGCCAAGTGCCGCGATGTCCTGGATCACCCCGATCTCGTTGTTGACCAGCATCACCGAGGCGACAATGGTGTCGGGGCGGATCGCCGCCCTGAATTTCCCGGGATCGAGCAGGCCGTTGGGTTCCGGCGCAAGTAACGTCACCTCGAAACCATGGCGCTCGAGCTCGAGCATGGTGTCGAGCACCGCCTTGTGCTCGGTCTGCACCGTGATCAGGTGCCTGCCTTTGCTCTGATAAGCCAGCGCCGCGCCCTTGATCGCGAGGTTGTCGGATTCGGTGGCGCCGGAAGTCCAGATGATTTCGCGCGGTTCGGCGTTGATGAGTTGCGCGACCTCATCGCGCGCGGCTTCGACCGCGGCGCGCGCTTCCCGGCCGAACGTGTGCGAGCTGCTCGCCGGGTTGCCGAACTTGCCGGTCAACCACGGCAGCATCTTCTCGACCACGCGCGGATCGACCGGAGTGGTGGCGGAGTTATCGAGGTAGATCGGGAAATTCAGCATGCGGCCAGGCTGCGGCAATCGCGAGCCCGCATTTTACCAGTCCGCGTCGTGTAGTGCGCGGCGAGCCACGCCGGGCTCCAGAATACTTCGTGCGGGATAAATCGAGTGGTCAGGTGATTGAGTGACCAGGTGATAGAGCGGCCGGGTAACCAAATCACCAAATTACCGAATCACTTAATCACCGGGTAGCTAGTGCTTGGGCATCAGTGCCGACAGCACGCGCTGGCGTTTGTCTTCGACGTCTTTGGCAAAGCCCGGATATTTCTGCTCGACGAACGAGGTTGCCAGCCCGAGCTTGAGCAGCGCCACCGCGAATGTCGCGCCGAGATCGTCGAGATCGGGGCTGACTTTCGCCAGTTGCAGCGCTTCGATCGTCTCGTCCATCAGCTGCTGCAGCGCCGAATGCATCTCTTCGTCAAAAAGCTTTTGCATGATGCGGAACTCCTGGGCGTGGATGCAGGATTTTATCGTGCCTCCGTGAACTTTGTATTCTCTGCGGCCGGGTTTTTTCCCCATCTGCGTTCATGCCGTTACAGCCATCACAAGGCCGCCATCACGCAATTTGGTTCTCCGCACCTGACATATCGATCGGTTCCGGGAAGCGCAGGTTGTAACGGTATTCATCGGCGGTTTCGACTTGTTTTCGAGATGGTTGCCAGCACTTCCGGATTGACGAGGTTCACCGTCTCGCCGCGCGCGAACTTGACGACGTTGTCGAACGCCTCGCCGAAGTAGAGCTCGAACGTGTCCTTTTCGATCCAGGCGCTGTGCGGCGTGCACAGCGCCTGGCTCATCTTCAGCAGCGGATGCTCGCCGCCAAGCACCGGCTCGTTTTCGTAGACGTCGACCGCGGCGTGACCGGGCCGGCCCAGCTTCAACGCAGCTTCCAGGGTGCCGGGCGAAACGAGCTCGGCACGCGCGGTGTTGACGAACAACGAGGTTGGCTTCATCAATGCGAAGTCGTCAGCGCCGATTGCGTGCCTGGTCCTGTCGGACAGCCGCAGCTGCAGGCTCAACACGTCGGACTCCGCAAACAGTTGCCGCTTGCTGGCGGCGAAATCGCAACCGGCCTCGGTGGCGCGCCGGCGCGACGCCTCGCCGCCCCACGCCAGCACGCGCATGCCGAAGCTCAGGCCGGTGCGCGCCACCAGGCTGCCGATTTTGCCGAAGCCGTAAATGCCGAGCGTGCGGCCGTGCAGGCCCAGGCTCATGTGCGAAGACCATGCGCCGCGTTTCATCTGCCGCACCTGTCCGGGGATGTCGCGCAGCGCCGCGAGTATCAGCGCCCAGGCATGCTCGGCAACGGTGTATGGCGACGCCTGAGTGCCGGCGCTGATGGCGATGCCGCGCGCCGTGCATGCGCCGACGTCGATGTGATGCGTGCTGCGCCCGGTCTGGCCGATGTGCCTGAGCCGCGGCAGGCGCGCGATCAGCTCGCGGGAAAAATGCGTGCGCTCGCGGATCGGCACGATGACTTCGGCGTCCTTGAGTTGCCCCGCGAGTTCGTCGATGCTCTGCGCCGGGCCCTGGAACACGCGCACGTCATGGCCGGCGAGCCGCGCATAACAGTCGAGGGTGGTCACGAGTTGCTGGTAGTCGTCGGGGATGGCGATGATCATGCGAGTTTCGTTATATCCGGAGTTTTGCCTCGGCCGTCATGATAGCGCGTCGGACGCCGGCCTGTATCGGGCCATGCCGGGGACTGCAGGTTGATGCCGTTCGCGCTATGATGATCGCAACGCCCAAAATAAAGGAGGAACCCATGGCGAGAGTCTGGTTGGTCATCGGGCTGGCGCTCACCGCGGTTGCGTCGCACGCGCAGAACTACCCGGTCAAACCGGTGCGCGTCATCACGCCGTTCACCACCGGCAGCGCGATCGACACGCTCGCGCGCGTGCTCGGGCAGAAGCTCGCCGACGCGTGGGGCCAGCAGGTCGTGACCGACAACCGCATCGGCGCCAACGGCATCATCGGCACCGAAGCGGCGGCGAAGTCGCCCGCCGACGGCTACACGCTATACCTCGGCAACATCGCGACGCTCGCCATCAACCCGCACCTTTACACCAAGCTGCCGTACGACGCCGTCAAGGACTTCGCGCCGATCACGCTGGCGGCCACCATCCAGGTCGTGCTGGTCGTGCATCCCTCGCTGCCGGTCAAGTCGGTGAAGGAGCTCATTGCGCTCGCCAAGGCGCATCCCGGAGAGATCAACTATGCATCGGGCGGCAACGGCAGCGCGCAGCACCTGCCGATGGAAATGCTGGGCGTCGCGGCCGGCATCAAGCTCGTGCATGTGCCGTACAAGGGGCTGGGCCCGGCGTATAACGACGTGATCGGCGGGCAGGTGCCGATGATGTGGACCGGCGTATCCAACGTGGTCCAGTACCTGGAGAGCGGGCGGCTGCGGGTAATTGCGATCGGCAGCACCAGGCGCTCTCCGGCTTTGCCCAACGTGCCGACGATGATCGAGGCCGGCGTGCCGGGCTTCGATTTCGAGGCGTGGACCGGGTACCTGACGCCCGCCGGCACGCCGAAGGATCTGATCGCGAGGTTGCACACCGACATCACCCGCGTCCTCGGCGCATCCGATGTGCGTAGCAGGCTCACCGCCCTCGGTTTCGATGTGGTCGGCAACACGCCGGAGCAATTCGCCGCGCTGATCAGGAACGATATCGCGCGTTTCGGCAAGCTGGTCAAGGCAGCCGGCATCCGGGCCGAGTAGAACAGCGATCAGGCGATTGAGCAATCAAGTGATTGGGCCAATCGCTCAATCCCTCAATCACCGAATCACTCTCTGAAAGGGGCAAACATGCAGTTGAGCTTGAAAGGCAAAGTCGCCGCGATTACCGGTGGCAGCGAAGGCATCGGCAGGGCGACGGCGCTGCGTTTCGCGGAGCTTGGCGCCAAGGTCGCGATCTGCGCGCGCCGGGCCGAGGTGCTGGAAAAAACCGCCGGTGAAATCAAAAAACTCGGCGCCGACGTGCTGACGGTCGTCGCGGATGCCTCCAAACCGGATGACATGGCGCGCTTTATCGAAGAGGCGGCGCAGCGCTTCGGCCGCCTCGACATCGTCGTCAACAACGCCGGCGGCACCGGGCAGTCGGCGTTCGACAAGGTCGGCGAAGCGGAGTGGGGCAACGACATCGCGATCAAGGTGATGGCGCAGGTGCGCACCGCGCGCGCGGCGATCCCTTACATGAAACAGCAGGGCGGCGGGCGCATCATCAATCTCAACATGGTCGGCGCCAAGCAGCCCGGCGCCGAGCAGTTCCCGACCACCGTCAGCCGCGCCGCCGGGCTTGCGCTGACCAAAGGGTTGTCGAAGGAACTCGCGCCTTTCAATATCCTGGTCAATGCGGTGGCGGTCGGCAAGATCAAATCCATGCAGCAGGAGCGGCGCGCCAAGCGCAGCGGGTTGAGCGTGGAGGAGCATTACGCGAAAACCGGCAAGACCGTACCGCTCGGCCGCATGGGCGAATCCGGGGAGGTCGCCAGCGTGATCGCGTTCCTCGCTTCCGATGCGGCGAGCTACGTCACCGGCACCTGCATCAACGTCGACGGCGGATTGTCGGGAGTTCTGTAGCAGCCCGCTCCGGCGTCGTTTCCGCCTGTCCCGGCCGGACCGCGTGTCGCGTCGCACAACTGTCACACGAATCGGTTAGAATACGCGGCTTTCAAAACCGGAGACTCGTGTCACATGCCAGCTGCAAAACGCAAATCTTACCGGCGCATCACCGTGCGCTACTCCAACATCCACGGCAAAGGGGTCTTCGCCACCACTTTCATAGCCAAGGGCACGCGCATCGTCGAGTACAAAGGCAAGCGCATCAGCGAGGTTGAGGCGGACGAAAAATACGGCGACGACGAGGGCACGCACACTTTTCTGTTTCTGCTCGACGACCAGATCGTGATCGACGCCAACTACAACGGCAACTCGGCGCGCTGGATCAACCACAGCTGCGATCCGAATTGCGAGACCGTGGAGGACGACGGGCGCATGTACGTCGATGCGATCCGCGACATCCGGCCCGGTGAAGAGCTCGCCTACGATTACAACCTGATCGTCGAGGAGCGCTACACGCCCGCGCTCAAGCAGATGTATGCGTGCGGTTGCGGCGCCGGCAAGTGCCGCGGGACGATACTCGGGGCGAAGTGCTGACGCTTTGAAGCGAGCAGCGCGCCGTTCGAGGCCCGCCGGCGTTGCACGGATGGTCCGGCGAAGGGCTCAGGCGAGATGAGCCGTCAGCGGGTTCCGGAGCCGCCGACGCGCCGTCCCAGGAAATCGAGGGTCAGCTTCCAGGTCGCTTCGACGGATTCGGGATTGTAGCGGTAGGTTACGCTGTGGCCCGCCTGGTACGACACAACGGGATTCTTCATCCACGTGTGGTCGAACGCGTGCGTGGTACCCGGCAAGACCGTTAACTCCACGGGCAGGCCCTTCGCCGCGTTGGCTTTCGCTGTTTCGATGCACGAGCGCGGGTCCGCCTCATCGTCGTCGGCGCCCACCACCACCAGCAGCGGGATATCGGTGTCGTCGAAGAAGTTCCATTGGTGGTCCTGGTATCGGGATCCGATCTGCTCGTTGCACCATGGGTACACGCTGACGATCGCGGCGAATTTCTCCTCGCCGAGATTCTTGTCACGAAAGCGTTTGCTCGCCTCGCGCAGTCCCGCCATCGCGCCGTATGAGAATCCCATCTGCACGATGCGCTTGCCATCCACGAACGGCAGGGAGCGCAAATGCCGCATGGCGGCGACATCGTCCTGCGCGTACTCGGTCACGCTCACGCCGTAGTCCGTGTTTGTATTCCGGTGGCGCGGTCCGAGATGATCCACGATCAAAACGGCGTAGCCCGCGGCCAGTAACCGCTTCGCCCATTGGAAGATATGCTGCTGCAGCGGTCCGCTGGTGTGCGAGAGAACGACTGCGGGGAACGGGCCGTTGCCTTCGGGGGCATAGAGCCTTGCCCCTGTCTGCGGGCCGCGGGGCGGTACCTTGACCTCGCGTTCGGGCTGCTGCGGAAATCCGAGATCCCCTTGGGCAGCGCACGGCGTCGCGCAGGAGAAAGCGAGAGCGGCCAGGCATACGATCGTCGATCGGTTCATCGGCAGACCTTCAGCGCAGAACGTTCCGCATGACCCGGCTGCGAGAGCGGCGCGAAGCGAAGCGACGACACACTTCATCGGTGATGCCTGACGTAGAGCTGAGACGCCCGTGACGACGAAGGCAACTATGGCGATCGTGAGCTTCCGCATAAGAGCCCTAACGCTCCGCATTACCGGCGCGCGCTGCTCTTGCGCGCGTCCGGGTTGTTAGAGCTCTATCCTTCCGCCTCACCGGTCAGCTTTCAATGGTGACAATGTGTGCCTGTATCTTGCCGTCGACAGCGCTCCGCCCGAACCGCTTGCCGATAGCCTCCGCCGCGATGTCGGTTGCTTCGCCAAGCCGCGCGGCGTCGCGGGTCTCGATCTCATTTCTTAGCGGTGTCCCCTGACAGTACGCGATCGCCGGGACCCGGGAGGATGTTGCCCGGCTGCGCGCCGCGATCGTGTCAAATCGGGGTGAGGCAATGAATCCGCCGTTTGCCAGATCGCGCTCGATGATGCGATGGTCGTGATAACCGTGGGGCGTGCGGGCCATGAAGCGCGGCGGGTCATAGGGAAAGAGGGATTCCAGCGCGGTCGTCACGGTGTCCGCGAATTCGTTTTCCTCGATCCGATCCCACACGTTGAAAATGAAGACGCCTCCCGGCCTGAGCACTCGACGCGCCTCCGAAAACGTCCTGGATTTTTCCGGGAAGAACATGACGCCGAACTGGCACACAACGGCGTCAAACGTTGCGTCTCGGAAAGGAAGCTGCATCGCATCCGCTTGACGCCACTCGACAGCGCGCTTCGTTCCCACGACGGAGGCTTGGTCGAGCATCGCCTGATTCAAATCCGTAGCGACGATGGAGACGCTTTCGGGTAGCACGGATGCCAAAGCACGCGTCACCACACCCGTGCCGGCTGCAATTTCGAGTACGCGGGAAAGAGTCCTAGACCTTAGCCGATTCACCAGGTCCGCAGCATAGGGCTCAAAGATCAGCGGCACTAGATACGTATCGTAGAGGTTCGGAATTGAGCCAGTAAAGACTTTGTCGGTATCGGGACTACCCATAGTGATCGTCTGTGATGCGGTTCAATTGCGCTCTAACGTTTGACGTGAGGGGCCGCCGAAGTGGCGTAGCCACGTAGTGGCCAAGGCTTTGACGTGTTCGTATTTCATACCAGCTCATATACCGCCTGCACGGGCCAATGATCCGATGGTGCAGTGTCTTCGCCGTAGCACTGTGGCACGCTCGCAGCGACCGCACGCGCGTACTTGTTAGCGACGATGAGATCGATGGCCTCGGTGACGGTAGGCTGATCGGGCTGGACGTTCGCCGTCGGATAGCACTGAAAGGTCGGCGGGCTTTGCATTCCCAGGGCGGCGAAGCAGCTCACGAACCCCGCCTGTCCGAGGATGCGCTGGGGATGCCAGGCGTCATTCATGTCCCCCATGAAAAATGCCGGCTCGGCCTGACGCACAAGCCGCGTGAGCTCGTCGGCGATCCGTTTGAGTTGCCGCACTCTCGGCGAGAGGCCGCTCTCACCCTCGTCCCGATTCCGAGGGCTGGTGAGATGGGCCGTCGCGACGAAGATCGTCTGAGATGATGGCTTGAGTCGTAGGCGCGCCCAAAACATCCGTCTTTGCGGTTCGAGGTGGCCAACTTCCTCAGCACCGTACTCGACGCTTTCGAAGAGCGCCTTGCTCCAATAGATGTTGCTCTCGTTTGTCCATCCCGGAAATGGATCGCGAACCCGGTCATGCTCCTTTAGCACGCGGTCGAGGAACTCCTGGGTCGGGCGTTGCAGCTCCTGCACACAAAGCACGTCAGGAGCGAACAACTTGAGAAACCTCTCCAGTGCGTCTGCCCGAGCCGGCCAACGCTCGGTGAGCCAAAGGTTATAGGTTATGAGCGATAGCCGGGTCGGGACCATGTTTTCCTGCAGCCTCCTTAAATCCCTAACGTTCCGGTTAAGCGGCGCGCTTTTGCGTCCGTCTTGAACCGTTGGTTAGACCTTTTGCTACGACCTTGCGCAACTCGTCGTTGATTCGCGTTTGGTAGCCGCGGCCCTGAGACTTGAAAAAGGCTATAACGTCGGCGTCGAGCCGAACGGTTGTTAGTACCTTCGTCGGCGACTTTTGGGGGCCGCGGCCACGCTTGAGAACGGGGGAGCCCAGCATTTCGTCGGACCACGGCGGGTTGTCCGGGTCGACGCGTTTATTTGAAGTAGTCTTTGGCAACTTTAAAGTAATAGCGCGCTTCATGTTTTTCCGCCTTGCGTAAAGAGATGATGTGTGGACCCGTGCGGCGTTCGGTATGCACCATCACG
Organism: Gammaproteobacteria bacterium; assembly: GCA_041483135.1. Lineage (GTDB taxonomy): Bacteria > Pseudomonadota > Gammaproteobacteria > Burkholderiales > SG8-41 > PALSA-1004. The sequence goes on along the minus strand of JBGPFE010000010.1, from coordinate 43,495 downwards.
ACCGCGTCACCCTCCAATATCCCGAAAGTGACCAGGCGCTTTTCGCCGTAAGCGTGGCGAATGTCTTCGCGCGTGATCGTGAAGTTGTCCCAAATGGCCTCGCACCTGGCGAAATCGAGGCCGTGATCTTTGATGTTTCTCCGGCGCTTCGCTTCGTCCCAGGTAGCCACTAGTAAATTGTAATAACAAAATGCTCGCTACGCAAGGATAATATTTTGAAAGGTCTAACGTTCCCAGTAACCGGCGCGCGTCCGCGTTGACTGGGCTGTTAGAGCACACCGTTACTTGATGTCTTCGAGTTTGACGCCTCGGCCCACACGGAAGCTCGCGCGAGCCTGCTCGATGCGCTGCAAAAACCGTGGATCGTGTTCAAGTCGGTAGTCGAACCAGTCGTCCTCCGATTTGAAGCCGATTAGTACGCCGGCTGGTTTGCCGTGGCGTGTGATGACGACGTCCTGTGTCTCGGCTTCCCGAAGAAAGCGAGACAAGTCGTCCTTGACCTCGGAAAGAGGCACTTCTTTCACTTTGGACTTCCGAACCGCGCTAACCATGACTCAGCCTCCGGTTTGGGCACGATCGCCAGTACCTCGACGGTTGAACCCGAAACATCGTAGAACACACGGACCTCCTCGACGCGGAGCCTGTACTGTGGTCGCGCTATACCGCGCAAGCGCTTGATTCGGCTACGGCTAGTCTTGATTGGTTCGTGCCTCAAATGGGTTTCGAGGGCCTCCTTTATCGCTGTCCGTTCGCCGGCCTTCAATCTGCGCAAGTCTTCGACGGCTTCCGGGGCCAGGAGTATCTCGAACCTCATTCTGGCCAGATTATAGCCAGAAATGCGGGTCGTTACAAATGGTGCGCTCTAACGTGAAGGTGAGCGGCGGGCCGCACTTAGGCAAGCGAAGGCACGGTGCTTAAGGCCCGTCCGCTCCGGCGCAGGGTTAGGGGGCAATGCGAGCGTCATACTCTTCTTTGTCAAAGTATTTGACTGCAATCTCGCCAACCCCGACAAAGTCGTCGCACTTTCGCGGGCGGCTAGTTTTGCCGGTACGGCGAGTAAAAATCCCGGCGCTTTCTTGAGGGTTATTAGGTTCGCCAGCCTTAAAGTTTGTTCTGACGGTGTTATTGAATACGACATAGTCATAGCCATCGTTGTTAAACCTGATACGGTTCTCCTCGCCGCCAGAATAATCAGTTCTGCTAAAAAAGAAATGTCCCTTTGGTGGTTTACGGTGATCTGGATACACAAGCTCCAAGCGGCCGACAGTGCCGTATCGATACTGAACGTACCCTGTTGTAGAGGTGACGTCTGGTGATGCGCAGATTGATGCGACCTTCTTGCCTGTCACACAGCCGAAAACCAACTTTTCATGTGCTTCGCATAAGGCCCACTGCTGACTGCCATGACACACGGCGCTACTGCATATGAATACGATGAAAAGTATGCGCACTCTCTCTTGCCCTCTAACGTTTGAGTTGAAGGGCTGGACACCGCTGGCGGCCAGTCCCAGTGAGCGTAGCGAACGACTCGAACGAATTGTTAGGCGATTTCATCCAGAACTCGGGAGCTTGAGCACATTAAGGGAGTCCGGGAGCTTGCCCGTCACTCCGAGAACGCCGTACGCCAAGAGGAAAATGAGAAATGCTGGGTGTTCGATAGGCGTCGGCGTAACGGAGTTCAGAGTGGCAGCACGATAAAACAGAAGTAGAGAATAAAACCCAGATAGCGCGCAGAACAAATATGTGAGCATATCCGCGATGCAAAGCAGAAGGATCCTGTCTGCACGGCTCCACTTAGTACCGACGCCAAGTAGCGACTGCAGCTTGAAACCACGATAGGCTTGGTATCCGCTGATGAATAGCGCAATTGCCCAATACCAGCAGGGAATGTTCATTAATGTGAGCATGGTTGGAAGTCGCCTAACTACATTTAGTTGTCAGAAATTAGTTGCCAAAAATTACATGCCAGATATTAGTTGACACCAAGTCGCCTAACGCCACCAGTAACTTCAGCCGTACCGCGTCATCGACGCGTTCGATTCGTACGTTACGCCCGATAAATGTCTCGCGCAATTGTGATTAGCGCTAGGCGTAAGAGCGTGAGCGGCGCGTGATGATTTTCCCATCTCCCGATTTCACGCCTTCACTTGCTCCTACTGTTTCTGGTGGCAAGCCATGCAGCTGAATTTGGAATTGAACATCAGCGTGCGCGCGGTGATGGGTTCGGAGGTCGGATATGTTTTTCTGAACAGCTCGACGTTCGCCTGCGCGGTGGCGATGCGCTCGTCGAGCACCGCGCGGTATGGCCAGGTTGAATATTCCCTGGCACGCCTGGCGTTCTCGTAGATCTTGACTGCCGTCTGCCAGTCGCCGCTTTTGACGAGCATGTCGCCCATGTTGAGGAAGAACCCTTCGACGTTGTGCGGCGCGATCGCTGAGTTCCAGCACGCGCGCTTGCGCTGCGGCTCGGTCTCCTTCGCTTCGAGCGCGGCGTACCTGGCCACGCCCGGATTGGCGCGGTCGACTTTCTCGCCGTAGCACAGGTCCATTGCCTGCCACTGCCATTCGAGCGCGTCGCGGAAGAGCGCGCTGTCATGCGGCTCCGTGCTCAACACGTAGCCGAGCGTGAAATTGTTGAACTCCGGCCACTGGCGCACCGCCTCCTTGGCGGTGAAGTAGCCTTGCGTCGCGAGCTTTTCGTCCTTGTGGATGCGGCCTTCCGCCATCATCGTCACGCCGTAGAAACCGAGGATGCGCGGATCGTCGGGATTTAGCCGCACCGCCTCGCCGAAATACTTGCGGGCGAGCACCGCGTCGTCGGTGACTTCAGGCGGGATTTTGCCGAGCCGGTTGCGCTCGGAGAGCTTCCAGATATGAGCGAAGCCGAGGTGCGCCGCGATCGTCGCATCGTTGGGGTTTTCGAGGTACGCCGCGGTGAGCGCGGTGAGCAGTTGTGGCAGATCTTCGTATTTACCTGCGTGCAGCGTGCGCCAGAAATACTCGTTCGCCTGCTGCGCGGCAGGCGTTTCGACTGTGGACGGTTTTTTCTCAGGCGCGAACTTGACCGCGAAATAGCTACAGCCCGCGAGCAGGACGGCCGCGGCGAGGAGCAGGGCGGACCGCGCGGAAGCGCGGAAGGGCGTAAGAGTGTGAAAGACGGTATGCCCCGTTCGATTACATCGGCGTTTATCGGCGTTCATCGGCGGTTTCATATTTTTTAGATTTCCTTTGCGTCCTTCGCGGTGTGAGCTTTGTCTTTTTGCTTTATCTCCGTTTATCGGCGGTTTCATTCGGGTTGAAAGTTAGAACTTCTCGCCGTAAGGCCTGAGGTCGAGTTCGAGGCTCCACGCGTTGCGCGGCTGCAGATGGAGCTGGTAATAGGTTTCCGCAATCGCGGCGGGGTCGATGACGGCGTCCCTGCCGCGCTCGGCCACGCTGTGTCCGGGGCGCTCGCCCTGGATCTGGCCGTCGATCACGACGTGCGCGACGTGGATGCCCTGCGGCTGCAGCTCGCGCGCCATGCTTTGCGCGAGCGCGCGCAGTCCAAACTTGCCGACTGCGAGATTCTGAAAGAGTGCACCGCCGCGCAGCGACGCGGTCGCGCCGGTGAATATGATGGTGCCTTTGTGCTCCGCGCTGTTCGCGAGCATCGCGCGCGCGGCTTCGCGCCCGACCAGGAAGCCGCCGAGGCAGCCCACGCGCCAGCAGCGCTCAAACTCTTCGGCGCTGGTGTCGAGCACGCCCTTGCGCACGAACGCGCCGGCGTTGAACACGGCAAGCGTCGGCACGCCGAGATCGGCCGTCACCGTGGAGAAAAGTTGCCTGACCGCGGCTTGGTCGGTTGCGTCGCACGCATAGGCGCGCGCGTTGCCGCCGAGCTCTTTGATCAGCGGCGCAAGCTTGTCGGAGCTGCGGCGCGCGACCGCGACCTTCATTCCCGCGCGCGCAAAGCGCCGCGCGAGTGCGGATCCCAGGCCGGGACCGGCACCGACGATGACCGCGGTACCGCTCATGCAACGCCTGCGATGAAACCGGCGCACATCGAAGCGAGCAGGCAGGCGATAATGCGATTCATGGATTACTTCTGCTGGTGTCGGCGAAAACGGCAGTTTAAGTCTTTCGGCGGGGTTTGATCCAGTTGCTTTAAAGCTGCCGATATGGGACGAATACTGCGCATTGGGCTCTTGCTGTTTGTGCTGCTGGTGGTGGCGCAAGGCGCGTGGATTGCGCGTGCGCGCACGACGGAATGGAAGGAACCGCTGCGCGTCGTGATCTATCCGCTCAACGGCGACCGCAGCGCGGCGGCCGATGCCTACATCTAGGGCCTGCGCCGCGACGCGCTCGAGCCGATCGCGGTATTCATGCGGGAGCAGGCGCGCAACTACAATTTACCATTGCGCGATCCCGTCGAAATCTACCTCGCGCCGCGCATCGATTCGCCGCCGCCGGCGCCGCCGCAGGAGGCGGGCGCGCCCGCAATCATATTTTGGAGCCTGCGTTTGCGGTTCTGGGCGTGGCGAAACGACAGCTACAACGGCCCCAAACCGCACGTCAGGATGTTCGTGCTGTATTTCGCGCCGCTGCAAGACCGGCATCTCGCGCACTCGGTCGGGTTGCGGAAAGGACTGATCGGCGTGGTCAATGCTTTCGCGAGCACCGAGATGGGAGGCGGCAACAACGTCGTGATCGCGCACGAGCTGCTGCACACGTTCGGCGCGACCGACAAATACGATCTGGCGACCACCCAGCCGCTGTTCCCCGACGGTTACGCCGAACCCAACGCCAACCCGCTCTATCCGCAAAAGATGGCCGAGGTCATGGCCGGGCGCATCCCGCTGTCCGAAGCGCGTGCCGAAACTCCGCAGGATCTCGAGCAGACGGTGATCGGCGCCGCGACCGCGCGCGAGATCAACTGGCTGAAATAGGTTCGCGCCATTGCTGGTGCCCGTGGCTGAACTGCCACGCGAGTTGACCTGCATCAATCACTGTTGCACCCCTGGGTTTAGGCTGATCGCAGAAGTGACAGCCGGTATCGCGCGCACCATCGGTCTGCTCAAACGAATTTGCCGGGTGGTAGTTTTTACCGGTTTTTTACGACTGTGCGCGCAATCTTTACGGCATTTTTATACGCTCAGCCTTATATTTCAAACACGCAAGAATCCGTTACCGGAGAAGACGCAATGGACATTATTTATATTGCACTGATGATCGGCTTCGTGGCCCTCAGCATAGGGCTCACGTACTTCTGCGAAACCCTGCGGAGGCCAAAATGAGCTGGGTCTACATTCTTAGCGGGATATTGACTCTCGCGATATTGATCTACCTGGTCATCGCTCTGCTTTATCCGGAGAAATTCTGATGAGTGCGAACGGCTATCTGCAGCTGGCGTTTTATCTGGTCGTCCTGATCGCCCTTGTGAAACCGCTCGGCGCGTACATGGCGCGCATCTACGCAGGCGAGCCCGCGGTCCTGAATCGGGCCGGCGCTCCATTCGAGCGCCTGATTTACCGCTTGTGTGGCGTGGATTCGTCCAAGGAAATGGGCTGGATCGAGTACACGGTTTCGCTGCTGGTGTTCAACCTGCTCGGCGGGCTTGTCGTTTATGCCCTGCAACGCCTGCAGGCGCATCTGCCGTTCAATTTGGCGGCGATGGGCGCGGTATCTCCCGACTCGTCGTTCAACACGGCGATCAGTTTCATGACGAACACCAACTGGCAAGGTTATGGCGGTGAAAGCACCATGAGCTATCTGACCCAGATGGCTGCGCTCGCGGTGCAGAATTTCCTGTCCGCGGCGACGGGTATGGTGGTCGTGATTGCGCTGATCCGCGGTTTTGCGCGCCAGACTGCCCAAACGATCGGCAATTTCTGGGTCGACATGACGCGCACGACGCTGTACATCTTGCTGCCGCTTTCGTTCGTCCTCGCGCTCGCGCTGGTATCGCAAGGCGTCGTGCAAACGTTCTCGGCGTACCTCACAGTGCCGCTGGTCGAGTCGGTGGAATTCGACAATCCGAAACTCGACGCGGCCGGTCAGCCGCTCAAGGACGAGAAGGGCAACCCGGTCACCGAGAAAGCAATTCAGAAGGAACAGGTGATTGCAGTGGGCCCTGCGGCATCGCAGATCGCGATCAAGCAGCTCGGCACCAACGGCGGTGGTTTCTACAATGCCAATTCGGCTCACCCGTTCGAGAATCCGACGCCGCTCTCCAATTTCCTCGAAGTTTTGGCCATCCTGCTGATTCCCGGCGCGCTGTGCTACACGTTCGGCAAGATGGTCGGCGACACGCGCCAGGGCTGGGCGATACTCGCCGCGATGACGATTGTGTTTGTCGGAATGCTCGCGGTCTGCGTGTGGTCGGAGCAGCTGGGCAATCCGCTGCTCGCGAAGCTCGGCGCTGACCAGGCCACGACCGCGACCCAGACCGGCGTGAACATGGAGGGCAAGGAAGTCCGCTTTGGCATTGCCAACTCCGCGTTGTGGGCGACCGCGACGACCGCGGCTTCGAACGGTTCGGTCAATTCCATGCATGACTCGTTTACCCCGCTCGGCGGCCTAGTTCCCATGTGGATGATCCAGCTCGGCGAAGTGATTTTCGGCGGGGTCGGCTCGGGCCTTTACGGAATGCTGATGTATGTCGTTGTGGCCGTGTTCATAGCAGGTCTTATGATCGGACGCACGCCCGAGTACCTCGGCAAGAAGATCGAAGCGTTCGAAATCAAGATGGCCTCGATAGCAGTGCTCGTTCCGCTGTTCACGGCGCTCTTCGGCACCGCGATCGCGGTCATGGTCGACGCCGGAAGGGCGGGTGTCGCCAATCCCGCCGCGCACGGCTTCAGCGAAATCCTGTATGCGTTTTCATCAGCGAGCGGCAACAACGGCAGCGCGTTCGCAGGCCTTTCGGCCAATACGCCTTTCTACAATACGGCGTTCGGCATCGTGATGTTCTTCGCGCGCTACTGGATCATCATCCCGGTTCTTGCACTTGCCGGATCCGTCGTGACGAAAAAGAAAGTCCCGGTGAGCGCTGGTACGCTGCCGACGCACAACCTTTTGTTCGTCCTCGTGCTGATCGGAACCGTGATCATCATCGGCGCGCTGACGTTCTTCCCGGCATTGGCGCTGGGCCCGATCGTCGAACACCTCGTAATGTATACAAGCAACTGATTTGTCTCCCCACGCAGAATCCGGAGTCCAAGACATGACTACCCAAGCGCTTCCCGCCATTCAAAGCCTGCCGCGGTCGCTCGTGACCCAAAGCATCTTCAAGCAGGCGCTGATCGATTCTTTGGTCAAATTGTTGCCGCAGCATCAATGGAAAAATCCAGTGATGTTCGTTGTTTACGTCGGCAGCATCCTGACCACCATCCTCTGGATCCAGGCGCTGACGGGCCAGGGCGAAGCGCCGGCAGGTTTCATACTCGCGGTCACGCTTTGGTTGTGGTTCACGGTGCTGTTTGCCAATTTCGCCGAAGCGATCGCCGAAGGACGCAGCAAGGCGCAGGCCGACGCATTGCGCGCGGCAAAGCGCGACACTACGGCAAAAAGGCTGGCCGAACCGAAGCGCAATGCTGCGGTGACGAAAGTTAACGCAACGGTGCTCCGCAAGGGCGATATCTACATCGTCGAAGCGGGCGATTTCATCCCGGCTGACGGCGAGGTGATCGAAGGCGTGGCGTCGGTCGATGAGTCGGCGATCACGGGCGAATCCGCGCCGGTGATTCGCGAGTCAGGCGGGGATTTCTGCTCCGTGACCGGCGGCACGCGAATACTCTCCGATTGGCTGGTGGTGCGTGTCACGACCAACCCCGGAGAGTCTTTCCTCGACCGCATGATATCGATGGTCGAAAGCGCGCGCCGGCAAAAAACGCCGAATGAAATCGCGCTCACAATCCTGCTGGTGAAGTTCACGCTCGTGTTCCTGTTGGCGACCGTGACGCTGCTGCCGTTTTCGATTTATGCCGTTGAGGTGTCGAAGGGAGGCAACCCGATTACGATCACGGTGCTGGTCGCGCTGCTGGTATGTCTGATTCCAACGACCATCGGCGGGCTGCTTTCGGCGATCGGACTCGCCGGTATCGGGCGCATGCTGCGCGCCAACGTGATCGCGGTTTCCGGCCGCGCGGTTGAGGCAGCGGGAGATGTCGACGTGCTGCTCCTCGACAAGACCGGGACTATTACTCTTGGCAACCGGCAAGCAGCCAATTTCCTGCATGCGAGCGGCGTGACTGAGAAGGACCTTGCCGATGCCGCACAGCTGGCATCGCTTGCCGACGGAACACCCGAGGGCCGCTCGATAGTCGTGCTCGCAAAAGAGAAGTTCGGCTTGCGCGAACGCGACATCGTATCGCTGGGTGCGACGTTCGTGCCGTTCTCGGCGCAGACCCGCATGAGCGGCGTGAATCTCGCCGGCCGCGAGATACGCAAGGGCGCGGCTGATGCAATCCGCGCTTATGTTACTGCCAAAGGTGGCAAGTTTCCTGTCGAGGTGGATACGATCGTCGTTAACGTCGCGCGACGCGGCAGCACGCCGCTCGTGGTCGCCGAGGGCGGGCGCGTGCTCGGCGCAATCGAATTGAAAGACATCGTCAAGGGCGGCATCAAGGAGCGCTTCGCCGAACTGCGCCGCATGGGCATCCGTACGGTGATGATCACGGGCGACAACCGGCTCACTGCCGCAGCGATTGCAGCGGAAGCGGGAGTCGACGATTTTCTTGCCGAGGCGACGCCGGAAGCCAAGCTCAAGCTGATCCGCGAGACGCAGGCTCAGGGGCGGCTCGTGGCGATGACCGGCGATGGCACCAACGATGCGCCGGCGCTCGCGCAGGCCGACGTCGCGGTCGCGATGAACACGGGCACCCAGGCAGCCAAGGAAGCCGGCAACATGGTCGATCTTGATTCCAATCCGACCAAGCTGCTCGAAATCGTCGAGACCGGCAAGCAACTGCTGATCACGCGCGGCTCGCTGACGACGTTTTCCATCGCCAACGACGTCGCCAAGTATTTCGCAATCATCCCCGCGGCGTTTGCGACCACGTATCCGCAGTTGAACGCGCTCAACGTCATGCATCTCGCGACTCCCAACAGCGCAATATTGTCGGCGGTCATTTTCAACGCACTGATCATCATCGCATTGATCCCGCTCGCGCTGCGCGGTGTGAAATATCGCGCGATCGGCGCCGCAGCGGTACTGCGCGACAACCTGCTCATTTATGGCGTCGGAGGCGTTATTGCGCCGTTCATCGGCATCAAGCTGATCGACCTGCTGCTCGTAGTAATGGGGATGGCCTGATAGCGGCCCTGTTCAGACGGTACGCATAAATCATTATTCAGAAAGAGGGTGTTGACCATGTTCTCCCAATTCAGACCTGCGCTTGCCATGCTGATAGTAATGACCGCGATCACCGGCGCAATTTATCCTGCCGTCGTGACCGGCATTGCCCAGGCAATATTCCCGACCCAGGCGAACGGGAGTCTCATCGATCAGGATGGCAAGTCCGTCGGTTCCGCGCTGATCGGTCAGCCGTTCGGCGATCCCAGGCATTTTTGGTCGCGTCCGTCGGCGACCTCGCCTTTTCCGAACAATGCGAGCTCGTCGAGCGGATCGAATCAGGGGCCGCTCAACCCGGCATTGGCCGATGCAGTCGCGGGGCGCATCAAGGCGTTGCGTGACGCTGACCCCGAAAACACGGCACCCGTCCCGGTCGATCTTGTCACGGCCTCGGGCAGCGGGCTAGATCCGCATATCAGTCCGGCCGCTGCCGAATATCAGGTCGCGCGTATTGCGAAAGCGCGCGGTCTAGATCCAGCCAAAGTAAAAGCGCTGGTCGCGGAGCACACCGAAGGCAGGCAGCTCGGATTCCTCGGCGAGCCGCGCATCAATGTGCTGGCCCTCAATCTTGCGCTGGATGCGTTACGATGAGGTTTTTCATGCCGCGCTGTTATTCAGCGCAGCGCCTTCATGATTGATCAGCGGCCCGATCCCGACGCACTGCTCGCCAAGGTCCAGCGCGAGGAGGCGAAGCTGCGCCACGGCAAGCTGAAAATATTTTTCGGCGCTTCTGCTGGCGTCGGCAAGACTTACGCGATGCTTTCGGAGGCGCACGAGAAGCGCAACGAAGGCTGCGATGTCGTGGTCGGCGTGGCCGAGACTCACGGTCGCGCCGAAACCGTCGCGATGTTGGAAGGTCTAGAAGTCCTGCCGCCACGCATCGTCGAGTATCGCGGCACTCAAATACGCGAGTTCGACCTCGACGCGGCGCTCAAGCGGCACCCGACGCTGGTCCTGGTCGACGAGCTTGCCCATACCAACGCCGAAGGTTCGCGTCATCCAAAACGCTGGAACGATGTCGAAGAATTGCTCGACAGCGGCATTGACGTCTACACTACGCTCAACGTTCAGCATCTCGAAAGCCTGAACGACATCGTCGGCGGAATCACCCAGATCCGCGTCTGGGAAACGATTCCCGACACGGTGTTCGAGCGCGCGGACGAAGTCGAGCTGGTCGATTTGCCGCCGGACGACCTGCTCGAGCGGCTGCGCGAAGGCAAGGTTTACCTGCCGCAGCAGGCCGAGCGCGCGATCCGAAACTTCTTCCGCAAGGGCAACCTCATCGCGCTGCGCGAGCTCGCGTTGCGGCGGACCGCCGAGCGCGTCGATGCGCAGATGCTCGATTACCGAGAAGATCACGCAATTCGCGAGGTATGGCGTGCCGGCGAGCGCGTGCTGGTGTGCATCGGGCCGAGCCCGTTGTCGGAGCCGCTGATACGCGCCGGCAAGCGGCTGGCTTCGTCCACGCACGCCGACTGGATCGTCGTCTACGTCGAGACCCCGCGGTTACAACGGCTGACCCCCGAAGTCAGGGACGAAGTCCTTGGCTACCTGCGTCTTGCGGAAGAACTGGGCGCGGAAACTGCCACGCTTTCAGCGCCGGAGATGAGCACCGCGATCCTGGAGTTCGCCCACGAAAAAAACGTCAGCAAGATCGTGCTCGGCAGGCCGACGCGAACGGGCTGGCGGCGCTGGTTGCTGGGATCCGTTGTCGACATGATCGTGCGCGAGGCAGATGACTTCGACGTTTATCTGCTGTCCTGCGAGAAGGAGACCGGGGCGCGGAATCTAGCCGAGCTTTCGCTGCTGACCCGGAGTCGTGCTTACCTCGGATTAAGAGAGGAGGAGCGCAGGAGCGCGAAGACGCGCTATCCGAGGTACATGTGGGGCATAGGTGTCACGGTGCTCACGACAGCGATTGCGGCGCTCATGTTCGAGCATTTCGACCTGTCGAATCTGGTCATGATCTATTTGCTCGGTGTGGTTTTTGTAGCCACCCAGTTCGGACGGGGTCCTTCCGTACTGGCTTCGATTCTTTCGGTCGCGGCGTTTGATTTCTTTTTCGTGCCGCCGCGCTTTTCCTTCGCGGTTTCCGACGTCCAGTATCTCATCACCTTCGCGGTCATGCTCGTGGTCGGGCTCTTGGTGGGCACGCTCACTGTCGACCTGCGTTCCCAGGCGAAAGTTGCCGGGCATCGCGAACGCCGCGCGGGAGTGCTCTACGCGTTCACGCGGGAATTAGGAAGCACTCAGACCGAAGACGAAATCGCGCGGGTTGCCGTCAAGCACATCGGCGAGGAGTTCGAGGGCCAGAGCGTGGTGCTGCTGCCTGACTTCCAGGGCCGGATCCGGCATCCGAGGTCGCAAAGCGTTCAATACTCGTTTCACGGCAGCGATCTCGGTGTCGCGCAATGGGTGTTTGATCACGGCAAGATCGCGGGCAAGGGGACCGATACCCTGCCCGGGACCGAGGGCGTCTATTTCCCGATGAAAGGCTCTTCCGGGATGGTCGGCGTGATCGCGCTGCTGCCGGTAAATCTGCGGCGGGTGTTCCTGCCCGAGCAGCAGCGGCTGATTGATACCTTCATTTATCAAATCGTGCAGGCCATCGAGCGGGTAAAGCTCACCAGGGAGGCGCAGGTGGCGAAGGTAAAAGCGGAAACAGAGAGTTTGCGCAACTCGCTGTTGAGCGCGATCTCGCATGATTTTCGCACGCCGCTCGCTTCGATTGTCGGCGCGTCTAGCAGCCTCATCGATGGCGAAACGCGTCTCAGCGAAGACGCGAAGCTCGATCTGGGGAAAACTATCTATGAAGAAGCGCGGCGCATGACCAAGCTCGCCAACAATCTCCTCGACATGGCGCGGCTCGAAGCGGGCAGCGTGAAGCTGAATCGCCAGTGGTGTCCGATCGAGGAGATCGTCGGCGGTGTCCTGACGCGGCTGCAGGCACGGCTGACGGCCCATCCCGTCACGGTCAAATCGCCGTCCGGGCTGCCGCTGGTGCATGTCGATGCGGTCATGCTCGAGCAGGTCCTGGAAAACCTGCTCGAGAACGCGGTCAAGTACACGCCGAACGGGACACCGATTGAGATCGGAGCGCAAGCGGGCGCCGATGAGGTTTCGTTCTGGGTTGCCGACAGTGGCCCGGGGCTCCCAGAGGGAAAAGAGGACAAGCTGTTTGAAAAATTCTATCGAGGAACGACAGAGGGCGCGCAGAGCGGCGTGGGTCTGGGACTGACGATCTGCCGCGCGATCGTCGAAGCACATGGCGGAATAATCCGCGCCGAGAATCGTCCCGAAGGGGGCGCGGTTTTCCGGTTCACGATTCCGATGACCGAGGAGCCTCCGCAAATTGCACCCGAAGAGGAACAGCTGGCCGACGTCCAATGACCAAGGCGAACCCCGTTATCGTCGTCATTGAAGATGACCCGCAAATCCGCCGCTTTCTCAGAACCGGCCTGCAGGCGCATGAGTTCGAGATTCACGAGGCGGAAACAGGCAAGCTGGGATTGATCCTGGCGGCAACGTGCAAGCCGGACCTCATCATCTTGGACCTCGGCCTGCCGGACATGGATGGCGTGGATGTCATCAAGGAACTGCGCACGTGGACTTCCCGACCGGTGATCATATTGTCTGCCCGAAATATGGAAAACGATAAAGTCGCGGCGCTCGACGCGGGAGCCGATGATTATCTGACCAAGCCTTTCGGACTGGGCGAGCTGCTTGCGCGCATACGCGTCGCGCTGCGGCACGCGTCGCAGCCCGGGCAAGTGGATGCAAGCAATGTTTTCAAGTCCGCCAACCTGAAGGTCGATCTGACCCAGCGCCGGGTTTATCGCGATGGCGAGGAGGTTCATCTCACTCCCATCGAATACCGCCTGCTGACAACGCTGGTAAAGCACGCGGGCAGAGTGCTGACGCACCGGCAACTGCTCACCGAAGTGTGGGGGCCGAGCTATATCGAAAACAGCCACTACCTGCGAATCTACATGGGTTGCCTGCGCCACAAGCTTGAAGCCGATCCCGCGCGGCCGAAGCTTTTTCTTACCGAAGCGGGAACCGGTTACCGTCTCGTGGCCGAATAATCTGCTTCAGATCCTGCGCAGTATCTCGGTGCCTTTGGCGAGCGTCTCTTCCTTTTTCGCGAAGCAGAAGCGCAGCACCTTGTGGTCCGGCGGGTTGCGGTAAAACGCCGACATCGGAATCGCCGCAACGCCATGCTCCTTCGTCAGGCGCACCGCGAAATCGGCGTCCTTCTCATCGGTAATGTCGTCGTAGCGCACGCTTTGAAAGAAGGTGCCGCTCGAAGGCAGCAGCGTGAAGCGCGATTCGCGCAGGCGGTCGCGGAAGTAATCGCGTTTCTTCTGGTAGAACGCCGCCAGCCCGAGGTAATGCGCCTTATGCTGCATGAACTCGGCGAGCGCGTACTGCACCGGTGTATTGCAGGTGAAAGCGTTGAACTGGTGCACTTTGCGGAACTCGTTCATCAGCTCTTTCGGCGCGAGGCAGTAGCCCATTTTCCAGCCGGTCACGTGGTAAGTCTTGCCGAAGGAGGACACGGCGAAGCTGCGCTCGGCGAGCCCGGGGAAACGCGCGACGCTTTCGTGGCGCGCGCCGTCGAACACGATGTGCTCGTAGACTTCATCGCTGACGATGACGATATCCGTGCCGCGCGTGATCTTCACGAGCGCCTGCATGTCGGCGGCCGTGAACACGCTCGCGGTCGGGTTGTTCGGCGTATTGATGAGGATCGCGCGCGTCTTCGGCGTGATCGCGCGCCGGACATCCTCCCAGTCGATGTGGTAGTCGGGAAACCTGAGCCCGACGTAGACCGGCCTGCCGCCCTGCACCTCGATCGACGGCACGTAGCTGTCGTATGCCGGTTCGAACACGATCACCTCGTCGCCTGGGCGCACCAGGGTCGCGATCGCGGTGAATATCGCGTAAGTCGCGCCGGGGGTCACTGTAATTTCGTGCTCCGGGTCGTAGGACGTGCCGTAAAGCGCGCGCACTTTCCCGGCGATCGCCTCGCGCAACTGCGGTATGCCCGCCATCGGCGGGTACTGATTGAGGCCCGCTTTCATGTATTTCGTGACCAGAGCCTGCAGCGCCGGGTCGCAATCGAAATCGGGAAAGCCCTGCGACAGATTGATCGCGTTGTGCTCCTGCGCGAGACGCGACATCACGGTGAATATCGTGGTGCCGACGTTCGGCAGCTTGGAAACGAGCTTGTTCGGGTAGACTGGCATCAAGCGCCGCCGGTCAGAAAAGCGCGAGTTTATCAGCCCCGGTCGGATTGAAGCCAGCGGCGGCGCGTTTCTGCGACAGCGTATTGAAATCATCGACGTATCCCTGCAGCCGCTTCAGCGCGGTCTGGCGCTGGCCCGGCGTCAGCAGCGTGCTTACCTCGATATAGAACTGGACGCGTTTCTCAAAGACTTCGCTCGACAACTGTTCGTAATCGGGCGTGCGGCCGTGTTTCCAGTCGCGCAGCCACGCGTGCAGCTTCGGCGGGAATTCCTGCTTGTCCCGGCGCAGTTTTAGCAGCTCGAGGAATTCCTGCTGACGCCGGATGCGGTCCTGATGGCGCAGGCGTTCGATCAGCGGTACCGGGTCGAGCAAAGCAGCAATTTTCTGTTCCTGCTCCCGGCTCAGGTTGCCGGTCCAGTCCTCGATCTGGGCGAGCGTCTTTTTCAGGCGCGCGCGCTTCCTCACCTCCGGCGCGCCGTCGAGTTCGTACTCGCTGACAAACTTGCGGTTGTCCTTGTCGAACTGCTTTTGCAGCGCCGCGATCTGCCCGGGTGCGATTGTTGCCAGCACGTCGGCCGCATCACCGGCACCGTGGTCGACGATGACGAGATAGCGGGCATTGATGCCGTCGATGAACCAGACGATGTCTTCACGCGTCAGGCCATGCCGCGCCTTGTCGATTGCAGCAGTCGTGAAAACCGCGTATTCGGGCAGCTGATCGTAGCGGTGCCATTGCAGCAGCCGGTCGATCCGCAGGTTGAATTCCCGCTTCTGCTGGGCATCGAGATCGAAATAAGTATTGGCGCGCCACGCCAGGATGATATCGGCCTGGCGGTAGCCGAGGCGCAGCGCACTGCAGCCGGCAATGAGTACAGCCAGCAGCAGCAATGCAATACACCGGTGAAGGGTGAAGGGTGAAGGGTGAAGATGAAAGAGCAAGCGGCGGATTCCCCAACTACTGTTCAGGTGGCCTGATCGGCGTTCATCGGCGGTTTCATCGCTTCCTAAAGGCTTTGAATCAGTTCGACCATCCGCTTGCGCTGCCTGGCGTCAGGGAGCCGCCTGGCGCCGGCTGCGAGGTTGTCGGCCATGTGGCGCACCTTGCCGGTGCCGGGAATCACGCAGGTTACCGCCGGATGGGCGACGATGTATTTCAGGAAGAACTGCGCCCAGCTCGCGCAATCGAAATCGTCAGCCCATGCCGGCAACTCGCGGCCTTTTACTTTTGCAAAGAGCCTGCCCTGCGCGAAGGGCCGGTTGACGATGACCGCGGTGCCGGTGTCGGCCGCCGCCGCGAGCAATCGCGCTTCGGCCTCGCGTTCGGCGAGCGAATAGTTGAACTGCACGAAGTCGTAATCGCGCGTCTTCAGCAGCACTTCGAGTTCGCGGTAGGCGCCCGCGTGGTAGTGCGTGATGCCGAGATAGCGGAGCGTGCCGGCCTGCTTCCATTCGCGCAGCGTCCGCGTGTGTGTCGCGACATCGAGCAGATTGTGGACCTGCATGAGATCCATGCGCTGCGCGCCCATCAGGCGCATTGATTCGCGCATCTGGGTGACACCGGCCTGACGCCCGCTCGTCCACACCTTGGTGGCGAGGAAGAGTTGCGCCCGCAAGCCGGTCGCGGCGGCGAGCTCGCCGATGACGGCTTCCGCGCGGCCGTACATCGGGGAGCTGTCGATCAATTTGCCGCCGCCGGCGACAAAGGCCCGCATCACGTCCTTGAGCTCGGCCAATTCCGGGCTCTGCTGCGCGACGTCGAATACGCTGTAGGTGCCGAGACCGATCACCGGCAGCATTTCGCCGCTGCGCGGCACCGCGCGTTGAACGAGCGGTGTGGCTGCGCGAGCGGGCCGGCCGGTCATGGCCAGGAGCACGCCGGCGCCGAGCAGCTTGAGTGCGGCGCGGCGGGGAATTTTGGCGTCAACATTCATGCAAAAATTACGGTCGGGCAGCTGGATTTTAATCGGTTTTCAACAATGTCAGCTACTGTCTGCTGCGCCTAGGACGCCATCTGTGTGAGCGCGCGCGGCGCGGTGCTCCTGGGCGCGTCCGAGCGCGACGGCAAGGACGAGCCAGACGACCGCGAGCGGCACCGTCGCAAGGGAAATCGTCGACAGCTCAAGCCCGGCCCCGCGCAGCGTTGCGAACAGCCAGCCGCTCGCCGCGTCCGCGCCGCGGAAAACGACGATGTCGATCACGTTTTTTGCCTTGTACTTCTCCTCGCGTTCCAGCACCGTAAATAATATTTCCCGCGCCGGATTCGAGATCGCGAAGTTAGCGGTCCGCTGCACCGCCTGGAATGCGATGACCACGAGAAGCGCCGGCGTCACCGCCAGCGCGAGGAAACCGAGGCCGAAGACCGCGGGGAGGAAAGCGGCCGCCGGCCCGACCCCAAAACGGGCGATCAGTCGTCCCGTCGCCAGGCACTGAACCAGCATCGTGAGAATGCCGATCGCGAGGTCGATCGTGGCGAAGATGCGGGTGCGCACCGCCGGGTCGTCGGAGGCGGCGGCAACGATGTTCGCTTGCTGGAAGTATAGAAACGTTCCGGCAAGCGACAACAACGTCACCCACAATGCGATGCCGGCCAGATAAGGCGATCGCAGCACCATCGCAATCCCGGCAAGCCATCCTCCGCCGAGAGCGGCGGCCTCGGGGCGCGCGGCAGGCGCAGGCTGTGCCGTCGACGGGGGCGGCACGCTGCCGATTTGTGACGCCGCCGACTCCAGCCGGTGCGCGCATAGCACTGCCAGCTCCAGCAATGCCGCAGCCACGATGAGCAGGTTGACCGGACCGAGCGGCACTGCGAGTCCCACCGTCACCGCCGGACCGACCAGCGCGCCGGCGGACCCGCCGGCGGCGATGAATCCGAACAGGCGCTTGCCTTGTTCGCTCGCAAACAGGTCGGCCATGAACGACCAGAACACCGACACGGCAAACAGATTGAACACGCTGATCCAGACAAAGAACACCCGCGCGACGTGCACCTTGCCGACGTCAAGAGTCAGCAGCAGCCAGAAGATCGCGATGTTGGCGGCGAAGAAATGGTAGACGACGGGAATGAACCGCCGGCGCGGCAGCTGCGCCACCACTGCGCCGAACAGCGGCACCGCGGCCAGCATCACGACGAAAGTGGCGGTAAACAGCCATTGCAGGTTGCGCACGCCGCCCGCAATTCCCATTTCGTCTCGCAACGGCCGCAGCACGTAGTAGCCGGCGAGCAGACAGAAAAAATACGCAAACGACCACGCCAGCGCCTGCACTTCGCCGGGCCGTACGGCAACCATCCGTTCCAGCCACCGGTGAAGAGTCGTTTGTATCACCATTCCGCCTGCCGGATCGGCTTACTTCCGGTCCTCCTCGCCGGCCGGCCAACTTTCTCCATTACGGATTGATGCCGAGGCCCCGGCGCAATTCGGACGCAGTGAATGTCTTTCCATATACCGGCGTGCCGGCGTCGAATTCCTGCGCCCGGGCGAGCGGTCCAACCACAACCGGCTCGAAGCCGGCGTCCTGCACCTGTCGTACGGCGATCTCGAGTGCTGCGGCGTCGTCGGCAGCGAGCGGGATAGCGATCCGCTCGCCCGCGCGGCGCGCTTCGAATAGCCGCACTGCAAACAGAAAAAATGGCGCGTGACGCCAGCACGGTACTGATTTCGTAGCACTCGACGGCGACGATCCGGCTCAACATCTGCGCGAGTGTAGCCGAATTATCTAGCAGGGCATGGAAAGACGAATAATATTGCGTTGCACCATATAGACGCATAAATGCCTGATTTTGGCCATTTTAAACCGGTGATATTATATCAAGTTATTGTTTTAAATATGTAATAAATCTGGCATCGAACTTGCGTATAATACCGGTATCGGATGGAGTCAGGGTTTATTATCACCCATTAATGCTGTATTGCAATATAAGTAAGCGACAACTTGAAAGGAAATTGTCTTGGCTGATTTACTGGTAACAGCGGGGCAGGCATTGAGCGTGATCGGCTTGGGATACGGCTGGTATCTGACGTTGCTGTTTTGCGAGAACGATATCGAGGCGCCTACCGCTCGTGGCGAAGCCGTGCTGTTACATCATCTGGCAATGACCTAGGACTGAAATGAGCACTGTCATTCAGAAACTGTCGCCGCTGCAGCGGCCCGATCTGCTGCGGCATCTGCATACGCTGCCGCCGGAAGACCGGCGGCTGCGGTTCGGCACGTACATGCACGACGCCGCGCTCGAACACTACGTGAACGGCATCGATTTCGCGCGCGACAAGGTGTTCGGCATTTATGGCCGCGACATGGTGCTGATCGGCACGGCGCATCTTGCGCTCGACCGTGACCAGCACTATGCCGAGCTTGGCTTGAGCGTCGAACCGGCGCAGCGCGGCAAAGGCTACGGCCTCGCGTTGCTCAACCGCGGCAAGCTGAGCGCGGTGAATCTCGGCTACACCACGCTGTTCATGCATTGTCTCGCCGAAAACCAGATCATGATCCATCTGGCGAAAAAGGCCGGGCTGAAACTGGTCACGGAGCAGGGCGATGTCGATGCGCATCTCAAGCTCGAAGCGACGAGCTACGGCGCAGTCGCGCAGGAAGCGGTCGAGGACCACATTGCGCTCGCCGACCTGCTGTTCAAGCAGCAGTTCCAGTGGCTGTTCAAGCGGCCGCACGCCGCTTAGAAAACGGTTATGGGAAGCGGGGAATGGAGAATGGGTAAAAGGCAACCCATGGCTCATAACCCGGTTCGAATCCAGATCCCGTTTTGGTTCATCGCCCCTCGCCCGCGCTATACTGGCGGCAACGCGGGCTAATCACGCCCCGCGATCTACAGCGATGAGGAGGAGGAGGTCATGATGCAATTCACGCAACGCGCGTTGTGCACGTTGGCAGCCGCATTTTGCTGCATGCACTGGCAAGGCGCCTGGGCGCAGCCCTACCCGAACAAGCCGGTGCGCATCATCGTGCCGTTCGGCGCCGGCGGGCCGGCCGATATTTACGCCCGCTTTCTCGGCCAGCGGCTGCAGGAGGCGGTCGGCCAGTCTTTCGTCATCGACGATCGTCCCGGCGCCGGCTCGATCATCGGCACCGATCTCGTGGCGAAGTCGCCTCCGGACGGCTACACGCTGCTGGTGATGTCCAACACCCATACGGTCAACGAGTCGCTCGTTCCGAAGAAGCCGTTTACGTTGATGAAGGACTTCGTCCCGATCGCGCCGATCAACTACTCGGACCTGGTGCTGGTGGTGCATCCGTCGCTGCCGGTAAAGTCGATCAAGGAGCTGGTCGCGCTCGCGAAAGCGAAACCGCGCGGCCTCAACTACGCATCCTCGGGCACCGGTACCCCGTATCACATGGCCGGCGAGCTGTTCAAGTCGATGGCGGGCGTGGATATCGTGCACATCCCCCACAAGGGCAGCGGGGAAGCACGCACCAGCGTCATGAGCGGCCAGGTCGAAATGATGCTGGACGCGATCACCACCATGACGCCGATGGTGAAGAGCGGCAGGGTCAGGGCGCTGGGAACGACCGGCCTGAAACGATCCACGGTATTGCCGGAGGTGCCGACCATATCGGAGGCGGGCGTGAAGGGCTACCAGACCACGATCTGGATCGGCGTCATGGCTCCGGCCGGAACGCCGAAGCCGGTGATCGACCGGCTCAATGCGGAGATCACCAAAATCGTCTCCCGGCCCGACGTGAAGAAAGCCTGGAACGAGCAGGGCGCGGAACCGATGACGATGACGGTGGGCGAATTCGAGAAGTACCTGAACGACGACATTGCCAAATGGGCAAAGGTGGTCAAGATCGCCGGCGTACGGACCGATCAGTAAAAGTTAAATCCGGACGCAAAGCGCCGGTTTAAGTGCGCGAGTTCAAGGGAGCGGCCTGCCGCTCCTTAACTCGCGCATTTCATGCTACGAATGAGGAGTGATAATGCGTCTGGTTACTTTTTCCGATGCCAACGGCATGCGCATCGGCGTGCACGATGCGGCATCCAATACCATCGTCGATCTGGCGGCGACAACGCGTCTGCCGAAAGACATGACGAGCTTCATCGCGCTCGGCAGGAACGGCCTCAAGCGCGCGCGCGCCGCGGTAAAAAGCGGCGAGGGGCGGCTGCCGTTCGGCGGCGCCAGGCTGCACGCGCCGATCCCGCGCCCGGCGAAAAACATCCTGTGCGTCGGCAAGAACTATTACGACCACGCGCGGGAGTTCCACGCGAGCGGCGTTGACGCGAGCGCCGGCAAGGACGCGATTCCGGAGCTGCCGATCATGTTCACCAAGTGGCCGAACTCGGTGATCGCAAGCGGCGAGCCGATCCCGAGCCATCTCGATTACACCAACTCCACCGATTACGAGGGCGAGCTGACGGCGGTGGTCGGCCCCGGCGGGCGCGGCATCGGCAGGAAGGATGCATACGATCACGTTTACGGCTATACGATCATCAACGACGCCACCGCGCGCACGCTGCAAAAAGAGCACCGGCAGTGGTTTCTCGGTAAAAGCCTCGACGGCTACTGCCCGATGGGGCCGTGCATCGTCACCGCCGACGAAGTGCGCGACGTCACGAAGCTGCGCCTGATCACCAGGGTCAACGGCGAAGTGCGCCAGGACGCGCTGGTGAGCCAGCTGATTTTCGACATCCCGACGCTGATCGAGACGCTGTCGCGCGTGATGACGCTCGACCCCGGCGACCTGATCGCGACCGGCACCTGCGCCGGTGTCGGCATCGGCTTCGATCCGCCGAAGTACCTCACGCAGGGCGACCGCGTCGCGATCACGATCGAGCCGATCGGCACGCTGGAAAACCCGGTGGATTGAAGGCAATGTTAAGTGTTTAGTGCTGAGTTGAGGGGCTCGCCGGCCGGGTTTGACTGAACACCGGACGCTGAGCACTTAAGTCACAAGCTGGGTAGAATCGCAACCTCAAGCCGCCACAACCACAAAATCCGGAGGAAACATGAAACGCTATATTGTTCCCGTATTGCTCGCGATCGCGGCGACGTCCGCCATTGCACAAGAGGTATTTCCGTCGCGCCCCATCACCATGATCGTGCCATTCCCGCCAGGTGGCGTGGCCGACATCACGGGGCGTCCCACCGCTGCCGCAATGGAAAAAATACTCAAGCAGCCGGTCGTGATTGCCAACCGTTCCGGGGCCGGCGGTGCGGTGGGCAACGCGGCGGTCGCCAACGCCAAACCCGACGGCTATACGATACTGATGGCGCTCTCCAGCATCACGGTCATTCCCGCGGCCGACGCGCTGTTCGACCGCAAGCCCGCATACTCGCTCGACCAGTTCATGCCGATCGCGCTGATTTCGGCCGATCCGACCATACTGGTGGTACACCCGTCGCTGCCGGTGAAGTCGTTGAAGGAACTGGTGGCGCTGGCGCGTTCGAAACCGGGGCAAATGTCGTTTTCGTCGTCGGGCGTTTACGGCGCGCTGCACATGCCGATGGAAATGTTTTTGCACGCGGCCAAGCTCAAAATGCGTCACATCCCGACCAACGGCGGCGGTCCGGCGATTACCGCGCTGCTCGGCGGGCACGTCGAAATGACCGCGGGCGGTCCGGCGGCGATCAGCGGGCACGTCAAAGCGGGGAAAATGCGTCCGATCGTAAGCTGGGGCGCCAAGCGCCACGAAGCGTTCCCGGATGTGCCCACGTTCAAGGAGCTCGGCTACGATATCGAGTACTACATCTGGGCCGGCATGTTCGCGCCCAGGGGCACGCCCGAGCCGGTGATGAAGGTGCTGCGCGATGCGGCGCGCAAGACGGTGGAGGACCCGGATTTCAAGAAGACCATGGCCAACGTCAACTCGCCGATTCAGTACCTGGATGCGCCGGAATTCGCCACCTACTGGATGGCCGACGCGAAGCGTCTCGCCGCGGTGGTCAAGGTCGTCGGCAAAGTCGAAGACAAGAAATAAAATGCCGATGACTCGAACGCCGGGTGCGACTGGTGCGTGGGAGGCCATCCGCACCGACCAGATTTCCGGCGCATTTCTGCTGCTGCTTGCGGCGTACGTCGGATGGGAGGACCGCGTGTTTCCAGTGGGCACGCTGGCCGATCCGGGGCCGGGTTTCATGCCGCTGCTGATCGCCGTCTTCCTGGGCGGCGTCGGATTGTTGATCGCGGTGTTCGGCGGCAAGTCTGAGCCATTCTCGTCGATTCCGTGGCCCGAAGCGCGGCGTGCGGTACTGATCCTCGTGATCAGCGCAGCAGGCGCGTTCGCGCTCGAGCGCCTCGGCTATCGATTGACGATGATCGCGCTGTTGGTCTTCTTTCTCGGCGTGGTCGAACGCCGGCACCCGTTTGCGGCCGCGGCAGTCGCCGTCGGTTTCTCGGTCATTACCTATTACGTGTTCTCGACGCTGCTGCAGGTACAGCTGCCGAACAGCCCTTGGGGGTTCTGATGGCCGAAACGGCGCAGAACCTGCTGCTCGGTTTTTCGGTCGTGCTTCAGCCGTCGGTGCTGGTCTACGCATTCATCGGCTGCCTCGTCGGCACGCTCGTCGGCATGCTGCCGGGGCTCGGGCCGCTGGCGGGCATCAGCCTGTTGCTGCCGGCGACGTTCGGGCTCAATCCGATCATCTCGGTCGTGCTGCTGTCGAGCGTTTATTACGGCGCGATGTACGGCGGCTCGACGACGTCGATCCTGATGCGAATTCCCGGCGAAGCGGCGTCGGTGATGACCTGCGTCGATGGCTACGCGATGACGCAGCGCGGCCGCGCCGGCCCGGCGCTCGCCATCGCCGCGATCGGGTCGTTTGTCGCCGGAACTTTCGGCGTGGTCGGCCTCATGCTCCTCGCGCCGACGCTCGCGACATTCGCGTTGCGCTTCGGGCCGCCGGAATATACGGCGCTGCTGCTGATGGGATTCCTCGTGCTCGCCTACATGACCGGCGGCTCCATGCTCAAAACGCTGGCGATGGCCGGCTTCGGGCTGCTGCTGGGCATGATCGGGATCGACGCGATGAGCGGCTATACCCGGTTCAGCTATGACATCGTCGAGCTCGGTGACGGCATCGGAATCGTGCCCGTGGCGGTCGGGTTGTTCGGGGTCTCGGAAATACTGCTGACCGCGGGCCAGCCGGTGCCGCCCAAAGTGCAGAAGCCCACGCTGCGCCAGTTGATCCCGTCGCGCGAGGAATTCAGGCTCTCGGTGGGGCCGATCGTGCGCGGCAGCCTGATCGGATTTTTGATCGGCATCATTCCCGGCTCGGCGCACATCATCTCTTCGTTCGTTTCGTACGGCGTCGAGCGGCGCATATCGGACCATCCGGAGCGTTTCGGCAACGGCGCGATCGAGGGCGTGGCCGGACCGGAGTCGGCGAACAACTCGGCCGCGACGGGCGCATTCATACCGATGATGGCGCTCGGCATCCCGACCAGCCCGATCATGGCGGTGATGATCGCCGCGCTCATGTTGCACGGGATTTCGCCGGGGCCGATGCTGATCACGCAGGAACCCGAGTTGTTCTGGGGCTTCGTCGCGAGCATGTATATCGGCAACGTCGTGCTGCTGATACTCAACCTGCCGATGGTCGGATTGTTCGTCAACCTGCTGCGCGTTCCGTATTCCTATCTTTATCCGTGCGTGCTTTGCTTTTGCGTACTGGGTACCTATTCGGTGAACAACAGCACGCTCGACGTCTGGATCATGCTCGTGATGGGCGGCGTCGGGTATGCGTTCCGCAAATTCGGCTACGACCTCGCGCCGGTCGCGCTCGGACTGATACTGTCGCCGATGCTCGAACTGAGCCTGCGCCAGTCGCTCGCGATGAGCGCCGGCGACTATCGTATTTTCCTCGAGCGGCCCATTACAGTGACGATGCTGGTCATCAGTACTGTGATGTTTCTGATCAGCCTCAAGCCGCTTTTCTTCAAAGGCAAGGACTGGCGCGCCGACGTCGGCCTCGATGAGCAGAGCCAGCCGCCGGGGGTGTGACCGCGGGTTCATTTGAAGCCTGCCGCGTTACTTCAACGCGGCTCTCGAACTTTTACCCTGCTTGCGCACAGCCTGGCGCGGAATTGCAGGTCCTCAACTCGAGCCGGAACACGCCGGCGCCGCCCGCCAGCACCAACGTAGTACACTTTCCGTCAACTCAACACGACGCGGCGACCAGGCCATAATGCGGTCGGCCCAAGCGATGAAATCAGAGCGACAGCCCGTTACGACCCGGCAGGCAATACAGATTGCCATGCAGCACCACGAGGCGGGGCGCTTGACGGAGGCGGAGAGCATTTACCGGCAGGTGCTCGAGGCTGAACCAGCCAACGCGGACGCCTTGCATCTGCTCGGGGTGATCGCCCATCAGTCCGGCAACCACGAGGTCGCTGTCGAGTTGATCGAGAAGGCGATCGGGTTCAACCCGGCGAACCCGTTTTTTCTGAACAACCTGGGGGAAGCCCTTCGTGAACTGCACCGCCCGCGCGAAGCCGAGAGCGCCTACCGCCGGGCACTGGCGCTCAAAGCGGATTATGCGGAAGCTTACAGTAACCTCGGCAATGCGCTGAAAGCGCTCAGGCGCCTTGAGGAGGCTGAGCAAAGTTATCGCGCAGCGATAAAGCTCAATCCCGCGCTGGCCCGTGCCGGTCTCAATTACTCGCTGTTGCAGTTGCTGCGGGGGGATTATGCCGCCGGATTTTCTCTCTATGAAAACCGGTTCGAGGGCGGTAATACCCTGGAAATCGGCGCTGATCGGGATCTGCTCGGCGAACTCAAGGACGTGCCGCGTTGGCAAGGCCAGCATCTGGAGGGAAGGGCCTTGCTGGTTTGGACCGAGCAAGGGCTCGGCGACAGCCTGATGACGATGCGGTATCTGCCGCTGCTGAAAGATCGCGGTGTCGGACACCTGATTGTCTACTGTGACGCTTCGCTTGTCCGAATCATGCAAACCATCGCTGGCGTCGACGAGGTCGTTTCACGGGAGCACCCCGTGCCCATGGAGGCGTTTCACTGTCACTGCCCGATAATGAGCTTGCCGTTACTATTCAATACACGGCTTGAGACGATCCCAGGGGAAATGCCCTATTTGCGGGTGCCGGACGGTTTGCGGCGGACATGGGCCGACAGGCTTGCCAATGTCGCGTCGCCCAGAATCGGGTTGGTATGGGCGGGAGGAAAATCCACTCTATCCGATTCGCGTCGCAGCGTTCATCTGCAGCGCTTCGCGCCGCTATGCGAAATCACCGGGATAAATTTCCTGAGCCTGCAGAAAGGCGCAGAGGCGCACCAGCTCAAGCAAGTCCGCTGGATAATGCCAGACTGGATGGGGGAGTGCGGTGATTTGCTGGACACGGCCGCATTGGTCGACCAGCTGGATCTGGTTATCAGCGTCGATACGTCGATTGCGCACCTGGCCGGCGCCATGGGCAAGCCGGTGTGGCTATTGAACCGCTTCGAAAGCGAATGGCGATGGATGCTGGACCGCGAGGACTCGCCGTGGTATCCGACCATGCGGATATTCCGCCAGTCCGCAAGAGGGGATTGGGGCGAGGTGATAGCGAGAATCGTCTCCGCCATCAGGGCGGAATTCAGCCCGTCACACGGCAAAAGCGCGCTGACTCCGTCGCAATCCGCGTCCGGTGCTGGAAAAGGTTTCCTATGGAAAAATTGGATATCGCGATTACTGAAATAGTGCGGCGCATTGATTTTCCGGGGTCGGAAATCCGGTCCGGGAAAGAGCGGTGTGCAGCCCTGTTGCGGGCGCGGCATTTTATGACGATGGTTGCGTCATGAAAAAACCTGCGATACCCGGAATCCATACTGAAGGCGGCCTGACTTTTTTATGGGAGTATTTACTGGCGCACCAGAATGTTCCTGAAAATTTTTCGATCGACCGGAACTCGGTCGGCTTTCTCGCCCACTGCCTGGAAAGGTTTCCACAATCAAAGGCACACCTTCTCCAGGATTTGTATGTCACTTACAAACTGGCAAACAAGAAAGGGGGATTTTTCGTCGAGTTCGGCGCAACCGACGGCATTTTCCTGAGCAATACCTACTACCTCGAAAAAAACCTGGGTTGGCAGGGCGTACTCGCCGAGCCATTTCCAAAGTGGCGCGATCCTCTGCGTTCGAACAGAAGCGCCAAAATCGACTATCGGTGCGTATGGCGGGAATCGGGAAAGAAACTTGAATTTCTGGCGGCCAATCGATACCCGGAGCTGTCTTCCCTGAAAAGCTTTGCCGCCAATGACCTCCACGCGGATGCCCGGTTGATTGATGCGGAAACGCTGATTGTCGAGACGATATCTCTTAACGACTTATTGCTCGAGCACGCCGCCCCCGGGATGATTGATTACTTGTCCATCGATACGGAGGGCAGCGAATTCGATATTCTGGATTCCTTCGATTTCGAGAAATTCAAAATCCGCGTGATCACCGTCGAGCACAATTTCAAGCCCGAAATCAGGGAATCCATCCGGCGCCTGCTCGAAGCGCAGGGTTTTGTCAGGGAATTCGAGATGTTTTCCAAGGCCGACGATTGGTACTTTCATCCGGGCCGGCTCTGATTCGTGCCATCGTCAAGATTGCGCTGCATCAAGACGCGCCCCGGAAACGCAACATGCGGCGCCGTACCTACCAGAATATTCGGGTGTAAGGATACATTTCACACCGGGTTGGAGGTCGTCTAGACTCTTTGTGCGGCGGCGGGCAGGTCGCCGATACGCGCGATCTCGCCGGACTTGAACCACTGCGGATCCTCGAGGTAGTCGATGACCATGCCGGTCGCGTCGAAACCCCAGAACACTTCGCCGTCGACGACGAAGGTCGGCACGCCGAAAACACCGTGCTCGATCGCGCGTTCGCCGTTCGCGCGCAGCTCATCCTTGACGCGCGGGTCCGCGATCATTTGATCGGCGTTGCCGGCGCCGAGGGCCGCGGTCAACGCCTCCCAGTCGGTGGGCGCGTCGGTCGAGCGCCCATCGCGCCAGATAAAGCGGAATATTTTCTCGATGACCTCGCGCCGGTCGCCGAGCGCAACCGCCAAGCGCAATGCGCGAATCGGATTGAACGGATGCGCGGGCGGAAATTTGAGCGGGATGCCGTGATGTTTCGCGAGCCACTGCACATGGCGATAAGTGAAACGGCGCTTGCCCGGGATCTCGGCCGGCCCTTTGTGCTGCAGATGATCGAGGATCCCGGCAAACACGACCGGACGGAACGTGATCTCAAGCGCGCGCGGCAATTCGCCGAACGCCTCGAACTGCAAGTACGAGAACGGCGAAATGAAGTCGAAATACCATTCCGCGGATTTCATGGATGGGCCCCCAATGCCGTGCGTTGCGGACGGTTGCGCCGCACGTCGCAAAACATGATGATAGCGCTTTCGTCGACCGGCACATAAACAAGAACGGCAGAGACGATGAGAATAGTTGTCACCGGGGGAGGCGGCTTTCTGGGGCAAATGCTGGCGCGCGCGCTGATTTCGCGCGGCGGCCTGGCAATCGAGCCCGGCGCAAAAGCGAACCTCGCCGAGCTGGTGCTGGTCGATCAGGCGCTGCCGGCCGGGCGCGTCGAAGACAGCCGCATCAAATACGCAGGCGGCGATGCCGGCGATGCGTCGCTGCTCGAGCGCGTGTTCGCGCCGAAAACCGACGCCGTGTTTCACCTCGCCGCGGTGGTGAGCGCCGGCGCGGAAGCCGATTTCGACCTGGGCTATCGCGTCAATCTCGATGCCGCGCGGCTCACGTTCGAAGCCTGCCGGCGCCAACCCGCGCCGCCGCGGCTGGTGTTCACGAGTTCGGTCGCCGCGTTCGGCGGCGAGCTGCCCGCAGTCGTCGCCGACACGACGGCGGCGACGCCACAATCGTCATACGGCACGCAAAAAGTGATCGGCGAGCTGCTCGTCAACGACTACTCGCGCAAAGGCTATCTCGACGGACGCGCGGTGCGGCTGCCGACGATAGTGGTGCGGCCCGGCAAGCCGAATCGGGCAGCTTCCGGCTTCATGAGCGGCATCCTGCGGGAGCCGCTCAACGGCGAGGCGGCGCTGTGCCCGGTGCCGCCGGCGGCGAAGATGTGGATTCTGTCGCCGGAGCGCGCAGTCGACGCGCTGATCCGCGCCATCGAATTGCCGGCCGAGGCATGGGGCTGGAACCGCACCCTCAATGCGCCAGGCATTACGGTCAGCGTTGCCGGGGCGCTCGCGGCGCTGGCCAAGCTTGCCGGCAAGGAAACCGCGGCGCGCGTGCGCTTCGAGCGTGATGCGGCGATCGAGAAAATCGTGCTGGGCTGGCCGGCGCATTTTACGACCGAGCGCGCCGACCGGCTTGGATTCAAGGGCGATGCCGGCATCGAAGAGATTATTTGCGCCCATATGCGGACGCTCAAACGTTGAGCGCGCACCCAGTGCACTTGCCGCGCGACTGGTTTAACATATCGGCCTGCTGCGGAGTGCTTTCACTGGTGCGCCTGATCGTATACTTGGCTTTCGGCTTGAATTGCGCTGTGGCGTCGGCGGCGGTGACGTGCGACCAGCTCGCCAACATAGCGTTTACGACCGAGCAATTGCGCAATCAGGGCTATTCGCTGCCGGTGGTGCTCGCCGAGGCGGACAAGCTCGAATCGAGCGACAGGTTTACCGTCGCAGAGCTCGATCGCATCAAGGGCGTGGTGGAACGGGTGTTCAACGGCAGCCGCTCGTCGCTCGAGATACTGCGGGAGTGCAAAGAAAACCCGCCCAAGTAAGCGGGGGCAACCGTGCCAAGTGCATAGAGGGGGGGATAGTGAGACCGGATACCAAAGCCTGGCTGATTGCAGCATGGCTGGCCGTGCTGTCAGCGGGCTGCGCGACCGAACCGCCGGCGCCGGATTTCCAGGCGCTGGTGGCAAGCCCCGACCGCAGCGAAGCTGATCGCGCGACCGATGTGCGCCGCAAGCCGGCACAGCTGCTCGCGTTTTACGGCGCGCGCCCCGGGATGACGGTCGCTGATCTCAGCGCCGGCGCGGGCTACAATACCGAATTGCTGGCGCGCGCGGCCGGCGCGACCGGCAAGGTTTACGCGCAGAACACGCGGGAGGCGGTTGAGAACGCCGTCAAAGGCCGCTTCGAGGAGCGCCTGCGCAAACCGGTCATGCAGAACGTCGTGCAGGTCGTGCGGGAATTCGACGATCCGCTGCCGACAGAGGCGCGCAACCTCGATCTGGTGACGTTCAACTTCAATTATCACGATACGGTATATCTGGGCGTCGACCGTGCAAAAATGAACCGCGCGGTATTCGACGCGCTGAAGCCGGGCGGCGTCTACATCGTCGCCGATCATTCGGGACGCCCGGGTACCGGCACCGGTGAAGCAAAATCGTTGCACCGCATCGAGGAGGCGGTGGTGCGGCGTGAAGTCGAAGCGGCGGGTTTTCGGTTGGCCGCGGAAGGCGGATTCCTGCGCAACCCGCAGGACCCGCGCGATGCATCGGTATTCAAGCCGAAGCAGCCGAACGATGAATTCGTGCTCAAATTCGTTAAACCGTAGCAGTTCAATCAGGAGGAGATTATGAAACAGACAGTGCGTAACTTGTTGGGTATGTTTGCGGTGCTGGCGCTGGTTGCCGGGTGCACGTCGATGCCGAGTTCCGATGCGGGCAAGAGCGGCAACATCGAGGTGTGGTGGCTGGGGCAATCGGCGATGCGCATCACGACCGTTGCCGGCAAGGTGATCGTGATCGATCCGTACATCACCGCCAATCCAAAAACGCCGCCGCAGTACAAGAACCTCGACGCGCTCGGCAAGGTCGACCTGATTCTTGTCACTCACGCGCACGGCGACCATTTCGGCGATGCGCCGGCGCTGGCGAAGAAAAATAACGCGCCGATATACGCAGCGGCCGGCATGGGCAACACCATCGTTACCCTGGGCATTGTGCCAGCCGAACTCGCGCCGCGCATGCAAAAAGGCGGCACGATCACGCCGTTCCCGAACGTCAAGATCACCATGGTGCACGCCGAGCACAGTTCAGAATTGGTGTGGAAGAATCCAGCGACCGGCAAGGACGAGACGCATTTTGGCGGTGAGCCCGTCGGTTTCATCATCGAGCTCGAGAATGGTTTCAAGATCTACCACATGGGCGATACCGGGCTTTTCGGCGACATGAAGCTGATCGGCGAGTATTACAGCCCTGACCTCATCATGATCCCGATCGGCGGACACTTTACGATGGATCCGCGCGACGCGGCGAAGGCCACGACTGAATTTCTGCGGCCGAAGTACGCAATTCCGATACATTACGCCACCTATCCGATTTTGCGCGGCACGCCGAAGGAATACATGGACGCGCTCGGCAGCTTCCCGGTCAAGGTGTTCGCGATCAATCCTGGCGACAAACTGCGGTTCTAGATAAGCAATGATCCGTGCGACGAATTGCAGCCGCGGACTGTCGCGGCTGCTGTCCGCGCTTGCGCTGGCGGGCGCGACTGCGTATGCGGCCGACATCGAGCGCACCGGCGGGCCGTATGTGCCGACGCCGCAGGTGGTGGTCGATCAGATGTTGCGGATGGCCAATGTCGGCGAGAGCGATTTTGTCGTCGACCTCGGCTCAGGCGACGGCGTCATCGTGCTCACCGCGGCGACGCAGTTCAAGGCAGGCGGCATGGGAGTGGACATCGACGCCGATCTCGTCAAGCGTTCCAACGAAAGCGCGCAGAAGCTCGGCGTCGCCGACCGCGTGCGTTTCGTGCAGCTCGACGTGTTCAAGACCAATATCAGCAAGGCTTCGGTACTGACGCTCTATCTGCTGCCCGATATGATGATCAAATTGCGCTCCAAGGTCTTCAACGAACTGAAGCCGGGCGTGCGGGTCGTGTCGCATGACTATCATTTCGGCGGCGAATGGCTGCCCGACGACTCGTACACGTTCGCCGTGCCGGAAAAGGAGGCGGTGACCGGCGTGCCCTCGGCCACCGTCTATCTGTGGCAGGTGCCGGCGAAAATCGCCGGCACCTGGCAGGTCAAGGTTGACGGCGGCGAAACGTATCAGCTTACGCTCAAGCAGCGCTTCCAGAACCTCGAAGGCAGCGTTACCGTCGGCGGCAAGCCCGTGCGTCCCCAGCAACTCGCCGTGCATGGCAATGAATTTGGTTTTGCGTTGCCGAACGGGAAGGCTCTCGCACGCTTTGCAGGACACGTGAAGAGTGATGCGATGGAGGGCACGGTCGAGTTGCCCGGCGGTAAAGCGCCCGCGCGCTGGTCGGCAGTGCGCACTGCCGCCGCAAAAGTCATGATCGACTAGTGCCGTTCCAACTTGATTGGCCCGATGACCTAGTATCCTTCTGCTGAATATTGTGCCTTGATCACCCATCACAGATAGCTCGGAATAGTTGGAACGGCACTAGGCGGCGCCAGGCGTTGCATCAATTCACGAAAAACGCCGCCGGCAGCGCCTCGATCACGTAGCGGCGGTTGATCAACTGGCTTTCCGCAAGATCCATCGCCACCGGGTTGTTGGCGTCGGTGATCACGCGTCCGTGCTCGAGCAACTGCTGATCGAGCGGGCGCGGGTCCCTGAGCATTGCCGACAAGATGAAGACATGAGGCGATGGCACGTGGGCGAGATCGACGCTCGCGGGCGTCGGCAATGCTCTGCTACTGGCGACGGCAAAGCTGTTGATATGCGTGGCGATGCCGTAGTCGGGCCGGTAGAGCACGATGAACGGCAGCTCGCTGCGCAGCGTCGTCAGGAAATGCGCATAGGCGCGTGGATGATCGAGATCGGCGAACGTATTGAACACGGCGATGCCGTCGGTCCCGAGGCAGCGCTTGAGGTCGTGAAAGAACTCGCGCGTAACCAGATAGTCGGGCACGCCGTCGCCGTGGAACAGGTCGATGATCACCACGTCGTAGCCGCCGTGGCACGAGCGCAGGAAAGTACGCGCGTCGGCCTGCTGTGCGTGCACCCTGGCGGGGTCGAAGCCGAACACTTCGGCCGCCGCGTGCAGCGAAGCGGGATCGATGTCGACGGTGGTGACATCGATGCCGCGGCCGGCGAGCCGCATCGGCACCATGCCGGCGCCGATGCCGAGCACCGCTGCCGAGCGCAACCCTGGCCGGTATGCGAATGAGAGCGCCTCGAGCGCATACGTATACATCGACATCGACCGGTTGTCGGCGGTAACCCGGTTCTGAATCAGGCCGTCCTGAAAATACATGCGCAGATACGGTTCGTTGCCGCGCGGCTCGCTCCTGAGCACTTTGACCGTGCCGAACAGCGAGCGGTAGACCGCTTCGCGCGTCCACGCTGCGCCGTCGTAACGGGCCGGCCACATGCGTCCGGTATAAGCATCGGCGCCGGCCAGCAGGGCGAGAGAGGCCGCGAGTGCGATAGCGGCGGTTATTGCGAGAGGTTTACGCCCGGCGATCTTACCCCGCGCACCAAATAGCATGACGAACGGCAGCGTGGCGAGTATCACGGCCACCACCAGCGTCGCGGCGAAATTGCTCAAGTAAGGGATCAGCCCGAATGCAGTCAACAGCACGCCGGCGACCGATCCGATGGTGCTGACGAAAAAAACCCGGCCGGCACCGGCGTCGGCAAGCTCGCCGCGTGCGGCCGACTGGCGGAGCAGGATCGCCACCAGCAGCGGGTTCATCGCGGAAGTCACGAGCAGCGGCACGCACAGCAACACCAGGCAGGCAGTGAACGCGCCGAGCACGAGGTCGAGCTGCGCGAGCCGGTAAAACAAATAAGGGTAAGCGAGGCAGGCGGCGACGATCGCGAGCGCGGCGACCGCCGGCATCAGCGCGAACAGGAAGGCGAGCTTGACGGGCGGCGCGCTGCTTTTCCTGCCGCCGGCGAGCCTGCCGCCCGCCCGGTAGCCGAACGCAAGCGACACCAGCGTGATCGACAGGATGCCGCTCCAGATGTAAAGGCTGACGCCGAAATAGGGCGTCATGATGCGCGAGGCGAGCAGCTCGAGCGCGAGGATTGCGGCGCCGGTCACGAAAATGATCGCCTGCAGCAGCATTGCAGTAGGGGGATGCCGGCCGGGTACGGTCAGGTATAATGACGGCGCGTTCGCAGCGTGTGCGGACGGCAATTCAGGCTTTTGTTGGTCACGTGCAAATTTACCAGACTTCAAAGGCAGGCGCGAGCGCAGACGGCATTGAAGCTGCGCGCCACGCTATGTTCAATGGAGTCGATCTCGCACCAGGTGGAGGGCCTATGCAAAGATTTCCCGCTCATGTGCTATGCGCGGCTGCCGTGCTCGCTCTGTTTGGCAGCGGCGGTGGCGCATACGCAGCGGAACCGAGCGTACCCTACGTGCCCACGCCGCAGGAGGTGGTCGAACGCATGCTGCAGATCGCCAAGGTCGGCCCGCAGGATTTCCTGATCGATCTCGGCTCGGGCGATGGCCGCATCGTGGTGACCGCGGCGAAAAAATACGGCGCGCGCGGTTTCGGCGTCGACTTGAATCCCGTGCGCATCAAGGAAAGCATCGAGAACGCGGCCAAGGCCGGCGTCAGCGACCGCGTGACGTTCCTGCAGCGCAATCTGTTCGAGACCGATTTGAGCGGTGCGACAGTGATCACCATGTATCTGCTGCCGCGCGTCAATCTCGACTTGCGGCCCAAGCTGCTCGAGCTCAAGCCCGGCACGCGCATCGTGTCGCACGATTTCTCGATGGATGACTGGAAGCCGGACGAATCCGCCAGCCTGGAGGTGCGGGACAAATACGGCAGCGGCAGCGGTGCCGGCACCAGCTCGATTTATTTCTGGATCGTGCCGGCCAGGGTCACCGGCCCGTGGCAATGGCAGCTCACTATCGGTGGCAAGCCGCAGGCCTACGAGATGGTGCTCGAGCAAAATTATCAGATGATCTCTGGCACGGTGCGCGTCGGCGGCCACAGCATCAAGCTGCAGGAAGCGAAGCTGCGCGGC
Organism: Gammaproteobacteria bacterium; assembly: GCA_041483135.1. Lineage (GTDB taxonomy): Bacteria > Pseudomonadota > Gammaproteobacteria > Burkholderiales > SG8-41 > PALSA-1004. The sequence goes on along the minus strand of JBGPFE010000010.1, from coordinate 9,038 downwards.
GACCAGATCAGCGTCAGCTTCAGCGCGGACGTCAACGGCAGTCCGCTCAAGCACGAGTTCACGGGGCGCGTGACGGGCGGCACCATCGAGGGCACGGCAAGTTTTGCGGGCAGCCGTGCCCGGGGACAGCTCGAGTGGGACGCGACGCGCGGCACGAAAGCGAGCGAGCCTGCCGGTGCCGCACGGCTCGCAGCCTCGCTTCACTAGCATGAGTCTGGTTCCGGTAATAGCGGCGGCGCCGCGGCGCCGCGCCGCCGTGGTGGCCGGCATGCTGCTGCTCGGCGCAGTGCTGGTTACGTGCCCGGGGAGCGCGCAGGATTTCGGCGATACGCCGTACGTGCAGACGCCGCAGAACGTGGTCGACCGCATGCTGCAGGTCGCGCACGTCGGACCCGGCGATTACGTGATAGATCTCGGCTCGGGCGACGGGCGCATGGTGATTACTGCCGCGCAGAAGTACGGCGCGCGCGGTTTCGGCGTCGATCTCGACCGGCGGCTGGTCGAGCTTGCCAACCGGCTCGCGGCAAGCGCCGGCGTCGCCGATCGCGCGGTGTTTTACGAACGCGATCTCTACGACACCGATCTAACCGCGGCGAGCGTGGTCACGATCTACCTGTTGCCCGAAGTCAACTTGATGGTGCGGCCCAGGCTGCTGGCGACGCTCAAGCCCGGCACGCGCATCGTGTCGCACGACTACGACATGGGCGATTGGCCGCCCGACGAGCAGATGGTGCTCGACGCGCCGGACAAACCGGTCGGCCGCGACAAGAAAAGCAAAGTGTTCTTCTGGGTGGTGCCCGCGAACGCGGCAGGCAAATGGCGCTGGCAATTGCCGGTGGGCGGCAAGCCCGTCGATTTCGAGCTCGTCGCCGCCCAGAATTTCCAGACCATAACCGGCAATGTCACGATCGGTGGCATCGCATGGCCGCTTGAACATGTCCGGCTCAGCGGCGAGGACATCAGCTTCAGCACGAACGACAAAAAAACCGCGCTGCATTACGAATTCTCAGGGCGGATTTCCGGTCAGGATATCAGCGGCACGGTCAGGGTTGCCGGTCCAGTGGCGCAGCGTCAGCTCGAATGGAACGCAGCGCGCACCGGGCCCGGCACGCCGGCGCATGCATTGCTGAAACGGCCACAAATGCAGGAGCTGCAGCAGAAAATGCAGCCATGATCCTGGATCCGCGGTGGCGGGCGATGTTGATCGTGGCCGCATGTTTCGCGGCGCCGCTGATCGCGCGCGCCCAGTTCAAATATGACGTGCCGTATGTACCGACGCCGCCGGTGGTGGTCGAAGAGATGCTGCGGCTCGCCGCTGTCGGACCCGATGATTTCGTGATCGATCTGGGTTCGGGAGACGGCCGCATCCTGATCGCCGCGGCGAAAAAATTCGGCGCCCGCGGCGTCGGCGTCGATCTCGATCCCGAACGCATTGCGGAGAGTGTCTACAACGCGCAGCTCGCGGATGTCAGCGACCGCGTGACTTTCCACCACCAGGATTTGTTCAAGTTCGACATCAGTCCGGCCACGGTGGTGACGATGTATCTGGTGCCGTCGGTCAACATGAGGCTGCAGCCACGCCTGCTGCAGGAGCTCAAGCCCGGCACGCGCATCGTGTCGCACGATTTCAATCTGGGGGACTGGCAGCCTGACCGGAAGTCCACGGTGCGCAAGAATGTCTTTCTATGGATCGTGCCGGCGCCAGTCGCGGGCCGCTGGCGCACCACGCTCGCGCTGCCGGCCGGGGAGCGCAGCTACGAGATCGAGATCAGGCAGAAATTCCAGGAAATCGACGGCCTCGCGCGCTACGACAGGAAGGTCGCCGGCCTGTGGAATGCGAAGCTGCGGGGCGACCGCATCAGTTTCGTGATGGTCGACGACAGCGGGCCGCTCGAGAGCAACCTGTATTGCGAGGGCCGGGTAACCGGCGACGTGATCGAGGGCGTGGTGAGGCGCGGTATCGGCAGCGAGCAGACGCAGATCAAATGGCGTGCCACCCGTGTCGCGACTGCCTCCTGACGCCATGCTGCGTGCGACCTGCAGGATCGGCTTGCTGCTGGCGCTGTGCGCACTGCCGTCGTGGCGCGTTGCGCACGCACAGCAGGCAGGCGACGTGCCGTATGTGCAGACGCCATCGAACGTGATCGACGCCATGCTCGATATGGCGCTCGTTAACGCCAATGATTATCTGATCGACCTCGGCTCGGGCGACGGACGCATCGTGATTGAAGCCGCGAAAAAGAACGGCGCGCACGGCATGGGCGTCGAGCTCGACGAGAATCTGGTATTTACCGCGCGCCAGGAGGCCAGGCGCCAGGGGGTCGGCGGCAAGGCGACTTTTGTTGCCGGCAATCTATTCAACGCCGACATCAGCAGGGCAACCGTGCTCACCATGTACCTGCTGGGACAGATCAATATCCAGTTGCGCCCACGCCTGCTGAGCGAGCTCAAGCCCGGCACGCGCGTGGTGTCGCACGATTTCGACATGGGTAACTGGAAGCCGGACCTGCAGCGCGAAGTGCCGGTGCCGAATAAATCCTATGGCCCGCCGGTGAGCCGGATTTATCTGTGGTACGTGCCGGCCAACGCCGCCGGCAAGTGGCGCTGGCAACTGACGGTCGGCGGCAACGCGCGCGTTTATGAAGCCAGGGTCAGGCAGTTTTTTCAGGAGATCGACGGCGAAATGCTGATCGATGGCGGCAGTGTCGCGGCGCAGAACGTCAGGTTGCGCGGCGACCTGATCAGCTTCAACCTGACGCGCGAAATGTTCGGGCAGCAGATCAGCCACGCGTTCAACGGGCGCATCGAGGGCGACAAGATCCTCGGCCGCGTCACGGTCAGCGGCGGCGAGCACACGACGCTCGATTGGCAGGCAACGCGCACCGAGCGCGGTAAGATGCGTACCGAATAATTACGGAGTGGAGAGTTTGATGAATAGCTGGAAGTGGATAGTGGGCGCGGCGTTGTTGGCACTGGTGTTGCCGTTGCGGCTGCAGGCCCAGGAAGGCGTCGGCGACGTGGTTTACGTGCCGACGCCGCAGGTCGTCGTCGAGGAAATGCTGCGCATGGCGAAAGTCGGGCCGCAGGATTTCGTTATCGACCTCGGCTCGGGCGACGGCCGCATGGTGATCACCGCGGCGAAAAAGTTCGGCGCGCGCGGCTTCGGCGTCGACCTCGACACCGTACTCCTCAAAATCAGCAACGAAAATGCCCGGCGCGAAGGTGTGGCCGACCGCGCCAGGTTCATCGAGCAGAACCTGTTTGAAACCGATTTAAGCCAGGCGACGGTGATCACGAGTTACCTGCTGCCTGAAATGAACGAGAAGCTGCGGCCGAAGATACTGAATCTCAGGCCGGGCACGCGCGTCGTTGCGCATGACTACCACATGGGCGAGTGGCATGCCGACGAAATGCACACGCTCGACGTGCCCGAGAAAACAGTCGGCAACCCCGGCAAGAGCTATGTCTATCGCTGGATCGTGCCGGCCAAAATCGCCGGGCGCTGGCAATCGCAGATTGCGACGGGCGCGCAGCCGGCAAACTGGGAATTCGAATTCACGCAGCGCTTCCAGATGTTCGACGGCGTCGCCAAGAGCGGTAGCCAGAAGATCACGCTGCGCGCGCCCAATCTCGAAGGCGACCAGATCAGCTTCGCGTTTTTTACGAAGCCCGGCGATAATTCGACGCGCCACGAATTCAAGGGTACGGTCAAAGGCGATGTGATCGAAGGCACGTTGAGGCTCGGCGAGGGCGCCGGGCAGAAGCAGCTGCCGTGGAGCGCGAGGCTCACGCAGCGCGCGGCGAGTCCACAATGACGTCGCCGGCGACAGGACAGGGAGCGCAGCCGAGGCCGAGCCTCACGCAGGCCGATGCGGTCGCGATGATCGTCGGCATCGTGATCGGTGTCGGCATATTCCGGGCGCCGCCGATCGTCGCCGGCAATTCGAGCAGCGCCGGCATTTTCCTTGCGCTGTGGGCCGCCGGCGGCGTGATCTCGCTCGTGGGCGCGCTATGCTACGCCGAGCTCGGCAGCGCGTACCCCAGCGCCGGCGGCGAATACTTTTTTCTGCGGCGCGCCTACGGCGACTGGCTCGGCTTCCTGTTCGCATGGGCGCGCATGACGGTAATCCAGACCGGCGCAATTGCCGCGATCGCGTTCGTGATCGGCGATTACGCCACGCAGATCCTGCCGCTGGGCGTAAAAAGCGCCGCTATTTACGCGGCGCTGGCAGTGGCCGTGCTCACGTGGCTCAATATTATCGGCACGACGCAGAGCAAGCGGCTGCAGAACCTTCTCGCCCTGGTCCTCGCGCTCTCGATCCTAGGCGTGGTGGCGGCCGGTCTTACCGCGACGCCGCCTGCAGCCGTCCCGGCGGCGGCCGATACGCCTGGACCGCTGTTCTCGGGCCTCGCGCTGATCTTCATCCTGCTCACCTACGGCGGCTGGAACGAGGCGGCCTACCTGACGGCAGAGATGCGCGACACCAAGCGCGGCATAGTGCGCGCGCTGATCATCGGCATCTTGATCATCACGGCGCTCTACATGCTGCTCAATCTCGCCTACCTCAACGCGCTCGGACTCGCCGGTATGCGCGAATCGAAAGCGGTGGCGACGGACTTGATGAAAGTGACGTGGGGCGACGCCGGCGCGCTGGTGCTCGGCACGGCGGTGATAACTGCTGCATTATCGACGCTGAACGCAACCATCTTCACCGGCGCGCGCACCAACTACGCGCTCGGCCGTGATTTCGCGCTGTTCGGATTTCTCGGTGCATGGAATGAAAAGGCAGGGGCGCCGGTCAACGCGCTGCTGTGGCAGGGCGCGCTCGCGCTCACGCTCGTGCTGCTCGCGTCGTTCACGCCCGACGGCTTCCGCACCATGGTGGCGTATACCGCGCCCGCGTTCTGGTTGTTTTTCCTGCTGACCGGCGTGTCGTTGTTCGTGCTGCGCCGCCAGCCGCCGGTCAACGCCGACCCGTTCCGCGTGCCGCTGTATCCGGTGACGCCGCTTTTGTTCTGCGCGATGTGCGTCTACATGCTGTATTCGAGCTTCGGTTACGCGATGAGCCTCGACCCCGGCAGCATCGGCGCGACCGTCGGCATAGCCGTGCTGTGCGCGGGGATTCCGGTCATGCTCGTCGCGCGCGGCACCCAGCGGCAAAGCTAGCCGAGTTGTTCTGACGGCGGCCATGAACACCATGAACCACCCTGACAGGAACCGGACCGGCGCGACAGGATAGACGTCATACTCGCGGAAGGCGACCCGGTATGGGTGCGGTACAACACCAGCGGCACACACCGGGCGGGCCTCTGCGGCTTGCCGCCGACCGGCAGGCGCGTCGGTGTGCCCGTGGTCTCAATCACGCGTTTTACCGACGGCAAGTGGCGGGAAAGCTGGACCTGCGCCGACGAGCTCGGGCTGCTGTTGCAGCTCGGCGCGCCGAACCTGCTTCTGCGCTGACTAATGGGCGACCCATTCATTTACGCGTTTTCCGCTAATTGCCGCGGATATTCGCCGCCTTGGCTACCTTCGACCATTGTTCACGTTCGGACCCGAGGTGTGCCGCGAATTCTTTCGGTGTGCTCGCCACGCCTTCGGTTCCGTCGAGGGCCAGCCGGGATGTCACCTCCGGCCGGTGAACTGCCTTGACGATCTCCTGGTGCAGGCGATCGATCACGGCCCGCGGCGTGCCACGGGGCGCCATCAGACCGTGCCATTGGGTAACCAGGTATCCCGGCACGCCCGCCTCGATCATCGTCGGCAATTCGGGCGCCATTTTTGCGCGCGTTGCGCTGGCGATGGCCAGCGCCCTCAGCCTCTGGGCCCGGACCTGGCTGTACACCGAGCCGCCGCTCAGAAAGCTCAACTGTATCTGTCCCGACAACATGTCGGTCAGCGCGGCGCCGACGCCCTTGTAAGGGACATGCACCAGTTGCGTTCCGGTGGAAATCGCGAACAACTCGCCCGCAAGATGCGCCAGCGAGGCATTGCCTGTCGACGCGAAATTCAGCTTCGACGGGTTCGCTTTCGCATACGCGATCAGGTCCGACACCGACTTGACCGGCAGCGAGGGATGCACGGTGAGTATGTACGGGCTGGCAGCGACCTGGGTGACCGGATCGAAGTCGCGGAACAGGTCGTAGGGCGTCTTGTTGACGATGCCGTACACCACCAGGCTGGCACTCAACATCATCACCGTGTACCCGTCCGGCGCCGCGCGCGAGGCGAGTTCCGCGGCGATGCTCCCGCTCGCGCCCGCGCGGTTGTCCACGACTACGCTTTGCCCCAGGGCTTCGGAGAGCGGGGTTGCAACCAGGCGCGCAACAAAATCCAGGCCGCCGCCCGCGCCTGAAGAGACTGTCATTCTGATCGGCTTGGCCGGATATGCCGTTCCCTGTGCGCCACCGTGCGGCGCCGCGATCGAAAGCACGGTCGCCAGTCCCGCCGCGACAGTGGTCCGGAATTGTTGGTTCATTTCTCCTCCTGCATTATTTTGTGTAATGAATGGTGCCGGAGTCATTTGCGTGGCCATGCTGCCGCGTGCGACCTCGGCCCCATTTATTGCATTCGAAATCATAGCACCGGGTTTCCCCGGACTTGATCCGGGGGCAAACCGCAACCTTGATCCTCGAAATGTCCCGTGGCTCCCCTCCAGAGGACCGAGGCATTGCCTTGCCGGCGATTCTCCGACGTCTTGAGCGGTTGGCGGGTCGGTCGCTGCCCCGCGATTTACGCCGCCAGCAGTCTGATTTGTTCCGGCCGGATGCCGAGATTGACCGCTTCGCCGGGCACGAAGGTGTGCGCCTCGGTGTAATGCGCCTGGTCGGCGATGATTTCGGTGGTGCCGACCTTCACGACGTAGCGGATGAATTCACCGAGGAATTCACGCCCGGCGATGGTGCCTTTGAGCCAGATCAGGCCGCCGTCGAGCGCCGCGCCCGCCTCGGCGAGCGTCACCACGTGCGGCCGGAACGCGATCTCGACTTCGCCCGCCGCAGCCGCCGGCGCGCCACGCAGCGACAGTGCGCCGAGCGCCGCCGATTCGAAAACCATTCCATCGGCGCCCGGCCCGAGCGTGCCGGCGAACATGTTGACGGTACCGACGAAATTGGCGATGAAGCGGTTCGCAGGCCGGTCGAATAATTCCAGCGGCGTGCCGACCTGCTGGATCACGCCGGCGTCGAGCACCGCGACGCGGTCGGAGATCGACAGCGCTTCTTCCTGGTCGTGGGTCACGAAAATGGTCGTGACGCCGAGCTTGCGCTGCAGTGCGAGCAGTTCGGTGCGCATGTGCACCCTGAGCTTCGCGTCGAGATTGGACAGCGGCTCGTCGAGCAGCAGCACCTTGGGCTCGATCGCGATGGTGCGGGCGAGCGCGACGCGTTGCTGCTGGCCACCGGAAAGCTGGCTTGGACGGCGCGCGGCGAACTCCTGCAAGCCCACCAGCCCGAGCGCGGCGGCGACTTTGCGCTCGATCACTTGCCGCGGCAGCCGGCGTTCCTCGAGCCCGAAGGCGACGTTGGCGCGCACCGACAGGTGCGGCCACAGCGCGTAGTTCTGGAACACCATGCCGATGTCGCGCTGCCACGGCGGCACGGCGGAGATGTCCTTGCCATCGACCAGCACGCGGCCCGCCTGCGGCCGGGCAAAGCCGGCGAGCACGCGCAGCAGCGTGGACTTGCCGGAACCGGACGGCCCGAGCAGCGCGAAAAATTCGCCGGGCTCGATGACGAGATCGATGTCGCGCAGCACCTGCGTTTTGCCGAACGCGAGTGCGATGTTCTGGAATTCGACTTTGACCTTGGCCATGATCGTTGCGGGTTATTTTAATGCCTGGTGTGTTTCGAACTGCATGTTGCGCGCGCGCATGATACGGTGCGAGAAATAAGTGCCGAGCCCGACCAGCAGCACTGTGATCACGGCCAGCGCGGCGCCGGGCCCGCGCCCGACGATCGATTGCATGTAGAGATAGATTCCGTACGATGCCGGCGCGTCGGATGTCGCGGCGACGAGCATGATGGTCGCCGAGATTTCGACCGCCGCGGTCAGGAAGCTGGTGACGAAGCCGGCGAGGATGCCGCCCGCCATCAGCGGCACGACGACGCGCCAGATGGTGCGCCGGTTGTTGGCGCCGAGGTTCTGCGCCGCTTCCTCCATCGAGACGTGCACCTGCTGCAGACCCGCAACGCACGAGCGCAGCGCGTAGGGCAGGCGCCGCACGGTGTAGGCAAACGCGAGGATCAGCCAGAACGAAACGAACGGCAGGTCGGTGAAGGGCATATTGAAATCGCGGAAGGTGCGCAGATAGCCGATGCCGAGCACTACGCCGGGAATTGCCACCGCGCCGGTGGCGATGAAATCGAGCAGCTGGCGGCCCGGCAGCCTGGTGCGCAGCATCAGATACGCGATCGCGGTGCCGATCAGCACGTCGAGCCCAGCGGCGATGCCGCAGTAGAGCAGGGAATTCCACAGCATGAACGGCGAGTCGCGGAACATCGTCGCATAGTTGTCGAGCGTGTAGGCCTCCGGAATCACCGAGAAACTCCACAGTTTGCTGAACGACAGGAGCAGGATGCCGAGGTGCGGCGACAGCACCAGCAGCAGTACGAACACGATCCAGCCGTAGGCGAGCACCGCCTGCCACGGCGTGAGCTTCCGGGTGGCGAGCGAACTGCCGCCGCGCTGCAGCGTCGCATAGTCCTTGCCGCGCATTGCCCAGGTCGAGCCCCACAGCGCCGCCATCGACGCCACGACCATGATCACGCTCGCGACGTAGCCGATCGGGTCGTCGATGCCGATCGAGGTGATGCGCAGGTAGGCCTGCGCGGCGAGGATGCTGGTGACGTTGAGCACGAGCGGGGTTGCGACGTCATCGAACACCTTGAGGAACACGAGTGCTGCGCCGGCCACGTAGCCGGGCATCGCCAGCGGAAACACGATGCGGCGGAACAGCCTCAACCCGCTGGCGCCGAGGTTTTGCGCCGACTCTTCCATCGCGCTGTCGATGTTGTTGAGCGCGACCGTAAGGTTCAGGAGG
>JBGPFE010000009.1:0-121181 GCA_041483135.1 Gammaproteobacteria bacterium | reverse complement strand
TCGCCATTTAAAGTGGTACGTGAGCTGGGTTTAAAACGTCGTGAGACAGTTTGGTCCCTATCTGCCGTGGGCGTTGGAAGTTTGAGGGGGGCTGCTCCTAGTACGAGAGGACCGGAGTGGACGCACCTCTGGTGTACCGGTTATGACGCCAGTCGTATTGCCGGGTAGCTATGTGCGGAAGAGATAACCGCTGAAAGCATCTAAGCGGGAAACTCGCCTTAAGATGAGACTTCCCGGGGACTTGATCCCCCTAAAGGGTCGTCCGAGACCAGGACGTTGATAGGCTGGGTGTGTACGGCCAGTAATGGTCTTAGCTAACCAGTACTAATTGCCCGTGCGGCTTGATCCTATAACCTTGAAGGTTATCAGGCATCAGTGCGCAACAATTGAATCTTTCTTTACTTCTTCCGTATTGGTTGGCTCTCGCCGACGGCTGGATGCTGACGGCTGAGCGCCGACAACCGAATTGCTTAGCAGCCATAGCGAGTTGGACCCACCCCTTCCCATTCCGAACAGGGCCGTGAAACGACTCAGCGCCGATGATAGTGCGGATTCCCCGTGCGAAAGTAGGACACTGCTAGGCACCTTATCCAGGCAAGCCCCGGACTCAAACGAGTCCGGGGCTTTTGCTTTTATGCCCTTGTGTTTGTATCGTGCTCCAGGCGCGGCCGGCCCATGTGGCGGCAAGTCCGGGGCGGAACCTGTCTTCCTGCCGGTTAAGCTGGCACCTCGGTAGCCGGCTTGCCTGCCCGCGACCGGCTGCAGGTCGCGCTGAGTTGCTCGCCAACCCGGGTCTTTGCCCTCGCTGCCACTTTCAAATCCGGCGATAGTTTGTTAAAATTACTGTCCTTTTTGAGATGGGCTCGCGGCCCATTGCGGTTTGTACGATGGGCTTTCAGCCCATTTTTTGTTTGTAGAGAAGAATTTGCATGGATTTCGGGCAATTACTCGAAACCACCGTCACCGGTCTCGGCTATGAACTGGTGGCTTGGGACCGCGCGGGCAACGGCGGCATGTTGCGGATATTTGTCGATAAGCCCGGCGGCATCAGCGTCGATGACTGTGCGCGCATCAGCCATCACCTGTCGCAGGTGCTGGCGGTGGAAGGCGTGAATTACGACCGGCTCGAGGTTTCGTCACCGGGGCTTGACCGGGTGTTGCACAAGGAACAGGACTTCGCGCGCTTTGCCGGCGAAAAGGCAAGGGTGAAATTGCGCGTGGCGCTGGATGGGCAGCGCAACTTCGTCGGCATATTGCGGGCGGTGCATGACGGGAGAGTGGAACTGGATGTAGACGGACGGCTGCTTGCCATCGAGTTGAGCAATCTCGAAAAAGCGCGTCTGGTGCCGAATATATAGGAGGCGAAAATGAGTCGCGAATTGCTGTTGCTGGTCGACGCGCTGGCGCGTGAGAAGAACGTCGACAAGAACATCGTCATCGGTGCGCTCGAACTCGCGCTCGCGTCGGCGACCAAAAAGCGCTTCCACGATGACGTCGACGTGCGCGTCGAGGTTGATCCTGCGACCGGGGATTTCAAGTCGTTTCGCCGCTGGCAGGTAGTGCTTGACGAGGCGCTCGAAGCGCCCGAGCGACAGATCGCACTGTCGGAAGCACAAAAGCGCAATGCTGACATCCAACTCGAGCAGTTTGTCGAGGAGCCGCTGCCGGCGGTGGAGTTCGGCCGCATCGGCGCGCAGACGGCAAAGCAGGTAATCGTGCAGAAAATTCGCGACGCCGAGCGCGAGCAGATTCTCAGCGATTTCCTGGCGCGCGACGAGCATCTGGTGACCGGTGTCATCAAGCGCATGGAGCGCGGTAACGCGATCATCGAATCCGGACGCGTGGAAGCGCTGTTGCCGCGCGATCAGATGATTCTGAAAGAAAATTTACGCCCCGGGGACCGCGTGCGCGCCTTCTTGTGGAAGGTCGACCGCGTGAGCCGCGGGCCGCAAATCATTTTGTCGCGCATCACGCCGGAGTTCCTGGTCAAACTGTTCGAACTCGAAGTTCCGGAGCTCGAAGACGGCCTGCTTGAAATCAAGTCGGCCGCCCGCGATCCGGGTTCACGCGCCAAGATCGCCGTGAAATCCAATGATCCCCGCATCGATCCGATCGGAACCTGCGTGGGTATGCGCGGTTCGCGCGTGCAGGCGGTGACTTCCGAGTTGGGCGGCGAGCGTATCGATATCATCCTGTGGTCGCCCGATCCGGCGCAGTTCGTGATCAATGCGCTGGCGCCGGCCGAGGTGAGCAAGATCACGGTCGATGAGGAAAAGCACAGCATGGATATCGTGGTCGACGAGGAGAACCTCGCGCAGGCGATCGGCCGTACCGGCCAGAACGTACGGCTCGCGAGTGAGCTGACCGGCTGGGAAATCAACCTGATGACGCTCGAAGAATCGCAGAAGAAAAGCGAGGAAGAATCCGCGACCGTCCGCAATTTGTTCATGGAAAAACTCGACGTCGACCAGGAGGTTGCCGACATCCTGGTGCAGGAAGGGTTCAGCACGCTTGAAGAGGTTGCATACGTTCCGGTCGCCGAGATGCTTGAAATCGAATCTTTCGATGAAGACACGGTCAACGAGCTGCGCAGCCGCTCACGAAACGCGTTGTTGACACAGGCAATTGCAACTGAAGAAAAGCTCGAGCACGACGTCGAGGATCTGCTGACCCTCGAGGGCATGGACAATCAGACTGCGCGCCTGCTGGCGGAGAAAGGCGTGATCACGAAAGAAAATCTCGCCGATCTCGCAATGGATGATCTGGTCGAAATGACCGGCATAGACGCCGAGCGTGCCAAACAGCTGATCATGACCGCTCGCGCGCCGTGGTTCGCATAATTATTCCCGGAGTTCACCATGGCACAGATCAACGTCACACAATTTGCGAAGGATCTCGGATTGCCGGTAGAGTTGCTGCTGGAACAGCTGCAGACTGCCGGTGTCAAGAAAAAACTCGCTGACGATACCGTCCTGACCGAAAAGGACAAGACGCAGCTGCTCGATTATCTGCGGCATGCGCACGGTGCTAAAGAAGCCAAGAACAAGATCACTCTGACGCGCAAGCAAACGACCGAGATCAAGAAATCCGACGGCACCGGCAAGGCGCGTACCATCCAGGTCGAAGTGCGCAAAAAGCGCGTGCTGGTCAAACGTGATGCGGCTGAAACCGCACCGGCCGAGCCTAAGGCGCCGGTGCTCGATGCCGAGCAAGTCGCGATCCGTGAAGCGGAGGCGAAAAAGCAGGCCGAACTGATCGCGCGGCAAAGCGAGGAGGCGCAGCAGAAACAAACGCGTCAGAAGCGCAAGAAAGCCGACGCGGAGGCGGCGTCGGCCGCGGTAGAGGCGGCGCCCGAAGCCTCGACGGCCCCGGTTGCCGAGGCGAAACCCGCGACCGCGGTGCTTACGGAAGGCACGCTGCATAAGCCGGCACTCAAGCCCGGCGATAAGCCCAAGACCGAGAAAAAAGCCAAGAAACCGGTCAGGGAAGTCGTCTGGAGAGACGAAAGCGTCAAGCGTCGCTCTATTAAAACGCGTGGCGACATGAGCGGCGGCATGGGATGGCGCACGCGCAAAGACCGTCACGTGAAGCACGAAGGCGAGGAGGCTCAGGGCGGTGAGCATGTGTTTGCGGCGCCGACCGAGCCGATCGTGCGCGATATCAGCGTGCCCGAGACGATCACGGTTGCCACGCTGGCACAGAAAATGTCGGTGAAAGCGGCCGAGGTCATCAAGGCGATGATGAAGCTCGGCACGATGGTCACGATCAACCAGGTCCTGGACCAGGAAACCGCGATGATCGTAGTCGAGGAAATGGGGCATAAGCCGGTGCGTGCCAAGCTCGACGATCCCGACGCGTTTCTCGCTGAAACGGCTGCGCCCGTGCAGGTCACACTCGAGCCGCGCGCGCCGGTGGTCACCGTGATGGGGCACGTCGATCACGGCAAGACGTCGCTGCTCGATCACGTACGCCGCACGCGCGTGGCGAGCGGTGAAGCCGGCGGCATCACGCAGCACATTGGCGCTTACCATGTCGAAACGCCGCGCGGCATGATTACGTTTCTCGATACGCCGGGCCACGAGGCATTCACGGCAATGCGCGCGCGTGGTGCGAAAATCACCGATCTCGTGATTCTGGTGGTGGCGGCGGATGACGGCGTGATGCCGCAGACCATCGAGGCGATCCACCACGCCAAGGCAGCCAAAGTGCCGATGGTGGTGGCGCTCAACAAGATCGACAAGCCGGAAGCGAATCCAGATCGAATCAAGCAGGATCTCGCGGGGCAGGAGGTCGTGCCTGAAGAATGGGGCGGCGACACCATGTTTGTACCGGTGTCGGCCAAGACGGGCCAGGGCATCGATCAGTTGCTGGAAAGCGTGCTGTTGCAGGCTGAAGTGCTGGAACTGAAAGCCGCCAAGGATGTACCGGCGAAGGGTATCGTGATCGAAGCGCGGCTCGACAAGGGCCGCGGTCCGGTCGCAACCGTGCTGGTGCAGTCGGGTACGCTGAAGCGAGGTGATGTCGTGCTGGCGGGTGCCGTGTTCGGACGGGTGCGCGCGATGCTCGACGAAAACGGCAAGGCTGTCGACAGCGCCGGGCCGTCGATCCCGGTTGAAATCCAGGGCATGTCGGACGTGCCGGCCGCCGGTTCCGAAGTGTTGGTGCTTGGCGACGAACGCAAGGCACGCGAAATCGCACTGTTCCGGCAGGGCAAATTCCGCGACGTCAAGCTCGCGCAGCAGCAGTCGAGCAAGCTCGAGAACATGTTCGAGCAGATCGGCGAGGCGGGGGCGAAGACGCTGTCGATCATCATCAAGTCTGACGTGCAGGGCTCCTATGAGGCGCTGTCGCATACGCTGCCGAAACTTTCGACCGACGAGGTCAAGGTTAACATCGTGCACTGCGGCGTCGGCGGCATTACGGAGTCCGACGTTAATCTCGCGCTTGCATCCAAAGCCGTGATCATCGGTTTCAACGCGCGCGCCGACGCGATGGCGCGCAAGCTTGCCGAATCCTCGGGCGTCGATATCCGGTACTACGACATCATTTACGAAGCCGTCGATGAAGTGAAAGCCGCGCTGTCCGGCATGCTGGCACCCGAGAAGAAGGAAAGCGTGCTCGGCATGGTCGAGGTGCGTCAAGTGTTCAAGATCTCCAAAGTCGGCACGGTCGCAGGCTGCTACGTAACTGAAGGTCTGGTGCGCCGCAGCGCCAGAGTGCGGGTGTTGCGCGACAACGTCGTGATTCACGACGGCGAACTCGATTCGCTCAAGCGCTTCAAGGACGATGCGCGTGAAGTCAAGGCCGGCTTCGAGTGCGGTCTGTCGGTCAAGAACTTCGACGACATCAAGGTCGGCGACCAGCTCGAAGCCTACGAGGTCGTCGAAGTGGCGAGAACCTTGTAACGGCAGTTTGGAGTTGCGGGTTGCGAGTTAATCCGGTGACGAGCAGAGCCCGGAACTAACGTCTCAAAACTCTAAACGCAAAACTCGAAACTGGATTTGCGATGCCCCGCGATTATTCACGCACGCTGCGCGTGGCCGAGCAGATTCAGCGTGAGCTCGCGGACATGATCCGGCTCGAGGTCAAGGATCCGCGCGTCGGCATGGTGACATTGACCGACGTTGAGGTCAGTGCCGATTATGCGCATGCTAAAGTTTTTTTCACCACCCTTGGCGACGATGACCAGATTGCAGCGGCAACTGCAGGTCTCAATCATGCCGCCGGTTTCTTGCGGCATGAGCTTGGTCAGCGCGTCAAGTTGCGCGGCGTCCCCCAACTGCATTTCGTCTACGACGAATCGGTCGAGCGCGGCATACGGCTGTCGCAGTTGATCGACGAGGCGGTGGGTACCGCTGTCCGCGGCAAGAAAAAACGCCGCTGACCCTGTCCTGGGCGGAATTTTGACGCGGACTGCTCTCGCCACCCAGCCGGTCGACGGCGTGTTGTTGCTTGACAAGCCAATCGGTATCACGTCGAACGCGGCGATCCAGCGCGTCAAGCGGCTGTTCAATGCCGCTAAAATCGGTCATGTCGGCACGCTCGATCCGCTCGCCAGCGGCTTACTGCCGGTGTGTCTGGGCGAAGCCACCAAGTTTTCGACCGCTACCTTCGGCGCCGACAAAAGCTATGACGCGGAGATCCTGCTGGGCGTGACGACCGCCACCGGCGATACCGAAGGCGAGGTGACCTCGCGGCAGACCGTTGCTGCCACGCGTGAGCAGGTGGAGACGGTGCTACGCGGTTTTGTCGGCAACATCGAGCAAACTCCGCCGATGTATAGCGCGCTCAAGCGCGACGGCAAACCACTCTACGCTTATGCACGCGCTGGGCAGACGGTTGATCGCAAGCCGCGCAGTATCACCATCCATGACATTACCTTGCATGATTTTGCCGCGGAGCGGCTCAAAATCGGCGTGCGCTGCAGCAAAGGCACTTATATCCGTGTGCTGGCCGAGGACATCGGCTACGCACTCGGCTGCGGGGCCACGCTGGCGGGCTTAAGGCGCACGGCGGTAGGCGGATTCAGTCTCGAGCACGCGGTAACGCTAGCGCAGGTCGAGTCAATGCCAGCGCTGCAAAGGCCCGCCTGCTTACTACCGGTCGATGCCTTGGTATCGGCGCTACCTGAATTGGTGCTCGCGGCAGACTTGGTGCGGCGCATACTGATGGGGCAGGCTGGCCGGGTTGAGGCTCCGGGATATGCTGGATTAGTCCGCCTCTACGACCAGAACCGGCGTTTCCTGGGGCTGGGCGCTTTGCAACCGGGGGGGCTGCTGCTGCCGAAACGCCTGGTGGCAACGCCTGTCGCAGGGCTGGTCGGAGGCTCCGAGGAGAGTCTGCAAGCGCCTAAAATTGCTTGAGAAAGCCGGTAGTTGCAGGTTAAAATAGCAAACTTTGCAAGTGGAGGCAGGGAATGGCAACAAGCGGCACGCAAAAAGCCCAGATCGTCAAGGATTACCAGCGCAAGCAAGCCGACACCGGTTCGCCGGAAGTGCAGATTGCGCTGCTGTCGGCACGCATCACTGAACTGGCCGAGCATTTCAAAACCCACGTCAAGGATCATCATTCACGACGCGGTTTGCTGCGCATGGTGAGCCAGCGCCGCAAGCTGCTGGATTATTTGAAACGCTCCAACGTCGAAAAATATCGCGCGCTGATCGACCGTCTCGGTCTGCGCAAGTGATACCGCCGGTGTGCCGGTGGGTAACGACTTTAACTGTTGATGAGTGGCCGGCCGGGCATGGTGCCCGGCGCGGCCATGTTTGTTTGTAGCGTCTGAAATTTGATACTCTTTGCCCGCACTCAAAAGCGTGGCCAAACCGTGGCATAAAGGATAAGACCTTGAATCCAATAAAGAAAACTATCATGTGGGGGCGCCACAAGCTGACGCTCGAAATGGGCGAAATCGCACGCCAGGCCAGTGGCGCAGTGCTGGTGAATCTGGAGGACACGGTGGTGCTGGTGACTGTCGTCGGCGCCAAAACGGCGGTGGAAGGGAAAGATTTTCTGCCGCTCACCGTGGATTACCAGGAGCGCACTTACGCCGCCGGCAAAATTCCCGGCGGCTTTTTCAAGCGCGAAGGCCGTCCTTCGGAAAAGGAAATTCTGACTTCGCGCCTGATCGACCGGCCGATTCGTCCGTTGTTTCCGGACGGTTACTACAACGAGGTGCAGGTGGTCGCCACCGTGGTGTCGTCGAACAACGAAATCGACTCGGACATTCCGGCGATGATCGGCGCCTCCGCGGCGCTGGCGATTTCCGGCATCCCGTTCAATGGTCCGATCGGCGCCGCGCGCGTCGGTTACGTCGATGGCCAGTATCTGCTGAACCCTACTGCGACCGAGCTTAAATCGTCGCAACTCAATCTGGTGGTCGCGGGAACACAGCAGGCGGTGCTGATGGTCGAATCGGAAGCAAACGAGTTGTCCGAGGACGTGATGCTGGGCGCTGTCGTACATGGGCACCAGCAGATGCAAGCGGTAATCGAACTCATCAACCAGCTTGCCGATGAGGTGAATACCCCGCTGCGGGATTGGGCGCCGCCGGTGAAGGACGAGGCGCTGATCGCGCGCATCGCAGAATTGTCCGAGAAGGAATTGCGCGCGGCATTCGAGCTCAAGCAGAAACAGGCCCGTTCCGAGGCGATTGACAACATCTGGACGCGCGTGTTCACCGAGGTCGGTGTCGGCACGGAAGGCGGCCCGGACGCCAACGCGGTAAAGGAAATCTGTTTCGCGCTCGAATCTAAAATTGTGCGCGGGCAGATTCTGAACGGCGAGCCGCGCATCGACGGGCGCGATACGCGCACCGTGCGCCCGATCACCATCCGTCCCGGCATCCTGCCGCGCGCGCACGGCTCGGCACTGTTCACGCGTGGCGAGACGCAGGCGCTGGTAGTCGCCACTCTCGGCACCTCGCGCGATGAGCAGCGGATCGATGCGCTGCAGGGCGAGTACACAGATCGCTTCATGCTTCATTACAACATGCCGCCATATGCGACCGGCGAGACCGGCCGCGTCGGTTCGCCGAAACGGCGCGAGATCGGCCATGGCCGGCTTGCCAAGCGCGCATTGCTTGCGGTGCTGCCGACGCCTGAGGAGTTCGCTTATTCGATGCGCGTAGTGTCGGAGATCACGGAGTCGAACGGCTCGAGCTCGATGGCGTCGGTGTGCGGAGGCTGTCTGGCGCTGATGGATGCCGGCGTGCCGCTCAAGGCGCATGTCGCCGGCATCGCGATGGGACTGATCAAGGAAGGCAAGCGTTTTGCGGTGCTATCCGATATTCTCGGCGATGAGGACCATCTCGGGGACATGGATTTCAAGGTTGCCGGCACCGAGAAAGGCGTCACCGCTTTGCAGATGGACATCAAGATCACCGGCATCACGAAGGAAATCATGCACGCCGCGCTGGTGCAGGCACGTGAAGGCCGCATGCATATTCTCGGGAAGATGAAGGATGTACTGCAGAGCGCGCGGACCGAACTCTCGGCCTACGCTCCGCGCATGATCACGATCAAGATCAAGACGGAGAAAATTCGCGACGTGATCGGCAAGGGCGGGGCGGTGATTCGGGCGTTGACCGAGGAAACCGGCACTTCGATCGACATCGCCGACGACGGCACCGTGACGATTGCCTGTGTGTCGTCCGAGGGCGGCGAGCTTGCCAGGAAGCGCATCGAGGAGATCACCGCGGACGTCGAGGTTGGGCGCATATACGAAGGCACCGTGCTGAAATTGCTCGACTTCGGGGCCATCGTCAGCGTGCTGCCGGGCAAGGACGGGCTGCTGCACATATCGCAAATCGCCAATGAGCGCGTCAATGCCGTCTCCGACCATCTGAAGGAAGGGCAGACGGTGCGTGTCAAAGTGATCGAAGCCGACGAGAAAGGCCGGCTGCGCTTGAGCATGAAAGCCGCCGCCGCCGAGGCGAAACAGCCACAGACCGTGCAGTAGTCGGCAGGCAGGTAAAAATATGAGGGCAGCCGGCGGCTGCCCTTTTTAATTGCGGCGTGCGGGCCGCTTATCTTGCTACCTGTTTTTAGTTACGACATAACTTTTTCATTCGAAAAAGTGAGTCTGCACTGAAAGCAGGTCGAAAATACGCGTTTATTTTGCGACCTGCTTTTCCCTGAGTTCATCGAGCGTCTTGCAGTCGATGCACAGCGTGGCGGTCGGGCGTGCTTCCAGCCGTTTGAGCCCGATTTCGACGCCGCAGCTGTCGCAGTAGCCGTATTCGCCGGCATCGATTTTGACAATGGTTTCGTCGATCTTCTTGATCAGCTTGCGCTCGCGGTCCCGGTTGCGCAACTCGAGCGACATGTCGGATTCCTGGCTGGCGCGGTCGTTCGGATCCGCAAAGATGGTCGCCTCATCCTGCATGGTATGCACCGTGCGGTCGATATCCTGCGAGAGCCCGCGCTTCATTTCCTCGAGCATTTTCTTGAAATGCGCGAGCTGCTTCGGGTTCATGTATTCCTCCCGCGCTTTCGCTTTGTAGGGCGGGAACGGCTTCTGTAATTCTGCTGCCATGAGGCTTTCCAATTGTTCAAAAAAGGTGCTTTAATAGCAGAAATCCGGTGGGGGTGCAAGTAATTATGCCGGGGGCGTTTTTTACCGGTTTCACGTTGACCCTGTGCAGCGCTGGGGTTATATTACGCGCCTTTGGTTCCGGCGTAAGATCGGCGTGCAGCCGATGTTAGCCTACACTGAAACGGTAGTTTTCGGGGTGTAGCGCAGCCTGGTAGCGCGCCTGGTTTGGGACCAGGATGTCGGGAGTTCAAATCTCTCCACCCCGACCAGATTGCCCGATAGAGTGCCCGTAGCTCAATCGGATAGAGCACCGGCCTTCTAAGCCGGGGGTTGTGGGTTCGAGTCCCGCCGGGCGCGCCATGGTTGCGCGCCGCATGGTTTCGATGGTGGCTGTAGCTCAGTTGGTAGAGTCCCGGATTGTGATTCCGGTTGTCGTGGGTTCGAGTCCCATCAGCCACCCCATTCCTTGTCGGCAGTATGGTTACTTCATCTTCAGCAAGCGCTGCTTCTCGCGCTGCCACTCGCGCTCCTTTTCGGCTTGGCGCTTGTCGTGCTGTTTTTTGCCCTTGGCGAGCCCGACCTCGAGCTTGATGCGGCCGCGTGCGTAGTGCATGTCGAGCGGCAGCAGGGTATATCCCGCGCGCTCGACGCTGCCGATCAAGCGGTTGATTTCCTCGGCATGCAGAAGCAGTTTGCGCGTGCGGACCGGGTCCGGTTGAAAATGGGTCGATGCGCTCAGCAACGGACTGATGTGACAGCCGATCAGAAAGATTTCACCGTTGCGCACGATCACGTAGGCTTCCTTGAGCTGCACGCGGCCGGCGCGTATCGCTTTCACTTCCCAGCCTTCGAGCGCGATCCCCGCCTCGAATTTCTGCTCTACGAAATAATCGTGGAAGGCTTTTTTATTTTGCGCAATACTCATGTCGCGGTATAGTTGCCGTCAATCCGGAATTGTAGCAGCAAGCGTCATCCGGCCATCGATATTGCCTGCTGCCGTGCCCGATCACATTCATGGCTGAAGTGAATAAATCAGTGCTGGTCGCGCATTCCGCGCCGCGCATGTTTGCTCTGGTCGACGCCGTGGAAAAATATCCCGAGTTCCTGCCGTGGTGCGGCGGCACTGAGCTTCTTTTCCGCGACGCGCAAGTCATCCGCGCGACTATCCATATCAATTACCGCGGCATCCGGCAGAGTTTCAGCACCGAGAATGCCAAGAGCGAGCCGCAGTGGATGCGCATCAAATTGATCGAAGGGCCGTTCAAGACGCTCGAAGGTAGCTGGCGCTTCACCGATCTCGGCGGCAGCGGCTGCAAGATCGATTTCAATCTGCGCTACGAATTTTCCAGCCGTCTGCTAGAAAAGCTGGTCGGCCCGGTGTTCAGCCACATCGCGAACAGCCTGGTCGATGCCTTCGTCAAGCGCGCGCAAAGCATTTATGGTTGACGCGCGGGCCGGCTTGATCGAGATCGAAGTCGTCTACGCGCTGCCGCAAGCGCAAACGGTGGTGATTCTGCAGGTGCCCGTTGGAACCCGCATCAAGGAAGCGATTGCGATGTCGGGCATCGCTGCGCAACACCCCGGGATCGACTGGAATTCGGCAGTAATGGGAATTTTCGGCAAACGCGCTTCGCTATCGACGATGCTGCGCGCAAATGACCGGGTCGAAATTTACCGGCCGTTGCTTGCGGATCCGAAACAGGCACGCCGCAAGCGCGCGCGGCGGGTAGCTAAAGCCGTACGCTGAACTGGCGCAGCCTGCTGTTACTTCTTGCACCAGTTGTCGACGGCTTTCTGGGCGTTCGCGATCTCGCCGGGACGATCCTTGTCTTCCAGGAACGAGCGTTCGCCGGTGTTGGGATCGACGCGAGAAATCCGTTGTCCCTCCTGCAATGATCTAAGCTGAGCGCGTGCATCATTGCAGCCGCGATCTGTGTCTTTGGCGTCGGACTTTTGTTTTGCCGCCTTGGTTTCGGCCTCCTGGCGCTCAAGGTTGCGTTTCTTGAACTCGGCTTCGCGCTCGGCCAGCGACTTGCCGGCAGGTGCCGCAGATCCGGCTCCGGAGCTGGCGGCGCCCGCGCCGCTTTTCATGAGCCTGGTTTCCTTGGCCGTGCCGGGCGGACAGGTTTGCGCGTACTCCTTGTTGCCCTTGGCATCCACGCATTCCATGATCTGGCCGGCGGCTGCACCGGCCAGTAGCATCGCTGCGCAACCCATCAATAGTCGTATCATCGTCGCGTCATCCTAGTTTTCAGGGCCGCTGCGGCCCATTCGGCAGATCGAGATATGGTTTGCCCCAAGTTAGCGAGTTTGGGGCATTTCGTCAATGATCTCGGGCATTTAACGCACTCGGTCGGTTGGCGGTTTACGGCGACTTGCGTATAATGCTGTTTTGCGAAGGATCACAAGATGCGCGTGATGCAAAAAGCCCTAACCTTCGACGATGTCCTGCTGGTTCCCGCTCATTCCAAAATTCTGCCTCGCGACGTCAGCCTCAAAACCAGGCTGACGCGCACGATCAGTCTCAATATCCCGCTGGTGTCCGCCGCCATGGACACTGTTACCGAATCCCGCCTCGCGATCGCGATCGCGCAGGAAGGCGGCATCGGCATCATTCACAAGAACATGGCGTCACGCGCGCAAGCCGTGGAAGTCGCCAAGGTCAAGCGCTTCGAGAGCGGGGTGGTCAAGGACCCGATCACGATCACCCAGAACATGAAAGTGCGCGATGTGCTGAACCTCACGGCCCAGCACAAGATCTCTGGCCTGCCGGTGATCGATGCCGGCGGACGGGTGGTCGGCATCGTCACCAACCGCGATCTGCGTTTCGAAACCAATCTCGGCCAGCCGGTCAAGAACATCATGACGCCGCGCTCGAGGCTCGTCACGGTGCGCGAAGGCGCGAGCCGCGAAGAGGCGATGTCGCTGATGCACAAGTACCGGCTCGAGCGCGTGCTGGTGATCAACAAGAAATTCGAGTTGCGCGGTCTGATCACGGTCAAGGATATCCAGAAGTCGACCGAGCATCCGCTCGCCTGCAAGGACAAGCTCGGGCGGCTGCGCGTCGGCGCGGCAATCGGTGTCGGCGAAGGCACCGAGGAACGGGCCGAAGCGCTCATTGAAGCAGGCGTTGACGTGATTGTAGTCGACACCGCTCACGGTCACGCGCAGGGCGTGCTCGACCGCGTCAAGTGGATGAAGAAGAATTATCCGAGAACGCAGGTGATCGGCGGCAACATCGCGACCGCCGACGCCGCCAGAGCGCTCGTTGAACACGGCGCCGATGCGGTGAAGGTCGGCATCGGCCCAGGTTCGATTTGCACCACGCGCATTATCGCCGGTGTCGGCGTGCCGCAGATCACCGCGGTGCAGAACGTCGCCAAGGCGCTCGCCAAAACCGACGTGCCGCTGGTGGCGGACGGCGGCATCCGTTTTTCCGGCGATATCGCGAAAGCGATTGCCGCGGGCGGCTACTCGATCATGATCGGCGGGCTTTTCGCCGGCACCGAGGAGGCGCCCGGTGAAACCGAGCTCTACCAGGGGCGTTCCTACAAACTGTATCGCGGCATGGGCTCGCTCGGCGCGATGCAGCAGGGCGCGGCCGACCGCTATTTCCAGGACGCCGAGGAAGCGACCGAGAAACTGGTGCCGGAGGGCGTCGAGGGCCGCGTGCCGTACAAAGGCGGCGTGGTGCCGCTGATACAGCAACTGATGGGCGGGCTGCGCGCCAGCATGGGTTACACCGGCTGCAACTCGATCGACGAACTGCGCAGCAAGGCCGAATTTGTCGAAATCACGCACGCCGGCGTCCGCGAATCGCACGTGCACGACGTGCAAATCACCAAGGAAGCGCCGAATTATAGAACCGAGTGAAAAGGTGAAGGAGTGAAGGAGTGAAGGAGTAAACGGGCGCGACTAAACGCAGGCGAGTTTTAAATACGCATTCACCCATTCACATATTCACTCATTCACTATGCAGCACCAAAAAATCCTCATTCTCGATTTCGGCGCGCAGTACACCCAGTTGATCGCGCGCCGGGTCCGCGAAACCAGCGTTTATTGCGAGCTGCACCCGTACGACGTTTCCGATGACTTCATAAGGGAGTTCGCGCCGCGGGGCGTGATCCTGTCGGGCGGCCCGGCGTCGGTGTGGGAGGGTGGCACACCGCGCGCGCCCAAGTCCGTATTCGAGCTCGGCGTGCCGGTGCTCGGCATCTGCTACGGCATGCAGACGATGGCCGAGCAGCTGGGCGGCAAGGTCGAGAGCGGCAAGGTCCGCGAGTTTGGTTATGCCGAAGTGCGCGCACGCGGCCATTCGGCGCTGTTACGGGACATTCAGGACCGCATCAGCGGGGAAGGCCACGGCCTGCTCGACGTGTGGATGAGTCACGGCGACAAGGTGACCGAACTGCCGCCGGGATTCAGGGTGATCGCGGGCAACGCGGCGACACCGGTTGCGGGAATGGCCGACGAATCACGCCGTTTCTACGCGGTGCAGTTTCATCCCGAAGTCACGCATACGTTGCAGGGCAAGGCGATCATCGAGCGCTTCGTGCGCGACATCTGCGGCCTTGCTGGCGACTGGAGCATGCCTGGTTATGCCGACGAGGCAATCGGCCGCATCCGTTCCGAGGTTGGCAAGGAAGAAGTTCTGCTCGGGCTGTCCGGCGGGGTCGATTCGGCGGTGGCGGCGGCACTGATCCACCGCGCGATCGGCAAGCAACTCACGTGCGTGTTCGTCGACAACGGTCTGCTGCGGCTCAACGAAGCCGAGCAGGTGATGCAGACCCTGGCCAGGAATCTCGGCGCCAAAGTGATACCCGTCGATGCGCGCCGGCACTTTCTCGGCGAGCTTGCCGGCATCATGGATCCGGAGGAGAAGCGCAAGATCATCGGCCGCGTGTTCGTCGAGGTGTTCCAGCGCGAAGCAGCCAGGCTGCCGCAGGTAAAGTGGCTGGCGCAGGGCACGATTTATCCCGACGTGATCGAATCGGCGGGCGCGAAAACCAGGAAGGCTCACACCATCAAATCCCATCATAACGTCGGCGGGCTGCCGGAGACCCTGCACCTCAAGCTGCTCGAGCCGCTGCGCGAATTGTTCAAGGACGAAGTGCGCGAACTGGGGTTGGCGCTTGGTTTGCCGCACGACATGGTATTTCGTCATCCGTTTCCGGGGCCGGGGCTCGGCGTGCGCATCCTCGGCGAAGTCAAGGCTGAATACGCGGAGTTGCTGCGGCGTGCGGATGCAATTTTCATCGACGAACTGCGCGCGGCGGGCTGGTATGAAAAAACCGCGCAGGCATTCGCGGTTTTCCTGCCGGTGCGCTCGGTCGGCGTGATGGGTGACGGCCGCACTTACGAAAACGTGGTCGCCTTGCGCGCGGTGCAAACACTGGACTTCATGACCGCGCAATGGGCGGAGCTGCCGCACGCGCTGTTGTCCAAGGTTGCGAATCGCATCATCAACGAAGTGCGCGGCATCAATCGCGTCGTCTACGACATCTCGAGCAAACCGCCGGCGACGATAGAATGGGAGTAGGGGGAGTCGCGCATTTCTGGCGTGACGATCAAGACTTTCAGGTGTGTAGCCAGCGGCGGAACAGTTTTGTAAGCAGCGGCATAAAGACCCAGGTGAGCGTTGCGACGACGAATGCATTGACCAGCAGCAGGCTCATCAGCATCGACAAATGGCCAAACACCGCAGGCACTGCGTTCGAGAAAATATAAACGGCGGGGCTGACGCCAATCCAGGTGACGGTGGCCATCTTCCATCTCGGAGGATGCGCGGCACCCTCGCGGAAGAACGCCTCCATGCCATGAAGCTCGCGTCTTTGAGGCTCTCCCTCTACAAGGGGCCGAATTGCCTCGTTCCACTTGCGGAAGAGGTCAGACTCGTAGAAACGATTCATATCCTCTACGCTCTGGAACGAGCGCAGAATTCCATATTCGCGTGAACTCGACCCGGCAAACGGGCGAATGAGGTACGCGCCACACACACCAGGCTGGCGAGCCGCTTCGTGAAAGAACTGTTCGATGAGCGTCTCGAATTCTGCTTCTCGTCCTTCGCGGACAACCCTCATGATCGCGACGTGGACCATCTCGCGAGCGGCGCAGGGCGCAGTATCGGTCCCCATGAGGCGCCTCCTTAGAATGCCCAGCAGGAACAGCCCCCCGGGCCCCACAGGTGGCTGGCCAAGTGCGCCCGCTGGTGCGCGACTCCGGAGGTCGCCACCGCCGCGGTTGCGTTTGTGGCGCTCTGCCGGTATCCGCCGAAACGGCCCACCGGCG
This sequence comes from Gammaproteobacteria bacterium, assembly GCA_041483135.1. GTDB lineage: Bacteria > Pseudomonadota > Gammaproteobacteria > Burkholderiales > SG8-41 > PALSA-1004. The sequence goes on along the minus strand of JBGPFE010000009.1, from coordinate 104,861 downwards.
ACCATTCGGGCGCGACAGGCAACGAAGGCGGCGACATATCCTTGAACTCGGCCGTCGCGTATACGGGTTTGCCACCGACGATCGTAAGGACGGCTTCAAGGCGCTTGATGTCCTCTTCGGGTATCGAAAAGTAATCGGCGGCCAGGACGGCCAGATCGGCAAGTTGACCTGGAACGAGCCTGCCCTTGTTACTTTCTTCGCTGGAAAACCAGGCGCTACCGACGGTCCATAAATGCAGAGCCTCCATACGATCCATTCGGTTCGCGGCCGTATACATCGGGGTGCCGCCGACAGTTTTGCCCGTCACGAGCCAGTACAACGATACGAACGGGTTGTAACTAGCGACCCGTGTAGCGTCTGTGCCAGCCCCGACGGGCACGCCGGCCGCGAGCATCTGCCTGATCGGGGGCGACTGCTCAGCTTTCGCCTTCCCGTAACGGTTGATGAAATATTCGCCCTGGTACGCCATCCGGTGTTGGACGGCGATACCACCCTGCAATGCGCGGATGCGATCGATATTTCGCGGCGAAATGGTTTCGGCGTGGTCGATAAACCAGTGCAGCCCGTTCAGCGAAATTTCGCGATTCACCGATTCGAAAACGTTCAGCGCTCGCGTGATCGTCTCGTCGTAGGTGGCGTGGAGTCGGAATGGCCAGCGATGCTCCGCCAGCAGCCTCACGATGGCAGTAAGTTCGCGCTCCATGCGCTCGGGCATATCGGGACGTGGTTCGAGAAAATCTTCAAAATCTGCCGCGGAGTAGACGAGCATCTCACCCGCACCGTTGATACGGTACATGTCATCGCCCTGTCCGGCCTTCACGTCTTTCACCCACGTCGAAAAATCATCGAACTCCTGAGTCGGGCGCTGCGTAAAGAGGTTAGCGGCCAGGCGCAACGTCAAAAGATTGTCGCGGTGGAGCGCCGATACCACTTCGTAGTCCTGAGGGTAGTTCTGAAAGCCGCCGCCCGCGTCGATCACGCTGGTGATTCCGAATCGGTTCAGCTCTCGCATAAACTGGCGCGTTGAATTGAGCTGCTGCTCGAACGGCAGCTTCGGCGCTTTGGCGAGCGTCGCATACAGAATCGTTGCGTTCGGCCTTGCAATGAGCAGCCCGGTGGGGTTCCCCGATTTGTCTCGCTGAATTTCACCACCCGGCGGATTCGGCGTGTCCTTGGTATAGCCGGCAGCGCGCAGCGCCGCACCGTTAAGTAGCGCAGTAGCATACAAATTGAGCACGAACACTGGCGTGTCCGGCGCGGCAGCGTTGATCTCATCAAGTGTCGGCATACGTTTCTCTGCGAACTGGGATTCCGACCAGCCGCCGACTACCCGAACCCAGTGATTGGGCGGCGTGCGTTGCGCCTGCTCGCGCAGCATGCGCAAGGCATCGGCCAACGACGGCACGCCGTCCCATCGCAATTCGAGGTTGTAGTAAAGGCCCCCGCGTATGGGGTGCGAGTGCGAGTCGATCAGGCCTGGAATAACCGTGCGCCCGCCGAGTTCGATCACACGCGTCGAGGGACCACGATATCTCATCACTGTCGCCGTATCCCCAGTTACGGAGATGCGCCCGTCCCTGATTGCCAGTGCGTTCACGAACGATCGCCGCTCATCCTGTGTCGCGATACGGCCGTTGGCGAGAATCATGTCGGCCGGAGTACTGTCCGGCGCTGGATTAGCGATAGTCATTGCACATCCTCCTGTCAATGTCGACGCACCCATGGCAATACTCGCTTTCATGAATTCGCGTCGGGTATATCCGCTTGCAAATTGAGCCATACGAGCCTCCAAACCAATTTCGCGCCACGAACTCGATAGCGCTATACGCTGTTTAGACACTATCGGCGGTCGACCGCATAGCGCCCGGCGCCAAACGCGAATACCTGGAGAAAGCCTCCCACGATGGCAACGTTCTTCATGAAATGTATGGTCTGATTCAACGCCTGGTCGGGCGGTGCGGCCCAGAAGTTGTGAAAGATCGCAGCGGAGACGATGCTGTAAGCGGCCAATGCCAGCGCCGCCCACCGAGCCTTCCACCCCGCGAGCAACATGGCGGCGCCGACAAGCTCGAGCAATGCCGCAGGCCACACCAGCACATTGGCCATGGGCATGTGGTACGCATTCATATAGCCCACGGTATTCGGAATGTCGGCGAGTTTGCCATAGCCGGACCACAGAAAGAGCAGCGCGAGCGCTATGCGGCCGAGTAAAGCGGTCCAGTCGGCGATGTGCTCGGGTTGAATCCCGGCTGCACCGGCGTTGACGCCTTGAGTCGTATTACGGGTTTGCATGATTCTGTCTCTCCTTGTGAATGAAAAGTTGCGCCATCGCCAAAACCTCAGTTGCATGCGAAGCGCTCGCGATCATGCGGGCGCCGAAAATCCAGTTCCGGTCCCAGCGGCACGATGCGGGTCGGATTGATGTGCTCATGGCTCATGTAGTAATGCCGCTTGATGTGATCGAGATCCACCGTTTCCGCGATCCCCGGCATTTGGTATAGATCGCGCAGGTATGCGGAAAGATTGGGATAGTCTTCGATACGCCGCAGGTTGCACTTGAAGTGCCCGTGATAGACCGCGTCGAAGCGGATGAGCGTCGTAAATAGTCGCCAATCCGCTTCTGTCAGCGTGTTGCCGATGAGATAGCGCGTGCGCGAAAGCCGTTCCTCTAGCGTATCGAGCGCGTGAAAAAGCCGCCTCGCCGCGGATTCGTAGGCCGCTTGCGTGCCGGCAAAACCGCAGCGGTAAACGCCGTTGTTGATGTTGTTGTAAATAAAAGCGTTGACATCGTAGATCTCACCACGCAATCGGACGGGGTAGTAGTCGTATCCGAGGGGGTTATACGCCGCGAACTCACTGTTGAGCATGCGGATAATTTCGGCCGATTCGTTGTTAACGATCAGATTGCGTTCTTTGTCCCACAGTACTGGAACAGTCACGCGTCCCGAATGACGCGGCTCTGTCTTGGTATAGAGTTGGTGCAGATACGAGAACCCATTGATGTGATCGGGCAGCGGCGCACTGAATGACCAGCCCTCGGATGACATCACGGGTTCTACTATTGATACCGAGATCGCGGCCTCAAGATTTTTGAGTTTTCGAAAGATAAGCGTGCGGTGAGCCCACGGGCAGGCCAGCGACACGTACAAATGGTATCGTCCCGCTTCTTCCGGATAGCCGCTTGAGCCGTCGGCTGTAACGCGGCTGCGGAACTTCGCGTCTGGCCGGACAAATTCGCCCGCAGTGCCCGCGGTGTCGTACCAGCCGTCGTTCCACACACCATTAAGGAGATAGCCCATCACGCCTCATCCATCGAGTTCATTCGTCGGGCAGGGAACCTGCCCGACTTGGTTTTCCAATCCACTCAGGCGACTTTCGTCGCGGGCTGCTTGTGGACCATCGTATAGGCATATTCGACGCCCATGCCGTAAGCACCGCTGTGTTGCTTAACGATGTTGATCACGGCGTCATAGGTTTCCTTGCGCGCCCAGTCGCGTTGATATTCGAGCATGACCTGCTGCCAGGTCACGGGGATCACGCCGGCCTGGATCATCCGCTGCACAGCGGCATCGTGCGCGACCGGAGAAGTTCCTCCTGACGCATCAACTACGGCGTAAACCTCGTAGCCTTCCGCGAGCGCGTGAAGCGCCGGAAACAGCAGGCACACTTCGGTCCAGAGTGCCGCGATCACGAGCTTCTTCCTGCCCGTCTTCTTCACGGCCTCGACAAACTTCGCGTCTTCCCACGAGTTCATGCTGCTGCGCTCGATCGGTTTCAGATTCGGAAATACCGCCAGCAATTCCGGCCAGATGTAGCCGCTGAAGCTCTCGGTTTCAACCGAAGTGAGTATCGTCGGCAGGCCAAACGTCTTGGCGGTCTTGGCCAACGCCACGACGTTATTCTTCAGCACTTGGCGATCAATCGATGTCACGCCAAAGGCCATTTGCGGCTGGTGGTCGATGAATATAACCGCTGAATTTTGCGGGGTGAGCAGGTCTGTTTTCATGGATATCTCCTTGGGTTGATGTAACGATTAAAATTACGCGAGATCGAACAGCAGTATCTCGGCGTTCTTGCCGTCTTCAATTGCAACTTGGTGGGGGTCGACTGCTTTGAGCGCATCCCCAGCGCCCAACGGGTTAGCGTTGACCGTCACCTTGCCGCGCACGACGTGCACATAGACACGACGGCCCGGTTCGATCTTGTGAACGGCGCGCTCCGCCTCATCGAACAGTCCGGCGTAGATCGCGACATCCTGGTTGATCGTGACCGATCCATCGCGGCCATCGCTTGACGCGACCAATGCGAGCCGTCCGCGTTTTTCGTCGGCGGAGAAATGCTTCTGCTCGTAACTCGGACGGGTTCCCGTGAACTTGGGTGTGATCCAGATTTGCAGGAAGTGTGTCTCTTCGCTTGCCGAGGGGTTGTACTCACTGTGCAGGACGCCCCGCCCGGCGCTCATGCGCTGCACATCGCCTGGACGGATAATCGAACCCGTTCCCATGCTGTCCCTGTGTTCGAGGGCGCCGTCCAGCACGTAGCTCACGATCTCCATGTCGCGGTGGCCGTGCGTGCCGAAACCCGTCCCGGGCTGGACACGGTCTTCGTTAATCACGCGCAAAGCCCCGAAATTCATGTGGTCCAAGTCGTAGTAGTCGGCGAATGAAAACGAGTGGTAGCTATTCAGCCAGCCGTAATCGGCATGACCCCGTTCATTGCTCTTGCGAATCTCAAACATGTCCGTCTCTCTCCTTGCCGCATCTCTTGAGGTTTCAATTAGCAAATTGATCGATCTGATGAGACGACATGCTACGGGTTCATAATGCGTTGATAAAGATGCTAATCGTTGATATATTGAACACGATTCATATATAATAAACCGCGCCCCAAAATGGATACATTGCTGAGTTTCAAGGTTTTTATCGCCGTAGCGGGCGACGGCAGCTTTGCTGCGGCCGCTGATCGCCTTGAACTGTCGCGCGCCGTTGTCAGCAAGCACATAAAGTATTTGGAAGAGCGCATCGGCACCCGGCTTTTGGACCGAACTACACGGCGGGTCGCTTTGACCGAACTGGGCAGCGCGTTTTACGAGCGCGCCCAGCGGGCTCTCGGCGAATTGGATGAGGCAATGCTTGAAGCGGGTCAGTCGACCGTCGTGCCTCGCGGAAAGATCCGGATCACGTCGGCACTGTCGTTCGGATTGCGCCACCTTTCGCACGCAATCAGCGAATTTTTGGGGCGTTACCCCGAAGTCAGCATAGAACTGGAACTGAGCGACCGCTTTATTGACATCGGCAAGGAGGGCTTTGATCTTGCCATCCGAATCGGCACGCTCGACCAAAGCACGCTAATTGCGCGCAAGCTCGCTACCACCCGCCTGGTGGTTTGCGCTTCACCTGCCTATCTGAAGCAGCGCGGTGCGCCGAAAACCCCACAACAACTTCGCGAGCAAAATTGCCTTACTTACTTCTACAATCCTCGACCAAAGATCTGGGTATTCAAGCACGGAGGTCAAGAGGAGACCGTTCAGGTTGAGGGCTGCGTGCAAGTCAATAACGGAGACCTGTTGCAGCAGTTGGCGTTGGATGGCCACGGAATTGTTCTTTTGCCTACTTTTCTGGTTGGCGCTGACCTTAAAGCGGGTCGCCTAGTTCATGTACTGGCCGATTACGATGCTGGCGAATTGGGAATCTTCGCGGTATACGCAAGTCGTAAATTCATGCCGGCGAAAGTTCGATCGTTTCTGGATTTCCTCGTTGAACGCTTCGGCGAGAATGCGTACTGGGATGAGTGGTCATTGCGGATGGCGGCTCCCAGTGAACCCTCCATCGCGCGCAAATCAAGAAAGCCTGCCGTTCGCCGTGGAAGCCCGCGGAAAAACAATAGTGGCCAAATTTGAGGGCACCAAATTCGAGTTTTTGGCACAGGGCCGACCCCTTCTTCAAACCACGGTCGATCCGCCTAGGTATGAAATGTGTAAATCGGCATGGCCTCAGGATTTGCGCTTGCGAGCCGAACGCAACGTCCAGCCGATTACTGCCGCGGAACTACCTATTGAGCCCCCGCGGAGGAGGACTCCAGAAGGGTAGAATATGCCGACAGCGCACGATCCTAGTTGACGATTGATGCCGAGGAGTATCCGCCCCGCAAATTGAGTCCATCTCCCGCGCCTGTAAAAGCTGTGGTTCTTTTACGGTAAAAGCGATGGTAAATGTCGATGCTCAACTTCAAGAACGCTAGCATTCATGCGGGTCTTCAGACCTCAGAAACAATTGAATGGGAATAGCGCTGCGCGCGAGAGGCGAGAGGCGAGAGGAGTGAGGCGTAGCGTACGTTATACGGTGTTTGAGGCTTTCCCGCTTCTCGCCTATCGCCTGTCGCCTTTCTTGGCGAATCGCTATGAGCGATGAGCAGTACATGCGCGAGGCGCTGTCGCTGGCGCAGCAGGCCGAGGCGCTAGGCGAAGTGCCGGTCGGCGCCGTGGTCGTGAAGGACGGCGTTGTCATCGGGCGCGGCTACAATCAGCCGATCTCGGCGCACGACCCCACTGCCCACGCCGAGGTTGTTGCAATGCGGGATGCGGCGGCCATGATGGGTAATTACCGGCTGGTCGGCTGCGAGCTTTACGTGACGCTTGAGCCCTGCATCATGTGCGCCGGTGCGATCATGCACGCCAGGATGGGGCGGGTGATTTACGGTGCGGCCGACCCCAAGACCGGCGCGTGCGGCAGCGTGGTCGATCTGTTCGCTCTCTCGAATCTCAACCACCATGCGACAGTCGTGTCCGGGGTGCTCGCCGACGAATGCGCCGCGCAGCTGAGCGCCTTCTTCAGCCAACGCCGCCAAGCCCGCGGCTGATGTCTAGAATCGACATTAGTTTATATACGCAATACGCTGAACTGTTTTGAAATAACGGTAGGCTAATCAAACGTTATCCGGTTTCAACTTCCAGGCATGGAGCGGGCGAGCGCAACGGCAGCTTCTGCACCCCGCGCGGTAAGCACATCATTCGAGCCAAAATCGGTGCGGGCGCGCCGATGAACGCGGTATTTGTCGAGCGGCGCCCGACCGGTGAGACCTACACGCCTGAATTGGCTGAAAAATTTCCTGGCCGCGACTGGATCCTGACGCGCATTTTGTGGCTATCCGGATGCGAGGTCGGTTTCAACCGGCTGGGGGATGTCGATACCATGCGGCGTTTTATCTACATTCACGGCAGTCCTGACAGCGTGGTAATGGGTAAACCCGGCTCGATAGGATGCATTCGTATGCATAACAAGGACTTGCTGGATTTTTTTGCGCGCGTTGAGGCTGGCGACGAAGTCTTCATCACCGACTAAACCCAACGCGCCCATGCTTATCTTCGGGCATCCCCGGAGGCACTACGCTGCAATCCCCGGCAATTCACCAAGTGCCTCAATATGCCACATTACGAAAATGTTGCAGAATCATTGTGCGGTGCACTAAAATCGCCGGGATTGTGCGCCGCAACGACGGCGCTAAACGCTCAATATTTCCAGGAAAGGCGGTCCAATGAGGCTTCAGGACAAGGTAGCGATTATCACCGGCGCCGGCCGGGGCATCGGGCAGGCCACTGCCGTCAAATTTGCCACCGAAGGCGCCAAGGTAGTTGTCTGTGACCTCACCCCGGAAAGTGTCGAAGAAACCGTCATCATGTGCAAGGAAACCCGCGGCGACGCCATGGGTTATGTGGCCGACGTGAGCGACATCAAATCGCTCGAGGGAATGGTGGCGGCGACCGTCGCGAAATGGGGCCGCGTCGATTGTCTCGTCAACAATGCCGGCATCGTGCAGGACGCCCAGTTGAAGAACATGAGCGAGGCCCAGTTTGACCGCGTGATCGAGATCAACCTGAAAGGCGTCTTCAACTGCACCAAGGCCGTGGTCAACACCATGCTGGCGCAACAATCAGGCGTGATCCTCAATGCGTCTTCAATTGTCGGCCTCCACGGCAATTTCGGCCAGACCAATTACGCCGCGACCAAGGCCGGCGTGATCGGCATGGTCAAGACCTGGGCGCGCGAGCTCGGCCGCAAGGGCATTCGGGCGAATGCCGTGTGTCCCGGATACATCGCCACCACCATCCTCGGTACGATCCCGCAAAAGGTGCTGCGCGCGCTCGAAGAAAAAGTGCCTATGGGCCGTCTCGGCAAACCGGAGGAAATCGCCAACACGTTTGCGTGGCTCGCTTCGGATGAGGCGAGCTATATCAATGGCGCCGTGATCGAAGTCAGCGGCGGCCTCACGATCTAGAGACTATTTCAATAAAACGCAACCGCCGATGAACGCAGATGAACGCGGATACAATCAAAAGCCATACCGGTGGTTGTTTTGATGGGTGCGGATTTTTATCGGCGTTAATCCGCGGTTAACAGGTTTTCCGGGTTTTTAAGACTAGCCCGGTTATTTTCCCAGCAGTTTTCTGATTTTACCGGCGTCGGGCGCCGGCACCACTCCCTTTTCCGTGATCAGGCCGGTGACGAGTTCCGCCGGCGTCACATCGAACACCGGGTTGCGCGCCGTAGCGTGATCTGGCGCCCAGCGCGTTTCCCCATAGCCTCGGATCTCGTCGGCGCTGCGTTCCTCGATCGGAATGTCGGCGCCGCGCGCAACGTTCGCATCGATCGTCGACAGCGGCGCGGCGACGTAGAACGGGACGCGATGCCGCTGCGCGAGCACGGCGACGGAATAAGTGCCGATCTTGTTGGCGACGTCGCCGTTGGCGGCTATGCGGTCGGCGCCGACCACGATGACGTCGATTTCGCCGCGGCTCATCAGAAAACCGGCCGCACTGTCGGCGATCAGCGTCACCGGGATATCGTCCTGCATGAGTTCCCATGCCGTGAGCCGCGCGCCCTGCAAAAACGGGCGCGTCTCGTTCGCGAATACATTCACTTGCTTGCCGGCCGCGACCGCCGAGCGGATCACGCCGAGCGCAGTGCCGTAACCGGCCGTGGCAAGCGCTCCGGCATTGCAATGGGTCAACACCCGGGCGCCGTCTTTGATCAGCTTGGCGCCATGCTCGCCCATGCGGTGATTGGCTTCAATGTCTGCAGCATAGATCGCGTGCGCTTCGGCGAGCAGCATCGGTGCAATCTGCGCAGGCGTGCTGCCGCCGAACGTTTGCCAGGCATTGCGCATTCGCGCGAGCGCCCAGAACAGATTGACTGCCGTAGGGCGGCTTGCCGCCAGCGCAGCAAATCCGGCTTCGAGTCCGGTACCGAAGTCGGCGGGCTTTTTGTTCTGTAAGCGCAGCGCTTCGAGTGCTACGCCATAAGCGGCGGCGCAGCCGATTGCCGGCGCGCCGCGCACCACCATGCTGCGGATGCCGCCGGCGACTGCGGCGGCGGATTCAAACTGGAGGTAGCGGATGACAGCGGGGAGCGCGCGCTGGTCGATCATCTCGAACCGGCCGTCACGCCAGCGCAGCGTTTCGACTTTGCTCGCCAAAGCCGGCATCAGATCACGCGCTCGTTGCCGCCGTCGATCGGCACTTGCGCGCCGGTGGTCTTGGCAAACAGCGGGCCGCACATTTCGGTGGCAAGTTCCGCCACGTCGCGGCTGGTGACCTCGGTTTTGAGCACATTTTTTTTCTTGTATTGCTCGACGCTCAAGTCGTATTGCGCGGCGCGGGCCTGCAGCACTTCGGCGGTCCAGATACCGGTATCGAATACCGCGTTCGGATGCAGCGTGTTGATGCGGATGTTGTCTGCCCCCCATTCGAGCGCCGCGACGCGCGCGACCTGGGTGAGGGCTGCCTTGGACGCTGAATAGGCCGCGGCACCGGGCCCGGGCGCGGGTACATTCTTGGAGCCGATCACGACGACGCGCCCGCCGCGCGGCGCGAGCTTGAGCAGCGGGTGACATTCGCGCAGCAGCATCAGATTGGCGTCGAGATTGACGCTCATCACTTTGCGCCAGGCGTCGTTGTCGAGCGCCGCAATCGCCGTGCCGCCGGGAAAGATGCCGGCATTGAGTATCAGGACGTCGAGACCGCCATAAGTTCGCACCGCTTTGTCGAGCGCGGTGTTGACGGCCTGTGGTGACGTTACATCGCAGCGGATGCCAAGAAAATCCTCGCGCCGGTGCAGGGTTTCGATGCGGCCGTCGATATCGAGCCCGACCACCGCAGCGCCGCGCGCGAGCAGCGCATCGACGCACGCCTTGCCGATGCCTGATGCCGCGCCGGTGACGAGCGCGACTTCGCCGGTGAAGAGCGGCGGTTTGCCGGCTTTGCGCAGCTTGGCCTGCTCGAGGTCCCAGTATTCGACCTCGAAAATATCGCGCGCCGGCAGGGCCTGATAGCCGCCAAGCAGTGTTGCGCGCTCGATCACATCCATGGTGTGGGAATAAAGATCGGCGACGATGGCGGCGTCCCTGGTCGCGCGTCCGATTGCGCACATGCCAAGCGCAGGGTCGAGCACGATGCGCGGCGCCGGGTCGAGCATGGTTTTCGGCTCTTTCGAAAGCGGCGCATGTTGCTCGAAATAGGCGCGGTACGACTGCGCATAATTCTCGATCTCGCGGCCGAGCAGCGGCACGCGCTTGGTGCGGATTGCGTGATCGGGCGTCGCCGGCCCTTGCTGCGATACGGTCGCTATGTCGGCGCGTTGCACGAAGGATGAAGTGCGCGCGTCTTGATGCGTCGCCATGACCATGGGATTGCCGGCCACGCGTGATACGTTTCGCCGCAGTCCGGCGATTTCGGCGCGATCCGCTGATTTGCCGGCGCGCTCCGCAGCGTGCTTGAGTTGCCACGCGCCATGCCGTTCGAGATAGCGCTCGGCGAGATCGACGAGCCGGATCATGCGCTCGTAGGATTCCCTGGCGGTCGCGCCGAACGAGAAAATGCCGTGCTTCATTAACACCATGCCGATGGTGTTTTTACCAGCGTGTTTGGGATATATCTCGGCGCACAGCCGCGCCAGGTCGAAGCCGGGCATGACGTAGGGGATGACGACCACTTGGTCGCCGTAGATCTCCGCGATGCGCTTTTCGCCGTCCGCGGTATTGGCGACCGCCAGCACGGCGTCGGCATGCGTGTGATCGACGAATTTATGCGGCAGCAGCGCGTGCAGGATGGTCTCTACCGACGGCGCCGGCGCCGAGGCGCGCGTCATGTGCGTCGCGAGCTCGTTGACCATTTGCGGATCGCTCAGCGTTTTGAGTTGCGCGAGCTTGAGCAAATGCGCCATGCGCACCGGCGAGAAACCGGCTTCCTCGATGGATTCGAGGTCCCAGCCGCTGCCTTTGACGTAGAGGATTACCTCCTCGTCGCCGACCAGATTGCGCTCGCGGATCTTGACCGAAGTATTGCCGCCGCCGTGCAGCACGAGCGTCTTGTCCCGGCCAAGCAGGCGTGACGTGTAAACGCGCTGCGCCAGATCGCTCTTGTGCCCGGCAGCATCCCGGTCGTTCCACAGGCTTTGCATCGATCCGTATCCCTGAATCAATCGTTCGCAATGAGGAGGCTGCCATTATAATTCACGGCGATGAACCGCTCTTCTCAATTTAAGATCAATCGCGTCGGCTGGAACGAAGCCGGCGATTTATTGAGGGCGGTGCGCAAGACCGTTTTCGTCGACGAGCAGAACGTTCCCGCAGAGCTCGAATGGGACGGTCTCGACGGGCAATGCATCCACGTGCTGGCGCAAACAGCGGCAGGCGAAGCGATCGGCACCGGGCGCCTGCTGCCCGATGGGCACATCGGTCGCATGGCTGTCCTCGGGCACTGGCGCGGCAAGGGTGTCGGTAGCGCGATACTGACGGAGCTGATCGCGGCTGCGAGGGAAAAGGGATTCGAGAGTGCGGTGCTGAACGCGCAGACGCGCGCGTTGCAGTTCTACGCGCGGTTCGGTTTTGCAGTCATTAGCGACGAATTCATGGATGCGGGCATACCCCATCGCACCATGCGGCTCGAATTGATCAAGCCGAAGCGGGGCTAGGGGTTGCCTCCAGCGCGAAGCGCCCGGTTACCGATTTGCCGGATTTGCCGCGTTCGCCGAAACTGCGCTCGATGAAAATCACCTGGCCGTGATTGTCGACCAGGAGCACGGTCGACGAGCGCGTGCCGTAAGCCGGCGAGACGATGAAAGCGGGGGACAGAACGCGCTCCCGCGGCAATCCCACGCCGGTGTCGGGAAGCGCGTCGTCGGCTGCGATCGCGCGGTCCGCGAGTACCGCAAACAGGCCATCGATCAATTCCTGAACTTCCTGCTGCAACAGATCGGCAAGAATTTTCCTGCCGCGCTCGACTTTGGGCCACGGCGTGTCCAGCAGATGGTTGCTCAGACCGTGTATGCCGGGCGCGATCGCCGATATATAGCCGCCGCGATTCGTGATGTAATGCAGCCCGTCGAGATCGCCCGCAATCAGATTGAAGCCGTTATAGGCATCGGCATCGCGGCCCACGCGATTCACGTATTCGGCCGCCGCCTGGTTGCCGCGCAGAAAGTTGCTGACCAATTCGCCGCGCGAGCGCATGGAACTCTTGGTTGCGTAGCCGTCGCGGAAGTTCGTGACCGCAGCTATTTTGCCGCTGCGCGTAATGCCGAGCCAGGTGCCGCCATGCTCGAGATCGCGCCCGCCGTAAATCTGCGGATGGTCGTCCCAGAACGCCGCCGGAGCGGTGGGGCGGACGTACACTTCGTCCCGGTTCGCCGCCAATACCAGCGGATAGCGGGGGTGAACCTTATGCGCGAAAAGGATCAGGCACATGAACTTGGTGAATGGTTAATGGTGAATCGTGAATGGTGAACAGCATTCAACATCGCTGCCTTCATCCCTCATCCTTCATCTGTGCTCACGGCTCTTCAAAACATTCGGTTTGACGCGCGCTGCCCGGCTGTAAAAATTCGGCGACTTTGAGTTTACCCACGGCTTCCGCCAGCTCCCGCTCGAACCGGGCTTCATCGGCGATGTTTTCATAGACCTCCATCCACAGATTCGGTTCACCGCGCTTTCGCATGATCCGGCCCGCGATCCCGGTTGATCCTTTGACCGCATCCAGCAGTTGTTTGATGCGCGGACCGGCTGCCTCGGCTTGCACCGGATCGACGCGGTAGTAAATATAGTATGAATGTGACACTCGGCCCTCGAATTCGTGATCGATGATGTTTGAGCAAGAGGGCGATGCCCCCTTGTAAATCCCCTAAGTCAGGGGAAGCCCTGTTCAGTAGACGAGGCTTAATCAAAGCTTCCGTTGGTAAATTAGCCGCTCAAGACGCGTACGGCAATTCGAGAAACTTGAGCAGCGGCCCGTCGAGCGACTTCCAGCGCACCTCGCCGCGCCGGGCGCTTTCGATCTGGATCACTGCCAGCACATCGTGCCCGCCGTCGGGGGAGGGCGCGGCGTTCACGATCATGCCGCTCGACTGATCTCCCGTATCGGCGCTGTAGAGCTTGTCTCCCGGCTGCGGCGCTTCCCGGGTGGCGACATTGGCCAGATACATGCGCTGCTTCAACTTGCCGAGGTAATGCATGCGCGCAACGATCTCCTGCCCGGGGTAGCAGCCTTTGGTGAAGCTCACGCCGCCGATCAGATCCAGATTCGCCATCTGCGGCACGAACTGCTCTTGCGTGGCGAGCGTGATATACGGGATGCCCGCTCTGATATCGGTCCAGTTCCAGACTGTTTGGGTGACGGGAACCGCGTCTTTGCCCAGCACGTCCCGCAGCTCCGGCGCTCGCGCGGGCGAGGCCATGATGAGAAAGCGATTGGCATCGAGTCGCAGCAGGCTCGCGTTCCGGTCGGTCGTCATGGTGAGCGGAGCCGCGGGGATCGTATCGAACAGGGGCTTCAAAGCCGCTTCCGCGCGCACGCCGAAGATGCCGATCAATACATGATCGTCGCTGATGTCGGTCGCCGTGACCCTGGAGCGCAGGATATACATCGCCAGCCGCTTGCGTATCGGCTCGCGCAGGGCGCGCGGCAAGTCCATCACGTATCCGGCGTTGCTCCGCCACAGCAGAAAGCTCGCGAGCATCCTGCCTTTCGGCGAGTTGTAGCTTCCGTACCGGGCCTGCCCCGGCTGCAGGCTTTCGACATCGCAACTGAGTTGAGCGTGCAGGAACGCTCCGCTGTCCGCGCCGGAAAAATGGATCAATCCGGACTCGCTCAGATCCGCGAAGACGGTCGCTGATTTTGCGGCACGCAGTTCATCGATCTCGGGGCCGTGCTTGACCGCCGTATGTCTGCTGTTTGCTGGCTCGGTTTTCAGGAGAGTCTGCCGGTTTGGGTTCAGGAGTCAGTCGCGGCGCAGCGTGCCCCGATTGCCGCGGAACTGAGAAATAATGCACGCTGAAACAAATATTTAACCAGGGCTTTTTGCCAAAGTAAGAGAAATTTAAATATAAATCAACCGCTTAGAGAAAATCTATCAAATCGACAGATTTGACACGAGATTACAACCTTGATTCTAATGCTAAAACGATGTCTAGTTACATGTTGCGTATCGGGGGAGGGGGCGCATGAAAACGTTATACGAGCAGCTTGGCATCACGCCGCAGGCGAGCCAAAAAGCAATCCAGCAATCGTTTTTCAGGCTCGCCAGGAAATTCGATCCCAGCAACCCCGCCAATAAAGACAGCGCGACTGCGCGCGAGCAATACGTCGCCGTGCAATTTGCCTACCGCACGCTGTCGGATCCCGCTGCGCGCGCGAACTACGACCACGGCCTGCAGACGCAATCCCTGCTGCAGCGCGCGAAAAAACACAACGTAATGCCTAAGCACACCGGAGTACATAAGTCGTGAGCCAACGGAGTGCCGCCATGAAAAGGACATTCTATGAAATGCTCGGCGTGCCGCACGATGCAGATCAGGCCCAGATCGACAGTGCGTACGCGAGCCTGACGCAGAAGCTGGGCGCGACCACGAGCATGCGCGGCACCACGGAGACGATGACCGAGCTCACCCTGATCCGCGAGGGTTACAAGATCCTGTCCGATCAGAAGAAGCGCGCGATGTACGACGCCAAGCTTCATGCGGCCGAAACCGGCGTGCAGCTCATGTTCTTTCCGGAAGGCGCCACCGCGCACAAAAAGCTTGGCGTCGAGGCCGTGATTTTTGCGGTACTTGCTTCCGTGCTCACCTACGTCGTCTACCAGCAATTCGCGCGCCAGGTCGATACGGTACGCTTCGAGCACGTCCAGGCGGTCACGCGGCATGTCGAGGAGCAGAACAAAGCGGTATCGCTGGAGGAGCCGCGAGCGAACCCGCCCGATGTGAAAGTCATCATCACGGAAGACGCAAAGCGCAGCGGACCGGAAGTGAAAGTCATCGCCAAGGATGAAGAAAAGCGCAGCGGACCCGAAGTGAAAGTCACCGCCACGGACGACGCAAAGCGGACCGGGCCGCAAAAATAACGGCACCGTTTGTTGCGCCTTCGACGATTTTAAGTTTTCGTACGGAATCCAGCGCTCCAGCGGCGATCGCTCGCCGGTAAAGTTTCTTCCCTCCCGTAACTCGCAGTCCCCATTTTTCTCCCGGCGCACGGTGCGGCCGGCGCTTGTCAGGAAAAACCTGACGCCAAGTGTCGGCTTCCCCCTACAGCTTTGATTGCCTTCCTTTAGGTAGACTCATTTTTGCGGTCTGTTAAGAATATTTCGTGACTGCCGGTTTCTGCCCTGGCAAAAATAATTGCCTAGGCCGAAGGTGATAGCCGGTTCCATCCTATTGTAATAAAAGACGATTAATCGAAATCTATCGTTTTGATAGACTTGCTATCCGTGAACTAGTTGGCTTAAATATAAAACAGGCGGTGGAGTGAGGAAATAGGACGAAGCCTCAGGGCTTCGAGGGGCCGCCGAGATCCGAAGCAGTAATCAATAAGAAAAGCTTCAGCGGTACGCGGGAGGAACGCGTTGGATAGCAATCTGCTATTCGCGACAGACACCTTCGTCTGGGGACTCCAGGGGATGTGTCATCTGCAGCGCGTCCCGTTTGCCCCCAATCTCGTGCTGCAGCAGGTCGCTCCGCCGTACAGCCTCAATTCATTGCAGCAGGCCGCTGAAGCGCTGGGGCTGAAAGCGGGCATCAAGCAGGCTTCGGTGGCCGACCTCGCGAACCTGCCGTTGCCGTGCCTGGCGGTGCTGAAGCCGGCTTCCGCGCCGCACCCTGATTCCGCCGCGAACGACCCGGGTGATGCGGCCCGATCCGAAGCGCCGCGGCCGTATCGTCTCGCGCTCGTCCTGAAAGCGAACGACGTGCGTGTGCTGCTCTTCGACGAGAAGAGCAAGAATCCATTCGAGGCTGCCCTGGCCGAATTCGCAGCGCAGTACTCGGGGCAGGTCATCCTGTTCCAGGCGAGCTCGAAAGGCGCCGTCGAAGGCGATCCGCTGCTGCAGGAGAAGCCTGAATTCGGCTTCCGGTGGTTCATCCCCGAACTGCTCAAGCACAGGGAGATCTGGCGCGACGTGCTGCTCGCCTCGCTCGCGATCCAGCTGATGGCGCTGGCAACCCCCGTCTTCACCCAGGTCGTGATCGACAAGGTCATCGTGCATCACACGGCGAGCACTCTGGCCGTGATCGGCATCGGGCTCGTTGTATTCATGCTTTTCAGCACCATCATGACCTGGGTGCGGCAATACCTGGTGCTGCATACGGGAAACCGCATCGACGCCGTGCTCGGCCTGCAGGTGTTCGAGCACCTGTTCAAGCTGCCGCCGCGGTTTTTCGAGCACCGGCCGACCGGCGTGCTGATCGCGCGAGTGCATGGGGTCGAGACGATCCGCGAATTCATCAGCGGCGCGGCGGTGACGCTCTGCCTCGACATTCCGTTCCTCTTCATCTTCCTCGGCGTCATGTTCTATTACAGCTGGCTCTTGACGCTGCTCGTGCTCGCGATCCTGCTCTGTATCGCCGCGATCAGTTTCTTTGCTACCCCGCTGCTGCGCGAACGATTGAACCAGCAATTCCTGCTCGGCGCGCGCAACCAGGCGTTTCTCACCGAGTACGTCGCCGGCATGGAGACGGTCAAGTCATTGCAGATGGAGCCGCAGTTGAAAGACCGGTTCGGGGAATACCTGTCCGCGTACCTTGCCGCGGGGTTCAACACGCGCCAGATCGCGAACACGGCCAACTCGGTCGCCAATATGCTCGACCAGCTCGTGACGCTGACCGTACTGTGCGTCGGCGCGTGGATCGTTATGAACTCGACTGACATGACGATCGGCATGCTGGTCGCGTTCCAGATGTTCGCCAGCCGCTTGTCGGGGCCGCTCCTGCGCATGGTGAGCCTGTGGCAGGAGTTTCAGAACGCGAGCGTCGCAGTGAAACGCATCGGTGACGTGATGAACGCGCCGGCCGAGCCGTATTCGATGGTTCCCGCACGCGAAGGCGGGGGCAGAGGCAAGCTCGAGATCAAGGGCCTGAGCTTCCGCTACGCCGAGAACCTGCCTTTCCTTTACCGCGACTTGAATCTCACGATAGAGCCAGGGCGATGCATCGCGCTGATGGGTCCGTCGGGCTCGGGCAAGAGCACGCTCGCCAAGCTCATGCAGGGTTTTTACCTGCCGAACGACGGCGCGATTCTGATCGATGACCGCGACATCCGTCATTTTTCCGCAAACGAGTTGCGACAGCATTACGGCGTTGTGCCGCAGGAGACGATACTTTTCTCAGGCACGATCTACGACAACCTGGTCCTGGCCAACCCGCACGCGACCTTCGAGCAGGTGATCCAGGCATGCAAGCTCGCGGAGATACACGAGACGATCGAGAAATTGCCCGAGGGTTACCAGACCGTGATCGGAGAGCACGGTGTGGGACTTTCAGGAGGACAGAAACAGCGCATCGCAATCGCGCGCGCCTTACTCAAGCGGCCGAAGATACTGATATTCGACGAGGCGACTAGCAGTCTGGATGAGCCCACCGCAGAGAGTTTTGCAAAGACCGTAAATCAGCTCAAGGGGAAGGTGTCGATGCTGTTCATCGCGCATCAGTTGCCGAAAGGATTGAAGGTCGATGAAGTGGTGCGGCTGGGAGAAACACAATGAGCAAAGTGATCAATCAAGCGGGGCAATCGAAATGATAAAAGTGATATTTCAAGACCTGACCCCCTTACGCCGGGTTATGCAATTAGCCAAGCCTAACCCCATAGCTACCGCACTGACGTTTCTCTGTTGCTGGTTATGCCTCGTACCTATTGTGGGCGGATGCAGCAAGGTTGACCGCGCGGAATGGAGAGAGGAGGTTCAACTTGCGACTGGAGAGATTGTCATCGTCAAGAGAGCTGCAGTTGCGGAAAAATCCGGATTCCCAGTTGCGCCCCGAGGTGGATATCGTTCATGGGAAATCACTTTTCCTGATGGAGTGTCTTGGAAAGGCAATGGTCAGGAGCATCCGCTCGCCCTTGAGATGCGAGAAGGTAAGGACTACTTGGTGGTAAATATTCGGAGTCGCGACTTGTGCAAGAAATATAACGATCCACCCTCAAGCTCAGTGTTTTTTCGTTGGGATGGAAATGCTTGGACACAGATCCAAAAGGATGAATTTCCTAAGGGTGGGAAAGCCAATTTACTAACGAACCCGTGGGGCAGAGACAGCTGGGAAGATCTCAGTGGACTGGTCAAGAACGAGAAGAAGCATTTGGTTATGTCCTACAACCAGGAAGTCAATCGGCCACTTGAATCAACGCTTTCAGACCGCACTCTCGACGCATGCACGATGTTGAAGACCCTATGAACAATACTAAAGGGGTCAGGTCTTGAATCTTGAATTAATGGTGAGTTTGGGAGCTGATTCGAAGGAACGCTAAGAATGGTCAGGCCGCTTCGAATCGAGTTTCCGGGAGCCGTGTATCACGTAACGGCACGTGGGAATGCGCGTAGGAAGATCTTCGAAGATGATGCCGATCGGGGCGAATTCCTGTCCGTGCTGGAGCAGACGATCGCGCGATTTAACTGGCTGCTTCACGCCTACTGCTTAATGGGCAACCACTACCATCTCATGATCGAGACCACCGAGGCGAATTTGAGTGCCGGCATGCGCCAGCTCAATGGGATCTACACCCAGAGGTTTAATCGCCGGCATCATCGCGTCGGGCATGTTTTCCAGGGGCGATTCAAGGCGATCGTGGTGGATCGCGACAGCTATCTTCTGGAACTCTGCCGCTACGTCGTACTCAATCCCGTGCGAGCGCGCATGGTGGGAAGGGCGCAGGACTACCAATGGAGCAGCTATCGTGCAACCGCCGGCCTGTCTCCTGCGCCCGGCTATCTGACCTGCGATTGGATACTCGGGCAATTCGGAAGGCATCAGTCGGCTGCGCAGAAGCGCTATCGGGCATTCGTAGCTGAGGGGATCAAGGCTCCCAGCCCATGGAAGGGGCTGGAAGCCCAGGTCATCCTGGGAAGTGCCGCGTTCATCGCCAAATTGAAGCGTCCCCGCCACGGCCTGCGAGAGATGCGGCGCGAACAGCGCTTTCTTGGCCGGCCCAGCCTGGGAGGGATTCTCACGGTGAAAGTATTGAATGGACGTCCTCAGCGAAATCGCGCAATCGTCGAAGCCGCAATGCGCCATGGCTACTCGCAAGCGGCGATCGCGGCCTATCTTGGGCTTCATTATTCATCGGTGAGCAAGGTCATCAAACGGGAGGGATCGCATGATTCAAGATTCAAGACCTGACCCCATAGCTCTCGATGTGGGAGCACAGCCATGAGTTATTGGCAGGCTCTGCAAATCTATCCCATTGGCTTGGCCATTGCCGGAGCGTTATGGGTTGTTGTCTACAAATTCGTATTGCGACCGTTGTGGCTGGCATGGGCAGCAAAACCGTGGCGCGGATCGGTGATCGGTACATTAGCGCTGATTCTGTTGATCCTTCCCTATGCTGATGAGTTCTGGATTGCTTGGCAGTTCTCTAAGCTTTGCGAGGACGCTGGGGTGCATGTTACACGCAAGGTGGAGGTGGATGGCTATTACGATGCCACGACTACTGGCTGGAGCAAAGCGGAGATTGTGACGGATAAGCAGCTTGTTGCCGAATATGAAAAAGCTGGATTCCGGTTCAGGGAGAGGAACACGAGTGTATCTGGCAGTGCGCCTGGAAAGATATCTCACCTTGAAAAGTATCCAGACGGGACATGGCGAATTACCGTCCTGGACCATCCTACGGCAAGGTATCACTACAGGTTTGCCGATCCACGTCAGGAGGTACCCGTCGGCTTAAAACTAGAGAAGACAGAAGACATCGTAGTTGATTCGCAGACCGGTGAAGTTATTGCCCGTGACATTCATTACACTCGTTATCTGGGTTGGGTAGAAAGTCTGTGGGTTCGATTTTTTGGGAGTGGAGCGGTTACCTGCAAGGGAACTGCACCGAAGCCGCCTGAACTTCGGTATTTGCTTTACCACTATGTATTAGTACCCGCTAGCCCACGTTAGGAGGATGGCCATGCCCAATATTCTTGATTACTACGAGTTTTCCAAGCTCGCCACCGCTGCCTACGTGATTCTGGATGGACAACCTCTCGATGGCGCGACAGTTGCTAGGCTTGCAAATGCAGACGATCAGAAACGCATTCCATCAGCGCTAGCGAACCAGACATTCGACAAGGACTCCGACCAAGCCAAAGCCAGCAGCCAGCCCGTCTGGGCCATCCCAGACTTCGGCCCTAATCGTAATGGTTACTACGGAAATGACGGAACTGGTTTTGCTGCAATCCTTTTCCAACGTCAATCTGGTGGAACGAGTGAAAAAGTGCTTGCATTTCGAGGAACCGAACCGACGACCCAACTGGGGCTCGACCTATTTGCTGCTGATCTCGCTCAGATAGGCTTCATCGGTCTTGCGCTATCGCAAGCGGTATCGATGGTCAATTTCATTTTGCGGTTACGAGCACCTGAGACTAAGACGGACGTTCTTCAGCTTCAATGGAATGTATCTACAACCCAACCTTCCATCCTACCGAGCATTCCATTGCGAGGCGGTGCAGCGTATTTGTATTTCACTCCAAACTTCACCGGGCAAGGGTTGAATCTTATTGGTTCTGGAGAACAAATCGTTGTCACTGGGCACAGCTTGGGCGGACACCTCGCGGCACTCGCCGCGAGATTGTTTCCAGATTTAGTGAAGGATGCTTACACATACAACGCTCCCGGGTTTGACCCAGAATATTCGAGTGTCATTCTGGGAACCCTTGTGGGAGTTCTTTCCCGCAGTCCCGTTGCTGGGATTGCGACTGCCATTGGCACAGCACCGTTTAAACTTACCGATGAGTTGGTGGACCTTTTCGGGCGTTTCCTGGGTACGCCGCCAACGTCAACGTTTGATGGACTTCCGATTCACAACTTCGAGAGCGAGGATGAGGCGCCCGGAGATGATATAAACATAGTATCAAGCGTTATTACCAACGATACAGCTTTAAGTCCACGGCAGCCGGTTGCAACCGAGGCCAACAGCCACCTGATTGAACCGTTTATGGACAGCCTCGCGCTGCAAGCGCTGTTGTACCGGATGAACAACGCGCTTGGACTTTCAGACATGACCGCGCTTTTCGAGGCGGCCTCGCGCCAGGCCAAGGATACCCAGGAAAAGCTGGTTGATGCGCTCTACAAAGTCTTCGGAAACCGGACAACAGGCTTAACCGACTTACCGTTGGTAGACGCATCTAGTTTGTCTGGAATCGGTGCTGGCGACATTAATGGTCGCAGGAAATATTTTGACAAATTGCTTGAGCTAGAAAATCTAGTTAAAGCCAACCCGTCGTTGTTCTTGGATAGTCTTGTTGGCACCAATGCCACCGATCTTTCCAATATCGCCCAAGGCTCGGAAGCGCTTGGGTACCGCTATGCGCTCAGGGAACTTAACCCATTTGCCATTGTTGGCGACAACACGATCTATACGCAGCACAACGCGAGCGGTGAACTTAATCTTTACGATGTAAACAACGACAGCGGCACTCTTACAGATAAATGGCTCGAAGATCGAGCCACGATGTTGGCAAACTATATTCGCTATAACCGCGTAGACGGAGCGCTTTCAGCGCAAGTCCAGGCTCACTTTGAGGACATACCACGAAAAATCACCTTCGGTCCTAATATCGGAGTCGATCGTTTCATCTTTGGTAGCGATAACGCTGAAACGATCAACGGTGGAATTGCGAATGACCACATGTATGGTGGCGGAGGTGGAGACACGATCAGCGGTGGATTCGGTGACGATTACATCGAGGGCGATGACGGTTATGACTCGATATCGGGAGGCACCGGCTCTGACACGCTGGTGGGTGGGCGTGGCTTCGACACCCTGGATGGCGGCGCGGGTGACGACACGCTCACTGGTGGATCGGGTAAGGATGTAATACGGGGCGGCAGCGGCTTCGATACTTATATTGTCGAGCGCAGCTCGGACAGCGATGAAATTATCGATTACGCCGGATTGCTGAACTCTCAGAGCGCGGGGGATGGTCAGGGCAAGATCGTTGTTGAGGGCCAGGACTTGACCGGAGACAAGAGTGCGGTGCCCGGCGACGACCCGAAGAAGTTTCAGGATAGCAACGGATTTCAGTATCAATTTACGGGCAAAGTAAACTCCCCTGGAATATTGACGATCACCAAGGACGGCAGCCCGGAAAAAGTTGTAGTTCAGAATTTTCATGATGGCGAACTCGGCATCCATCTTTTGTTTCCCGATCCCCTTCAAAAAACGGAACTTGACGGCACGGAAGGCGCGGACACTCTTACCAGCACCTCATTCCTGCAAAAAATATTCGGCTTTGGTGGCAATGATCGCATCAGCGTAAGCCTTGCGCAGGCCGAAGGCTGGGGTGGACTTGGCGACGACATCATCACCAACGATGATGGTGACCAATACCTATATGGCGAAGAAGGCAACGACATCCTGATCGCCTCCGGCGGCAACGACGAGCTCTATGGCGGTCTCGACAATGATGCGCTGCAAGGTGGCGCAGATGATGACTACCTGACCGGTGACGAAGGCAACGATGTTGCCGCTGGCGGCGCCGGTTCCGACGTAATCAATGGCGGCGACGGCAACGATTTTCTGTTTGGGGGGGATGGGTACACTGCCGTTGGCGTTGGCGGCATCCACACCGGGAACGTCGTAGCTGAAGGCCAGGGCTGGACGGTGATCCAATCGGGCACGCCGGATGCGCCGCTCTATTCGTTCACGGGCTTTGGCGGCGATCCGCGCGCGGCGGGGGATGAAAGCGATGTGCTGGATGGCGGAGCCGGCGATGATGTGATCTGGGCCGGCGCCGGTGACGATCTGCTGCTGGGCGGCGATGGCGTCGACCGGCTCGTCGGTCAGGAAGATGCCGACACGCTGTTCGGCGGCGATGGCAACGATGTCTTGCTCGGCGACACCGCGACGTACGATGTCAGCAGCGCTGTCTACTCCGATCCACAGGCGGACGGCGCGGACTATCTCAACGGCGAAGGCGGCGATGATCTTCTGTTCGGCCAGGGCGGGTCGGACACATTGTTCGGTGGCGACGGCAACGACGAGCTTTCCGGGGACCACGATCTGCTCGCCCAGCAATTTCACGGCGACGATTATCTCGACGGCGAAGCGGGGGACGACAAGCTCTTCGGCGACGGCGGCGACGATACCCTCTTCGGCGGCGACGGCAACGATCAGCTGTCTGGTGACAGTAATTTGCTCGACGCCCAATTTCACGGTGACGATTATCTCGATGGCGGCACGGGCAACGACATCCTGCTCGGTCAGGGCGGCAGCGACACCCTCTTCGGTGGTGATGGCGATGACCAGATGGCCGGGGACGGCGACAACATCCCGGTTGCCTACCAGGGTGACGACTACCTCGATGGGGAAGCGGGCAACGACGTACTCCAGGGATTCGGCGGCAACGATACTTTATTCGGAGGGACAGGAGACGATCAGCTCGAAGGTGGAGATGGCAACGACCAGCTTGCGGGTGACTCCGGCAACGATGCGCTGTTGGGCGGAGTTGGCGACGATGTCTATAGCTTCAACGCGAGTGATGGCAACGACACGCTGGAAGACGAGGGGGGTGTCGATCGCATCAAATTCGGCGATGGCATATCGGCATCCAGCATTATCACGTTCGTTCCAGAAGAAAATCCGCAGTATTTAGGCATTCAATATACTGCGACCGACACCATCGCGGTCAAGGATGGCTTGCAGGGCAACATCGAGTCGGTCGAATACGCCGACGGCAGTGTCGAGACCTGGGCGCAGTTCCTCGGCCACACCCTGATCACGCCACAGAATCTGTCCGGCACCGCTGGCGATGACAATCTGATGGGCGGCACGGCCGACGACACGCTCACCGGCAACGGCGGCAACGATACGTTCTCGGGAGGCCGCGGCAACGACACGCTGACCGGTGGCGACGGCAACGACACCTACCTGTTCAATCTGGGCGACGGTGTCGATCACATTACTGACATGTCCACTTCCGGTGCGCCCAATACGCTGATTTTCGGAGAGGGCATTACACCGGATTCTCTGTCGCTGGGAGGGGGGTCGCTGCTCATCCACGTCGGCGATCAGGGCGATGCCATTCATCTTGAAACTGTCGATCCAAACGATGTCCACGGACCACACACGATAGAGTTCTTCGAATTCGTCGACGGCACGCGCCTTGATTACGAAGAATTGCTGAGTCTTGGATTTAACGTCGTCGGCACCAGTAACGATGATGTGCTGTTCGGCGTCAACGATCCCGATTTCATAGACGCCAAAGGCGGCAATGACTTCATTCAGTCGCGAGCCGGCGATGACACGCTCATCGGCGGTACGGGCAATGATGTTTTGATTGGGGAGAGCGGCGACGATACCTACTTGTTCAATAGCGGGGATGGCAATGACCAACTCACCGATGACGCAGGCGGCAATGACCGCGTTGTTTTTGGCCCGGGAATTACTGCAAACTCTCTTGTCGCCACAAAAGGATTAGGGGCAACCTGGCTTAGGGTTTCTTACGGCACCAGTGATAGTTTGTATATTTCCGACGGCATCCAAATCGAGAGCTACGAGTTTGCCGATGGGACAACGCTAAGCGGAAGCGCGTTATTGGCCCAGGCGCTGACAGTCGTCCAGGGTACGGCGGGCAATGACACGCTAACGGGTTCGCCAGCTGACGATCAAATCGAGGGTCTCGGTGGGAACGATATCCTGAACGGTCTGGACGGCAACGATCGGCTCGATGGCGGGACCGGATTCGATCAGATGCGCGGAGGTCGAGGCGATGATTATTACATCGTCGACAATGGTTTCGACACCGTAATCGAAAATGCGAACGAAGGTCATGACACCGTACAAGCCGGCGTTAGCTTCGCGTTGTCGGCCAACGTCGAAGATTTGATTCTTACGGGGTCGGCAACGGCAGGGAGCGGCGGCGCTGACAATAATCACATCATCGGGAATGCGAACCCGAATACGCTTACCGGTGGGGCCGGCGACGACATACTCGAAGGACAAGGCGGGAACGATACTCTCGACGGGGGAACGGGTATCGACACCATGGTGGGCGGACCCGGCAATGATATCTATAAAGTCGACAATCCTAGCGACGTAGCGACCGAACTGCCAGGCGAGGGCACCGATGAGGTGCAAGCGAGCAGTGATTATGTATTGTCGGGAGAAATTGAGAAATTGACGCTTACAGGCACGGCGCGCGTCGGCACCGGCAACGCGGTAAATAACACTATCAGCGGCAATGCAAGCGACAACGTTCTGTCCGGCATGGGCGGCGACGATACCCTTTCCGACAGTACCGGCAATGACACGCTGGATGGCGGGCCTGGAAACGATCTCCTGAGCGATTTGCAAGGCATCAACGTTTTGCTGGGCGGCGATGGCGACGACCGACTTTTCGGCACGGGTACACTTCGCGGCGGTGACGGCAACGACCAGTTGAACGGTTCGCCGGGGGCAGATACCCATGACGGTGGCCCCGGAGACGACACCATTTTTGATGGTGTGAGTTCCGGCTCCCGAGGTAACGACACGATAGTTTTCGGCAACGGTTATGGTCATGACACCGTTCAGGTTTTTGACTATTTCAGCACTGGATCCGGCAACGCGGGTTACGGGACTATACGAAATGTGGTGCAGATGCTGCCGGGCGTTCAACCGTCGGATGTCACTGTTATTACTGACGTCGATCCCTCGTATTCAGCTACTGGTCGGGACAATCTGATTCTTTCACTCAACGGCGGCGCAGATCAGCTGAAGATTCTCAGTTGGTATGGCGAAATCGAAACGCCGCCCCGTGTAGCCACACCGATCTATTCAATCAGGGAAGTCCGTTTCGCCGACGGGACGGTCTGGAACGAGCAAGTCCTGACGCAAAAGTGGTTTGCCGCGCAAAACGCGACCAGCGGCACCGACTTCATGATAGGGCAGGCGGGCGATGACCGACTGGATGGCGGGGGAGGGGATGACAGTATTTTCGGCAACGGCGGTAACGATGTAGTCAAAGGTGGTGATGGTAACGACACACTCGTGGGCGGGATCGGTGATGACTTTCTTCTTGGCGGCAACGGCAATGACACGCTCAAAGGTGACCGTGGCGACGATATCCTGGATGGCGGACCAGGCGACGACAAGTTAGTCGGCTTCACCGGCGCCAATACGTATCTCTTTGGGTTGGGTTCAGGCCATGATGTTATCGACAGCACTTCGAACGGTGTGAACTATACGAAAGACGCCGTAATTTTCAAAACTGGCGTGTCTCCTGATGACGTGATGTTCACGCGTAATGAATTGACTACGTCCGATTCCAATGTGGACCCTTATTCATTACGTATCAGGATACGCGGCACTGATGACGAACTGAATATCACGTCGTGGTTCGATCCGACATTTTCAAAGAATGTTTCTATCTCGCGGTTCGTATTTGCCGACGGCACAGTTCTCACGCCAGACGATGTGGCACAACGTCTCGAATACGCATTGCTGGAATCCGGAGGAGCGATTTCGGGAACACCGTCCGATGATGTGCTTGCCGTCGATAGCAAAAGTAATCGGCTGCTCGGGCAAGCTGGGAATGACACACTATTTGGAGGCAGCGCAAACGACACGCTCAAAGGCGGCGACGGGAATGATCTGCTCTACGGTGACGGCGGCGACGATACTCTCATCGGCGGTGCAGGAGATGACTATCTCGAAGGCGGCGCGGGGAATGACTTCCTCAGCGGTGCCGCGGGGGTCACTACAATGCTCTTCGAGGCGGGTTGGGGGCAGGATATTATTAGCGACGATTATTTCGGCGGCGGGTTAGGGCAGGACAAGCTGGTGTTTGGTGCCGGGATTGCGCCCGCCGATATTATTGTCGGGGCCCCGGACGTCAATCAAGTCATCACGTTGTACCACCAAGGCACAACAGATCAGATCATGCTGTATGACGCGCTCTTTCGCGGCGATGACGGCTTCACCTTGGATTTCAGCGATGGAACGGTATGGGATCTGGATTACATTCGTCAAGCAAGCGGACCTTTGATTATCAGTGGCCGGACCTATCTATATGGGCTATCAACGGACGACTCGATCACTGTCGATGGCGGCGATTACACGATTCAGGGAAACGACGGTAACGATGTACTTGCGGCGGGCTCGGGTATTGACCGGTTATATGGCGGGGATGGTGATGACACACTGAGCGGTGGCAGCGGCAACGATATGCTTACGGGCGAGGCCGGGGATGATGTTCTGTTTGGCGAGGCCGGCAACGATCAGTGTTTTGCCGGCGACGGGAACGACATAATCGATGGCGGAGCCGGTGATGATACGCTCTGGGGAGAGCAGGGCGATGACATTTATTTATTTGGGTACGGTTCGGGGCGCGACACAATAGATGAACTGTACAGTCAAGGGGTATTCTTCACCGACACAGATACCATCCGTTTCGCAGCGGGTGTTCGGCCGCAAGATATATCGGTTAGTGGTGATGCCTCGCATGTTTTTTTCAATCTTGCCGGTAGCAGCGACCGTCTTTCCCTGGTTGCGAGTCCTGGCGCAAATCGGGTTGAGCGAGCTGAATTCTCCGATGGAACAGTGTGGGACCTTGCCGACTATTACAGAAACTACATCACGGGAACGAACGGGAATGACACGATAAATGCTTCCACTACGTCGTCATTTAAGGATGCCGTCATTGACGGGCTGGCAGGCAATGACACAATAACCGGTGCCTCGGGCAACGACACAATTACGGGCAACTCAGGCAATGACACGCTACGTGGCGGAGACGGTGATGACCGCTACATATTTAATCCCGGCTTCGGCCAGGACACCTACCAGGATAGTAGTGGCACCGGCACCGCCGCCAGTTCTAACAGCATCTTTTTCGGTACCGGAATCCTTCCGGCAGATGTCCAACTGACCGCAACGATCACTTCGACATTCAATAGCTTCGCTAGTGGCGATCTGAATATTATCGTGGGGGCCGGCGCCGATCGGATCACGATCAAGAACGGGCTCGCATCGCTGGGTGGACTTTCGAGCATTGCAATTCCAGCGTCAGTCCAATTCAGCGACGGGACTAGCTGGTCCTTCAGCGATCTGGCCAATCGCATGAATACTATCGGCAGCGCTAGCAATGATTTTCTCTCCGGAACTACGAGCTCTGATGTCATCGCGGGACTCGCAGGAAACGACTACATTTCTGGCCGTGATGGTGACGACAATTTATCCGGGGACGACGGCAACGATCGCATTGCTGCCGATGCGGGCAACGATATCGTTGCCGGTGGGAATGGAGTTGACTTCCTGTACGGGGGAGATGGCAACGATATTTTGATAGGCGGTCCCGGCAACGACGATCTCTATGGCGGCCTCGGCGACGATGTCTACCGCTTCGATCGCGGATTCGGGAACGATCTGGTCGTCGAAGCACCGCCTTCAGGCCTTACCGCGCGCAGCTTTACTTCCGACAGGGGTGATAGTTCAGGAGGCGTCGACACGATTGAGTTCGGCGCTACTATCGCACCGGCAGATATCATTGTTTCCGCCGACCCGCCCTCGACAAATGCGGGACGGCTGTTCCTTACACTCAGCGGCACGAGCGATCAGGTCATATTGGATCACTGGTTCTCAGTTTCATTGAATGATTTCGAGGGAGATAACGTCGAGCAGGTCCGATTCAGCGACGGGACAGTCTGGCAAGTCAATAATCTGTACGCCAAGGCGTTTCTGCCTACAAGCGGCTCTGATGTCTTTTACGGAACATTCAGTAACGATATTGTCAATGGATCCGGCGGCGACGATAGCTTGTTTGGATGGGACGGGAACGATGTGCTGGATGGTGGAGCCGGCAACGACAAGTTAAGCGGGAACGCGGGCAATGACACGTATGTATTCGGTCGCGGGTCAGGCCAGGATTCTATTATCGATTTTGATCTGAATCTTGGGAATTTCGACAAGATTGCGTTGGGCGATGGCATCTCCTCAACCGATCTGGCTATCACGCGGGACGACGACAACATATACATAGGAATCAACGGTACTCAGGACCAACTGGCAATTCGCTGGTTTCCGCTTTCTGGCTATGCCGTAGAGCGTGTTCAATTTGCCGATCATTCGTATTGGGATTCGACAACTCTCGAGCAATTGGCAAACGGCGCCGCATCCGGCGTCTTGCACACACTACCCGACCCTATCGGTAATCAAACCGTCGCACAAGGCAGCGCATTCAATCTACAGTTTTCGACAACCGCATTTTTTGATGTCCTCGATTCCAGCCATGACTACGCCTATGCCGCCAGCCTGACCGACGGTAGCGCGCTTCCCGGTTGGTTGACCTTCGACGGTAATTCTCGGACGTTCGGCGGCACGCCCGGCAGCACGGATGTCGGTACGATCGATGTCAAGGTTACTGCTGCTGAGAAGGTATCGGGCGCCAGCATTGGGACGTACGTGATACCCGATACGTTCCAGCTAACAGTGACCAGCACTGCCTTAAATCACCAACCGGTGTTGGCGAACCCAGTTTCCGACCAGAGCGCGCTGGAGGATGCACAATTCAATTTCACTGTGCCTGTCGGTACGTTTACCGACGTGGATGCTGGTGACACGCTTACGCTGTCCGTTTCGCTCAGCGACGATTCAACGCTCCCGGCATGGCTTGCGTTTAATCCAGAGACAGAAACGTTTACCGGCACGCCTGGTAACAACGACGTCGGCACGTTCAGTGTCAAACTCACGGCGACTGATGGAGGCAGCCTCAACGCTACTGATATGTTCGATTTAACAGTCATCAACACCAACAACGCGCCAATTCTCGCCAATGCGATGGCGGATCAGGTGGCAAGCGAGGACAGCGCATTCAGCTTCACGCTGCCTGCCAACACGTTCAGCGATGTAGATGTTGGCGATACCTTGACTTACAGCGCGGTGGCGGTGGATGGATCGGCATTGCCGGACTGGCTCGGGTTCGACGCAGCGACGCGCACGTTCTCAGGAACGCCGCTGAACGCCGATGTCGGCACGGCGAGCATCAAGGTCACGGCAACCGACATAGCTGGCGCGTCGGCGTTCGACACGTTTGACGTGACGATAGCCAACACCAACGACGCGCCGATGCTGGCTACCGCAATTGAGGATCAGGCGGCGACCGAGGACAGCGTGTTCAGCTTTACGCTGCCAGCCAATACGTTCGCCGATATTGATGTGGGAGACACGCTGACATACGGTGCCGACCGTGCAGACGGCAGTGCGCTGCCGTCGTGGCTGACGTTCAATGCCGCAACCCATACTTTTACCGGCACGCCGTTGAATCCCGACGTCGGGACGGTAAGCGTCAAGGTGACCGCAACCGATACGGCAGGCGCCTCCGCGTTCGATACTTTTGACGTGGCGGTCGCCAATTCGAACGATGCGCCGATTTTGGCCACTGCTATTGCAGACCAGGCAGCAACCGAGGACGCGGCATTCAGTTTCACGATTCCGGACAACACGTTCGCGGACGTGGACGTGGGCGACACACTCGGCTATACGGCCATGCGCGCCAACGGCAGTGCGCTGCCGTCATGGTTGACGTTCAATGCCGCAACCCGCATTTTTACCGGCACGCCACTGAATGCGGACGTTGGCGCCGTCAGCATCAAGGTCACCGCGACCGATACTGCGGGCGCCTCGGTGTTCGATACCTTCGATATCAGCGTCGCCAACACCAACGATGCGCCGGTGCTCTCGAATGCCATCGCGGACCAGACGGCCACGGCGGGATCGTCATTCGCCTTCCAGTTCGCAGCCAACACGTTTACCGACGTCGACATTGGCGACACGCTCAGCTACAGCGCGCAGTCGGCCGATGGCTCGCCGCTGCCGTCGTGGCTGGCATTTAACGCTGCATCCCGTACCTTCAGCGGTACACCGGCAGCCGCCGACGCGGGGGTGTTATCGATCAAGGTCGGCGCAACTGATAGCGGCAGCCTGAGCGCATCCGATGTATTCAACGTCACGGTCGGCACGGGTAGCGGCCTGAACCTCGTCGGCACGCCGAACCCCGATGTGCTGAACGGCGGGCCCGGCAACGACACGCTGAATGGGCTTGGCAATACGGACCTGCTGAACGGCAATGGCGGCGACGATGGGTTTATCTACTATGCGGACGGCAAATGGAATGGCGGGTTTGTCGCGCGCAACGACGGCAGCCCGGGAAATCCGAGTACCAATAAAACCGCGGTGATCGCCGGCAAGAACCGTTCGTTCGATGTATTCAATGGCGGCAGCGGCAACGATACGCTCACCGGCACGAGCGGCGATGACGTATTGGCGCTGGACGATAGCTACAGCGCATTCCCCGGCGGCACCCGCGTGCCGCGGATTTCCGGCATCGAGCGCATCGAAGGCGGCGCCGGCAACGATGTGATCGATCTGACGAGTCAGGACTACGCCTACGGTGACGTTACGCTCGACGGCGGCGACGGCAACGATGCGCTGTGGGCTTCGAGCGGCGATGACGTGCTGCTCGGCGGGTTTGGTAACGACGACTTGTTCGGCGGCGCCGGTAACGATTTCCTTGCCGGCGGCGGCGGCAACGATGCGCTTAACGGCGACCGTGGCAACGACCTGCTCGAAGGCGATGACGGCAACGATACATTGACCGATGCATTCGGCAACAACCTGCTCTACGCGAAAGACGGCAACGACACGCTGACCGGTGGCGCCGGCAACGAGATGTTCATTGGCGGAGCCGGCAACGACACGATCACGACCGGCGCGGGCGCCGATGTAATCGCGTTCAACCATGGCGACGGCCACGACACGGTCGCGGCGAGCACAGGGCAGGACAACACGGTCTCGCTCGGCGGCGGCATCCGCTACGCCGACCTGTTCCTGAGCAAGCAGGGCAACAGCCTTGTGCTTCAGACCGCGATCAACGAAGACGTCACGCTCAAGGATTGGTACGCGAACGCGAACAACCGCAGCGTGCTCAATCTGCAGGTGATCGCCGAGGCGATGAGCGATTTCGCGCCGGGCGGCCCCGATACGTTGCGCGACAACAAAGTCGAGCTGTTCGACTTCAGCAAGATCGTGCAGAAATTCGACCAGGCGCGGGCGGCTTCGTCAAGCAATGCCAATCACTGGTCGGTAATGAACGCGTTGCTCGATGCGCATCTCGCGGGCAGCGATACTGAAGCTATCGGCGGCGATCTCGCGTATCGCTTTGGGTTGAACGGAACGTTATCGGGCATTGCCACTAATGCTGCGCAAAGCATATTGGCAAGTGCGCAATTCGGTTCCGCGCCGCAGACCCTGCAGCCGCTCGCCGGATTGCAGGATGGGCTGGTGAAACTGGGTTGAGGTGACGTGAAGGGTGAATGAGTGAAGAGTGAAGGGCAAAACGGAGTACTTAATCAAGGAAGCAACTACATGGCAGAACAGAACGAAAAGCAGGAAAAAACCGTCGGCCTCAACATCAGGCTCGCGCCGGTCGGGAATTCCGACCAGCCGGTGCTCGCCAACTTCACGCGCCTCAACGGCGCGCCGGGCATGGTGTTCGTCGATTTCGGTTTTCTCGAGCCGGCGGCGCTTGCGGCGCTGTCGCAGCTCGCGCGCTCGGGCGGGAAAATTCCCGAGACGCTGACCGGCAAGCTCGCGGTACGCGTTGCGCTCGGCTACGACACGCTCGCCGCGCTGCACCAGCAGCTGGGGCAGGTAGTCGCCGGGCTCAAGGCGCAAGGTGCGGCCAAGGCAGAGCCGGCGAAAAAAGACAGCAAGCACTGATATCGCCGGCGGGGGCGGTTTCGCGTCGCAGCGTCCGCCCATCGTTTTTGACAGGAATGCGCTAATTTGTCATTATTATAAATAAGTGACAGATTATTATATTTATGGCCTAATAACAAAAAATTGACACATCAACACGGGAGCGCAACGATGCCGAGGGTACACATCAAGATGGGTCCGCATGGACGGGTGGTGATTCCAGCCGAGTATCGGCGGTCGCTGGCGATCAATCCCGGGGAAGACGTGGTGCTGATTCTGGAGCCGGATTCGGTCAGGCTGATGACGCACCGTGCGGCGATCGCGCGGGCGCAAACTCTGTGCGCGCCGATCAGGCGCAAGCGGGGCAAATCGCTGGTTGACGAGTTTCTGGCTGAACGCCGCGCCGAGACGCGGCGGGAGCGCGCGAAGCGATGATATTCGTGCTCGACGCGTCCGCGTTGCTCGCGCTGATCCTGCGCGAGGACGGGGCGGATAGAGTCGCCGCCGCGATGGACGAGCAGGCGTACATGAACGTCGTGAATCTGGCCGAGGTCATTGGGTTTGCTGCGCGCAGGGAGATTGACACCATCGCCCTGCGGAATTCGATACTTGCCATGCGCCTGAAGCTGCTCGATCTCGATTCCGATCTCGCCTTCGAGGCGGGTTGTCTTGAACGAATTCGCGGCGCCGGCCTGTCGCTTGGGGACCGCGTGTGCCTGGCGACCGGCAAATATCTGAAAGGACGCATTCTGACGGCGGACAGGGCCTGGTCAAAGCTGAAAAAACGTTTCAATCTGGAACTGATTCGATGATCAACCGGATCCGGCAGTTGTCTGCCGACGCGCTCGATTTCGCGCCCGCGATCCTGCAGGCGCAGCACGCGCCGCCTTCGCCGTTGCCGCGGCTGATTCTGTACGCGCTGCTGGCATTGTTCGCAGTGTTGCTGGTCTGGGCCACGTTCGGCAGGCTCGATATCGTCGCGGTCGCGCAGGGCAAGCTCGTGCCGCAGAGCTTTCTCAAGGTTGTGCAGCCGGCGGACTCGGGCGTCGTGAAGGAGATCCTGGTGAAGGAAGGCGACGAGGTCGTCGCCGGCCAGGCGCTCATGCGCATGGACACCAGCATTTCGGTGGCGGACCGCAAAGTGCTCGACAACGACTATCAGTTGAGGGTGCTGCAGCTGCGCCGTATCGATGCGGAACTCAAGGGTGTGTCGCTCGCCAAAAAAGCAGGCGATGACGTGGCGCTTTACGCGCAGGTCGACGCGCAGTTTCGGTCTCACCGCCAGGCGTACCAGGACGCGCTCGACACCGAACGCGCGGCGCTTTCGAAAGTGCAGCACGATCTCAATAGCGCGATCGAAGTGCAGAGCAAGCTCAAGCAGACGCTGCCGATCTACCAGGAGCAGGAAAAAGGCTGGAACCAGCTCGCCAAGGAAGGGTTCGCGGGCAAGCTGATGGCGCTCGACCGCACGCGCAGCCGCATCGAAACCGAGCAGGAACTGCAGGCGCAGACCCAGAACGTCGAGTCGCTCAAGGCGACCATCGCGCAGTCGAGCAAGCGCATCGCGCAGATCACTTCCAACTATCAGCAGCAGTTGCACAACGAACGGATCGACGCCGAGTCGCAGTACAGCAAGCTAAACCAGGAGCTTGCGAAGAATACATACAAGCATGGTTTGCTGGAGCTGAAGGCGCCGCAGGCCGGAATCGTCAAGGACCTCGCCACGCATACGCAGGGCACGGTGGTATCTCCCGGTACCGTGCTGCTGACGCTGGTGCCGCACAACGAGCCTTTGCTTGCGGAAGTCTGGGTCAGCAACATCGATTCCGGCTTCGTCGAAGTCGACCAGAAGGTCAAGATCAAGCTCGAAGCGTACCCGTTCCAGAAGTACGGCATGCTCGACGGAGTGGTGCGTCATGTCACGTACGACGCGACCGACAAGAACGCGGATGCCAGCAGCGACCGCAAGCCGCCGCCCGACAGCGCGAATGCTCCAGCCAGCCTCAGCTACCGCGCGCTCGTGGCATTGAATTCATCGCAGCTCGAAGCGCAGGGCCTGCGCTACAAGCTCACCCCCGGCATGCAGGTCGCGGCGGAGATCCATCTCGGCAACCGCTCGGTGATCGAATACCTGCTGTCCCCGATCCAGAAGACCGTGCACGAGGCGTGGCGGGAGCGCTGACCAGCGTGGTCGTTTGTCAGCAGCCGGCCTTTGGCTTCACGGTTTCCAGAGCGTAACGGTGCGGCTGCGTCGAATTGCCGCATCGTGAGTGGCCAACGGCAGACTGTGTGCACATGCCGTAGCAACAATCAAGCGGTCAGCCGGATCGCCATGAAAAGTTTCCGGCAGCGCATCGAGGGCAAGGATCACGTCCGTATCGAGCGGCACCACTGAAATCATGCGCTCGTCGGCTGCCCGGCGGAGCCAGTCGGCGAACGGCAACGGTAGTTTCAACCGATTTTTGGCGTGCAGCACCTGAGCCTCCCACAGGCTCACGGCTGAAAGAAAGAGTCCCTGGCGCGCGGCGCTCGTGTCGAGCGCAGAACGTTCCGTGCCGGACAGCGGCGAATTTGGCGTCAGCCACCATACCCAGACATGGGTGTCGAGCAGTACTTTCAGCGCAGCGCCTCGAAGTCCTCGTCGCGCAGCACTGACTCGCCCGGCCCGGCAAGCAGGCGGCCGCCCAGCGCGCGCAGGCGCTCCCACGGCTTCGCCTTGTTGGCGACTCCATGCACCGAGCTCGCTTCCAGATGGGCAACCGGTTTGCCGCGGCGCGTCAGTGTGACAGGCTTGCCGGTTTTCTCCACTTTGCGGATTATCTCAAGACAGCGGTGTTTGAAGTCGGTAACTGAAATGTCCATTTGTGTATTATAAATGGCCATATTCAGGGAATCAAGCTGCGCGCGCCATAGCTATAATGTGTCCGGACGTCCTTTTACGAATGCATAGTCGGCGCTGAGAATCAATCTGCGGTTTTCGACGATACTGGCCGCGATCCTCGCGCTCGCGCACGGCGCAGCAATCGCTGCCGTTGTGGCGGTCGACATGCTCGGCAACCGCTCGGTGATCGAATACTTGCTCTCGCCAATCCAGAAGACCGTGCACGAGGCGTGGAGGGAGAGGTAATTTGCATCCCTGACATATGACGTATATAATACCGACAAATGTCTGACACTGTCCGGAGTTCACTATGAGCGAACAACTCGTAATCGATCTGTTGGGTGGTGAGCGGGTGATCGGGACGAAGGTGGAGCGCGAGCTGGACTTCGATGAGGAGATCAGGCGCGGCTTCCGCTCGCAGGTCTTCGTGAAATTCAAAGCAAATACCAAGCTTCCGAACACCATACTGTCGCGCGCGCTTGGTGTCAGCGCGCGGACCATCGATCGGCTAGTGGGCCTTCGAAGCACCCCGCGTATGAAGCCAGCGGTGAGCGACCGCCTCTACCGCACGGCCAAAATCGTGGCGCTGGCCGAGGAGGTTTTGGAAAGCCGGAGCCAGGCACTGGAGTGGCTGTCCGCGAATCAGGCGGGCCTGGGGGATCGGATGCCATTCGATCTGATCGAAACCGAGGCAGGAACGAGAGAGGTGGAGGAAGAACTGCAGCGTATCGAGCACGGCTTTGTTGCATGATCGTCTACAGGATCTGCAAGGAGCGATACGCAAAAGCAGTATTTTCAGGGACAGGCGGTCTGGATGCCTCAGGCCGTTGGCATCACAAGGGCCATCCGATCGTATACACGGCCGCGACGCTGTCTCTCGCGGCGCTGGAGTACCTTGTCCATCTGGGCCGCAGGGACGCCGCGATAGCGTTGGTATCGGTGCGCGCCACAGTTCCGGACGATATGATCCTGGAAACTGTCGATTCCGCCACTCTTCCCCGGCACTGGAAATCCTCTCCTCCGATTGACGCCACCATGGATTTGGGTAGCCGTTGGTGCGCCGCGGCGCGACATGCGGTGCTCAAAGTTCCATCGGCGCTGGTCGCAGACGAGTTCAACTATCTTCTGAATCCCCGGCATCCCTATTTCAGTCGCATAAAAGTATTGCGACCGGAGCCGTTTTCTTTCGATCCAAGGCTGTGGAAAAAGAATTGAGCGGCGAGGAAGGGACTTCTTGCTGAAAATCACCCTTCGTCCTTCATGGACGCTCGCCGCAATCCTGGCGCCCGCGCAACGACACTCAATGCATGGCGGATGAGCGCCGGATCATTGCCTTCGTGCGCCGCATTAAGATAGACGGCGATATCCTTTTCGTCGCTAAGATACTCCGCCGAATCGTAAGGTGTGGTTTTGAGCTCGCTCTTTGTCATTAAATCGTCCTGCTAAGATTCAATACGCGGCGATTCGATCTGGCTCAACATTTCGATGACTTCTTTGAGATTAGCATCTAATTCATCCAGGGTGGCGGCCTGCGAATGCGCGCCGGGAAAGCCGGGAATGTAGCCGACGTAGAGTCCGGTATCCGGACAGCGCTCGATCGCTGCGGTGCAGGTTTTCATAAACATGCACCGCTGAGTTCGGATTCGCCGCATTCTAGCAGTTTGGGGCAGAGAGCATAACCATACTGCTCCGTCATCGCTTGAGTCTGCCCGGTGTCCCACAGCCATCGTGCAGAGCGGTAGCAGTCTAGTTTGCGCCACGCAAGCGGAGCAATTTGATCTAAAATCCGTTCTCTCCAAACTTGATCTGATTCTCGCTTCCAATGACCGTCTCTATGTTAACTCGCAGGAGCATGTTGAAGCGCTTGCAACAGCTCGTGCGTAGGCGTATCAGAACGAAAAAATCTTTAGTTGATGAGTTTATCCGAGAGCGGCGCAGGGAAGCAGCAAAGGAAAATCGTGAAATGCATGAGTGGATGGATAACGCAAAGAAATGACCTCCGGCATGCAGGTCGCAGCCGAGATCCATTTCGGCAACCGCTCGGTGATCGAATACCTGCTGTCTCCGATCCCAAAGACCGTGCATGATGCGTGGCGCGAGCGGTGAACGGCGCAAGGATTCTACCGGCCTCGCTCGGAACGCAGGCGGCGTGTTGATTTTCGCCGCGGTTTGCCCCATTCTCTGACTCACTTGCGGCGCCCGGCTTCCGGGCGGCCGGCCACGTCTTTGACAAGGGTGAGTCGTGTCCATCGAATTCCTGAAGCGCGCGACCAAGACGCCCGAGAGCGAGACCGGAAGCGCGCGGCTCGTCGTGGCGGAAATGCTCGCGCAGATCGCAGCGCGGGGCGAAGAGGCGGTGCGCGAATACGCGCGCAAACTCGACCGGTGGGACGGCGAGATCGTCGTCAGCCGCGAGGAGATCGAGCGGCGCGCGCGCGATATCCCGGAGGCGATCAAGCGCGACATCGAATTTGCGACGGAGCGGGTGCGCAAGTTCGCGCTCGCGCAGCGCGATTCGATCCGCGAATTTTCCGTGGAAGTCCATCCGGGCGTCACCGCGGGCCAGCGCCTGATCCCGGTCAACGTCGCGGGCTGCTACGTGCCGACCGGACGCTACGCACACATTGCATCGGCCTACATGAGTATCGCAACCGCCAAGGCGGCCGGGGTGCCTGTGGTGATCGCGTGCTCGACGCCGTACCAGGGCCAGGGCGTCCATCCGCACGTGCTCTACGCGATGAAAGTCGCGGGCGCCGACGTCATCATGACGCTCGGCGGCGTGCAGGCGATCGCCGCGATGGCATACGGGCTCTTCACCGGCAAGCCCGCCGACATCATCGTCGGGCCCGGGAACAAGTTTGTCGCGGAGGCAAAACGCATGCTTTTCGGCAAGGTCGGCATCGACGTCATTGCGGGGCCGTCCGAAATCGCGATCATCGCGGACGAAGCGGCCGATTCCGGGATTGTCGCGGCGGATCTCGTCGGGCAGGCCGAGCACGGCCACGAGTCCCCGGCGTGGCTGATGACGACGTCCAGGACGCTCGCTGAAAAGGTCATGAATCGCGTGTCCGAGCTGATCGTGAAGCTGCCTGCAACCGCGCGCGACGCGGCGGGCGCGGCATGGCGCGACTACGGCGAGGTCGTGCTGTGCGGCAACCGGGAGGAGATCGTCGAGACCTCGGACCGCTACGCGCCGGAACATCTCGAAGTGCACGCGCGCGATCCCGACTGGTGGCTTGCGCATTTGACGTGCTACGGCTCGCTCTTTCTCGGCGAGGAGACGACCGTCGCGTTCGGCGACAAGACGTCCGGCCCGAATCACATTCTGCCGACCAAAGGCGCCGCGCGTTATTCGGGCGGGCTGTCGGTGCACAAATTCCTGAAGACCGTGACGTGGCAGCGCATGTCGCGCGAGGCGAACAGACAGATCGCGCAGGTCACCGCCCGGATCTCGCGGCTCGAAGGCATGGAAGCGCACGCGCGCACCGCGGACGACCGGCTCGCGAAGTATTTTCCCGCGGAGCGCTTCGAGCGCGGCACGCCGGTCAAGACGTAAGCGCGCGATGCCGGTCCAATCGCTGTTCGATCTGGCGGGAAAAGTTGCGTTGGTGACGGGGGCAAGCTCGGGCATCGGCAACGCGATCGCGAAGACGCTGGCCGAAGCCGGCGCGTCGATCGTGCTGGTTGCGCGCCGGGAGGCCGGGCTCGCGCGGGCGCAGGAGGAAATCGAGTCCACGGGCGGCCGGGCCGCGGCGGTGGCGTGCGACCTGACCGATCGCGCCGCAATCGCCACATGTGCAGCGCAAGCCGCGACGTTCTTCGGCGCGCCCGACATCCTGGTGTCGGCCGCGGGCGTCAACATCCGAAAACCGATGCTGGATATCTCGGCGGCCGATTGGGACGCCACGCTGCAACTCAATCTCGAGGCGCCGTTTTTTCTCGCCCAGCAACTCGCGCCCGCAATGATCGCCCGGCGCTGGGGCCGCATCATCAACATCGCGTCGCTGCAGGCCGTGCGCGCATTTAACAATTCCGGCGCGTACGGCGTGTCGAAGGGCGGCGTCATACAATTGACGCGTGCGCAGGGCGAAGCGTGGTCGCGGCACGGGGTGAACGCCAATGCGATCGCGCCGGGATTTTTCGCGACGCCGCTCACGGCGCCGGTGGTGAACGACCCCGCGCGCTGGGCGGAAAACGCGGCGCGCACTTTCGCCGGCCGCAACGGCGAACTCGCCGACTTGCGGGGCACCGTGATTTACCTGGCGAGCCGCGCGTCGGATTATGTGACGGGGCAGACGATCTTCGTGGATGGCGGGTTTTCCGCGGGATAGCTGCAAAAAAATGACGCCTTGCACGGTATTGAACCAGCCCGATGCCGGCGTTCATGACGCCGCCGCCGGGGTGCACGTGGCGCAGCCGCAATGAGCGACATCGTATTCGATGGCGTGAGCCGCGTGTTCAAACGCGACGGCCGGGAATTCCCGGCGCTGGAAGAGGTAAGCTTCCGGGTGGCCGAACGGGAGTTCGTCGCCATCGTCGGGCCCTCGGGCTGCGGCAAGACCACGTGCCTGCGCATGGCTGCGGGGCTCGAATTTCCGAGCGCGGGTACGGTGGCGGTCGGCGGCAAACGGGTGGCCGGCCCGGGGCCCGACCGCGCCGTCGTATTTCAGCAATTCGCGCTCTTTCCGTGGAAGACGGTTTTCGACAACATCGAGTTCGGCCTGCGCGCCAAGGGGGTCGCTGCGGAAGAGCGCAAGCGCGAAGTCGCGCGCCACATCGAATTGATGGGACTGCAGGGTTACGAATCGGCCTACCCGCACCAGCTCTCGGGCGGCATGCAGCAGCGCGTCGCGATCGCACGCAGCTACGTGCTCGGGCCCGACGTGCTGCTGATGGACGAGCCGTTCGGCGCGCTCGATGCGCAGACGCGCGTCGTGATGCAGGAGGAGCTGATCAAACTGTCGCGGGTGATCCCGCGCACGGTGCTCTTCATCACGCACGCGGTGGAGGAGGCGGTGTATCTTGCCGACCGCGTCGTCGTCATGACGCGCCGTCCGGGCCGCATTCGTGAGATCATCGACGTCGCGGCGGTGCGCAAAGCGGAGAACTGGGACCGCTACGAGCGCATCGAGGACGTCATGGACCAGGGTTCGTTCGTGCATTTGCGGACAAGTATCTGGCGCTTATTGCGCGAACAGCAGGCGCCGCATCACGTTAATCACTGACCAAAGGAGGGCCACCATGTTCAGATTCATTCGCAATCTCGTGCTGGGAGCGGCATTCGCCGCGGGCGCGGCCGGAGCGCAAGCGCAGGCGCCGACCGAAATCAAAGTCAGTTATCAGCCGGCGCTTTACTGGTCGCTGCCGTTTTACGTGGCGAGTGAAAAAGGCTGGTGGGCGGAGCTCGGTCTCAAGCCGAGTTTCAGCATCTTCCCCGCCGGTGTGCCGCAGATCGCCGCGTCCGCCTCGAAATCGTGGGACGTCGGCGGCACCGGCTCAGTGCCCGCGGTTCTCGGCGCCGTGCGCTATAACCTGCTCACGATCGGGCTCACGAACGACGAGTCGGTCGGCAACGCGCTGATGGCGAGCAAAACGGCCGCTGACAGCGTGCTGAAGAACCCGCAAATACTCAAGGGCCAGACCATCGTGCTGACCGCCAACTCGACCGGCGACTACGCGGTTCAATCCTGCCTCGGCAAGTGGGGCCTGAAAAAGAGCGACGTGACGATCAAGAGCATGGGCCAGGCCGAGATTATTTCCGCGATGTCGTCCAACAACGCCGACTACGGCGGGCTGTGGGCGCCGAACATCTACACGCTCGAGGAAAAGGTCGGCGCCCGGGTCATCTGTTCCGGCAAGGACGCCGGCGCGATCGTGCCGGGGGCGCTCGTCGTGCGCGCGGACTATGCGAAGGAGCAGCCCGAGAACGTCGCGAAGTTCCTGGCGATCTATCTGCGCACGTGGAAGTGGATGAACGCGCACCGTCCGGAGGCGATCGCGATGATGAAGAAATTCTACGAGGTCGGCGGCGTCACGATCAGCGAAGCATCGATGCGCAAGGAATTCGATACGCGGCCTACGTACGATCTCGCGGGACAGCTGAAGATCATGAACCGCGGCACGGGCGCGTCGGACGTCGACAAGTGGATGACGCAGATCGCCGAGTTCATGAAAAGCGGCGGCACGATGCCGGAAGTGCCGCCGGCAAGCCGCTACGTGATGGATGATTACATGAAAATGGTCGACCGCGATCCGAAGCTGAAGGCCTTCGCGAATAATCCGAACTGAACCGGCGATGGCGGGCGGTTTCGGCGGGGAATCCCGCAACGGCGCCAGATTGCGCACCGCGGTCGGCGTGGCGACGTTCGTCGCGCTGGCCGCGCTGTGGTACTGGGCGACCGTCGCCACGCAGGCGATCTCGCCCGCGTTCTTCCCGAACCCCGCCGAAGTTTTCAGCGCGGCGCGCCAGATCAGCATCGACGGTTACGCCGACAGCAAGCTGCCCGGCCATTTTCTGCACAGTTGCCAGCTGGTGCTCTTCGGCTTCGCGGCCGCGGTGGCAGTCGGCGCACCGCTCGGGATGCTGATGGGCTGGAGCCGGCGGGCTGAAGCGCTGCTCAACCCGACGTTCCTGCTGCTGCGGCCGATTCCGCCGCTCGCCTGGATTCCGCTCGCGATCGTGTGGCTCGGACTCGGGGATGCGGCCAAAGTGCTCGTGATCTGGTTCGCCGCGTTTGTGCCCGCCGTGATTAACACTTACGCGGGCGTCCGCTCGATCGAGCCGTATCTGATCGAGGCGGCGCGCACGCTCGGCGTGCCGCGCGGGATGCTGGTGCGCGAAGTGCTGGTGCCCGGCGCGCTGCCGCTCATCTTCACGGGGCTGCGGCTGTCGCTGCAGGCGTGCTGGACGACGTTGGTGGCGGGCGAGTTGATCGGCGCGATCGCCGGACTCGGGCACGTGCTGTATCAGGCCGGGCTCGATCTGTTTCCGGCGATGATCGTGGTCGGCATGGCGAGCGTCGCGGTGGCCGGCGTGTTGATGACGTGGGCGCTGGAATGGCTCGAAGCCTATTCGATGCCGTGGCGTTCGGCATGAGGCGGGCATGAACGATCCTTTGCCTCCGCGCACGTTCTTCCTGCTGAGCGCCGCGGGCTGTTGCGCATTCTTCGCGGTGTGGGCGCTCGCGGCGGCGAGCGGGCTCGTGCCGCGGCTTTTTCTGCCGTCGCCGCTCGCGGTGGCGCACACGTTCGGGGACCTGACCCAACGGCCCTTCGTCGGCTACACGCTGCAGCAGCATCTCGCTTCTTCGTTCGGGCGTTTCGGCATGGGATTCGGACTGGCGGTCGCGGTCGGCGTGCCGC
The DNA here is from genome assembly GCA_041483135.1 of Gammaproteobacteria bacterium. GTDB lineage: Bacteria > Pseudomonadota > Gammaproteobacteria > Burkholderiales > SG8-41 > PALSA-1004. The sequence goes on along the minus strand of JBGPFE010000009.1, from coordinate 61,437 downwards.
TCGGGCTTGCGATGGGATGGTTCCGCTGGTTCGACCGCATCGTGACGCCGCTTTTCGATGCGCTGCGCTTCGTCGCGCCGATCGCGTGGGTGCCGTTCGCGGCGCTGTGGTTCGGCACCGGCATCGGCGGGCCCGTGCTCGTGATTTTCACGGGCGCGTTTCCGCCGTGCGTGATCAACACATACCGGGGCGCGCGTTATGTTGAACAGCTCTACATCGAGGCCGCCCGCACCCTGGGCGCCGGCAGCTGGCTCGTCATCACCGAGGTCCTGTTGCCGGCTTCGTTGCCCTCGGTCGTCGCGGGACTCAGAGTCAGCGCCGGCCTCGGCTGGCAATCGCTGATCGGCGCGGAGCTCATCGTCGCCTCGAGCGGCATCGGCTATCTGATGGTGAAAGGCCAGAGCAACATCAGCACTGCGATCGTGATGTCGGGCATGATCGCGATCGGCATCGTCGGCTTCGCAATCGACGTGCTGCTGCGCGCGCTCGAGCGCTATTTTCAGCGGCGCTGAGATTCATCCGCGCACGTAGCGGGCTTTGTTACGAACCATCTTGCGGCCGTCGCGCTCGCCGGCCGTGACCGACTCCGCCGGGGCGAGCGCCCCGGACACGTTTGCGCTGAGCGTCATCAACGTGAACGACGCGCCGATCAAAAAAACGGGCTTCACTGAAGAGCGGAAGGGATTCTCTGACGCCAGCAGCTATCCGGGTTGGAAGTTTGTCTGCGAGCCGCCTGCATCAGCCATAATTCCCCGACGTCCCCAACGCCAATTCGGTCACCCAAGGAATGAAGCGGCCGCAGGGGGAGGAAACTCTTGAAAATACCGGGTCATGGCGTGGTCCGACCCGTAGTTAGTTTCCCAAACCTTGAGTTAAATCAACAAGCCGGCCGGACCGCTACTATATAATTGGCCTGCAATGCAGGCGGATTGCCAGGCGTGCGCGCCGGCCGTGGAGAAGACGGCGTGCCGCCGGCGCATTCGCCGGCAGGAATTTTTGACGCGCCGCAGCGGCGGCGCGCCGGCAACTCTACATACAGGGAGTCCGCCTCATGGCCACCGTCAATCTCACCGGCACCGTGCCGCTGGCGTCGTTCGATTTCGACGTCAGTCAGGTCATCACCGAGCTCGGCGCCGCGCAGACGCAGTTTAACGCGGTCAATGCCGACCTCAGTAATCCCAGTCATCCATACAGCGTCTTTTCTAGCCCGACCGAACTCGACATCACGTTGCTCTCCGGCTCCTCCGATCCAGGCGCTACGCTCATACTGCTCGGCGCGTTCAGTCCGAGCGCGTTCACGGTCACTTCCCTGACGTTCACCGGCACCGGCGCGAACGAGCTCGATATGATCGGCAGCCTGCATTTCAACCCCACCACCGGCGCGCTCACCAGCGGCAGCATCACGCACGGCCATTTCAACGCGGGAGGCGTGGAGGCGATGCTCGACGGCCACATCTCGATCTCGGGCGCGGGCGCGATCTCGGGCTCGCTCACGCACGCGCACATCGAGACGAGCGACAATATACTCGACTTGACGGGCGCGCTCACGCTCACCGCGGGCGGCACCGCCGTGACGGGGGGCTTCACGGAGATCCACTTCAGCGACAGCGACGGCGACTCGATCGACATGATGGGGCTCAATCCGGCGGTCGCGAAGGTTTCGCTCTTCGACTCTTTCACCGACGTCGCTGACGCGGCGCAGAGCGGCGCGTTCCTGACGGGCAACGACACCATCACCGCCAGCGTGGCCGGCGGCGCGACGCTCAACGCGGGCGCCGGCAACGACACGGTCACCGTGACGACCGCCGACGCTTACACGATCTTCGGCGGCATTGGCATCGACATCCTGAACGGCAACGCCGGCAACGACACGCTGAACGGCGGCGCCGGCAACGACACGCTCAACGGCGGCGGGGGGTTCGACACGCTGATCGGCGGCCTCAACAACGACACCTACCTCGTGGGCGACACGAACGCGACCATCACCGAGAACTTCAACGAGGGCACCGACACGGTAGTGGCCTCGGTCGACTTCTCGATGTTCTCCGTCGCGAACGTCGAGAACCTCACGCTGACCGGCGCGGCGGTCGACGGCTTTGGCAACAATCTCATCAACGTGATCACCGGCAACAACAACGGCGACGTGCTCTATGGGTACGGCGGCAACGACACGCTCAACGGCGGCACCGGCAACGACTTTCTCATCGGCGGCGACGGCAACGACATCCTGAACGGCGGCGACGGCAACGACTCGCTCTTCAGCGAAGGCGGCAACGACAAGCTCAACGGCGGCAACGGCAACGATTATCTCGAGGCCAGCGGCAGCGGCAGGAGCACGCTCGCGGGCGGCGCGGACAACGACACGTACGGGGTGGACGGCACGAGCAACGGGACCTACGACATGGTGACGGAAGCGCTGAACGCGGGCACCGACCAGGTGGACTTCTCCGGCAGCGGCACCTACGTGCTCGCTGCGAACGTGGAATACCTGCAGCTGCTCGATGCGGCGGGCAACGCCAACGGCACCGGCAACGCGCTGGACAACCAGGTCATCGGCAACAACAGCGGCGACAACATTCTGCTCGGCCTCGCCGGCAACGACATGCTCAACGGCTTCGACGGCAACGACACGCTCAACGGCGGCCTGGGCAACGACACGCTGTACGGCGGGAACGGCAACGACACGCTGACCGGCGGCGCCGGCAACGATTTCATGTACGGCCAGGCGGGGAACGACACCTATGTGCTGGACAACGCGTCCGAGCTCGGGACGGTGTTCGAGAGCCTGGGCGAGGGCAACGACACGCTGAAGATCGCCTTCAATAATCCTTCGGTGAACCCGCCGATCACGGTCGATCTGAGCGCAGGCGGCGCGCCGGATCTGTCGAATTTCGAGAACGTGACGATATTGGGCACCGGGCTCTTCAACGTCACCGGCAACGACTTGGGCGACATACTGACGGGCAACGCGTCGGCCAACGTTCTGCTCGGCGGCCTGGGCAACGACACGCTGACGGGACTCGCCGGTAACGACACGCTCAACGGCGGCGGCGGCGGCACCGACACGCTGACCGGCGGGCTCGGCAACGATACGTACGTCGTCAACAGCGCGGGCGCCACCATCGTCGAGCTCGCCAATGGGGGCACCGCCGATACGGTGAGGACCACGGTCGACAACTACGTGCTGGACGCGAACGTCGAAAACCTCACGCTGGCGGCCGGCGCGGCCATCACGGGCACCGGCAACGCGCTCAACAACGTGATCACCGGCAACGACAACGGCGACACGCTCGCCGGCGGCCTGGGCCTCGACAAGCTGATCGGCGGCACGGGCGCCGACACGCTCGACGGCGGGCTCGGCAAAGACACACTGACGGGCGGCACGGGCGCCGACACGTTCGTGTTCAGCACTGCGCCGGCCGCGAGCAACGTCGACACCATCACCGACTTCACGGGCGGCGTGGGCGGTGATACGCTGGAATTCGAGAATTCGGTGTTCACCGCGCTGGGGCTCGTGCCCGGCCCGCTCGATCCTTCGTTCTTACACGCCGCCGCCGGCCTCACCACCGCGCAGAACCCAACCGATCACCTGATCTACAATACGACCACCGGCAATCTCTATTACGACGCCGACGGCCAGGGCGGAGTGGCCGCGGTCCAGGTCGCGACGCTGACCAACCACCCGACGCTCACGGCTACCGACATTCACATCATCTGACGGCGCGGCCGCGATCAAGACAAGATCGCGGTGCCGCCGGCCGCCGGCATCGCCGTAGTCCGGGCAGCGGCCGCGCTGCACTTCGCTCACTATCATTTCGTGCGCGTCCATAAGACGGTGCGCGTTACACCGGTCATGGCTGGCGGCGTGGCCGGGAACCTGCGGTCTATGCAGGAAGTGGCCGAGCGAGTTTCAAATCAGTGCACTACCCCCCTGCAAAATCAGGGGCTTGGCTACCCATCCTGAGGTATACTTTCCGGCTCGGAAAAGGGCATTCTTGGGGGCGCCATCCATTGTATATAGCCACCAAATACACGGGCACTGACCGGAGCAGGGTGTAGCGCCATGCGCGAACTGGCGCTGCGTTTCCGGTCGTTCTTCATTTACGCCGGGCTGTTCAGCTTCTTCATCAACCTGGCGTTGCTGGTGCCGGCGCTGTACATGCTGCAGGTTTTCGATCGCGTCATTACCAGCCGCAGCAACGAGACGCTGGTGATGCTCACCATCGCCGCCGCCTTTGCGCTGATGGTCATGGCGGCGCTCGACCTGCTGCGCGCGCGGCTGCTCGCCGCCGCCGCGATCGCGCTCGACATGAAGCTCGGGCCGCAGGTGCTCGACGGCCTGCTCGCCAACGCCGCCAAGCTCGGCGGCACGGAATACGTGTATGGATTGCGCGACGTCAATATCCTGCGCACCTTTCTCACCGGCAGCGGCATTTTTTCGATTTTCGACGCGCCGTGGCTGCCGTTCTACATTTTCGTGATCTTCATGTTCCACCCGGTGCTCGGCATCGCGGCGCTGGTCTCGGCGCTAATGCTGCTGAGCCTGGGCGTGCTGAACGAGCGGCTGTCGCGCGCGCCGCTGGAGAAAATGCAGGCGAGTTCGCGCAAGGCCGCGCGCTACATCGACACCAGCCTGCGCAACGCCGATGTGGTGAGCGCGCTGGGCATGCTGAAAGGCGTCACCGGACAGTGGGAGCGGTTGAATCGCGACGTGATGCGGCAGCAGATCGCGACCAGCAAGGTCGCGGGCTCGATCAGCGGGCTCACCAAGTTCGTGCGCCAGTTCGTGCAGACCGCGATGCTCGGCATCGGCGCGTACCTGGTGATCGACCAGCACGTGACCCCAGGCGTGATGATAGCCTCCACCATCATCCTGTCGCGCGCGCTGGCGCCGGTGGAAATGGTGATCGCGGGCTGGAAAAGCCTGGTCGATGCGCGCGGCGCGTATGCGCGGCTCGACAAGCTGCTGAATGCGCGCGCGGCGGCGCTCGACGTCACCGAGTTGCCGGCACCGCGCGGACAACTCGCCGCGGAGCGCGTGGTGTTCGCGGCGCGCGGCTCCGACAAGGCCATCCTGAAGGGCGTCAGCTTCCAGCTCGCGGCGGGCGAGGCGATGGGCCTGATCGGGCCGAGCGCGTCGGGCAAATCGACGCTGGCGCGGCTTTTGATCGGCGTGTGGAAGCCGAATTCGGGCGTGGTGCGTCTCGACGGCGCGGACGTATCGGCGTGGCCGCGCGAGCGCCTCGGCGCGCACATCGGTTATCTGCCGCAGGACGTGGAGCTGTTTTCCGGTTCGGTGTCGGAAAACATCGCCCGCCTGGGCCCGGTCGATGCGGACGGCGTGATCGCGGCGGCCCAGCGCGCCAACGCGCACGACATGATCCTGCGCCTGCACAACGGCTACGACACCCAGATCGGCGAAGGCGGCGCCGGGCTCTCCGGCGGCCAGCGCCAGCGGATCGCGCTTGCGCGCGCGCTGTACGGCGAGCCGCGGCTGGTGGTCCTCGACGAGCCCAACGCCAACCTCGACGCCGAGGGCGAGACGGCGCTGATGAAGGCGCTCGCGGGCATGCGCGAGCTCGGCGTGACGCTTATCATCGTCACCCACCGCCCGAGCCTGCTGGCGAGCGTCGACAAGGTGCTGGTGCTGCGCGAAGGCGCGGTCGAGATGTTCGGCCCGCGCAGCGAAGTCCTGGCGCGCGTCTCGCCGCGGCCGGCGCAGGGCGGGCCGCTCAAGGCGGTTGACTCCGGGCAAGCGGCGGTATGAGCGCGCTCATCGCACGCCTGCGGGGGCTGTTTGTGCCGGCGATCGACGTCGAGCACGCCGCGGATGCATGGCCGATCGTGCGCGCCGGGCTGCTGTTGATCGCGGTCGCGTTCGGCGGCTTGGGCCTGTGGATGGTGTTCGCGCCGCTGTCCGGCGCGGTGGTCGCGCCCGGCTTCATCAAAGTCGACATGAACCGCAAGACGGTGCAACACCAGGAAGGCGGCATAGTCAAGGAAATCCGCGTGCGCGACGGCGATCACGTCAAGGCCGGGCAGGTGCTGATCGTGATCGGCGATGTGCGCGTGGACGCGAGCTTCGACCTGCTGCTCCAGCAGTACGATGCCGAACGCGCGCGCAATGCGCGGCTGACGGCGGAGAAGGCGCTCACGCCGAGAATCGATTTCGGCGCCGATCTTCTGGCGCGCAAGAACGATGTGCGCGTCGCCGAGACCCTGCACCGTGAACAGGTGCTGTTTACCGCGCGCCGCGAGACGCTCATGAGCCAGATCGACCTGCTTGACAGGCAAATCCAGGAAATGCGCCTCGAATCGGCGGCGACCGCTTCGCAGATCAAGGCCGAAATGGAAGCGCTTGCCTCCCAGCGCGAGGAGTTGAAGGCCAACGAGGACCTGCTCAAGCAGAATTTCGTCGGCAAGGTGCGCGTGCTGACGGTGCAGCGCGCGGTGCTGGATTACGAGGCCCGCGTCGGCGAGCACCAGGCGGAATTGTCCAAATCCAGGCAGCGCATCACCGAAACCGAGCTGCGCAAGATCAGCCTGCGCACGCAGTTTTCGCAGACCGCCGCCGACGAATTGAAGGACAGCACGGCCAAGCTTTTCGAGATCGAGGAGCGGCTGCGGCCGAGCAAGGACGCAGCGACGCGGCAGAGCGTCGTGGCGCCGGTCGATGGCGAAGTGGTGGATCTGAAAGTCGGCAGCGTCGGCGCCGTGATCGGGCCGCGCGATATGCTGCTCGACATCGTGCCCGCCGACCCGCGCCTGGTCCTCGAAGCGCGCATCCGGCCCGAGGACATCAACCACGTGAACCTCGGCGGCCCGGTCGATATCCGACTCACCGCATTCAAGTTCCGCACCACCCCCATCGTGGAGGGCAAGGTGTTCTACAAATCCGCCGACCGCCTGATCGACCGCACCGCCGGCGCGGCCGCCGTGCCCTATTACGCCGTCTATATCGAGGTGCTGCCGGAATCCCTGCGCGAGGCCGGCAACCTGAAATTGCTGGCCGGCATGCCCGCCGAGGTCTTCATCCGCACGGCCGAGCGCACCGCGCTGCAATACCTGCTCGATCCCGCGCTCGCCTATATCAACCGCGGCTTCCGCGAGCCGTGAAAATCGCGGCGTAAGCAAGTCACGCGCCGGCGCGGCGCGATAACCATGGCCAACCTGGAACGTCATGAATTTCGCCTGGATTGGGGGCTGCACACGATGCTGCGCCTGATATCGTCCTACGATTTCGAAACGGTGCTGGATGTGGGGAGCGGACCAGGGGAGCACGCCCGGTTTCTGCGCCATTTCGGGAAACAGGTTTATGCCGTCGACGAGAGCTCGAGCGCCGATTATGTCGGCGACTTCAACCAGCTCGATCTGGGGCGGCAGTTCGACGTGGTGTGGTGTTCCCATGTGCTGGAGCATCAGCGTAACGTGGGGATTTTTCTCGAGAAGGTCTACGCCGCGCTCAAGGACGATGGGATACTCGCGATCACCGTGCCCATACATCCCAGGCAGTATCTGTTCGCCGGGCATGTGACGACATGGAACGCCGGTTTACTCTGTTATAACCTGGTTCTTGCGGGCTTCGATTGCAGCGAAGCACGGCTTCTGCAAACGTTCGAGCTCGGTTTGATCGCGCGCAAGAAGAAGGCCGGTCCGATCGAAATCGGGCATCATGATCCCGCGCGCATGGCCGATCAGCTGGACAGGCTGGCGAGGTTTTTCCCGTTTCCCGTCAAGCAAGGAAGCGATGCGGAGGTTCTCGACGTGAACTGGGGCGATACGAAATACGAATTTCCGCCGGCCAAATTTCCGGGCGAGCTGGTAATAAAGTCCAAGAATCTCAAGCACTGTTAGACAGGAATAATGGAGGGCCCGGACCGAGCCGACCCGTGTTAAAGGGAGCCCGTCACAGGTCTGGCGATGCAAAGCAAAGCGACTCAGTGGTCACGTAGCCAGTGCTGAAAATCAGTTTGCGGCCGTCCCGGGTACTGGCCGCGATTCTCATCGTTGCGCACGGCGCGGCAATCGCCGCCGTGGTGGCGGTCGACATGCCGCTGTGGCTCAAGCTGATCGCTGCGGCGGCGCTCATCCTCAGCCTTTTTCTCACGGTGCGGCGCGAAGCGCTGTTGCTGACGCCGGATGCCGCGGTTGCACTCGAAATCAGCGCCGACGATGTGCTCAGCATCCAGACCCGCCGCGGCGAGTGGCTCGAGTGCGAAGTGCTCGGCAGCACGTACGTGATGTCGTTTCTGAGCATCCTGAATCTGCGGCAGACCGACGGCGGCGCGACCACACGGATCGTGATCCTGCCGGACAGCATTGCCGCGGAGGATTTCAGGAAGCTGCGGGTGTGGCTGCGCTGGGGCCGGGCGCGCGGCCCCGCTGTCTTGTGACTAAAATCACCGAATCGCCGCCGGATCGGCCGTGAGCCGTTCCGCAGGCGCCGGAACAGAAAAAACAGGCGGTTCCAGCCACTTGCACCACCCGGAAACCGACCAAACCTTGCGCTAAATCAAAAAGCCGGCCGGACCGGTCCTATACATTTCACCTGTAATGCAGGCGGATCGCCAGGCGCGCGCACCGGCCATGGAGAAGACGGCGCGCCGCCGGATGGCGAAAACAGGAAAGAAATGAAAAGCGAAGCAAGTCCCAAATTCGAGATTGTCACGCGCGAGGATTTTTCGGACGTCACCTATCTGCTGGAGGTCCGCCATCCATTGATGGCAAAGGCCGCGCGTCCCGGCCAGTTCGTCATCGTCATGTCGCACGAGCACGGCGAGCGCATTCCGCTCACCATCGCCGACTTCGACCGCCAGAAGGGCACCATCACGCTCGTCATCCAGGCAGTCGGCAAGACCACCAAGGAGATGCAGCAGACCTGCGTGGCCGGCGCCCATCTCTACGCGGTGACCGGGCCGATGGGCATCCCCAGCCGTTTCGACAAAGTCAAGAAGGTCGCTTGCGTCGGCGGCGGGCTCGGCGTCGCCCCGATCTATCCGCACGCGCGCGCGTTCAAGGAGGCGGGCGCATACGTGATCGGCATCGTCGGCTTCCGCACCAAGAGCCTGATGTTCTGGGAAGACAAGTTCCGGGCGTGCTGCGACGACTTCATCGTTTGCACGGACGACGGATCGGCAGGAGTGAAGGGCATCATCACGAAGGGCATCGAACTCGCGATCGCCGAGCATCCCGATATCGATGAGTTCGTCGCGATCGGCCCGCCGGTGATGATGAAAGGGTGCGCCGAAGCCACCCGGCCGCACAAGATCAAGACCATGGTGAGCCTCAACCCGCTGATGGTCGACGGCACGGGAATGTGCGGCGGCTGCCGCGTGAAGATCGGCGGGCAGATCAAATTTGCGTGCGTCGACGGGCCGGATTTCGACGGCCATCAGGTCGACTTCGAGGACCTCGTGACGCGGCTGCGGCGCTTTACCACGGAAGAGAAGCACGCGACCGAGCGCTGGTCGCAAAACTGCCGCATGCAAAACCCGCTGCGCGCGCTGCATCCGCTGTCGCCGGCCCTTGCCGCGCCCGACGTAGTGCTGCCCGATCCGTTTGACGAAGTGGTGGGCGGCTAGCATGAAGCTGCGCGGGCATTGCCGGATAAAACGATAACTGCGCGAGACGAACCATGGCCAGGAAAAAGACGATCCGCACCATCCCGCAGGAGCGCACGCCGATGCGCGAGCAGCCCGCGCGCGAGCGCGCGCAAAATTTCGCCGAAGTCGCGTGCGGCTACAGTCTGGAAGACGCGTTAAGGGAATCCGAGCGCTGCCTGCTGTGTCCCGAGCAACCGTGTGTCGACGGCTGCCCGGTCGGCATCGACATTCCGGGTTTCATCCGGAAGATCACCGACAAGGATTACCGCGGCGCCTACGACGTTCTCACCGACACCAACCTGCTGCCGGCGATCTGCGGGCGGGTGTGCCCGCAGGAGAACCAGTGCGAAGGCGTGTGCACGGTCGGCGACTCGCTCGAACCGGTCGCGATCGGCCGCCTCGAGCGCTGGGTCGGCGACACCGCGATCGCGCAAGGCTGGGCCAACATTCCGTATATCGAGCCCGCTGCATTCCGGGTGGGCATCGTGGGCTCCGGGCCCGCCGGCATGGCATGCGCGGCCGACATGGCGAAGGCGGGGTGCGACGTCACTGTGTACGAAGCGTTCCATCAAGCGGGCGGCGTGCTGCGCTACGGAATTCCGGACTTCCGCCTGCCGAACGAGGTGATAGACGCCGAGATCAGGAACCTGGAGAAGCTCGGCGTGAAGTTCGAGTGCAACACGCTGGTCGGGCGTCTCTTCACGATCGAGCAGATGGTGGACGAGATGGGCTTCGATGCCGTGTTCGTCGGCACCGGCGCCGGCTACCCGACGATGCTGGGAATCCCGGGCGATTCGCTGAACGGCGTGCTGTCGGCCAACGAGCTGCTGACGCGCTGCAATCTCATGCGCGCCAAGGAATTTCCGAACTACGACACGCCGCTGCCGCTGGGCGAGCGGGTCGCAGTGATCGGCGCGGGCAACACGGCAATGGACGCGATGCGCGTCTGCCTGCGGCTCGGCGCGAAAAAAGTTTATTGCATCTACCGGCGCTCGCGCACGGAATGCCCGGCGCGCGCGGAGGAGGTCCATCATGCGGAGGAAGAAGGCGTCGAATTCCACTGGCTCACCAACCCGGTTGCAATACTCGACGACGGCAAGGGCGGGGTGCGCGGCATGCGCTGCCTCCGCATGGAGCTTGGCGAGCCGGACGATTCGGGCCGGCGCCGTCCCGTACCGGTGGCGGGCAGCGAGCACGATTTCGAGACCGATCTGGTGGTGTTCGCGATCGGCACGAATGCGAATCCGATCATGGGCCAGACCTCCGGGTTGAAGCTCAACAAGCGCGGCTATATCGAAGCCGACACCCATCTCGTCACGTCGGTGGCGGGCGTGTTCGCGGGCGGCGACATCGTCACCGGCGCCGCCACCGTGATCGAGGCGATGGGCGCGGGGCGCAAGGCCGCGCGCAGCATGAAAGCGTATCTCGGCATTCGCGATACCGATTTGCCGTACGCCGTCGACGGCCGCGGCACCGCCGGCACACTGTTTGGAATCGACTTGAGGGAGCGTAACTTCGCGCGCATCCGCGTCGCGCCCACGGCACAACCATGAACGATACGACCACATTGACGGTAGTCAGGAAAGCGGCCCAGGCGGCCGGGCCGACACCCGCGAAGAAGCCGGTCACCACGCTGAAGGAACATATCGTCGAAGTCATCAGCGATTCCGGCGAAGGCGCGCAGAGATGCGGCCAGTCGCTCGGCTCGATCGCGGCCAAGATGGGCAACGGCATCTGGACGACCGAGATCATTCCGGCCGAAATCCGGCCGCCGGCGCGCAGCGTCGCGGGCGCGAGCGGCAACCGCATCCGCATCGGCACCGCCCGCGTCACCAACGGCGGTGACGACACGGACCTCGTGATCGCCTTCAACGAGCAAGTGCTGCTCGGGCGCGTGCGCGCGGGGGAGCTCAGGCCCGGCTGCACCATTCTGCTGGAAAACATGTGGCGCGAGCACAAGGACAAAGCGATCGCGGCGTCCTACATCGAGACCCACGACCAGATGGTGCAGGCCGGCTACAAGGTGATCGAAGTGCCGATGGAGCGCGAATGCCTGACGCTCGTTGCCGACGCGCGGCGCGGCAAGAACATGTTCGCGCTCGGCATGCTGTGCAGCATCTACAGCCTCGATCTTCAGCTCGGGCGCGAGCAGATCGCGGTCACGTTCGGCAAGAAGGACAAGAGCGTCGTCGCGGCCAACGTCAAGCTCCTCGATGCGGGCCATCAATGGGCCGAGTCGAACCTCGATTTCAAGTACCGGATCCCGGCGGTGCGCTCGACGGTGCCGCAGATCGTCGTCAACGGCAATACGGCGCTCGCGCTCGGCGTGCTCGCCTCGGGCATGGAAATCTGCGCGATGTATCCGATCACTCCCGCCACCTCGGCATCGCACTACCTCAGCGAGGTCTTCGAAAAAGTCGGTGGCATCGTACACCAGGCGGAGGACGAGATCGCGGCGTGCGCGTTCGCGATCGGCGCGTCGTACGCCGGCAAATGCGCGATCACCATTACTTCGGGCCCCGGCTTTTCCCTCAAGCAGGAAGGCATCGGGCTCGCGGTGATGGGCGAGATTCCGCTGGTCGTCGTCAACGTCCAGCGCGGCGGCCCCAGCACCGGCCTGCCGACCAAGGCGGAGCAGGGCGATCTGCTGGCCGCCATGTTCGGCAGCCACGGCGACGCGCCGAAAGTGGTGATGGCCGCGGGCACCATCGAGGACTGCTTCTACTCGGTCATCACCGCGCGCAAGATCGCCGAGACGTTCAACATGGTGGTGGTGCTGCTCACCGACGCCAATCTCGCGACCTCGCAGCAGCCGTTTCCACGGCCGCAGTTCAGCGAATCGTGGGTGGCGCCCCCCATCGACCAGAGCGAAGTGCCGGAGGGCGCGAAGCCGTACGACTGGGACGCGACCACCGGGCTCGCGCGCCGCTTCGTTCCCGGCCAGCGCAACGGCATGCATACCATCACCGGGCTTGCGCACGACCGCTTGAGCCACGTCGCCTACGACCCCGAGAGCAATGAAGAGGGCCTGCGCCACCGCAGCCTCAAACTCGCCGCACTGGCGAAGACGCTGAAAGCGCCGCCGGTTTACGGCGGCGACAGCGGCGACCTGCTCATTATCGGCTGGGGCAGCAACAAGGGCGCAATCGAGGAAGCCGTCGCGACTGCGCGCGCGGAGGGCCACAAGGTCTCGTCCATGCACTTGCGGTTCCTGCAGCCGCTGCCGCCGGGCATCAAGGAGGCGATGCAGCGCTTCAAGCAGGTGATGACCATCGAGAGCAACTGGAGCGACCGCCCCGAGGACGAGATCATCGACGAAACAAACCGCCGTTATTCGGCGCTCGCGATGCTGCTGCGCGCGCGCTACCTCGTCGACGTCGATTGCTGGAGCGAAGTGCGCGGCCAGCCGATCAAGCCGGGCACCATCTGCGGCGTGATCCGCGGCAAACTCAAAGTCAAGGCGAATAAGGTGAAAAAATCATGAACGACATGGCGACCGATTGCCTGCTCCGCATGTACGAGGAGCACCACGAGCTCGAGGACTACCAGGGCGGCGTGCCGCGCTGGTGCACCGGCTGCGGCGACAACGCGATTCTGACCGCGGTGCAGCGGCTGTGCCGCGATGAAAATCTGCGCCCCGAGAAGACCGTATTCGTGTCGGGAATCGGCTGCTCCAGCCGCTTTCCCCATTACATGCGCACCTACGGGTTTCACGGGATCCACGGGCGCGCGCTGCCGATCGCGGAAGGCGTCAGGATGGCGCGGCCGGACCTGCACGTGTTCGTCAACACTGGCGACGGCGACTGCTGCAGCATCGGCGCCGCGCACTGGGTGCACGCGGTGCGCTACAACATGAACATGACGCTGCTCCTGCACGACAACCAGATTTACGGCCTGACCAAAATGCAGGCGTCGCCGACCTCGCCGATCGGGACCAAGAGCAACACCACGCCGCGCGGCTCTTACCTCGAGGCGCTCAATCCGTTGACCGTCACGCTCGGCATCGCCAACGTCTCCTTCGTCGCACAGGTGGTCGACTGGATCCCGGAAGTGCTCTACGAGGTCATCAAGATGGCCTATCACCACAAGGGATTCTCGTTCGTGCGCATCATCCAGCGCTGCCCCGAATGGCTGCCTACGATGTTCGAGCCCTGGCTGCACGACCCGGGCAAGATCCTGCTGCTCAACCACGAGCAGGGGCTGCACGTCTCGCCTGCGCTCGCGAAGGTCTACCAGAACCAGGCAGTGCACGATCCATCGAACCTGCACCGCGCGCGCGAAGTCGCTTCGGGCACCGATCCGATTCCCGTGGGCATTCTGTACCGCAACCCGGAGGTGCCGCGCTACGAGGAGACCCGGCACGCGGGGCAGCTGCGCACGACCGATTACATCAAAGCGGGCCTGGAGGCGGAGCTCGACAAATTCACGGTGTGGCCGCCGCAGCAGGAAGCGCGGACCGGCGCATGAGGGGCGGATGATGGCGGCGAATCTGGCGGCACCAGCGGGCAGGGCGGGCGAAATGGATGCCGCGCGTCAATCCCAGCTTGCTTTTTACCTGACCGGCAGGCGGCAGGGCGCCGGTCTCGCTGCGGTCGAAGGGCCGAACCTGCGTCCCGCGCTGCTCGCGGGATACCGCGACCTCACGCGGTTGCGCTACGACTATCCGCTCGTATTGATGCGCGAGCCGACGGCCAAGGCGTACGTGCAGTGCCTGTCCGGTCTCGTCGACGGCGTCGTCGGCGAACTGTCCCGCGATGACGACAGCGGCAGGCCCGCCAAGCACCTGCTGCGGCTCGAACAGGAGATCCGCGCTTTGCTCGCGGGTGGCGCCACCGGCGCGCTGACAGGGTTGTGGGACACGGCGGCCGGGCGGCTCGCCGCGCGCGGCGACGATCTGCTGAAAGAGTGCCTCAAGCGCGCGCGCGGCGCGCTCAAGACCGACGGGGAAGTCATCGACTGCGACCGCGAGCTGCCGGCGCGATTGCTGCACCGCGCCTGGAGCGTGACGCAGGAAGCAAAGGCGCGCACGCTGCGCGACGAGCTCAGGCGGCTCACATTGAAGCTCTCGGAAATTCTGGCGAGCGATCTCGCGCGCTCGGAGTCGGGACGCAGCCCGCAGAGCCTGCAGGCGGCAGTCGGCAGCGTCCATGGCGAAGTGTTCGATTTCGACGCGCTGTCGCGCGTGCTGGCGACGGCTGCGCCCAAGGCGTCGATGCCGCCCGCCCGCCGGCGGCGCATCCAATGGCTGTTATCGGTACTCCAGGCGCAGCGCTTTTTTGCAGTATCAACCGGCGCATCTCGCGAGCAAATCTATTCGTTCGCGTTCGACAGCTGCACGAGCGCGCTCGCGGCTTATCGCGAACGGATGCCGCGGATGATCGAGCTCGCCAAGGCGATGGCGATCGCGCGGCTTGAAATAGATGGTGAATACAAGGAGGCAGCGCACGACCCGCTGTTCAAGGACTTCGGCGCGAGCGGCCTCGCCCCTGAGGAATCGTTCCGGTTTCCTGATTATCTGATCCGCATCGGCGCTGAGACGCTGGCGGCCGGGGAGAACGACGTCCTGATGGAAATGCTGTCGGCGGGACTGCCGGCAAAGATCCTGCTGCAAACCGACGACCTGCTCGAGGAATCGCCCATCGCCGGCGACGCCCACCTCGCTTTTGGCGTGCGCAGCCGGCAGCTCGTCAATATGGCGATCGGCTTGAACGAGGTCTACGTGCTGCAGTCGGCGAGCTCGCACCTGTATCAGTTCCGCGAGCGCATTCTCAAGGCGATGTCGTATGCCGGTCCGGCGCTGTTCAGCGTGTTTTCAGGCGCGGGCGGCAAAACGGGCGGGCTGCCGCCGTATCTCAACGCGGCGGCCGCCATGGAATCGCGCGCATTCCCGGCGTTCAGCTACGATCCAGCGGCGGGCGCGAACTGGGCGTCGCGTTTCCATCTGGAAGCCAATTCTCAGGTCGATCTCGACTGGCCGGTGCAGAGCTTCAACTATGAAGATGAACAACACCAGCGGATCGACGCGAGCCTCGCCTTCACGCTGGCCGATTTCGTGGCGTGCGATACACGCTATGCACGGCACTTTGCGCTGGTGCCGCGCACAAAATGGAACGGCAGCATGGTGCCTGTCGGCGAGTGCCTGGATGCGGACCAGAAAGGCGCGCCCGAGGAAGTCCCGTGCCTGCTGATGGTCGACCGCGACAACGCGTTGCAGAAAGTAATCGTCGACGACAAGCTCGTGCGAGCGGCCCAGCGTTGCCGCGAGACGTGGCACAGTCTGCAGGAGCTGGGCGGCATCCATAATTCTCACGCGGAGAACCTGCTCGCGCGCGAACGCCAGACATGGGAAGAGCAGGGACGCCGCGAATCGGCAGCCCGCGTTCAGGAGGCCAAACCCGCGGTCCAGGTCCCCGCAGCAGCGCCGGCCGCACCGGCTGGCGCACCCGCGCCGGCGGAACCGGAAGAGCAGAGGTCTCCCGACGAGGCCTATATCGAGACCGCCCGTTGCACGACCTGCAACGAGTGCACCCAGATCAACGACAAGATGTTCGCCTACGACGACAACAAGCAGGCGCACATCGTCAATCCCGACGCCGGAACGTACCGCCAGCTGGTGGAGGCGGCCGAGAGCTGCCAGGTGTCGATCATCCACCCGGGCAAGCCGCGCAACCCGAACGAGCCGGGGCTGGAAGATCTGCTGAAGCGGGCCGAGTCCTTTCGGTAGCTCGCGGGCGGTTTTATCGCACGGCAGGCAACCCGCCGATGCGGCGGGTTTTTTCTGTTCCGGTCAGTCGATGCGATTGCGTGGCGCGGAGTCCCCGATTCGGCGCCGCGCGAAAGAGGCGCGGAATACCAGTTAAACTAACGGCTTCGCGCGTTGCTCCGGATCGCGTGTGACATGATCCGGGCGGCGATGCAGCGGCCGCAAGCGTATCAACCAACCCTGGACAGAAAAATGACTGCGAAAGTGAACATGGCTAAAGGCGCCAAGCCCTCGGCAACGCTGGCGTGGAACATGAAACTCATCGCCCACCACGAGCTCGACGGCTTCGGCGGCATGGGCGAGGGCACGAACATGCAGCTGGCGCCCGACGGGCGGCGCATCCTGTGGCTCGCGCACGAGTCGGCGCCGAAAAACTTCACCGGCGTCGACGTGAGCGACCCGCGCAAGCCGAAGATCGTGGTGCAGACGGAGCTGCCGCACCGGGAAATGCGCTCGAATTCGCTCGACGTGGTCGGTAACACCCTGACGGTGGCGTATCAGACAAAGAAAGCAGGCGAGAAGCCCGCGGGTTTCGACATCTTCGATGTGAGCAAGCCCGAGCAGCCCAGGCTGATTTCGCACTTCGACGCCTCAGGCCCGCATTCGCGTGGCGTGCACGTGCTGTGGTTCGCCGACGGCGAGTACGTGCACATGAGCTCGGGCGCGGCGGACTTCCAGCCGCGCAGCCCCAAGGACGACCAGTGCTACCGCATCATCGACGTGCGCAATCCGTCCAAGCCGCGGGAAGCCGGACGCTGGTGGGCGCCGGGCACGCGCGAAGGCGACGCCGAGCCGTCGCCACGGCGCAAGGAGGGCGAGTTCGCGGTCGGCTTCGCCGGCTTCCGCGCGCACAACACCAATGTTTATCCCGAGCGGCCCGACCGCGCTTACGTCGGCTATCTCGACTACGGCGCGGTGATCCTCGACATCAGCGACAAGGCGCGGCCGCGGGTGGTCTCGCGCTGGAGCAACTGCCCGCCGTACGTCGGCTTTACGCACACGGTGCTGCCGCTCTTCAAGCGCCACCTGCTGGTGGTGACCGACGAATCGGTGACCGACAACGCCGCCGACTGGCCGAAGCTCGCGTGGGTGCTGGATGCGCGCAGCGAAACGCACCCGGTTTCGATCAGCACGCTGCCGCTGCCGCCCGTAGAGGCGTTCGGCAAGCGCGGCGGGCGCTTCGGCGCGCACAACCTGCACGAGAACCTGCCGAACCCGGCGTCCTGGAAGTCGGACAATATCATCATCGGCACGTTCTTCAACGGCGGCGTGCGCGCGTACGACCTCTCGAACCCATACCAGCCGCAGGAAGTCGCGTACTACGTGCCGGGCGCGCCCAAGCTGTCGCCGGCCGGCGCCATCCAGTTGAACGACGTGTTCGTCGACGACCGCGGCATCGTCTTCACCGTGGACCGTTTTGCCGGCGGGCTGTACGTGCTCGAAATGACGATTTAACCATGACGGGCGGCGCGCCGCCGATGGCAGACCCCAACGTGCGGGACCCGTTTGCCGGCCGGATTCCGGTGACGGTGATCACCGGCTTCCTCGGCAGCGGCAAGACGACGCTGATCAACCGCCTGCTCGCGCGGCCGGAGCTTGCGCGCAGCGTCGTGATCGTCAACGAATACGGCGAGCAGGGCATCGACCACGAGTTGATCCGCTACGCCCAGGAAAAAGTGCTGCTGCTCGAAAACGGCTGCGTCTGCTGCGCGCTGCGCGGCGACCTGCAATTGACCCTGCGCGATCTGTTTCTCGCGCGCCGCCAGGGCGAGATCGGCGATTTCGAGCGCGTATTGCTCGAGACGACCGGGCTCGCCGATCCGGCGCCGGTTTTGCAGACGCTGATGACGGACGCAATGCTGCTCGCGCATTTCAGGCTTAACGGCGTGGTGACGTTGATCGATGCCTATCACGCGGGCGCGCAGCTGGAAAATCATCCCGAAGCGGTGAAGCAGGCGGTGCTCGCTGACCGCTTGATCGTCACCAAATCGGATCAGGTGACCGCGGACCGGTTGGCCGGACTAAAACAAAGACTGGCGGCATTGGCGCCGTTCGCGCGAATCGAGGTCGCACAGCACGGCGCGATCGAGCCGTCGTTTGTGACCGATATCGGGCTCAATGATGCGCGCATCGACGCCGCCCGGATCGAGCGCTGGCTGGGCGCGGCGTCGCGCGACGGCACGGCTCATCAGCATGACGCCGCGATTCAGACTTTCACGCTGCGTTTCGAACGGCCGTTCTCGGCGCGCGCGTTCGAGCAATGCATCGAAGCGCTGACCGCATTGCGCGGCCCCGACCTGCTGCGAGTCAAGGGACTGATCAATGTCGAGGGCGAGCCGGGACCGCTGGTGGTGCAGGGGGTGCAGCATTTATTCCACCCGCCGGTGGCCTTGCCTTATTGGCCGGGAAGCGACCGGTCGTCGCGGCTGGTGTTCATCACGCGCGGAATTTCGCGGGAAGCGGTCGCGGGCTTATTCAACGCCGTCGCCGCGGTCGCGGCGATGCCGTCTTAGCGCGGGGGCTCCCGGTCACTTGCCCGTCGCGGATTTGCGCAAAGTGGGTGAGACAGGCGCCGGGGCCGGAGTTGGAGCGGGGGCCGGTGCGGGTGTGACCGCCGACGATTTAGGCGGGTATGCGTGGCGCGGTTTGCCTTCGTCGGGCACGACGCAATTGCCGGTCGAAGCGTCAGTCGTGCGGTCCATGCACGCCGGATTAGTGTCGAGCGGGGACGTGCGGTCGCTCGTATCGGCGGCAGGTGCCGCCGGGCTCATTGCAAGCAACGTCACGATTAGCGCGAATTCGCGTTTCATATAGTCCTCTAGCGGTTCGACCATGATACCTGTGACCGGTTCCCGGCGGGTATGTGCGGGTCGGTCCTCCACAGGCCACGCTCCACATCCATATTTAACGATTACGCAACATTGACGTTTACGAAGGCCAGGCGCTAATCTCGGGTCCTGCCACCAGCTCTCAGGCCCAACGTCATGCAAATCTGCGGCAAAACCGCTGAAAATGCGTCGCTGCAACTGGCGCAATAATCGGGAAAAGCGCGATGCGGGCGTTACTCGTTTTGCTGTTGCTGGGACAAATTGCGTGCTGCCACGCGTATCCCGACCGGCCGCTGGCATTGATCCTGCCGTTTCCGGCGACCGGATCGACCGACATCGCCGGCATTCCGCGCATCAGCAAGCTGCTGAGGATCATGCAGACGGTATCGGCACCGTCGCTGACCGACAACCTGGTGCGGGAAATGCAGCACGCGTTGACGGGCGCGCTCGGCCAGCCGGTCAAGCTGTATCGACGCACCGGCGGGAAAATGAATGCGGGCACGCGCTACGTGGCCATGGCGGCGGCCGATGGTTACACCCTGCTATTCGCCGACAATCCCACCATCACGATTTTTCCCGCACTGAATCCCAGCCCGTCATTCGATCCGCTCACGGACCTCATGCCGGTGGCGACGTTCGCGCACATGCCCATCGCAATGATAGCGGCCAGCGGCCATCCGGCGCAGACCGTGAACGATATCATCGGGCGGGCGCAGCGCCTGCCGGGCAGCATCAACTATGCGTCAACCGGCGACGCCTCGACTTCGCATCTGACCGGCGAACTGTTCCGCGCCTTGAGCGGCGCGCAGATCGTGCATGTCAATTACAACGGCAGCTTGCCGGCGATCAATGCGGTGCTTACCGGCCAGCTCGAGCTCGGCTTCGTGCCGTTGCCGGCGGTATTGCCGTATCTCGGTGGCGGGAAGCTCAGGATCATCGGCATGGCTTCGTCGACGCGCCACCCGGCGGTGCCTGACGTGCCGACGATCGCCGAAGCGGGGATAGCCGGCTTTGACGCGAGCGGCTGGTTCGGTGTGTTCGTGCCGGCGCGCACTTCGAGCGCGATCGTGTCGCTGCTCAATTACGAGATAAACAAGGCGCTCGCGGCCGAGCCGCTGCAGAACATGCTCGTCAATCAGGGGCTGCTGGCAGCGCCGGGATCGACCGAGGAATTCCGCGCGCTGATCGAGAAAGACCGCGCGCGGTGGCCGCGTTTGTTAAAGACCGTCGCGGTCTATCCCTGAGGCAGATTGAACGCGGGGACGACATTCCCGCGTTAATCCTCCTGACATCCACGACGCGCTGACTAATCGAACAGCGTAATCAGCGCTTCCCGAATCAATTGCGCCGCTTGCGCGTGGTAACGGTGTTGGCGAGCACGCCGATGCGTTCAATTTCGCATTCGACGCGGTCGCCGTGCTGCAGGTACCACGTGCCCGGTCCCTTGTAGCCCATGGCAGTGCCGGCCGGCGTCCCGCTGGATATGACGTCACCCGGCTCGAATCCCGCATGCGAATACCACGCGATTTGCGCCGGGATGTGGTAAATCTGGTTTGCGGTGTTGGAATCCTGGCGCACTTCGCCGTTGACGCGCGTGACGATGCGCAGGTTGTGCGGGTCGGGAATTTCGTCCGTGGTCACGACCCAGGGCCCCAGCGGCGCCGCGGTCGGGAAGTTCTTGCCGATGCAAATATTGCCCTCTTTGCGTTCCGCGTACTGCACGTCGCGGCATGAGAGGTCGTTCATGATGGTGTAGCCGAACACGCACTCGTAGGCCTGCTCGGGGGGAACGTCGCAGCACTCGCGGCCGATCACGATCGCGAGCTCGTTTTCGTAATCGAAGGTTTCGGTCCATCCGGGCTTGCGGATGATCGCGCCATGCGCCACGACCCCGCTCGTGAGCTTGACGAAGCCGGCAACCCGGCTGTAGACCTGCCCCGCGCCTTCGGCCGCGTGATCGGCGTAGTTCTTGCCGACCGCCATGATTTTGCCCGGCCTGAGCGGCGCTTCGAGCGTGACCGCATCGAGCGCGAACACCTGCGGCAGCTGCTCGCCGCGCTTGAGCGCGGCTTCGGCATCCGCGGCAGCGGCTTTGACGGCGGCGAGCGCGGATTCCCCTTCCTGGATGCATTCGAGCAGCGTTGAGGGCAGCTTGCGGCCGGTAAGTGCGGAGATGTCAAGCACCCGGTTGCCCGTAAGCAGCACGCCGAAATGGCCGGTGCGCGCGCGGGCGGGACGGAAAGTCAGCAGTTTCAAAGGGGCCTCCTGATGCCATGTTAACGTATTTCTTCAGGCGGCCGCACGCGGCGGAACAGCGCGAGCAGCAGCAAGTCGTAGACGATTTTGAGCCCGCCGCAGATCACCAGCGGCCAGCCGAACGGCGACAGTGTGAGCAGCCAGCCCGCGATCATCGGGCTCACCGCCGAGGCGAGGCTGCGCGGCACGGCGGTTACGCTGGCGGCGGCCGGCCGCTCGCCGGGCGTGACGACCGCCATCACATAAGACGTGCGCGCCGGCACATCCATTTGCGACAGCGCGGAGCGCAGCATCAGGAACAGCAGCGCAAGCGGCAGGTTGGGCATCAGCGGCACCAGGATCAGGAACACGTTGGACGGCAGATGAGTGAACACCATGGTGTTGATCAGCCCGATGCGGCGCGCCAGACGGGCTGCCGCGAGTTGCGAAAAAGCACTCAATATGCCGGTCCAGAAGAAGATCGTGCCGGCGGTCACGACCGACAGTTGAAAGCGGTCGAACAGCCACAAGGCGAGCAGCGATTGCACCGCGAAGCCGCCGGCGAATGCGTCGATGCTGAAGACGGCGGCCAGCAGGTAAACCATGCGCCTGGATTTCCCGAGCGGGATGCTCGGAGCGTCTTCGTGCGGCTCGATCTGCGGCGAGAGACGCCGGTAGAGGAGCAGCGTGATGACGCCGAAACTACCGTAGAGCAGAAACATCGCCTGCACGGCATGCTTGACGTCCAAGCCGAGCCAGCTCTGGCCGAGCACCGGCAGCGCCGCGGACTGCGCACCCAGCGCGCCCACCAGCGCGCCGACCAGGGTGTAACGCGCAAACAGCGCGGTGCGGTGTTCGGCGCCGACGGTGCGCGCGAGCAGCGCGTGCTCGAGCGGAGCGAACACGCTGACATCGCCGCTGGAAGGATTGATGGTGCCGATTGCCGCGATCAGCAGCAGAGGCCAGAAATCGGTGGTCAGGATGAAAGCAACACCGGTCGCGGTCATCAGCAGTGCCGCCATCTCGAGCAGCCTGCGCTGCCTGAAGCGGTGGGCGATAAAACCGACCGCGAGCGTCATCAACCCGGAGCCGAGCAGCGTCGCCGTAACCATCGCGCCGACTTCGAGCGCGCTGAAGCCAAGCAGCGTCAGGTAATAGGGCAGCAGCAGGCTGACGTAGCCGTCGCCGAATGCGCGCAGCCCGCGTGCCCACAGCAGAAGTCTGGCATCGGGCAGCACGCCCGGAGGCATAAACAGCGAAACCAAAGGGGAGCGCGGCATGGGAATCTGTTGTCCACGAAGCGTAACAAGAAATGCCGGTGCATGCACGTTTGCGTTTGCCGATGGTAAGTGTTGTTGGTAGTATCAAACCAATTCTGGATGGAGGAAAAATGATAGACGTTTACAGCTGGGCAACACCGAACGGCCACAAAGTCCACATCATGCTCGAGGAAACGGGGTTACCCTATCGCGCGCATGCCGTGAACATTCGCGCTGGCGACCAGTTCAAGCCCGAATTTCTCAAGATCAGCCCGAACAACCGGATCCCGGCGATCGTCGACCACGAGGGGCCGAACGGCAAGCCGATTTCGTTATTTGAATCCGGCGCAATCCTGATCTACCTCGCGGGCAAGACCGGCAAATTTCTGCCGCTCGATCTGCATGCGCGCTACGCCGCGCTGCAGTGGCTGATGTGGCAGATGGGCGGCATCGGGCCGATGTTCGGCCAGGCCAATCACTTCCGCGCCTATGCGGTCGAAAAAATCCCGTACGCGGTCGAGCGCTACACCAACGAGGCGAACCGGCTCACCAACATACTCGACAAGCGCCTTGGTGAGGCCCGCTATCTGGCGGGCGACGACTACTCGATCGCCGACATGGCGGTGTTTCCCTGGATGCGCAGCGCCGACAAGCGCGGCATCAATATGGCGGAATATCCGCACGCGAAACGCTGGTTCGACGCGATCAACGCGCGTCCGGCGGTGCAACGCGCGCTGCAGGTGCTGTCGGCGGAATACGTGAACGCGCCGCACGACGAGAAATCGCGCGACATCATGTTCGGCAAGACGCAGTTCCAGCGGCGCTGAAACCGCGGTGAAGGGTAATGGGTGATGAGTGATGCGTGAAAAGCGGGTGACTGTTTGCCTCTGACTTGTTGCCCATAACCCATTACTCATCACTCATTCCTCCAAGATGGATAAAGCCAGGAAGAACGTTGCTCTGCTGTCGGCGTGCCAGGGCCTGCTGCTCACCAACAACTCGATCCTGATCGCGACCAACGCGCTCGCCGGTTATGCGCTCGCAACCGACAAGGCGCTGGCGACGCTGCCGGTCACCGCCTATATCGTCGGAGCGGCATTGACGACCATGCCGGCATCGCTGCTGATGCGGCGGCTCGGGCGCCGTGCCGGGTTTACGCTCGGCGCGGCGTTCGGCATTATCGGCGCGCTGATCTGCGCTTACGCGGCTTTCATCCATAATTTCTGGCTGCTGTGCGCCGGCGCGCTCGTGCTAGGCGTCTACAATGCAACCGGCCAGTATTACCGCTTCGCGGCGGCGGACACCGCCAGCGCCGATTTCAAGAGCAAAGCGATATCGCTGGTGCTGGCGGGCGGCATCGCCGGCGGCATTCTCGGGCCCGAAACCAGCAAGGTCACCAAGGATTTATTCGCGCAGGCGATATTTACCGGATCTTATCTGTCCTTAGGCGTTTTCTGCCTGCTCGCGATCGGCTTGCTATCGCTGGTCGACATACCGCGGTTGACCGTCGCCGAGCAGAAAGCGGCAGGGCGGCCGCTGGGCAAAATTGCGCGCCAGCCGGCCTTCACGGTCGCGGTGTTGAGCGCGGTCATCGGCTACGGCGTGATGAACCTGCTGATGACCGCGACGCCGCTGGCGATGAACGCGTGCCAGCACCCGTTCGCAGATGCGGCATTCGTGATCCAGTGGCATGTGATTGCGATGTTTGCCCCGTCGTTTTTCACCGGCTCGCTGATCAGGCGCTACGGCGTCATCAATATCATGCTGGCGGGCGTGGCGCTCAATTTCGGCTGCATCGGTTTTGCGCTCGCCGGCCTCGAAGTCGCGCATTTCTGGATCGCGCTGGTGCTGCTCGGGGTCGGCTGGAATTTCATGTTCATCGGCGGCACCACGCTGCTGACCGAATGCCATACGCCGGCCGAACGCGGCAAAGCGCAGGGCGCCAACGATCTGGCGATCTTCATTACGATGACGGTAACCTCGCTGTCATCCGGTCTGCTGTTCACGCTCCAGGGATGGGAGTTGATGAACGAGCTGGCAGTGCCTTTTCTGCTGCTCGCGGGCGCTGCCATGCTGTGGCTGGCAGGGCTGCGGCGACGCCTGCATATTCAATCGTAACCTATTGAATTTAATATGTTTAACACTACTCCAGGAGTACGGGAAATGAAGCTGTAACCACCCGTCGATTTCGGGTAAAATTAACAACTTTTCTTGCCCATGCAACGTGGGCCTAAAACGTAAGCATCTGATCCGTAAAACAATCAGCTTGCCGACAGGAGAAGGGGTGGTAATGAAGCAAACGGCCACAGCAGCGCGTATTCCCGAGACGCCGGAATTTCCGGGTTACGTGCGCCATGAAAAACTCAAGGCCTGGGTGCGCGAGATCGCGCAACTCACCAAACCCGCTGAAATTTACTGGTGTGACGGCACGCAAGCCGAATACGACCGCTTGTGCGACGAGATGGTGCGCGCCGGCACGCTGATTCACCTGAATGCCGAAAAACGCCCCCACAGCTTCCTGGCGCGCTCCGACCCCGACGACGTCGCGCGCATGGAAGACCGCACCTTTGTTTGCAGCAGGGCGAAGGACGACGCCGGGCCCAACAACAACTGGGTCGCGCCGGCCGAGATGAAGGCGACGCTCAACCGGTTGTTCGACGGCTGCATGCGCGGCCGCACGCTGTATGTAATCCCTTTCAGCATGGGGCCGATCGGCTCGCACATCGCGCACATCGGCATCGAGCTTACCGATTCGCCGTACGTCGCGATCAACATGCGCATCATGACGCGCATGGGCCGCAAGGTGCTGGACGTGCTCGGTGCCGACGGCTTTTTCGTGCCGTGCGTGCATTCGGTCGGCATGCCGCTCGCGCCGGGACAGAAAGACATTGCGTGGCCGAGCAACAAGTCCGAAAAGTGGATCGTGCAGTTCCCGGAAGAAAAATCGATCTGGTCGTTCGGCAGCGGCTACGGCGGCAACGCGCTGCTCGGCAAGAAGTGCTTCGCGCTGCGCATCGCGTCGGTGATGGCGCGCGAGCAGGGCTGGCTGGCCGAGCACAAGCTGATCCTCGGCATCGAATCGCCGGACGGCAGGAAAGACTACATCGCCGCCGCCTTCCCAAGCGCGTGCGGCAAGACCAATCTCGCCATGCTGGTGCCGCCGGCGGCGATGAAGGGCTGGAAGATTACGACCGTCGGCGAGGATATCGCGTGGATAAAACCCGGCAAGGATGGCCGGCTCTATGCGATCAACCCTGAATCGGGCTATTTCGGCGTGGCGCCGGGCACCTCGACCGAGTCGAATCCGAATGCAATGGCGACGTTGCGCCAGAATGTGATTTTCACCAACGTTGCGCTGACACCCGATGGCGACGTGTGGTGGGAAGGCATGACCAGGACGCCGCCGGCAAAACTGATCGACTGGCAAGGCAAGGAATGGACCCCGGATTGCGGCCGCAAGGCGGCGCACCCGAATGCACGCTTCACGGTGGCCGCTTCCCAGTGCCCGTCGCTCGACCCGGAATGGGAAAACCCGAATGGCGTGCCGATCTCGGCATTCCTGTACGGCGGACGCCGCAGCGAAGGCGTGCCGCTGGTGTACGAATCGTTCAACTGGGATTCTGGCGTGTATGCCGGCGCCACCATGGGTTCGGAGACGACCGCAGCGACAACCGGCAAGGTCGGCGTGGTGCGGCGCGACCCGATGGCGATGCTGCCGTTCTGCGGCTACCACATGGGTGATTATTTCAATCACTGGCTGCAGATGGGCGCGAAGCTCAACAACCCGCCGCGCATATTCAGCGTCAACTGGTTTCGGCTCACGAGGGACGGCAAGTTTCTGTGGCCGGGCTACGGCGAGAACATGCGCGTGCTGCGCTGGGCGATCGAGCGCTGCCGCGGCCAGGCCAACGCGCTGCAGACGCTGATCGGCTGGATGCCGCGTTTCGAGGATCTGGACTGGCGCGGATTGGAGAATTTCAGCCGCGAGCAGTATGCCGAGTTGATGTCGCTCGACATCGCGCTATGGCAGAAAGAACTCGGGGAACACGACGCGCTGTTCGAGAAGCTGCGGCAGCGCCTGCCGCGCAAGCTGCAGCTCGAGCGCGAAATGCTTGGACTCAGTTTCGTTTAGGTAACCCAGATCTCCTTACGAGTGGTTACCGCAGCCCACCGGCCATGCCGGTGGGCTTTTTTTTTTCGTACTTGATCGGCGCCTGGGGCTACGCCGGTCAGGTCCTGGCGCAGTGCAGGACCATCGTCAGCACGTTCCTGTTGTCGCGGCGCAGGTAGTGCAGCTCGTCCATGAAGCTGCGCATCAGCGGTATGCCGCGCCCGGTCGGCCGCGATTTCTCGAGGCTCACCGGCGGCTCTTCGACGGGCAGCTCGAGTGGATTGAACGGCACACCGTCGTCCTCGACCTCGATGCGGATCCGGTCCGGCTGCGCATTGAGCTCGATGACGATATCGTGCCGCGCGTCGTCGCGGTACGCATAGCTCATGACGTTGGTGAGCGCCTCGCTCACCGCGAGCTCGAGCCCGTACGCGAGCCGGCGCGCGAGCCGGCGCTCGTGCGCGAAACCGCGCACCCATTCGCTCACGCGCCCGAGCTCGGATAATCTGTTCGGTACCACCAGGCGGCGGCTGTCACCGCTGCCGTCATCGGATCGCGGCTGCGAGCTCACTCTGTCTCCGGACGCGCGCGGCACTCAACTTTTCGGCGCGCGCTCAGGCTGCAGCGCCTTGCAGGCTAGGGGCAGGTCGTAGTAGACCGGGATCAGGGTGTCGGTGCCGCTGGTCTTCAGCACCTTCGCCACCATCATTTCCGGGCTGAACAGGATCAACTTGCCAGCGCGTTCCTTCAGCGCCTTCGCCGCCATGATCAGCGTGCGGATTCCCATCGACGCCAGGAAACTCACTTTGGACAGGTCGACGAGCACGAACTTCTCGCGGCCGGCAAGCTCGATGAACCTCGCGTCTATCTCGGTGGCGCCGGCGTAATCCATGCGTCCCACCAGCCTGACGCGGATGATGTCGCCATCCAGTTTCTCAATATGAATTTCCATGAGCGCCACCTCGTATCAGTCCACGCGCGTTCTGCGCGATCCGCGCGCAATTCGCGCCGGTTTCCCTGCAATCGCGCATCATAGCACCGGCGCCGCGTGCCAATCGAGTGCCGCGCAATCGGGGGCTGAACGCGGCGCTGAACTTTGGCGCTTTGGCGTATACTGATTTCAAATCGGCACACGATTTTCCGAACGGGCGCCGCCGGCGCGACGTGGCAGGATGAATGCGGTGAACGGAACGATAAAGGAAAGCGGCCGCAGGACCGAGCGCAGAGAGAGCCAGGCGGAAGTGAGCTTCCCGCTGATGCTGGCTGATGGCGTTCGCGTAGACGCCGACCGCCGTCGCAACGACGACCGCAGGCGCAAGCCGTTCATCCCCGAGCTGCTGCTGTTCAGGAACATCCACGACGAGCGGTTGGTGCGGGTGCTGGCCGGCTGCCCGGTGCGGGAATGCGCCGAAGGCGAGGTGCTGCTCGCGCCCGGTCAGATCAATCACTACATCTATCTGGTGCTCTCAGGCAACCTCAGCGTGCGCATAGGCGCGGACGGCTCGGCGCCGCCGCTCTTGATCGAAAGCGGCGAGTGCGTCGGTGAGCTGTCGATCATCGACGGCAAGCCGGTGTCGGCGTACGTGGTCGCGGAACGCGGCTGCCGCGTGCTGGAGGTGTCGGACCTGGTGTTCTGGTCGCAGATCATCGCGCTCCCCGGGATTGCGCGCAACCTGCTCACGATCCTGTCCGAGCGCATGCGCCAGGACAACGAGATCATCATCCAGAACGTCAAGCAGCGTCTGCACTACGAGCAAATCGAGAAAGAGCTGCAGACCGCGCGCTCGATCCAGGCCAGCATGCTGCCGCGCGGACGCCCGCTGTTCCCTGGGCGCGGTGAGTTCGATGTGTACGCGCTGATGGACCCCGCGAAGGAAATCGGCGGCGATTTCTTCGATGCGTTCCTGATCGGCGACGACAAGCTGTTCTTCGCGATCGGCGACGTTTCCGGCAAGGGCATTCCGGCCGCGCTGTTCATGGTGGAGACGGTCACCCTGCTGCGCATGGAAGCCTCGCGCGATATCCCGCCGCAGGAAATACTGGCCCGTGTCAACAAGCAGCTCTGCCTGAACAACGACCACGGCATGTTCGTCACCGTGTTCTGCGGCGTCCTCGACGTTGCGCGCGGCGTGCTCGCCTACAGCAACGGCGGGCACGACGCGCCGCTGATCGGCCGTGCCGGCGCGGGCTTCGACTTCATCGAATGCGCCGGCGGCATGATGCTCGGCGCCGTGCCGGATGCACACTGCCAGCCGGGCAGCATGGCGCTGCAGCGGGGCGATACGGTGTTGTGCTACACGGACGGCGTCACCGAGGCGATGAACCGGGAACAGGAAATGTTCACTCAGCGTCGTCTGCGCGAGAGCGTTGCGGGGATGGAGGAAGCTGAAGCCGCGCACCTGGTGCGCGTGCTGCACGCCGAGATCAGGGCGTTTGCGCAAGGCGCGCCGCAGTCGGACGACATCGCCGTGCTTGCGCTCAAGTATCGCGGCAGCAGCTAACCCGGATATTTCCTGATGCTAACCACCGAGGCACAGAGTGCGCTGGCATAACGTGCCTCCAGAAAACGGCGAATAGTGAGGCTGGCTCGCGCAACCGGAGCCCCGGTTGCTCTTCATCGTTTACCGTTCACCGTCTCTTACAGCCCCGCCCGGTTCTTGCTTTTCACCGCCCGGTTCACCACGTTAACAGGCCATTCCCCCGACAGGACCCGGCGAACTTCGTTCGGCGCCCCGGCCTGGAGGCCGACCATGGCTTGCTCGCTGTACCACGCGGCGTGCGGGTTGATGATCACGTTCTCGCGGCCGCGCAGCGGATGCGGGTCGGGCAGCGGCTCCGGGTCCGTGGTATCGAGCGCGCAGCCGGCGATCTTTTTCGCATCCAGCGCCCGCACCAGCGCGTCGGTGTCGATGATGGGGCCGCGCGAGCAGTTGATGATGAAGGCGGTCGGCTTCATGCGGGAGAAGGCTTCGTCGTTCATCATTTTTCGCGTCTGCGGCATGAGCGGGGGGTGGATCGACACAAAGTCGGATTCGCGCAGCAGGTCGTTCAATTCCATTTTTTTGCCGGGTTCCTTGAACTGGCCGTCCTTTACAAAGGGATCGCAGAACAACACCCGCATGCCGAAAGCCGCGGCGCGCACCGCGACCTGGCGCGCGATATTGCCGAACCCGACCAGCCCCAGCGTGCCGCCGGCAAGGCGGAACATCGGTTTGCCGGGCGGCACGGCCCACTGTCCGGCCCGTACGTGGCGGTCGTAGAAAGTGATTTTGCGCGCGCTCGACAGCAGCAGGGCCATCGTGTGCTCGGCCACTTCCTTGATGCAGTAAGTCGGATTGTTGGTGACAATGATCCCCGCCTTCGTAGCCGCGTCGAGATCGATGGTGTCCACACCTATGCCGTAGCGCGCGATGATCCTGCACTGGGGCATCTGCGCCATCACCTCGGCCGTGATCGGCCCGGCGTAGGTGTTGAGCAGAGCGTCGCAATCCTTCGCCTGCGCCAGGAACTCTTCGGGCTTCTTCGTCTGCAGGGGCACGAGGTCAGCGAGCCCCGCCAGGATTTTCTTTTCCACGTCCAGGGATTCCCACACGTAGTCGGTGAGCACGACCTTTGCCTTGCCGGCCATTCTGGCTCCTTTTGTCGGTTGATTCGGCGCAACGATGCGGCGCGTTCAGCGGTTTCCCGCTGGCAGCGGCGGCAAGTCGCTGAAGTACTGCGGATAGGTCTTTTCCGCCTCGGCAAGGAACGACGTCGCGAATTGTTGCGGGACATTCAGCCGCGGCGCGCCCTTCAGAGTGTTTTTCAGGACGTCGTCCTCGGCCGCCTCGAAGGCCTTCATCACCGCTGCGGAGACCCGCGGATCGTAGCTGATGTGCTGAACTGCTTTCCTGGCTACCGCGAGGTTCGTACCGGGCACGAACTTGGCGAAGATCTCGACCGCCTCGTTGCGGTTCTTGCGCGTGTACTGCGAGGCTGCTGCCAGCCCGGCCACGAAATTACGGATAACCTGCGGGTCGTTCTGGATGGTCGGCTCGTGCACGGTAGCGACCATGATGTAGGAGAGGTAGCCGCCGCCGCGCAGCACCACGTACGAATCCGGGACGGTCTCGAGGACAGCGGTGTTGAAGGGCTCCCACGAGACCACCGCGTCGACTTTGGCATCTTTCAAGGCGGGCGCGAGAGCGGGCGGCGCCATGATGTTCTCGACGTTTATTTCCTCATACTTCATGCCGCGCCGGGCCAGCACCATCTTGAAGTATTCATCGGATGTCTGCGCCTTGGCGAGCCCGACGCGCTTGCCTTTCAGGTCTTCCACGGTGCGGATGCCTGAACCCTTGCGCGCCACGATCGCGAGCGGCTCATCCGCATTGTCGCGGGTCGCGTCGTTCATGATGATCCCGATCACACGGAACGGATCGCCGGCATGACGCGCCTTGAGAAACGTGGTCACGCTCATGTCGCCGATCTGGACCTCGCGCTTCTGCATGGCATTCACCATGTCAGTGCCCGTGTTCACCACCTTGAGGCGCACCTCCACGCCATGCTGCTTGAAAAAACCCTTGTCGACGCCGATGAACATCGGCAGGTGGCCGAAATTATTGCCGACCACGACGTCCACTGCAGGCATCGGTTGCGCTGCCGCTCCTCCGCCGAATCCAATGGCCCATGCCAGCACTGCGCCCATGACGACGGCAGCGATTCCCTTGCGATAAAGAGTAATCATGGCCTTGTCTCCCTGGTCACAAAATGGAATTATCGTTTCGAATTTCCCGACCATTCTAGAACTATCTACCTAGACGCGGCATATATTTCCGGGTTCCAGCAATTTGGCGGCCGGCGGCCTTCCAGCACCGCCAGGATGTTGTCCACTACCACATTGGCCATCACTTCCCGCAACTCCCTGACTGCGCTTCCCAAATGTGGCGTGAGGACGACGTTGGGCATGGCGAGGAGCGCCGGGTCGACGTGGGGCTCGTGTTCGAAGACGTCGAGTCCCGCGCCGGCGATACGCCGCTCCGCGAGCGCGCGAATGAGCGCGGCCTCGTCGACGATCGGTCCGCGCGCCGTGTTGATGAGGAAGGCGGTCGGTTTCATGAGGCCGAGCTCGCGCGCGCCGATCTGGTGACGCGTTTCCGGCGTGAGCGGCGTGTGGACCGAGACGAAATCGGACTCGGCGAGCAGCTGGTCGAAAGGTACGTAGGTGAGGCCGGCTTCCCGCTCTTCGCTTTCAGGTTTGCGGCGCGGGGTCCAGTAGAGCGTTCGCATCGAGAAACCGCGCGCGCGCTTCGCGACCGCACGGCCGATGCGGCCGCCGCCGCCGATCAACCCGATGACTTTGCCATACACCCACGCGCCTAACAGGTGCGATGACTGCGCGCCGGGGAAGATTCCCGCACGCACCAGGTGGTCACCTTCGATCACGCGCCTGGCAACGGCGAGCAGCAGCGCAAAGCTGATGTCGGCGGTTGCCTCGGTCACGATGGGCGGGATCACCGTCACGGGAATGCGGCGGGCGGTCGCCGCCGCCACGTCGATATCCGAGGGCGTTATTTTCATCGAGGCCACGGCCCGCAAATCCGGGTTGGCAGCGATCACATCGCCGTCCACCCGGTCGTGCAAGAGACAGAACAGGATGTCATGCCGGCGCACTGCCTCCAGCAGCTCGTCCTTGGTTGCGATGTGGACCGCATCGGGATTCAGGTCCACCTCGGCCACCGCGCGCAGCCGCTCGACGGCGCTCGGCGCCACCGGCTGGGTGATGAAAATCCGCGGACGCATCACTGCATCCAGCGCACCACGCCCGCGACACCGTCCACCGCGACCATTGAGCCATTGGGGATGCGCTGGGTGGCATTGTGCACGCCCAACACCATCGGGATGCCGCGCTCGCGCGCGAGCGAGGCAAGGTGCGAGGTGCTGCCGCCGCGTTCCGCCACCACGCCCGCCACGCGCGTCAGGATCTCGCTCAAGGCGGGACCCGCCACTTTAGTGATCAAGATGTCGCCGGGCGCAATGCGGGTGAGTTCGCATTCGCAATTCACCACGCACGCGCGCCCGGTGCCCCAGCCGATGCCGGCCGGGTGCCCGTTGAGCCGCGGGTGGTGCAGCCATATTTCATCCGGCACCTGGGCCTGCTCCATATGCAGCGGGCGTGCCTGCAGCAGCTTGAACCCGGCATCGTCCATCGCCCATTCGATTTCTACCGGCATGCCCATCAGATCTGCGGCCTTGCGCAGCAGTTGTCCGAGTTCGACCGCCTGCGGTTGGCTGAGACAGGGTTCGGCGATGAGCGCTTTGGAAACGAGTTGAGTGGTCGGCTCCGCGCGATGGATGCAGCCGATGCTGTGGTCCTTATGGCCGGCCGTGATACTGAGCAGTTTACCGTCGCGGCTCAGTTCGTAACGGTCAGGCGTGACTTCGCCCTGGGCGATGGCCGAGCCGAGCCCCCACGTCGCGCTCAGCAGCATGCCGCCGTCAGCAGTTTGACTCAGACCGCCGCCGGAAGCACGCGCGGATACCAGCGGCTGAACGAGCACGGCCATCGCCGTATCCGCCGGGTCGATGTCATGGGTCGCCATGTAGCGCAATGCGCGCGTTGCCCACAGCGCACCCCAGCATGAGCGCACCGCAGTGATGAAGTCGGACTCGGTCTCGATCCCGATGAAGCTTTCGAACTGTCCGGCAAAGCTGGAACCGGAGCGGTCCTCGACCAGCGCTGACGAGCGAACCGCGACGAGTGCGCCGGTTTCCCCGACGAGCGCGCGCCGTGCTGCGAGCAGGGGCCCGAGAATCTCCGGGGTAATCGGTTGGTCGAGCAACCCGAGCTTCATGGCGAGCGCGTGCCGGCGTGCCTGCGGCCGATCCTGCGCGGCAAAGACGCCGCGCGCATCGGCTTCCAGGCCCAGCACCCTGATCTGCGTGCGATAGGTCTCGGCACCGAGGCAGAAGCCATCGGGAATGGGCAGGCCTGCGCGGCCGAGCGCCGCGAGGTTCGCGGCCTTGGGACCGAAACGGCTGGCATCGGTTGCCTCGGGGGCAGTCAGCGGAATCACGAGTTGTTGCATGGCGTCCTTTATGTGCGGCGAGGCAGCAATCACGCTGCCCGGGGCGCGGGTTTCGAACCGGATGCCCGCACGCGGCTGAATTCACCGTGCGGGATACGATCATCTTGCGCCGCCGCGGTGCTGCGAGCACCGCGGCGGCGCAAACTGGTTTCCATCAGAGCGGCTTATGTGCCAGGCAATTTTCCGAAATTGCAGTAGCCGGGCATCGGGTCCACCACCGTGATCTGCTCGACCGGGAAGTTGGAAATGATCTCGACGCTGTCCTTGTGCACGATCAGCATTTCCTCGATGCGCACGCCCCATTGGTGCGGTTTGCCGTGCTGGGTTTCGAGAGCGAATACCATGCCTTCCTTGATCTCGATCGGGTGGTCGAGCGACCAGATGCGCGAGATTACCGGCTGGTCGTACTGCGCGAGGCCGAGGCCATGGCCCCACAGGTTGGCGGCGGCCTGGTCTTCTTCCTCGTATCCCCAGGCTTCCTTGGCCGAAGGCCATTTCGACGCGATTTCGCGGGTCGTGGTGCCGACTTTCACGGCTTTGATCGAGTCGTACAGCCACTTGAGCGCGATCTGATAATAGTCTTTCTGTTCCTGGTTCGGCTCCCTGCCGACCATGTAGGTACGGTAGTAGCACGATTTGTAGCCGTTCCAGGTAAGAGCCGCCAGATCCATGAATACCATGTCGCCCGGCTTGATGATGCGGTCCGAGAAGTTGCGCCAGTTCGGCCACGTGTTGAGACCCGAGGAGACGATCACGTCCTCGACGTCCTCCATGCCCGGGATGTTGTAGAGAAACTGCATGATGTGCGCCGTCAACTGGTTCTCAGTGAGGCCGGGCTTCAGGAACTTCATGAACTCCCAGTGCGCGGCATCACCGATGGCGCCGACCTGGCGCATGCATTCATGCTCGTCCTCGTTCTTGACCGCGCGCGCTTCCATCATCGGCGTCATGCCGTCGACCCAGTCGATCTTCGAATCCTTGAAAATCTGGATCATGTTGATATCGACGAAATCGACCCCGAGTTTCATGCCCTCCACACCGCGCTTCTTCATCTCCGGCTTGAGGGCTTTGGTGAACTTCGTCACCTGAGACAGCGAAGCTGAGCCGGCGGCGCCCTTGATCCAGGCATAGGAATAGCGGATGTTTTCTTTCGGAATCCACGGCGAATGCTTTTCGATGTGCAGACCGATGTCGCCTTGTTCGAACAGCACCGGCGCGTCGTCGCCGCACAGCAGCGCGTAGCGCAGGCCGGGTTTAAGCTTGTTCCAGCCGGGGGTGAGGGTGCTGGTGACGTAGCGCACGTTCTCGTCGTACATCAGCAGCATTGCACCCAGGCCATGGGCCTTCATCCGCTCGCGCGCGCTCTCCAGCCGGTATTTCCGCAGCCGGTCCCAGTTGACGCGTTCCTGCCAATCCAATCCCACCATGCCTACATTTGCCATGTCATTCTCCAGTACGGGTTTGCATGTAAATCAGAATTACGGAAATCATTACTGCGGAGGCCGTTATTCCGTTTCGATATTGGCGTCCTTGATAACCTTGGCGAATCGATCGTTTTCCTTCTTGTGGAAAGCCGCGAAGTCCACCGGTGACTTGCTCAGGACGATGTTCACGCCGCCGTCAGCCATGCGCTTGACGACGGTGGGATGCCGCATGGTTTCCTGGGCGACTTTGAACAGCTTGTCTACCACGTTGCGCGGCGTGCCTTTGGGAACGAAGATGCCCTGCCATGAACCGACGACCATATCGAAACCTTGTTCACGCATGGTCGGCACGTTCGGCATCGCGGCTATCCTTTCCGGGGTGATCACGCCCAGCATCCGCACACGGTCCGCTTTGGCGAATGTGATCGCGGAGGAGAACGTCACGAACATCACCTGCACCTCGTTGCCGAGGAGCCCGATCATCGCCGGCCCGGCGCCGCCCTTGTAATTTATCTGCACGGCCTTCGTCCCGGTTGCCATCAGGAACATCTCCATTTCCAGCCGGTTTGCGCTGCTCGGTGCCGGCGAGCCGTAATTGAGCTTGCCCGGGTTCGCCTTGAGGTAGGCGATGAACTCCTTGACCGTCTTCACGGGGAGCGTAGGATGCACGACCAGGCAGCCGGGAACGTCCACCACCTGGGTCACGGGAACCAGGTCGCGCAGGGGTTTTATCGGAAATTTTGTAAAAATATTCGCGTTGATCGCCATCGTGCCGACGTTGCCAAGGAGAAAGGTGTAGCCATCGGGGGTGGCGCGGGCCGCAACTTCGACGCCGATGTTGCCGGCGGCGCCGCCGCGGTTGTCCACCACTACCTGCTCGCCGAGCAATTCGGACATTTGCGGTTGTATGATGCGGCCGACGAAATCGGATGCGCCGCCGGGGGCGAACGGCACGACCATGCGCACCGGGCGGTTGGGATAGGGGGCGGTGTCGGCAGCGCTGGCGGTCAGGCCGCACAGCGACAACAGGCAAGCGGCAAGGGTGTTGAATCGGCGCACGGCATACATGATCTTATTTCTTTCTGGATTTTGGCGGAACGATCGGCAACAGGATGTGCGATGCCGTATTTGCTCCAGTATAAATGATATTGGTACCGGTATTGTAATCCGCGCTGTAGTGCGTGTAGGGCGCGGCTCCGATACCGTCGCGCGGCTGAATGTCAAGCCGGATGCGGTGGCCTTTCGCGAACACCATGCAGGTGGGCCAGACCTCGACCTGCACTGGTACTATCTGGCCGGGTTTGAGCGATAGCCGTTCGTCGTGAGTGTGATACGGACGATAGGGCAGGGAGAGTTTGTTGTCCAGCTTGCGGTGCGACACCCGCAACCAGCCTTTCGCGACCGGCACCGGCTGCTGTTGCTGGCCGATCTCCCACACGTCCTTGCCGTCGCGGCCGATGTTGCGGATGGTCGCGAAGATGTCCATGTCCTCGGTCGAACTCGCTACCCACAGCACGAGGTTGATGGGGCCGGTGATTTCGGTGTCCGCGCGCAATGGAGCGGTCT
Organism: Gammaproteobacteria bacterium; assembly: GCA_041483135.1. Lineage (GTDB taxonomy): Bacteria > Pseudomonadota > Gammaproteobacteria > Burkholderiales > SG8-41 > PALSA-1004. The sequence goes on along the minus strand of JBGPFE010000009.1, from coordinate 24,582 downwards.
CGAACGACACGCCCATACGGGGCAGGCTGCCGGCGAGCGCGGTCGAAGTCCACGATGCCGAGGCGACACCGGCTTTGGTCATGCCGCTCGCAGGATAGGCGACCGCGCCGCGGGCCTTCGGCCTCGTGGTCGTCAGCACCCCTTCAGCGGGTTCTCCTTTGGGTGTCTTGTGTTTGACTGGCCGCAGATAGAACTTCGTCCAGCGGGTGCGCGCGAGCGGCCATTCGTTTTCATAGCGCCACTGGTAGTTCTTGCCGCCGCCGGTTCGAATCAGGAGCTTGACGGGCGGCTCCTGCATGATTCCGGTATCGATGCCTTTCAGCCAGTGATCGAAAAAACGCATCTGATCGTGGCGGGCTTCTTCGGCGTAGAACGGATGGTAGTGCGTGCCGGCGTGGATGCGCAGTTTCTTGTGTTTCGATTTGGCGCGCACGAAAGCTTCGGTGTTGCCGCGCAGGTGCAGCCCCATGCCGCTCCAGTTGCCGACGGTATAGAGCGGGATGTCGATGTTTTCCCACACCGCCTGCCGGCCCCGGTACGCGCCCCGATCAAGGCTGTCGCGCAGGTAGTGCCAGAGCCAGTGCCTGGCAAAAGTATCGGGATTCTGCCGCTGCGGCCTGCCGAGCAGATGGTGCGCCATGTGGTTGTTGTACCAGTTGCTCACGAAGCCGAAGCAGAAAATGCCGCCGTGATAGGCGAAATCGCGGTACATGTCGGCGGCGCCTTCCCACGGGATCATCGCCTTGAGTGAGGGCGGCTTGAGGCTCGCGACGAGCCACTGGGTCATCGCGTAGTAGGAGATACCCAACGTGCCGACTTTGCCGCTGCACCAGGGCTGCCTGGCCGCCCATTCGATCGCATCGTAAAAATCCAGCGCTTCCTGCAATGAGAACGGATCGGTCTGGCCGGGGGATTTGCCGGAGCCGCGGCCGTCGACGCGCACTGCGATGTAGCCACGCGGAACCCACCATAGAGGGTTTACCGTTTCCCAATTCATGTACGGGTTGTCTTTTTCCTCCAGGTCGGGCGGCGGCACCCAGTGCTTGTCCTTCTGGTACGCGCCGATATTGATAATAGCGGGGAACTTCCCGCTGCCGCGCGGACGGAACACGTCGGCTTTCAGCCGCACGCCGTCGCGCATCGCGATCTCGACATCCTTCTCGACGAGCATGGCGTGCTTCAGCGGGGTCACCCTTGTCATTTTTTCGCCTGTCCGCTCCGGCGCGACGAAATCACTCTACGATAATGTGATTGTCGCTGGCGACCTTGCCCCACTTCTTGACTTCCTCGAGGACGAACTGCTGGAATTCAGCGGGCGACTTGTTGACCACGACCGACATGAACTGCTTGCTGAGCAGTTCCCTCATCTGCGCCTCTTCCATCGACTTCACGACGGTGGCATGAATGCTTTTGAGCAGCGGCGCGGGTATTTTGGCCGGCGCGAACAACCCATTCCAGGCGTTGGTGCCGAAACCGGCAAAGCCCGCTTCCGTCACGGTCGGCACATCCGGCAGCTCGGGTCGCCGCGTGGGCCAGGTGGTGGCCAGAGGCTTGATTCTGCCGGCGCGGATGTTCTGGATCGAGGATGCCATGTTGATAAACATGAATTGCACTTCGTTGCCGATGATGGCCGGGATCATCTGGCCCGCGCCTCCCTTGTAGGGGACGTGGGTCATTTCGACGCCTGCGAATTTCAGGAATCTCGCCGTATCGAGATGCGGATACGAGCCAACTCCGGCAGAGGCATAGTTCATGCGGGTGCGTGCCGTCTTCGCGTACTCGACCAGCTCCTTGAGGCTGGAAACCGGCACGCTGGGATTGACGACCCATAGATGCGGCAGCTCGATGAGATTGGTGACCCCGGTCAGGTCGCGCGAAGGCTTGATGGGCAGCGTCTTGGCGAACGTGGTTTCATTGATCGCGTTGGTCGAGACGTTGCCGACGAACAGCGTATAGCCGTCCGGCGTCGATCTTGCCGCGAGCTCGAGCGCGATGTTGCCGGAAGCCCCCGCGCGGTTGTCCACGATCACCTGTTGCCCCCAGACTTCGCTTAATTTCATCGCCAGCTGGCGGGCGGTGATGTCGGTCGCGCCGCCCGGCGCGTACGGAACGATCATGCGGATAGGCCGGTTCGGGTATTTATCCGCCGTTTGCGCGTTGGCCGCGTTGAGAGCAATCGCGATGAGTAACGCGAGGAACAGCTGTGCGATGCCGAAACTCCGCTGGGTCATGTTTTCCTCCTTGGGTTATAAGCCAATGGATCGATTGGCCATGTTGATTGCGACACTGAATCAGTTCCTGCGTTTTTCATCCTCGGGTGTGATTGGCAACGACACCGGGCGCTTGAGCCGCGCAGACAGATCGATTGCCTTGGTGAGCATCAGGCGATTGTGCCCTTCACGCGCCGTGGCGTGCTGGGTCGGCACGCCGAGCGCGACCCGATTGAGCCAGGAATTGGTTTCCTCGCGCATCGGCCCGCGCAGCTCGCCGAGCGCGATGTCGCCGACCGGATAACTCGTCAGAAAGTCCACGTGCCGCCTCTTGTCGGGCGCGTAGCCTTCGCCCTGCACGAGATTGGTGGCGAGCACGATGTCGCGGTGCGTATCGTCGATGGTGAGCACGCCTTCGGTCCCGACCGCGCCGACCTCCAGGCTGTAGACCGCGCCCGGCCACACTTCCGGCAGCGCCCACGAAATCACGCCGTGGTAGATGGCGCCGTCGTCAAACGTCATTACGTATCCGGTGCCGTCGATACCGTGCCATTTGGGACCCAGCGCCTTGTCGACCGAGCGCGCATAAACCTCGACCGGCGTCTTGGCCTCCATCAGCCACATGACTATGTCGAGCGCGTGCGTCCCGGAAATGACCATCGGAGAAATCTCGGACGGGTTGTCGGAGCGCTGGTAATTATCGATCGCGACCAGCCGGTTCATGAACGCGCGCGAGGTGACCATCGTGATTTCGCCGAGAGCGCCGGTGCGCACTTTTTCCTTGGCCACCAGCCAGCGGCGCCGGAAGCGCTGCGTATAGCCGATGACGGCGTCGACCTGCGCTTTTTCGATCGCATCCGTCACAATCTGCGATTCGGCAAGATCGGTCGCGAGCGGTTTTTCAATCAGCAGCGGATGGCCGCGCTCGAGCGTGGCCAGGATTGGATCCACGTGCAAATGCTCGTCCGTGGATACGATGACGGCATTGACTTCCGGGCGTCTGACCAGCTCGCGAAAATCGGCGGTGACGAACTCGGCGCCGACTTTGCCGGCGACGAGCTTGGCGCGCTCCGGATTTGTTTCCGCAATGCCGATCCATTCGACTTCGGGGTGGCGCGCGGCGAGTTCGCCGCGAATGAGACCCACGCGCCCTGCGCCGACGATGGCAAGGCCGATTCTTTTGGGCTGTTTTCTCATCGGCCGCTGCCGCTGGCGAACGTGGTGGTGCGGGATTCCGGCAGCGGCAGGGTGACCGGTTCGTTGCGTTCGGCCGACAGATCGGCTGCAATATAAACTTCCATGACCTGCCGCGCCTGCTCGGGGGTGACGAGCACCGGGCGGTCGCAGGCGACTGCCTCGATGAAATGCACCGTCTCGCTCGCCATCGGGCCGGCATAAGTGTGTTCGACGAACTCGCCGGGCATGGTCGACATCGGATGCACGATGCCCTTTTGCATGGTGGTAAGCATCGTATCGCGGTGGGTGTCGTCAACGATCAATGCGCCTTCGGTGCCGACGAATTCAATCCACGTCATCGCAAAATTGGGGTACGCGGGCGGCAGGCTCCAACCGGCGCAGACGACAAACGAGACGACGCTGTCCATGGTGACCGTCATGTACTGCGTGTCCGGCACATCGGCGCCGCTGGCCGCTTTCATCGCGCCGTAATTGAACTGCGAATACACGCGCACCGGCTTCGCCGGCTCGAGGCACCAGAGCACGAAATCGAGATCATGGGTTGCTTCCATCGCTGCCGGCGATAATTTGGTCCGCCCGGTGATTTTCTTGCCGAGGCTGCGCCCGATATGCCGGCTCACGAGCGCGCTCACCGGCTTGCCGAGCGTGCCGTCGGTCGCGCATTTTTTCACGTAGGCGAACTTCGGATTGAACCGCTGCGAGTAACCGATGGTGAACTTCAACCGGCTTTTGCGCGCGAGCGCAATCAACTCGTCGGCTTCGTGCAGCTCGAGCGCGATCGGCTTTTCGAGAAACACGTGTTTGCCTCCGCTCAAGGCATCGCGCGCCATCGGGTAATGCAGGTGCTCGGGCGTGGCCGAGATGATCACGGCGTCTACCGTCTCGTTTTGTATGATCTCGCGATAATCTGCAGTCGCTGTTTTCGCGCCGGTGGCTTTGGCGACCTCGGCGAGCCGCTCAGGCCGCGTTTCGGCAAGATGCAGGCTCTTCACGAGCGGGTGAGTCGCGCAGGTTTCCGCGCGGATTCCCCCGCACCAGCCGGTGCCTATAATGCCGATGTCGATTTGCTTCACTGGGTCCTTTTATGGGCTGCGCGCGCGACGGTTTTCGGAATGGGTCACTGGCAGCATCAGGCGACACGTGCAAAGTGATTGCAGGTTTTGTGCTCGAAGCATAACTAAACTGGCAGCATTATACCGCACGGCGACCGGGGAAAAGAGCTTGCGCGGGAAAGCCGCTGCTGTAATCATTGGCGCCTCGGCGCTGAACGCCAATATTCATCGCCTGCTGCTGCTGGCGCACACGGCGGGCTCGCAGATCGACGTCCAGGCCGGGCATGCCGCAAGCGAACCCACGACAACCAAGAGGAAGAAACGGTGAAACGCATCGATACGCACAACCACGTCATCCCCGAAACCATCATCCAGGAAATGCGGGCGCATCCTGATATCTATAAAACCGTGATCGAGGGGGAAGGCCATCAACGCAAATTCGTGCGCGGCAAGATAAAGTTCGCCCTGATTCCGGAGTTCTACGATGCCGACGCCAAAGTCGAAACGATGGAGCGCAGGGGCATCGACATCTCGGTGATCTCGCCCGGACCGCAGACGTTTTTCTACGGGCTCGGCGCCGACCTGGCGCTGAAAACGGCACGCATCGTGAATGAGGGCGTGGCGAAGATGGTCGCCGCCCGTCCCGACCGCCTGCGCGGCATGGCCACGCTGCCGATGCAGGACCCGGATGCCGCCATCACCGAACTAGAGCGCGTGGTCAAGGAATACGGATTCAAAGCGGTCGAGATGGGCACCGCGATCGGCGCGGAGGAGCTCGCCGAACCCAAGTTCCGCCCGGTGCTGCGCCGGCTGCAGGAACTCAAGGTCGTGGTCTTCGCGCATCCGAATACTCAAGGCGCGACCGGCCGGCTCGACTGCCATTATCTTGGCAACTTGATCGGCAATCCGCTCGATACCACCATCATGGTGGGCAAACTCATGTTCAGCGGTGCGCTCGACGAACTCAGGGACCTCAGGATCCTGCTCGCGCACGGCGGCGGATTCCTGCCGTATCAGATCGGGCGTTTCGAGCATGGACACGAAGTGCGCCCTGATACCAGCGCTGTTACGAAATCCAGGCCGTTAGCCATGTTCAAGCAATTCTATTTTGACGCACTCACCCATCATCCGCAGGCGACCCGGCATCTGCTCGAGATGGTCGGCTCCGAGCGTGTGGTGATCGGCACCGACTCGCCGTACGACATGGGCGAGGAAAGACCCGTGCAGCACCTCGAGGCGGTGCCGGGGCTGACCGCCAAGGAACGCGAAGATGTCAGCTACCGGACGGCGGCGAAGCTGCTCGGCATATCGTTCTGATCGATGCGGCGTCGCTCGTATCGGAGGGCAAGGTAATGAAACGCAATAAAAGCACCACAGCGGTTGGCATCGTCGGACTTGGCATCATGGGGGGCGCTTTTGCCAAACATTTGCGCGCGGCGGGATTCGGTGTGGTCGGCTGCGATCTAATCGCGTCGAAACGCTCCGCGCTGCGCGGGCTCGGCGGCGTACCCGTCGCATCGCCTGCAGCGGTCGCGGCTGCAGCGCGCGTCGTGATCACGTCGTTACCGTCGCTCGCGGCATTTGAAGTCGCGCTGTTTGGAAAGGACGGGGTCGCGGCCGGTGCGCGCAAGGGAACCATCGTGGTCGAAGCCAGTACCTTGCCCATAGAGATAAAAGAGGACGCGCGGAAACGTCTCGCGCAGGCCGGCGTGATACTGCTGGACTGCCCGATCAGCGGCACCGGCGCGCAGGCCGCCGCGAAGGACATCGTGATTTACGCGAGCGGCGATCGCCGCGCCTGCGCGCGCTGCAAATCGATCTTTGCGGGCTTCGCGCGCAACGCCTACTACTGCGGCGCATTCGGCACCGGCTCCAAGCTCAAGTTCATCGCCAATCTGCTGGTGACCATCCATAACCTGTCGACGGCGGAAGCCTTCGTGCTCGCGGAGCGGGCCGGCGTGGACGCTGGTCTGATGTACCGGGTGATCAAAGACGGAGCAGGGAGTTCGCGCATGTTCGAAGTGCGCGGGCCGCTGATGGTCAAGCGCCGTTACATGCCGGCGACGATGAAAGTCGACGTTTACCAGAAGGACATCGCGATCATCAAGGCGTTTGCCGCTGCGCTGCGTAGTCCGACGCCGCTCTTCACGCTGAGCAAGCGCTATTACGACGCGGCATACGACGGCGGCTACGCCAAGCACGATACCGCAGTGGTGCATGCCGTATTGCGGAAGGCAGCAGGCGCTTCCCGTAAGTGACATTTTGTTTTAGGCTGTGCCGCGACGCAGCGGCCTGCTATATTCTGTCCTGAACTGTCGTGGCGTTGCGGTTATGTGCGATATCGTACAGACCGTGAGTGGCCATGGCTTATGTTGAGGCCGGTTGCCGGCGCGACCGACGACCGGCTTCCCCTATAAAACCAGGCGATACCAACTTAAATGCCGACAATTACGTCCCGATTTCCCAGGTGGGCGCTGTGGCTCGCGGCGCTCGTGGTCCTTGCGTTGCTGGCCGTCGGGACCTATCGGCTATGGCCGGCGCAAATGCCCGGTAATACAGTGACGCCCGGCAAGCGCGGCGGAGATTCTGCCGCGCGTGCCATGCCGGTGGTGGCAGTGGCGGCGAAAACCGCCAGCGTCAATGTTTACCTGAACGGGCTCGGCGCCGTCTCGCCGCTCAAGACCGTGACCGTCAGAAGCCGGGTCGACGGGCAATTGATGCGCGTACTGTTCAGCGAGGGCCAGATCGTCAGGGAAGGCGAGCTGCTCGCGGAAATCGACCCGCGTCCGTTCGAGGTGCAACTGACGCAAGCGGAGGGGCAGATGGCGCGGGACCGTGCGCTGCTGGCGAACGCCCGCATCGACTTCGAGCGCTATCGTACGCTGCTCGCTCAGGATTCGATCGCCAAGCAACTGGTCGATACCCAGGAAGCGCTGGTGCGTCAGTATGAAGGCACGGTCAAGGTCGATCAGGGCCAGATCGACAGCGCGCGGCTGCAGCTTACGTATTCACGCGTGACGGCGCCAATCGCGGGCCGCGTCGGCCTGCGCCAGGTCGACGCCGGCAATATCGTACGCGCGGGCGACGCCACCGGCCTGGTCGTCATCACTCAGTTGCAGCCGATCACCATAGTATTCACCATTCCCGAAGACAGTCTGCCCCCGGTGATGAAGAAGCTGCAGGCGCGGGAAAAACTTCCGGTTGATGCCTATGATCGTTCGGACAAGGTCAAGCTTGCCAGCGGTACTTTACTGACCGCGGACAACCAGATCGATCCGGCGACCGGCACTGTCAAGCTGAAAGCGCAGTTCCCCAACGACGACGGCGCGCTGTTTCCAAGCCAATTCGTCAACGTGCGCATGCTGGTCGACGTGAAACGCGACGCGACCGTGATACCGACCGCGGCTGCCCAGCGCGGCGCCGCGGGGACTTTCGTTTACGTCGTCAAGGCCGACAACTCAGTCACGGTGCGCGTCGTCAAGCTGGGGCCGGCGCAGGGGGAAATCGTCGCCGTCGATTCGGGTGTGACGTCTGGAGAAATGGTGGTCGTGGACGGCGCGGACAAGCTGCGCGAGGGCGCGATGGTCGAGCTGGCGTCGCGGGATCCCGCGGCGGCGCCCAAAGGCGGCGGAATGGCGCGCAAGAAAGGCGGCGGCAATCGCAAGAAGGGCGGCGAGTGAGCCCGCGAGCAGGGCCCGGGCTCTGACCGGATGAATCCTTCCCGTCCCTTTATCCTGCGTCCGGTTGCGACCTCGCTGTTCATGGTCGCCATCCTGCTCGCGGGCATCGTCGCCTATCGCGTGCTGCCGATCTCGGCGCTGCCCGAAGTGGATTACCCGACCATACAGGTCGTGACGCTCTACCCGGGCGCGAGCCCTGATGTGACGACGTCGTCCATCACGGCGCCGCTCGAGCGCCAGTTCGGCCAGATGCCGGGCCTGAACCAGATGTCGTCCATCAGCTCGGGCGGCGCGTCGGTGATCACGCTGCAGTTCTCGCTCAAGTTGAGCCTCGATGTCGCCGAGCAGGAAGTGCAGGCGGCGATCAACGCCTCGGGCAATCTGCTGCCCACGGACCTGCCGGTGCCGCCGATTTACAGCAAAGTGAATCCGGCCGACGCGCCGATCCTGACGCTGGCCGTGACTTCGCAGACGCTGCCGCTGACCGTGGTGCAAAATCTCGTCGATACGCGCATCGCGCAGAAGATCTCGCAGTTGCCGGGAGTCGGCCTCGTGAGCCTCGGCGGCGGGCAGCGGCCCGCGGTGCGCATCCAGGTCAACCCGAAGACGCTCGCGGCGTACGACCTCGGCCTTGACGATGTGCGCACCGCTATCGCCAACGCCAATGTGAACCAGGCGAAGGGCAGTTTCGACGGGCCGCAGCGCGCCTCCACCATCGACGCCAACGATCAGCTCAAGTCCGCCGACGAATACCGCAGCCTCATCATCGCCTACAAGAACGGCCGCCCGATCCGCTTGTCCGATGTCGCCGAGACCGTGGACGATGCCGAAAACGTCCGGCTCGCCGCGTGGGCAAATGACTCGCCCGCGGTGCTCATCAACGTGCAGCGCCAGCCGGGCGCCAACGTGATCGAGGTTGCGGACCGCGTGAAACAGTTAATGCCCCAGCTGCAGGCCACGCTGCCCGGCTCGGTCGATGTCGCGCTCCTCACCGACCGCACGACGACGATACGCGCCTCAGTGCGCGACGTGAAGATCGAGCTGGTGATCGCCGTCGCGCTCGTCGTGCTCGTGATTTTTCTGTTCCTGCGCAACGTCGCCGCGACGGCGATCCCGGCCGTTGCCGTGCCGCTGTCGCTGGTCGGCACTTTCGGCGTCATGTACCTCGCCGGATTCAGCATCAACAACCTTACCCTGATGGCGCTCACAATCGCGACCGGCTTCGTCGTCGACGATGCGATCGTGATGATCGAGAACATCGCGCGCTACATCGAGCAGGGTGATTCCCCGCTCGACGCCGCGCTGAAGGGTTCCGAGCAGATCGGGTTCACGATCATCTCGCTCACTTTTTCGCTGATCGCGGTTTTGATCCCGCTGCTCTTCATGGCCGACGTCGTCGGCCGCCTGTTCCGCGAGTTCGCGATCACGCTCGCGGTGTCGATTCTCATTTCGGCGCTGGTCTCGCTCACGCTGACGCCGATGATGTGCGCGAAGCTGCTGCGCCACACGCCCGAGGCCGAGCAGGGACGCTTCTATCGCGCGAGCGGCCGTTTTTTCGACCGCGTGATTGCGCGCTACGGCGAGATGCTCGACTGGGTGCTCGAGCGCCAGGGCGCGACCCTGCTGGTCGCGCTCGGCACGCTGGTGTTGACGGTGCTGCTCTACATCGCCGTGCCGAAGGGCTTCTTTCCGGTGCAGGACACCGGCGTGATTCAGGGCGTCTCGGAAGCGCCGCAGTCGATTTCGTTCACGGCGATGGCCGAGCGCCAGCAGGCGCTCGCGCGCGTCGTGATGGAAGACCCGGCGGTCGAGAGCCTGACGTCGTTCATCGGCGTCGACGGCATCAATACCACGCTCAACAGCGGGCGCGTGCTCATAAACCTGAAGCCGCTCGCCGATCGCGACGCGCGCGCGGTGGACGTGATCCGCCGCCTGCAATCGAGGCTCGCCAGGTTCGAAGGCATTTCGCTTTACATGCAGCCGGTGCAGGACCTCACGATCGAGTCCCGCGTGAGCCGCACGCAGTACCAGTTCACCGTAGAGGACGCCAATCCCGTCGAACTGAGCGCATGGGTGCCGAGGCTCGTCGAGCGGTTGCGCCAGCTGCCCGCGCTCGTGGACGTCGCGAGCGATCTGCAGGACGAGGGTCTGCAGGCTTATATCGAGATCGATCGCACTACTGCCGGCCGGCTCAATATCACGCCCGGCGCGGTCGACAACGCGCTCTACAACGCGTTCGGACAGCGCTTGATCTCGACGATCTTCACGCAAACGAGCCAGTACCGCGTCGTGCTCGAAGTGAAACCCGAATTTCAGAAAGGCCCGGCCGCCCTCGATGATATCTACGTCACGTCCTCGACCGGGGAGCAGGTGCGACTGAGCACTATTGCGCGCGTGACCGAAAGGCCGTCGCCGCTCGTCATCAACCACCTGGCCCAGTTCCCGTCAACGACCATCTCGTTCAATCTCGCGCCCGGCGCGTCGCTCGGTGAAGCGGTCAAGGCGATCACGGCTGCCGAAAGCGGGATCGGCATGCCGGTCAGCGCGCAGACGCGCTTCCAGGGCGCGGCGGCTGCGTTCCAGGGCTCGCTCGACAACACGCTGCTCCTGATCCTCGCGGCGATCGTCACCATGTACATCGTGCTCGGCGTGCTGTACGAGAGCTACGTCCATCCCGTCACGATACTGTCGACGCTGCCGTCGGCCGGCGTCGGCGCGCTGCTCGCGCTCCTCATTTCGGGCAACAACATCGACATCATCGCGATCATCGGCATCATCCTGTTGATCGGCATCGTCAAGAAGAACGCGATCATGATGATAGATTTCGCGCTTGACGCCGAGCGCAACGAAGGCAAGAGCCCGCGCGATGCGATCCGCCAGGCGTGCCTGCTGCGCTTTCGCCCGATTCTGATGACGACGATGTCCGCGCTGCTGGCCGCGCTGCCGCTCATGCTCGGCACGGGCGTCGGCTCGGAGCTGCGCCATCCGCTCGGGATCACGATGGTGGGCGGCCTGCTCGTGAGCCAGGTGCTCACGCTTTTCACGACGCCGGTCATCTATCTCGCGTTCGATCGGCTCGCGCGGCGCACGCGTGAGGCGGCTGCGCGGCGAGCCGGAGGCGCGCGCATATGAACGTCTCAGCGCCTTTCATCGAGCGGCCGGTCGCGACCACGCTGCTCACGCTCGGCATCGCGCTGTCCGGCGTGATCGCGTTCAGGTTGCTGCCCGTGTCCCCGCTGCCGCAGGTGGATTATCCGACCATCTCGGTGCAGGCCTCGTTCCCGGGCGCGAGTCCCGAAACGATGGCCGCGACCGTGGCGACCCCGCTCGAACGCGCGCTCGGCCGCATCGCCGGCATCACGGAAATCACGTCCTCGAGCTCGCTCGGCCAGACTCGCGTCACGCTGCAGTTCGACCTGAACCGCGACATCGACGGCGCCGCGCGCGACGTGCAGGCCGCAATCAACGCCGCGCGCACGCTGCTGCCGACCGGGCTGCCGAACAACCCGACCTATCGCAAAGTCAACCCGGCCGACGCGCCGATCATGATCCTCTCGCTCACGTCGGCAACGATGAACCGGGGGCAGATGTACGACGCGGCGTCGACCATACTCGCGCAGAAGCTCTCGCAGGTGCAGGGCATCGGCCAGGTGACCGTCGGCGGCAGCTCGCTGCCCGCCGTGCGCGTCGAGTTGAACCCGAACGCGCTCAACAAGTATGGCATCGGCTTCGAGGACGTGCGCGGTGCGATCGTGGCGACGAACGCGAATCGGCCGAAGGGCGCGATCGAAGACGCCGAGCATCACTGGCAGATACTCGCCAATGATCAGGCCAAGCAGGCCGCCGAGTACCTGCCGATCATCGTCGCGTACCGCAACGGCGCCGCTGTGCGCCTGTCCGACCTGGGCGACGTCGTCGATTCGGTGCAGGACGTGCGCAACGACGGCTCATCCAACGGCAAGCCCGCGGTGCTTGTGATCCTCTTCCGCCAGCCGAACGCCAACATCATTGAAACAGTCGACCGCGTAAAGGAAGCGCTGCCTGCGCTTGGCGCGTCGATGCCGGCCGCGATCGACCTCGCCGTCGTGATAGATCGCACGCCCACGATCCGCGCTTCGTTGCGCGACGTCGAGCGCACGCTCATGATCTCGATTGCGCTCGTGATCATGGTGGTATTCCTGTTCCTGCGCAACTGGCGCGCGACGCTGATACCGAGCGTGGCGGTGCCGGTGTCATTGATCGGCACCTTCGGCGCCATGTACCTGTGCGGCTACAGCCTCAACAATCTCTCGCTCATGGCACTCACCATCGCTACGGGCTTCGTGGTGGATGATGCGATCGTCGTGCTGGAGAACGTTTCGCGCCGCATCGAGCATGGGGTGCCGCCAATGCAGGCGGCGCTGCAGGGCAGCCGCGAAGTCGGTTTCACCGTGCTCTCGATGAGTCTTTCGCTGATTGCGGTCTTTATCCCGATCCTGCTCATGGGTGGCATCGTCGGCCGCCTCTTCCGCGAATTCGCGGTCGTGCTCTCGGTCGCCATCCTGATCTCGCTGGTGATCTCGCTCACCACGACGCCGATGATGTGCGCGCGGCTCCTGCGGCCCGAGCGCGCACGCACGCACGGGCGGTTTTACCATCTGAGCGAGCGCGCGTTCGCCAGGATCCTGCGCGGCTACGAGATCACGCTCGCGTGGGCGCTGCGCCACGGTCTGCTCATGCTCCTGGTGCTCGCGGCAACCGTATGCCTTAACGTCTATCTGTACATCGAGATTCCCAAGGGGTTTTTCCCGCAGCAGGACACCGGCCGGCTGATCGGCAATATCCAGGCGGACCAGAGCATCTCGTTCCAGGCGATGCGGCCCAAGCTCGCGGCTTTCGTCGAGATCGTGCGCCAGGATCCGGCGGTGGAGAACGTCGTCGCGTTCACGGGCGGCGCTCAGCGCAACCGCGGCTCGATGTTCGTCTCGCTCAAGCCGAAAAAGGAGCGCGGCGGCATGACGGCGGACCAGGTGATCGCGCGGCTGCGCAGCAAGCTGGCGCGCGAGCCGGGTGCGAGCCTCTTCCTGCAGCCGGTGCAGGACATCCGCATCGGCGGGCGCTCGAGCAGTGCGCAATATCAGTTCACGCTGCAGGCGGACGACCTCGAGGAGCTGCGAAAGTGGGAACCTCGCGTGCGGCGCGCACTGGGTGAGATTCCCGAGATCGCCGACGTCAATACGGACCAGGAGGACAAGGGCCTGCAGACCTCGCTCGTCATCGATCGCGACACCGCCGCGAAGCTCGGCGTCACGCCGCGCATGATAGACACGACGCTCAACAATGCCTTCGGCCAGCGCCAGGTCTCGACGATCTACAATCCGCTCAACCAGTACAAGGTCGTGATGGAGGCCGCACCGCAGTTCTGGCAAAGCCCCGAGGCGTTGAAGGACGTGTACGTGAGCGTGCCGGGCGGCGCGCAAGTGCCGCTCTCCACGTTCGCCCGCTACGGGCCGACGAACACGCCGCTCGGCGTCAACCACCAGGGCCAGTTCGCAGCGTCGACTATTTCGTTCAACCTGCAGCCCGGCGTGTCTCTCTCGGACGCAACGCGACTCGTGAAAGACGGGCTCGACCGGATCGGCGTGCCAAACACGGTGCACGGCACGTTCCAGGGCACTGCACGCGCCTTCCAGGCATCGCTCGACAGCCAGCCGTGGCTGATCCTCGCGGCGTTCATCGCGGTGTACCTGGTGCTCGGCATACTCTACGAAAGCTACGTCCATCCAATCACCATACTGTCGACGCTGCCGTCGGCGGGCGTGGGTGCGCTCCTCGCGCTGCTCCTGTTCAAAACCGAGTTCAGCATCATTGCGCTGATCGGCGTGATCCTGTTGATCGGCATCGTGAAGAAGAACGCCATCATGATGATCGATTTCGCGCTTGACAGAGAGCGCAACCACGGCAAGCGTCCCGAGGAAGCGATCTTCGAAGCGTGCCTGATGCGCTTCCGGCCGATCATGATGACGACGATGGCGGCGTTGTTCGGCGCGGTGCCGCTGGCGCTGGGTTTCGGCGAAGGCTCCGAGATGCGGCAGCCGCTCGGTATCTCGATCGTCGGGGGGCTTCTGGTCAGCCAGTTGCTAACGCTGTATACGACACCGGTGGTTTATCTGTATCTGGACCGTTTTCGCCTGTGGTGCCAGCGCGTGTGGGACCGGAAAACGGGCGGCGTCGCAGCGGAGGTCCGATGAAGTCGAGGTTCTGCGTACCCCGCATCATTGCGCTCGCGGCTGCGCTCGCACTGCTCGGTGCCTGCATGGTCGGCCCCAAATACCAGCGGCCCAGCGTCGAGACTCCGGCCGCCTATAAGGGAACGGGCGACTGGAAGGTCGCGCAGCCGCAGGACGACGTCAAACGCGGCAAGTGGTGGGAAGCATTTGGCGATGTGCGGCTCAACGCGCTCGTCGAGCAGATCGATATTTCGAACCAGAACGTGCGTTTTGCCGAAGCGCAGTACCGGCAGGCGCGCGCCCTCGTGCAATCGGCGCGGGCGGCCTTGTTTCCGGGCGTGACGGGAAACGTGTCCGCGACGCGCAGCCAGGCATCCTCAAGTTCGGGCACCACGGGGCGTTCCAGCGGCCCGACCAACAACTACAATCTCGCGATCGATTCGGCCTGGGAGGTCGACCTGTGGGGCCGCGTGCGCAGTTCGGTTGCGGCGAGCGTGGCCGGCGCGCAGGCGAGCGCCGCCGACCTCGAGGCGGCGCGCCTGTCCGCGCAGTCGGAACTCGCGCTCGACTATTTCCAGTTGCGCGTGCTCGATGCGCAGCGCAAATTGCTCGACGACACCGTTGCGGCGTACCAGAAGTCGCTCGAGCTCACGCGCAACCGCTACGCGGTGGGTGTCGCGGGGAAGGTGGACCTGGTGCAGGCAGAGGCCCAGTTGAAGAGCACGCAGGCGCAGGCGATCGACCTTGGCGTGCAGCGCGCACAGTTCGAGCATGCGATTGCGGTCCTGACCGGCAAGCCGCCCGCGGTGTTTGCGCTGGAGGCGGTGCCGCTCAATGTTGCGATGCCGTCGATACCGGTGGGCTTGCCGTCCGAGCTCCTCGAGCGCCGGCCCGACATCGCTGCGGCCGAGCGGCGGGCCGCCGCCGCCAACGCGCAGATCGGTGTCGCGCAAGCGGCGTTTTTTCCTTCGCTCACACTGTCGGCTGCAGGCGGTTTCCAGAGTTCGAGTTTCGCGCAGTGGCTGACTGTGCCAAGCCGCTTCTGGTCTTTAGGCCCGGCGTTCGCTCAGACGATCTTCGATGCCGGCTTGCGCCGCGCGCTTACCAATCAGGCGATCGCGGCCTATGACGCCAACGTCGCGAGTTATCGCCAGACCGTGCTCGGCGGCTTCCAGGAAGTGGAGGACAACCTTGCGGCGCTGCAAATTCTGGAAGCGGAAGCCGGGGTGCAGGAAGACGCGGTGCGGGCCGCGCGCGAGTCGCTCGATCTGACCATCAATCAATACAAGGCGGGAACCGTGAGTTACCTGAACGTGATCACGGTGCAGACTATCTGGCTTACCAACGAGCGCACCGCGGTCGGCATTCGCGGCCGGCGCTTGGTTGCAGCCGTCACACTGGTCAAGGCGCTCGGTGGCGGCTGGACTGCGCCGGCGGCAACGGCGCAAAAACCATAATATTTCAGGAGGAATAGTCATGACGTTCAGGAAATTCGTTTTTGCGTGCGGAGTGTTGCTGTGCCTGTGCGGATCGGCATTCGCGCAATCGCCGAAATATCCGGCGAAACCGATAAGAATGATCGTGGGTTACGCGCCGGGCGGCGGCAGCGATATCATGGGCAGGCTGATCGCCCAGCAGATAACGGAAGCAACGGGGCAACAGGTCATCGTGGAAAACCGGGCCGGCGCGGCGCAGAACGTGGCCGCGGAGTACGTCGCAAAATCGCCCAACGACGGGTATACGCTGTTCCTGAGTTCCGCCGCGCTGGGGATCAACGTCAGTCTTTACCCGAAGCTCAGCTACGATCCGGTCAGGGATTTTGCACCGGTCGCGGTATTCGCCACGAGCCCGAATCTGTTGCTGGTGCATCCCTCGTTTCCGGCCAGAAACGTCCGGGAATTTATTGCCGTCGCCAGGAAGAATCCCGGCAAGCTCAATTTTTCCTCGTCGGGAAGCGGCAGCTCGCAGCACCTGGCCGGCGAGCTGATCAAGATCAAGATTGGCGTCGATATGACGCATATCCCGTACAAAGGCAGCGCGCCCTCGATGACCGCGCTCGCGAGCGGGGAGGTGGATTTCTCGTTCAACAACATTCCTTCGGCGCAACCGTTGATGACCCCCGGCAGAATCCGGGCGCTGGGGATCACGAGCGCGAAGCGTTCGCCGCTGCTGCCCGAGCTGCCGACCATGATCGAAGGCGGCCTGGCGGGTTTTGTCACTCAAACCTGGTACGGGGTATTGGCGCCGGCTGGAACACCCGCTGACGTTATCAATGCGCTGAATGCGGTGATCGTCAAAGCCGTGCGGAAGGAGGACTTTCGCGCGCGGATCGCGCAAACCGGCGCAGACACGATCACGGAAACCCCGGAGTATTTCCGCAAATACCTGCAGTAGGAAATCGAGCGCTGGGCGATCGTTGTGAAAGCGTCGAAAGCAAAACCGGAATAGGGTTGCCGAAGAAAACAAAAGGGATTCAATCTCGCGATTGAATCCCTGTTTTTTTGGCTCCCCGACCTGGGCTCGAACCAGGGACACACGGATTAACAGTCCGTTGCTCTACCAACTGAGCTATCGGGGAATGAGAGCGGGTGGAAGGCGCTGCAACAGGCGCGTATAGTAATAGTTTGGCCCCACCCGGTCAATGATACTACCCGCTTGAAACCGGCATGAAATGGCTTAAACGCATACTGGTTGCGCTTGCATTGCTGCTTGCGGTAGCGCTCGCACTGCCGTTTTTCATTTCGCTCAACGATTACATTCCGCGGATCGAGAAAGAGGTTTCCGTCAGGCTTAAAGAGCCGGTATCTATTAAAGGCATCAAATTTTCGGCGCTGCCATTGCCGCATGTAACGATCGACCGCATCACGGTCGGCAAGACCGACGACATCAAGGTCGAAACAGTGATCGTGACGCCCGATCTTTTTTCGCTGCTGGAGTCGACCAAGGTCATCAAGAGCATCGAGATCCACTCGCTGGTGTTGACGCAGAAGGCGATTGACAGGATTCCGGCATGGAGCAAGCCGGATGACACCAAGCCGCCGCAGCAATCGCCGCAGGTCCGGGTCGAGAGCATCCGTCTCGTCAACGCATTGGTCAGGCACGACAAGGCAAGTTTCGGTCCGTTCGATGCGCGCGTAAGTCTCAACAGCAAGGGCGAGCCGGAAGACGCGTTGATCACTACGCAGGACGGCAAGCTCAAGGCTTCCGTCAAACCCGACAAGTCGAATTATCTGATCGATGCCAGCGCGAAATCGTGGACGCTGCCGGTCGGACCGGCGATCGTGTTCGACGAGCTGCTCATCAAAGGCGTGGCGACGCTCAACGCCGCCGACTTCAGCCAGGTGAGCGCCAAGCTCTATGGCGGCACGGTGAACGGCAAAGCGACCGCCGGCTGGCAGAAAGGGCTGCGGCTCAAGGGCGGTTTCGACGTCAATCAGGTAGAGCTCAAGTCGCTGGTACCGCTGCTTGCGCCGGGCACCAATATGAGCGGCAAGCTTACCGCCAAGCCGGTGTTCTCGGCGTCGGCAGCTGACGCAAATCAGCTGATGAGCGCGCTGCGGCTGGAAACGCCGTTCAACGTGCAGAACGGCGTGCTTCACGGCGTCGATATCAAGCAAGCGGCGACCAGTCTGATCAAGCAGGGCGTGACTGGCGGCGAGACGCATTTCGACCTGTTGTCCGGCCATCTCAATATGGAGGGGGGCGCTTTCCGATTTACGCAACTCAAGATTGCCTCGGGCGTGCTGGCCGCCGACGGCAATGTGAATATCTCGCCGAAGAAAGATCTCTCCGGGCGCATCAACGCCCAGGTCAAAGCGCTGGGCACCAGCGCCAATGTTCCGCTCAATGTCGCGGGAACAGTCCACTCGCCGCTGCTCTATCCCACCGGTGGGACCATGGCCGGCGCGGCAATCGGTACCGTGCTGATGCCGGGTGTCGGCACCGGGCTCGGCATGAAAGCCGGGCAGGCCATCGAAAATCTGTTTGGCGGCAGCAAGGAAGAGAAAAAGAAGCGGTGAGGCGACAAGCGAGAGGCGAGTGGGGTTAACCCCCTTTACCCATCACTCATTACCCATCGCCCATCACCCGTTACACCAGCACGCTGGCGACCGCCTTGGCGACGTAGTCGATGTTTTTCGAGTTCAGCGCCGCGACGCAGATGCGGCCGCTGTCGATCGCGTAGATCGCATACTCTTTGCGCAGCCGCTGCACCTGCTCCGTGGTCAGGCCGGAGTAGGAGAACATGCCCCGTTGCCCGATGATGAAGCTGAAGTCGAAATCAGCGCGGATTGCGCGGATTTTCTCGACGAGCTGGCGGCGCATCACCTTGATGCGGTCGCGCATCTGTCCAAGCTCCTGGTCCCACAGCGTCCGCAGCTCGGGCGTAGTCAGCACGGCGGCAACGGTCTGGCCGCCGAAGAGCGGAGGGTTCGAGTAGTTGGTCCGGATCACGCGCTTGATCTGGCTCAGCACGCGGGCGGCTTCGTCCGCATTGCCGGTGGCAACGCTGAGCGCGCCCACGCGCTCGCCGTACAGCGACAGCGACTTCGAGAATGAGCTCGAAACGAGCGTGAAGGGGCAGGCTTGCGCGAAGCGGCGCACCGCGGCCGCATCGGCATCGAGGCCGTCGGCGAAACCCTGATAGGCGATGTCGAGAAACGGCACCAGCCCGCGCGCATTGACGATCTCGATCACGCGCTCCCACTGTCCGGCGGTGAGGTCGGCGCCGGTCGGGTTATGGCAGCAGGCGTGCAGCACGACGATGGCTCCCGCCGGCAGCTTCTGCAGCGCGGCCGCCATGGCGTCGAAGTTGACGCCGTGTGTGGCCGCGTCGTAATAGGGGTAGCTGTTGACCGTGAAGCCGGCGTATTCGAACAGTGCACGGTGGTTTTCCCAGCTCGGGTCGCTGATCCACACCTGGGCGCCCGGATCGATTCGGCGCAGCAGATCCGCGCCTGTCTTCAGGCCGCCGGTGCCGCCCAGGGCTTGCACCGTCACCGCACGTCCCGCCTGTATCACTTCGCTCCTGGCGCCGAAGAGTTCCGCCTGCACGGCGCGATCGTAAGCCTGCAGCCCATCGATCGGCAGGTAACCGTGCGGGGCCGCGCTGGCAGCGAGTTTTTGCCCGGCACGGCGGACACAATCGAGGACGGGGACCTTGCCGTTGTCGTCGTAATAGACGCCGACGCCGAGGTTCACCTTGGCGGGGTTGGTATCGGCGACGAAAGCTTCGGTGACGCCCAGAATCGGGTCGCGCGGCGCCATTTCAACGGCTGCAAGCAGGGATAAGCTCATCTAGGCAGGTTGGTAATGGTAAGTGGACGAAAAAGTATTTTACCCGCTCGCTCGTCTCCAGTGTGGGCGGGCATCCGAAATCGCCGGCACGCGGTCAAAGGCTGGCAACGGCCGGGCGCGCTGTGGGACAATAAACGGTTTAACTGCATCGACGCGATGACCACACCTGCACTGAAGACCGAGCCCGCGGTACGCCCGCTGCCGACGCCGATGACTTTCCCCGGCAGTCTGTACCGGCTGCACCAGGCGTTCGAACCGGCCGGCGACCAGCCGGAGGCAATCGCCAAGCTGACCGAGGGCATTCGGGACGGGCTTGCCTACCAGACGCTGCTCGGCGTCACCGGCTCGGGCAAGACCTATACCATGGCGCACGTGATCGCGCGGCTCGGCTGCCCGGCGATCATCATGGCGCCCAACAAGACGCTCGCGGCGCAGCTGTATTCCGAGATGCGCGAGTTCTTTCCGGAAAATGCGGTCGAGTATTTCGTGTCGTACTACGATTACTACCAGCCCGAAGCGTACGTGCCGTCGCGCGACCTGTTCATCGAAAAGGATTCGAGCATCAACGAGCACATCGAGCAGATGCGGCTGTCGGCGACCAAGTCGCTGCTCGAGCGGCGCGACACCATCATCGTCGCCACCGTATCGGCGATCTACGGCATCGGCGATCCGTCCGATTATCACAACATGATCCTGCATCTGCGCGAGAAGGAGAAGCTCACGCAGCGCGATGCGATCCAGCGGCTCGTCGAGATGCAGTACGAGCGCAACGAAATCGAGTTCAAGCGCGGCACCTTTCGCGTGCGCGGCGACGTGCTCGACATCTTTCCTGCGGAGAACTCCGAATCCGCGATCCGCGTCAGCCTGTTCGACGACGAGGTCGAGAACCTGTCGGTGTTCGACCCGTTGACCGGGCACATCCTGCAGCGCGTATCGCGCTTCACCGTTTACCCATCGAGCCATTACGTGACGCCCC
The DNA here is from genome assembly GCA_041483135.1 of Gammaproteobacteria bacterium. GTDB lineage: Bacteria > Pseudomonadota > Gammaproteobacteria > Burkholderiales > SG8-41 > PALSA-1004. The sequence goes on along the minus strand of JBGPFE010000009.1, from coordinate 3,963 downwards.
GGGCCACCACGCTGCGCGCGATCGAGGCCATCAAGGACGAATTGCGGGAGCGCATCGAATTCTTCCAGCGCGAGAACAAGCTGGTCGAAGCGCAGCGCATCGAGCAGCGCACGCGTTTCGATCTCGAGATGCTGGTCGAGATGGGCTTCTGCAAGGGCATCGAGAACTACTCGCGCCATTTGTCGGGCCGCGAGGAAGGCGAGCCGCCGCCGACATTGATCGATTACCTGCCGCCCGACTCGCTGATGTTCATCGACGAGAGCCACGTTACGATGCCGCAGCTCGGCGGCATGTATCGCGGCGACCGTGCGCGCAAGGAAAACCTCGTCAATTACGGCTTCCGCCTGCCGTCGGCGCTCGACAACCGGCCGCTGCGGCTCGACGAATTCGAGCGCCTGATGAAGCGCACGGTTTTCGTTTCGGCCACGCCGGCCGAATACGAGCGCGAGCACCAGGCGCAGGTGGTGGAGCAGGTGGTGCGGCCGACCGGCCTGGTCGACCCGCAAATTGAAGTGCGGCCGGCATCGACCCAGGTCGACGACCTGCTGTCGGAAATCGGCGAGCGGGTGAAGGTGAAAGAGCGCGTGCTGGTGACGACGCTCACCAAGCGCATGGCGGAAGACCTCACCGACTATCTTGCCGAGCATGGCGCCAAAGTGCGTTACCTGCATTCCGACATCGATACCGTCGAACGCGTCGAAATCATCCGCGATTTGCGGCTCGGCGAGTTCGATGTGCTGGTTGGCATCAATCTGCTGCGCGAGGGGCTCGATCTGCCCGAAGTATCGCTGGTGGCGATCCTGGACGCCGACAAGGAGGGATTCCTGCGGTCCGAGCGCTCGCTGATCCAGACCACAGGCCGCGCGGCGCGCCACATCAACGGCAAAGCGATCATGTATGCCGACAAGGTCACCGACTCGATGAAGCGCGCGATCGGCGAGACCGAGCGCCGCCGTAATAAACAAATTGCCTACAACAGGCAGCGCGGCATCACGCCGCAGGGGATCATCAAGGGAGTGCGCGACATGATCGACGGCGTATACGACGCGCAGGAAGCGCACCAGCAGTTGAAGGCGGCGCAGGCCGCAGCGGCGTACGAGGCGATGAGCGAGAAGGAACTCGCGCGCGAGATCAAGCGCGTCGAAAAAGAAATGCTCGATGCCGCGAGGAACCTCGAATTCGAGCGCGCCGCTGAGCGGCGAGACGAGCTGAAAAAACTCAAGCAGCGGCTGTTCATCGGGTTGGCGGCATGACGCGCGTGCTGTTCGTATGCATGGGCAACATATGCCGCTCGCCGACCGCGGAAGCAGTGTTCAGGCACGCGGTGAAACGGGCGGGATTCGACCATCTGATCGAGTGCGACTCCGCCGGCACGCACGACTACCATATCGGCGAGCCGCCCGATGCGCGCGCGCAGCGTGCTGCATCAAAACAGGGTTACGATATGAGCGGCCTGCGCGGACGCCAGGTCGGCAAGCAGGATTTCGAACGGTTCGATCATGTGGTGGCGATGGACCGCCATAATCTGGAATTGCTTGAGCGCATGTGCCCGCCGCAGCACACTCACAAGCTGGCGTTATATGGCAATTTTCATGAAAAGTACGCGGGCCAGGAAGTGCCCGACCCGTACTATGGCGGGGCGCAGGGTTTCGAACAGGTGCTCGATATGATCGAGCAGATCAGTGCGGGCCTGCTCGACCGTTTGCGGCAGGTGAGCCGCGTCTGAAAAAATACCGGGCCGCAGATCAATTGCGGCTCGGCATTTTCCGGAGTTACTTCTGCGTTTCTATTTGGACCAGAGGCTCGTCGCTCACTGGCGGCAGCGGCGGATGTACGCGCGGCGGCCTTGGCGGTTGCGGCGGCTCCACTTTGCTTGACGCCATGTGCAGTTTTTCCGGATCGGTCTCGATCAGTTCGAGATCGGGCGGCAGTATGATCGGCTCGAGCGTCGCCGGTGTCGCACGACTTGTCGGGGCGGGCAGCAGCGGCTCGACCACGCGCTCGGCAACGGGCGCCTCGGCGTGGCGGATTTCCTCAACCGGTGCGACTTGCGGTGCTTCCGCCGGATACGGCGCCGGTGCCGGTGACAGCCCTGTTCCGGCTGCGGCGGCATCCGCCATTACGGGCTGTACGGCTTCATCCGCGGGGTACGCGGGCGGTTTATTCTGGATGTATGGCAATTCGTTCTGCAGCTCCGCCGCCTGCGCCGACTGAGCGGATTCCGCTGTCGCGGGACGATTGTCGCGTCCTTCAGAACGATCGCGACCTCCCCGTCCGCGACGGCGGCTGCGGCCGCGTCCCTCGCCCTCATGGCGCGGCGCCTGTTCGTGCGGCTGCGCCAACGCTACACCCGCTTCAGCCTGAGGCAGTTCCGGCTGCACCGGCCGTGGCGGGCGCTGCGGTTGTCCCTCGCGGCGTGGCTGCTCGCGCGGCGGGCGCTGCTCGCCGCGGTCGCTGCGTTGCAACTGAGGCGGCCGTTCACGCTGTTCGCCGCGACCGTCGCGACGCGGGGGCGCGTTAGGTCTGCCGCGGCGCTGACCGCGTTCCGGGCGCTGACCGCGCTCGGCCCGTTCGTACACGGGTTGTGGCTTGACTTCCTTGACTTGGGGTTGGCCGCGCTTGAACCAGCCGAAAATCTTGCCGATGATCGACGGCCCGGATTTCGGCAGCGCTGCTGCCGGCGCCGGTCTGGCTTTGGGCTCCACTATCGGTGCAGGCTGTGACGGTGTGATGCCTTTCACCGCTGCTTCCTGGCGCGGTGCGGGCGGCTCGGTTTGGGCGGAAGGCAGGCCGGCCGCGGTTTTTTCCGGCATGGCGACCATTTCGTAACTCGGCGGCGGCACGTCAGCCTGGTTCAGTTCCTCGTGCTTCAGGCGCGTCACCGTGTAATTCGGCGTCTCAAGATGAATATTCGGGATCAGCACGACGTTGACCTTGAGCCTCGACTCGATCGAATGGAATTCGGCGCGCTTCTCGTTCAACAGATAGGTCGCAACGTCGACCGGCACTTGCGCGTGCACCGCGCCGGTGTTTTCCTTCATCGCTTCTTCCTGCAGGATGCGCAGGATGTGCAGCGCGGTCGATTCGATGCCGCGGATGTGGCCGGTGCCGTGGCAGCGCGGGCAGGGGATGTGGCTGCCTTCGGAGAGCGCCGGACGCAGCCGCTGGCGCGACAACTCCATCAGGCCGAAACGCGAAATTTTGCCGGTCTGCACGCGCGCGCGGTCGACACGCAGCGCGTCGCGCAAGCGGTTTTCGACTTCACGCTGGTTACGGGCGCTCTCCATGTCGATGAAGTCGATCACGATGAGCCCCCCGAGGTCGCGCAGCCGCAATTGGCGCGCGAGCTCGTCGGCGGCCTCGAGATTGGTGCGGAAGGCGGTTTCCTCGATGTCGGCGCCGCGAGTGGAGCGCGCCGAGTTGACGTCGATCGAAACCAGCGCCTCGGTGTGATCGATCACGATCGCGCCGCCCGAGGGCAGCGACACCTGGCGCGAGAACGCGGTCTCGATCTGGTGCTCGATCTGGAAGCGCGAAAAAAGCGGCACGTCGTCGCGATAGAGCTTCACGCGGTTGACGTTTGCCGGCATGACGTGGCCCATGAAGGCGCGCGCCTGCTCGTAGATGTCGTCGGTGTCGATCAGGATCTCGCCGATGTCCTGGTGGAAATGGTCGCGGATGGCGCGGATCACCAGGCTCGATTCCTGGTAAATCAGAAACGCGCCGCTCTGGGCTTTGGCGGCGCTTTCGATTTCACGCCACAACTGCAGCAGGTAGTTGAGGTCCCAGTTAAGCTCCTCGACATTGCGGCCGATGCCGGCGGTACGCGCAATGACACTCATGCCTTGCGGCACTTCGAGCTGGTCGATGGTTTCGCGCAACTCGGTGCGTTCCTCGCCTTCGACGCGGCGCGACACGCCGCCGCCACGCGGATTGTTCGGCATCAGCACCAGATAGCGGCCG